>NZ_SEBS01000023.1 GCF_004211145.1 Flavobacterium sp. | reverse complement strand
ATCTAATTGTCAATTATCCATTATCCATTGTCAATTAAAAAAAATCACCAATCTAAATGAAAAATCTAACTTCAATCGCGCTTTTCCTTATTGCAATTTCGGTAAGCGCACAATCAAAACACGTCACGGTTTCGGGAACTCACTTTACGCAAGGTGTCGACAGTAAAAAATGGAGCAACGACACTAATGAAGCGTCAACGTCGGCCAAATTCAAGGAGTATTCCGGAGAAAGTTACATCACGTTTGTTTCGGACGCTAACGTAAAACTTTTATTCGATTACGTTTTGGCACTTACCAAAGGTGAAGGCGAAATCGTATTTTCGGGAAATGGAGAAGAGCGTCACGTAGCGACACTTGCGCTAGGTTCAAATGGGAAAGGCGTGAATACCGACAAAAAAACCTTCGAACTCGAGGCCGGAAAAGAATACCGACTCGTGTTCAAAGGTAAAAATGCAAAAGGAATGTTCAAGTGTAAGTGGACTGAAACGGGGAGGGAATTGACATTGGATAATTGACAATTGAAAATTATCGGAGTTCAGAGTACGAAACGTTAACGAGAAAAAATCGAAAGCAAAAAACAAAAACAATCCGATAATCGGCATTTCGAAATAAAGAAAACGAAAATACTAATGCAAGAGTTATACGCAATTTTGCATTATGAATTGTCAATTATCCATTGTCAATCATCACTCAAAAAATATGATCACAATCAACAACCTTTCAAAAATTTTCCGCACTGAAGACGTGCAAACAACCGCGCTCAACGGCATTTCGATCAAAATCAACCAAGGCGATTTCGTATCGGTCATGGGGCCGTCGGGCTGCGGGAAATCGACGTTGCTCAACATCATCGGGTTGCTCGACAGCGCGAGCGGCGGAAGTTACCAGTTGCTCGGCAGCGAGATGATCGGGCTCAAGGAAAAGGAACGCGCCGAATTCCGGAAGCACAACATCGGGTTCATTTTCCAGAATTTCAACCTGATCGACGAATTGTCGGTGTTCGACAACATCGAATTGCCGTTGATTTACAACAAAGTTCCATCGTCCGACCGCAAGAAGAAAGTCGAGGAAATCGCCGAGAAACTGGGAATCGCACATCGGTTGAAGCATTTTCCACAGCAACTGTCGGGCGGACAACAGCAACGCGTCGCCGTCGCGAGAGCCTTGGTAAACGATCCGAAAATCATCCTTGCCGATGAACCGACGGGAAACCTCGACTCCAAAAACGGCAACGAAGTCATGGAACTCCTGACCGATCTGCACGCGAAAGGCGCGACGATCCTAATGGTGACGCACTCTGACTACGACGCGTCATTTTCCCAACGCACGATTCACATGAAAGACGGCGTGGTGTTCTCTGAGAAGAAAAATCAGCGCAACGTCGACGTATTCATGGACGCCCAAAACGAAACGCGATGACGAAGATCATATTTAGATTTACGATGGCCGTGACGTCGGCGATCGGGAGTTATACGTCGGGCGTGAACATCGATATCCCAAAGATGCCGAGACCCGAAATCCGCGTGGAGAAGATAAAAAACATCGAAGTCGAACCGATCAGATTGGTCGAAAACAAAAAAACGGCTTTGTCATGATAAAGAACTGGATCAAGGTTTTCGTGTATCAGCTCAAGCAAAACAAGCTGTTCTCAATTTTAAATACGCTCGGGCTTTCGATTGGGATCGCGGGAATCGTATTTGCCGTTTTGTATTGGAACGACGAACATTCGTACAACCAATGGAATCCCGGAAAGGACAACATTTTCCAGGTCGTGAACAGCGTAAGTGCTGACCTGAGCTGGCCTTACTCCAACGAGCCCCTCGGGCGTTATGCCAAAGAAACGGTTCCCGAACTCCAGGATTATTGCTATACCGAATCGGGCTATCACAAAGAAGTCGTGCATTATGGCGGCAAGAAATTCCTCGTCGAAAAAATCTTCGAGGGACAGCAATTGTTCTTTTCGTATTTCCCGTTCGAATTTATCGAAGGCACGCCCGAATCTGCGCTTACCGACGAAAACAGCATGGCGCTCGAGGAAAAAACGGCAAAAGCGATTTTCGGAAATGAGAAAGCCGTTGGGAAACAAGTCGTGATGTCGAACAAGAAGTTTACGATCCGCGGCGTGTATCGAAACGATACGAAATCGTCGATCGCGCCCAATATCATGACCCGCAACATCGAACAGTTTTTGCGCGAGAACAAAGACCAATGGGGAAATTACAATTTCTCGCTGTTGCTTCGGCTCAAAAATCCCGACGACAAGGATAAGGTCATCAAACAGCTCGAGCGACTGTATGTCGAAAATATCTCGGCCAAATATGCCAAGGAAGAAGGCATGGCGCTTGACGACTACATCAAAAAGAACGGGCAGGTCAACGTGGCGCTCGAACCGTTGGACGACGCGCGCCTTCATTCCAAAATCGACGGTTATCCTGAAGGTAAAGGCAACTACAAATTCCTGCTCATAATGGCGAGCCTATCGCTGCTGATTTTGGTTTTATCTATCGTGAATTACGTGAATCTTGCCACGGCCGGCGCGATAAAACGCGCGAAAGAAGTCGGCGTACGTCGGATCATGGGCGCGAGCAAGTCGAACATTGTTTTGCAGTTCCTGTCCGAGACCGTTTTCACGACAATGTTCTCAATCGTGCTCGCGTTGGCGATCGTCGAACTCGGATTACCGTTTTACAACGACTTTTTAAGCAAGGATTTAACGATGAACGGAAGCGAATTCTTCTTGAAACTCATCGCGATTTTCGTGCTCGTGATCGTTTTTGCAGGGATTTTCCCGGCCGTTTACGTGTCGAATTTCGAAACTTTAAAAGTGCTCAAAGGCAATTTCGGGCGCAGCAAAGGCGGCGTTTGGATTCGCAACAGCATGCTTGTGATGCAATTTGCGATCGCGACGTTTTTTATAATCGGCTCTCACATCGTGTACGAGCAAGTACATTTTATGAGCACGAAGGATTTAGGCTTCAACGGAAATCAGGTCGTCGATATCGTGTATCGCAACAATTACGACTGGCACGAACCGAATTTCAAGGAAAAAATGGTCGCGCGTTATAGACTCGTAAAACAAGAGGTCGAAAAAATGCCCGGAGTAAAAGCCGTTTCGGGAGGCGCGTTCTCATTTGGGCATAGTGTGAACTCGACGTCGGGATTCGACTATAACGACAATCAGATCATGGCCAAGAACATGGCGGTCGATTTCGAATTTTTCGACATGATGGACGTAAAGGTTGTAAAAGGCCGAAAGATATCCAAGGATTTCGCGTCCGACACGATACAGTCAGTGCTTTTAAACGAAACGGCGGTGCGCAAAATGCAGGAAAAAGATCCGATCGGCAAGAAATTCAAGTGGAACGATCACGAGTTCACGATTGTTGGAATCGTCAAGGATTTTCACATCAACGGGCCGCAAGAGGAAATTCCGGCGATGATTTTCTTCCATTACCGAACCGTCGACTGGATGATCAACAACACCAACCATATCATGGTGAAGGTCGATCCGCAGCAGACCGAAGCCGCGCTGGCGTCGCTTGAAAAATTTTGGAACAAGACCGTCGATCCTGAATATTCGTTCGAATATGATTTCGTCGACAAGAATTTCGCGAGAACGTATAAAGCCTTTGTCAATCAACGCAATCTGTTCGAGTTGCTCAACGTCGTCGTAATCCTGATCGCATTGTTCGGATTGTTTTCACTCGCGTCATTTTCAATCGAAAGGCGCATGAAGGAAATCGCGATCCGCAAGACATTGGGAGCCGAAACAGGTTCTTTGCTCAAGGAATTGTCGAAACAATATTTGCTGTTTTGCATCATCGGTTTCGCGATCGCCTTTTTTCCGACGCGCATCATTTTGTCGAAATGGCTCGAGGAATTTGCGTATCGCGTCGAGATTACGATACTGCCATTCCTGATCGGATTCGCTGTCTTGGGAACACTGACGATCGCGGTCGTAATCGCGAAGGCATACAAGGCGACGAAAGTGGATGTTTTGCGGTATTTGAAATACGAATAGGAGGAACGCTGCGCTCGTGCTTATCATACGCTACATCTGAAATCTAAAATCAGCAATCTGAAATCAAAAACGGCGAAAGGCGCTCAAGCTTGACGCCGTTTTTATATATTGTACGCTGTAAACCAACAACATGATTTTCGAGTTCAAGTTCAACCCAACGGCGTATCGCACACAATTCCGCGAGACGTTCAACCACATGTGGGGAAAAGTCCTCAAACAACGCAATTATTATTTCATTGGTGGCGCGATCATTACGGCGCTTGGGATTTTTGCGGTGGTCGGGAAAAGCAATTTTGGGTATTTGTTTATTTTTATTTCGTTTGGATTGTGGTATTGGGGTTGCAGGTTGCATCTGCATTTTTACGACAACCGAAAGAAGTACGAAAGAAACATCGAAGAAACGATTTCAAATTATCCTGCTGACGGCATAATCATCTGGGAATTCCAGCCCGACCATTTCATCTTCAAGGATTACAGGATGGAAACCAAAATGCTGTGGTCAGTGTTTTCAGGTTATAGGATGATTGGCAAAAACATGGTGCTCGAATCAAAAGTCGGGATCGGCTATTCGCTTGCCGCCGACGAGATCGGCAAAGAAGATTTCGAAAAAGTGATCACATTCCTAAACACAAAAACCAAAAAGCTCACGACATGAAAAAATTGCTGATGATTGCTCTCGCGGCCGCGATTTGTTCGTGTTCGAAACAAGAGTTGAAAGAAAACCCGAATCCGCAGCAGGCCTATGACGACGCGCTAAAAACGTCCGACTACGGCAAGAACAAATCCGGGAAATTCTACGACATCCGAGGATTCAAGATGTATTGTGAAACCTACGGAAGCGGCGAGCCATTACTTTTGATCCATGGCAATGGCGGCAACATTTCGAACTTCGTGATGCAAATCGACTATTTCTCGAAAAAGTATAAAGTGATCGTGCCTGACAGCCGCGCCCAAGGAAAATCGATCGACGCGAAGGATTCGTTGAGTTATGAGATGATGGCCGACGATTTCTCGGAACTGCTCAAACAATTGAAAATCCAAAAAGCCGACGTAATCGGTTGGAGCGATGGCGGAATCAACGCGTTGTTGCTCGCCAAACGCCATCCCGAACAAGTCAAAAAACTCGCGATCACAGGCGCAAATGCGTGGCCCGATGAAACCGCGATCGAACCCGGCGAATGGACGAACATGCAAAAAGGATTTCACGAAATCGAAACGAAAATAAAAAGCGGCGCGTCCAAAAAACCTGAAGATTCGCTTTCGTACAAACTCCAAAAATTGATGGCCGAAAATCCGCACATTTCAACGCGTGACTTATCGGAAATCAAAGCGCCGGTTTTGGTAATAGGCGGCGATCACGACATGATCAGGCCAGAACACACGCTCGCGATTTTCAGGGCTTTGCCGAACGCACAACTTTGGATAATGCCCGATTCGGGACACGCGACGTTAATTGGTTTTGCCAAGGAATTCAATGAAAAAATCGACGCGTTCTTCTCGCGGGATTTTCATATACGCGCCGAAAACGAACGGTTCTTTTAGGAAAAAATGTCATTTCGAATCCTTGCGATTCTTTCTTCGCATCGAAATGCCCAACTAACGTAACTCAATTGCATGAAACGAAAAAGCAGCCATTCCTGACTGCTCTTTCCTACCTTTTTTTTTTAGAATTTGTAACCTGCCGAAACCTGGAATACCCGGTTCTGGATTTTGTTGTCGCCCAGGTCATTGATGTCGGTAAATCCAAAGTTGTAACGCGTCTGAATGAACAAGCCGAAGTCGAATTCATATTCGAGGTTTAAGACGGCTGCGAAATCGGTCGACTTGTAGATGTCTTTTATGTCTTCTTCCTCTCCGCCGCCTTCCGCTTTTGCGTTTACCAAAAATCCGACCTGAGGACCGATGCCCACGCCGAAACCTTTAACGCCGAGATTGTTGTATTTGAAAACGATCGGAACATTGACGTAATCGACATGGAAGTCTATTTTTTCTCCCGCATCCTCCAATGTCGTTCCTTGTTTCGAATACACGACTTCAGGCTGTAATGACAGGTTCTCAGTAAACGCGAACTCCACGACACCGCCCACGTGGAATCCGATTTTCGATTCCTGGTCGATACTCCCGAGTTCCTCGATTTTTTGCGTCGCGACGTTCAATCCGCCTTTAACGCCGAAGCGAACCTTTTTTTCTTGGGCGTGGGCCGCAATAGTGCATGCAGCGACAAGCGCCGTTAAAACGATTTTTCTCATTTTTGTTTGTTTTGTAAATGGATAGTGGCGTGAAAATATAAAAAAAATTACTGCGGTTGATGAGGTCGATGTGAAATTTGACGAATTTTTTAAATCAAACCGAACTGACGCAAAGCGGTTAAAGGCGATCAGAAAACGTTGCGTTGCGGTCGGCAATTATCACTTTCGCATGAACGCCGAAGAGTTTTCAATTATTAACTATTAATTACCCAATTATCAATTGCCAATTGTGATTTGTCAATTATCTTTGCAATCTGAAATCAGTCTTAATAAAGACTGTCGCAATCCTATGAAATTAGACCGTAAAGAAATACTGAAAGCGCTCGAAACCATTACCATAGCCGGAGAAGGCCAGAACATGGTAGAGAGCGGAGCCGTTAAAAACGTACTCACGTTCGGCGACGAGGTCGTAGTCGACCTGGTTTTGTCAACGCCCGCGATGCATATCCGCAAAAGAGCCGAAGACGACATCAAGAAACTGATCCATGAAACGTTCTCGCCCGACATCAACGTAAAAGTCAATTCCAAAGTCGAAGTTCCCGAGAAAGGAACCGAGAACCAGATCAAAGGCAAAGCCGTTCCCGGAATCTCGAACATCATCGCAGTCGCTTCAGGCAAAGGCGGTGTCGGGAAATCTACGGTAACCGCGAATCTCGCCGTGACGTTGGCCAAAATGGGCTTCAACGTCGGGATTCTGGACGCCGACATTTACGGGCCGAGCATGCCGATCATGTTCGACGTCGAAATGGAAAAACCAATCTCGGTCACCGTCGATGGAAAATCGAAAATGAAACCCGTAGAAAGCTACGGCATCAAAATATTGTCGATCGGTTTTTTTACGGCGCCGAGCCAAGCCGTCATCTGGCGCGGACCGATGGCATCGAAAGCCCTGAACCAGATGATTTTCGACGCCGATTGGGGCAATCTCGATTTCATGCTCATCGACCTTCCGCCGGGCACGGGCGACATCCATTTGAGCATCATGCAATCACTGCCGATCACGGGCGCGGTCGTAGTCAGCACGCCACAAGCCGTTGCATTGGCCGATGCCAAGAAAGGCGTTTCGATGTTCCTCAGCGATGCGATACAAGTGCCGGTTTTGGGAATCATTGAGAACATGGCTTATTTCACGCCCGAGGAATTGCCTGATAACAAGTATTACATTTTCGGCAAAGAAGGTGCTAAAAACCTCGCTCAGGATCTGAACGTTCCGTTTCTTGGCGAAGTGCCGCTCGTACAATCGATACGCGAAGCCGGTGATTACGGTCGTCCCGCAGCGATGCAGACCGCGTCGGTCATCGAAAGCATTTTCGAGGAAGTCACGCGCAACGTCGTGCAGGAAACCGTGAACCGCAACGAAAGCCTTCCGCCGACCGAAGCGATCAAGATCACGACGATGGCGGGATGTTCTGCCGTTAAGAAGAATTGAAAGATTGAAAAATTAAAGGATTAAAAGATTAAAGACTCGGTTATCATGACACCGAATCTTTCAATTTTTAAATCTTTAAACCTTTAAATAAAACTATGAATACAACCGAATTAACCCAAACCGTAGAAAAGGCGCTCGAAGAAATCCGACCGTTTTTGAACAGCGACGGAGGCGATATTTCACTCGTTTCGATCGACGACGACAAACACGTGACCGTGCGTTTGCAAGGCGCCTGCACAAACTGCAGCGTGAACCAGATGACGTTGAGGGCCGGAGTCGAAACGACGATCAAAAAATACGCGCCACAAATCGAAACGGTTACCAACATCGCTTAAATTTTTTGGGCGTGCCGGCGGCGTCAAGTCGCAGTTACAAAAGCAATAGCAGTTCGCCGCCGTCGGGCTTCCGCTGCAATCTTTTGGTTTGTTGACCAAAAGGATTTCCGCTAAAATCCCTCACGCGGGTGCGGATTATCGGCGCGATTTCGTCCAACTGATAAATATCATAACCTCGGCCAAAGGAATACCGGAATTTTACATAAATCAAACTCCGAGGCCATGTTCAAAAGAAAAATGATCAAAACCGACATACTTATCATCGGCGCCGGCCCAACCGGATTGTTCGCCGTTTTCGAAGCAGGACTTTTAAAACTGAAATGCCACATAATTGACGCTTTGCCACAAATCGGCGGTCAACTTTCAGAACTCTATCCAAAGAAACCCATTTTCGACATCCCCGGATTTCCTGAAGTGCTGGCAGGCGACCTGATCAAGAACCAGATGGAACAGATCAAGCAGTTCGAACCCGGATTCACATTGGGCGAACGCGCTGAAACCATAGAAACGCTCGAGGACGGAACCTTCATCGTCACAACCAACAAAGGAACCCAACATCATTGCAACGCCGTCGCGATCGCGGGTGGTTTGGGGAGTTTCGAACCACGCAAGCCCGTTATTGAAGACATCGAATTCTACGAAGACAAAGGCGTCGAATATTTCGTGAAAGATCCTGAAAAATACCGTGGGAAACGCGTCGTGATCGCGGGCGGAGGCGACTCGGCTCTTGACTGGAGCGTATTCCTCGCGAACGTTGCATCAGAAGTCACGCTGATCCACAGACGCAATGAATTCCGCGGCGCTCTCGATTCGGTCGAGAAAGTCCAGGAACTCAAACATGCCGGTAAAATAAAACTCATCACGCCGGCTGAAGTCGTCGGGCTCAACGGAGCAGAGAAACTCGAATCCATCGACATAGACGAAAATGGCGCGCACCGCAATATCGCCGCCGACCATTTCATCCCGCTTTTTGGATTGACTCCGAAGCTCGGCCCGATCGCAAATTGGGGATTGGAAATCGAGAAGAACGCCATCAAGGTTAACAATGCACTCGACTACCAAACCAACATTTCAGGCATTTACGCGATCGGCGATGTGAATACGTATCCCGGAAAATTAAAACTCATCCTTTGCGGGTATCACGAGGCGACCTTGATGGTCCAGTCGGTTTACCAACGCATGAATCCGGGCAAAAAGTACGTGTTGAAATACACCACGGTTTCAGGTGTCGACGGTTTCGACGGCACGCGCAAAGAAGCTGAAAAAGCCGTAGTAAAAGCCATCGACTAGATGTTCAATTTCAAGCAATTCGCCGTGCGTCAGGAAAAAGCCGCAATGAAAGTCGGTACCGACGGGGTTTTGCTTGGCGCGTGGGCTTTAATTGATCATGATCCATTTTCAATACTCGACATCGGAACAGGAACAGGTTTGATTGCGTTGATGCTCGCCCAACGTACATCGGCCGAAATCATCGAAGCGCTTGAAATCGACGGGAATGCATTTGAAGAAGCCGTTGAGAATTTCGAGCAATCGCCTTGGAACGATCGTCTTTTTTGCTTTCACGCGTCGCTCGACGATTTCATGGACGAACTCGAGGACGAAGAATACGATTTGATCGTTTCCAATCCGCCGTTTTATTCCGAAGGTGTTTCATCGGGAAATGAATCCAGAGATAACGCGCGACAAAACCAATCGTTGCCTTTTGGAGATTTGGTCGAAGCGGCCGGTGTCTTGCTGTCGGACGAAGGAATTTTTTGCGTCATAGTTCCGTTTAAGGAAGAGCAAAATTTCATCGCACTTGCACAAAATGAAGAGTTGTTCCCGATTAAAATTACGCGTGTGAAAGGAACGCCGGATTCGGAAATCAAACGAACCCTGATCGCATTCTCAAGAACCCAAAACGAAATTCAGGTTGATGAATTGGTCATCGAAACCTCGCGGCATCGTTACACGACCGAATACATCAACCTGACTTCAGGCTTTTATCTGGATTTAAAATCCTGATCAATTGTCAATAGGAACACTGAACTGCTTCATTTCTTCAAGCGGCTCGATCGCGGCATTGTCCTTCCAGATACTCGCGTCGTATTTTCGTATTTTCTGGTAGGTGAAATTCTCCTCTTTCACTGCGTCGAAATCGGCACTGGCGATCTCGCTTCGGTTCACGTTGAGATATTCGGTTTTTTCGAACATATTGCCTTCGATTTTTACGTCGAGCGCGAAAACATCCTTGTCTGACTTGGCGAGTTCTATGAATTTCAACGGTCGGTTCAAATATATGTACTGGCCGCTTTCTTCCGAAGCATATTGCAAGAAATAACCCTCGCCGTCTTTGTTGGGTTTGTAGATAATCGTGCCACGGCTGATATTTTGGGCCGTTTTCACACCGAGCAATAATTTCACGTTCACGCTGTTGAGTTTTCGGCCTTCGTACAAGGAATAGTCGGCGCGCAATACGGCGAAGTCACTGTCGGAAACATAAATTTTGCCCTTGTAGTTCGCACGGCCTTTGCGCGGCTTGAACGTCAAGACATAGGCGAAATTTCCATCGTTCATATAGACCGATCCTTCATACTTGTACTCATATATGTCGCTTTCTTTTATGAAATCCAGGCTCGGGCTGTTCAGGAAGTTCTGATCGGTCGTAAAATTAGTAACCGAAGTCTTGGCGTGCGTAAGCTCATTCCTGACTTCCTTATTCTTTTTCTTTTTCTTGTTGAAGTCCTTGCGCATCGAAATCGTGTCTTTTGTTCCGAACCAACCACTTTTAAAGCGATAGTATTTTGTCGAATCCAAATGTTTAAGGAACAGATCAGTCGTTACTTTTTCAATATCGTCAAGCGAACTCATACGCGTTTCATCTTTCAGGGTCGTGGCTTTTACGACATCGAGTTTGGATGAAAGCGTTTTTCCATCGGTAGTGGATTTTGTTGGGGAATTGTAATAGTTGCAAAGCATGTCGATGAAGACGCGCGGCGGGCTTGACACTAATTTTGACGTAAAGGCCGTGACTTCAGAATTGATTGTCTTCAAGTTGTTTTTTGTGAAGCCCGACGATTCGGTGATTTCGAGATCAAGGATTTTAGGTGCGAACGAGGTCGATTTCCTGATAAAAAGTTTGTCTTTCACAGGTTGTTTCGAATTTCCATAATTGCGGGAAAGGTTCTTTTTGACTTCGGCCATGATCACTTTTGCGTCGGGCGGCCCGGAAACGTTGACCATGTCGAGTTCGATGGGAGTCGGTTTTAACGCGATGACTGAATTGTTCGATGTGATGCCGCCCACGGTCAATTGTCTTCCCGCATACCCGAAGAACGAGACCAGGACAACCGCATCAGGATTGCTGTTTGCGG
The DNA here is from genome assembly GCF_004211145.1 of Flavobacterium sp. GTDB lineage: Bacteria > Bacteroidota > Bacteroidia > Flavobacteriales > Flavobacteriaceae > Flavobacterium. The sequence continues at coordinate 48,780 of NZ_SEBS01000023.1, read as the reverse complement.
CTGAAATCGTGAAGAAACCTTCGTCGTTTGAAATGTGATTCTCAGAATTGTTCACGCTGACACTGGCGTACGAGATGACTTCCTTGGTTTCGGAATCGATGATTTTTACGGTCGTCTGTGCCGATAAGCAGTGGATTGACCCTATAAAAAATAGGAGTAAAGCGATTGATTTCATGTTGTTTTGGTTGAATGATTTGTAACGTAGACGGTTTCAAAACGATTAGGGTTGCACGATGTTACAATTTTTTTTCGGGTTGTGGGTGATTTGGTGTTTTGATATGCGTGAGAATTTGATTTTGAGAATCATTAGATTGATGCGGATTTTAGGAAAATGTATGGTTTTAATGGCGTGTTGGATGGAATTTGGGTTTTACCTTATAACCCTTTAAGAGTTTGAAACTCTTAAAGGGTTGCGAATCCAAAAAAAATCGCCCAATCAATCCAAAAAAATCCCATACCAAAACTTTCCACGAAATCGGTTTCGTAACCTTGCCGTTCCCATAATCTTCCTTACTTTTGCCGCGTTAAAAACTTGATTCCATGAAGCCAGACTTGTTCCAAGCGCCCGATTACTACAACCTCGACGATTTATTGAACGACGAGCACAAATTGGTGCGCGACGCCGCCCGCGAATGGGTAAAGCGCGAAGTTTCGCCAATCATCGAGGATTACGCGCAAAAAGCCGAATTCCCGAAACAGATCATAAACGGCCTCGCCGAAATCGGTGCGTTCGGTCCATACATTCCTGAAGAATACGGAGGCGCGGGCCTCGACCAGATTTCCTACGGCTTGATCATGCAGGAAATCGAGCGAGGCGATTCAGGCGTCCGATCGACTGCGTCGGTGCAATCGTCGCTCGTCATGTACCCGATCTGGAAATACGGGAACGAGGAACAACGTATGAAATGGCTTCCGAAATTAGCCTCGGGAGAATTCATCGGCTGTTTCGGCCTGACCGAGCCCGATCACGGTTCGAATCCCGGCGGAATGACCACGAACTTTAAAGACAAAGGCGACCACTACCTTTTGAATGGCGCCAAAATGTGGATTTCAAATGCTCCATTCGCCGATATCGCCGTAGTTTGGGCGAAAGACGAATCGGGCCGCATCCACGGGCTCGTCGTAGAACGCGGCATGGAAGGTTTCACGACACCGGAGACGCACAACAAATGGTCGTTGCGCGCATCGGCTACGGGCGAACTTATTTTCGACAATGTAAAAGTTCCGAAAGAGAACCTGCTACCAAATAAATCGGGTCTCGGCGCGCCGCTAGGCTGTCTCGACTCGGCCCGTTACGGCATCGCATGGGGCGCGATCGGAGCCGCGATGGATTGTTACGACACGGCTTTGCGTTATTCTCAGGAGCGCATCCAGTTCGATAAACCTATCGGAGCGACGCAATTGCAGCAAAAGAAATTGGCCGAAATGATCACCGAAATCACCAAAGCACAATTATTGACGTGGCGTCTCGGCGTCTTGAGGAATGAAGGTCGCGCGACAACCGCACAGATTTCGATGGCGAAACGCAACAACGTCGACATGGCGATCAATATCGCACGCGAAGCACGTCAAATCCTTGGCGGAATGGGCATCACGGGCGAATATTCGATCATGCGCCACATGATGAACTTAGAATCGGTGATTACATATGAAGGAACGCACGACATTCACTTGTTGATTACGGGTGCGGATATTACCGGGTTTCCGGCGTTTAAGTAGTCTGTAACAGACAATTGCGAAAAGCAAAAAACGAAGGACATTTTTATTGGATGTTCTTCGTTTTTTTATTCGAAGCTATTCCGGCTACCGCTATTAGCTTTCTCAAAAGTCATAGATTTTGCAAGCGTTTTTGATGGGCTTACTTTGGTCGCCATCAAAACGCCGCAAAAGCTAATGTCTTTTTTCAAAAGGCTAGCCGCTTGTATCCGGGCTAGGCAAAAACCTCAATCTCCAAAAAACCGTATATCATAAAAGTTTGGTTTGAAATCTTTGAGCAACAACGAATTATCGCTTCGGTGGCTAAAACGATGTATGTTAATCCTATCGAACCGTCGTAATTTCCAGACACGTTTTTTTACTTTTGACCTAAATACCGCTTCATGAACATTGCTACAATCAATGCGGCCATTCAACCGCAGAAAGATATTCTATTACAACATCCGCTTTACAACAAGATTAAAACCGTCGAGGATCTGCACATTTTTCTCGAGAATCACGTGTACGCCGTGTGGGATTTCATGTCTCTTTTGAAGGCGTTGCAACAGAAACTCACGTGTACGACAACACCTTGGTTCGCGACCAAGAATCCTGAAACGAGATATTTGATCAACGAGATCGTGCTCGCCGAGGAGTCGGATCTTGCGATCGACGGAACGCGCAAAAGTCATTTCGAAATGTACCTCGAAGCGATGAAATCCTGCGGAGCGAGTACATTGGAAGTTGAATTGTTCATCGAGGAAATCTTCGCCCTGCACAACGAATTCGTCGCGATCAAGCGCAGTAATTTACACGCCGATGTGAAGGCGTTTCTCGATTTCACGTTCCGCGTGATTGAGGAAGGCAAATCGCACAAGATCGCCGCCGCGTTCACATTCGGGCGCGAAGATTTGATTCCCGATATGTTCACGCAGATCCTCAAGAATTTTCAGGCGCAATTCCCCGAGACCGATTTGTCGCAACTCGTATATTACTTTGAACGCCACATCGAACTCGATGCCGACGAACACGGCCCGATGGCGATGAAGATGATCGACGAATTGTGCGGTGACGATATTCAAAAATGGAAGGAAGTGCAGGAAATTTCTGTACAGGCGCTCGAAAAACGCATCGGTTTGTGGAATGCAATCGAGCAGCAAATCACGATGAAGCCCGAGTTGGCTTAATTTTTTCACCTCTTAAATAGCAGATTTAACCTCTTTTAGGTTGTTTTTTCCAACTAAAAAATTAGATTTGCGCCCTTACTTAAATCACGTCTATGAGAAATCGTTTTACTTTAACATCGGTGCTTTTCCTTTTGGTGTCGATCGCATCATTCGCGCAAACCTCGCGCACGGTTTTCGGAAAGCCCGTTAACAGTATCAACCCATCGAATGGATTGGTTCGTTGTGTTTCATCGGAATATGAACAATCACTTCAGGAAAAAATATCAGGTCGTGCGACCGAAGCGGAATTCGAAGCGTGGATCGCTCCAAAAATCGAAGAAGCGAAACAGAGAATGGCCAGCGGAAAAAGCGTAAACGTAGTCGTAACGATTCCGGTCGTCGTGCACGTAATCCATAATGGCGACGCTGTCGGAACAAGCGAAAACATTTCAGATGCCCGCGTTCTTTCGCAAATCACGGTGCTTAACAATGATTTCCGTCGTGTCTTTGGTACGCCGGGTTACAATACGAATGCTGTCGGAGCTGACGTTGAAGTACAGTTTTGCATGGCTCAGCAAAAGCCTGACGGAACTGCCACGAACGGCATCGACCGCGTAAACCTCGGTTTGGCGCAATGGGCGACCGAATCAAGCATCGAAACGAATTTGAAACCGAATACGATCTGGGATCCGACGCAATATTTCAATATCTGGGTTTGCCAGTTCAGCTCGAATTCATCGGCTGAGATGTACGGAATTTTGGGTTACGCACAATTTCCTGACAATTCAGGACTTGGCGGGCTTAATCCGATCGGCGGCGGTGCTACGACTGACGGTGTGATCATCGACTGGCGTTGTTTCGGTTCTGCCGATTACGCTCCGGGATCTTATTATACTGATTATGATAAAGGACGTACTGCAACGCATGAAATCGGGCATTTCTTCGGTCTTCGCCATATTTGGGGCGACAACAGCTCATGTACTGTAAACGCGACCGACAGCGCAAAAGATTATTGCCCAGACACGCCTGCCGCTTCAACTGAGAATTATTACTGCGATACGGTCGTTAATTCATGTGCGCTAGCCGCCGGAAACGACATGGTCGAGAACTACATGGATTATACGAACGATATCTGTATGAACATTTTCACGCTGAACCAAAAAGCAAGAATGCTTGCGGTATTGCAGAACTCGCCACGTCGTTCGACGCTCACGACTTCCAACAAATGCGCGGCGTTGTCAGCTGATTCGTTCGACAAATTGCAAGGCATGAACTTGTATCCGAACCCGGCCCAGACGTTTGTGACTATCGGTACTCAAGGAGATTTGCCGTCGTCGTATGAAGTGTTCAACACGCTTGGACAAATCGTCGCCAAGAAAGTTATCGCGAGCGATGCTGACTTGACGATCCCGACTTCAGAATTCTCCAACGGCGTTTATTTCGTAAAAGTTACTGTAGGAAGCGCGCAAAAAACGTTGCGTTTCATGAAAAACTAATAGTGATCTGATCATATTTGAAAGCGGGACTTGTTCCCGCTTTTTTTATGCCGAAAAACTACATCGGCCAAAACCGCGTATATTTAGGTATGAAAAGCATCTTCTTCACCATATTGTTCGCGAGTGTGTTTTGCATGGGTTGCAATTCCGACGATAAAGGTTCGACTTCACAGAATCCGGATCCGACGAATCCGACGCCCACAAACCCGAATCCTACCGATCCTACGCCCACGAATCCAAACGCGATCCGTTATATCGCGCTCGGCGACAGCTACACGATCGGGCAAAACGTTTGCGAAACCTGTCGTTTTCCGGCCCAATTGAAGGCGGCGCTTTCGGCTCAGACCATGCGCGAAGTCAATCTTGAGATCATCGCGACAACGGGTTGGACGACCACGAACCTTATTTCGGCCATTTCATCGAACGACCCTGATTCCAACCACGACTTGGTCACGTTACTCATCGGCGTAAACAATCAGTACCAACACAAACCGTTTTCAGTCTATCAGCAGGAATTCCCGCAGCTTGTAAACACAGCGATCTCGCTTGCGCAGGGCGACAAGGACAACGTGATCGTGGTCTCAATTCCCGATTATGCGTACACGCCGTACGGCCAAGGTTCGAGTCCCGAATACCAGGCGATTATCTCGTCTGAAATCGATCAGTATAATGCTTTCGCCCAATCGTATTGCGAAACCAACGGAATCGTATTTGTCGATATTACTGACATCACTAGGCAAGGTTTGATGTATCCGAGTTTGGTCGCGTCCGACGGTCTGCATCCGTCCGAAAGCGCATACGCGAGTTTCGTCGAACGTTTGCTTCCTAAAGCGATCATCGCCGTGGAATAACTCTTTAACATATTTTTACCTCAAGAATCTTTTCGTTTGCCTCAATTGTAAACGCGTATACAATTTTCTGTTTTCGTTTGCTGTTCTATACCCAAACCACCGCATCATGGAACGAAAGCAATTTTTACGAGGACTTGGCCTTTTTGGCCTGAGCGCTGCGATGATCCCGACGTTGGCGGCTTGCGGAAACGAAGACAGTTCGGCCTCGAACGACAGCGGCGTGATCGATACGGGCGATCCGTCTGATTGCGTCACGACCCCGACTGAAACTGAAGGCCCGTTCCCGACGCACACGCCGTCCTCATTGGTCACGACCGACATCCGCGGCGATCGAGAAGGTGTTTTGCTCGACATCACGATCGCGTTGCTCAATAAGAACGACGATTACAACGCGCTTGAAAATGCCATCGTCGACATCTGGCATTGCGACGCCGACGGCAATTATTCGGAATACGGAGGCACGCAAATGCAATCCATAAACTACACGAACGTACACTTTTTACGCGGCCGGCAAACGTCCAACTCGGCCGGAGAGGTTTCCTTCACCTCGATCTTTCCGGGTTGGTACAACGGCCGTGCGACGCATATTCACGTGCATGTTTACAATGCGTCGGGCAGTTCGCTACTGGTTACGCAAATCGCATTTCCTGAAGCGACGAACAGCGCCGTCGTGCAAGTCAACCAAGAATACGGGACGGGAATGGACGGTTATACGTACAATGACGACGATAATGTTTTCTCAGACGGTTTCACGTGCGAGTTGTGTACCATCACGGGAAGTGTCGCAAACGGATACGCGCTCGAACACATCATCAACGTGTCGGCCTAAAGATAATACTGGTTAGTTTATTTTGTTGTTTTTTATTGGTGAAAAGGCGGGGTTTTTTACTCCGCTTTTTGTTTAATAAAAAATAAAAATGAAGAATAAAAAGTAATTACTCCGGTGCCAGCTCAAGTTCGAGCCCGTCAATCTCAGGAGTAATGTGGATTTGGCAACCCAATCGGCTGTTCGGTTTCACATTGAACGCTTCCGACAGCATTGCGTCTTCATCGGGTGACATCTCTGGAAGTGCGACATCGTTGAGCACATAACATTGGCAGGACGCGCACATGGCCATTCCGCCGCAGATACCGATGGTTCCTTCAGGCGCGAGTTCGTACGCACGCACGAGTTCCATGATGTTCATGTTCATGTCGGTCGGAGCTTCGACTGTATGTTGGACTCCGTCCCGGTCGGTAATTTTAATACTGATATCCATCCCCAAAATTGTCAATTATCCATTGTCAATCATCCATTGTCAATTGTCAATCATCCATTGTCAATTATCAATTATCCATTGCCAATTAAAGATACATTTCGATAAGTCCTTCAGGCAAATCCATCACGACGCGTTTTCCTGCGCGGTCGATCTCGACGAGGAATTGGTCGATCATCGGGATCAGGATTTCCACGTCGCCATTTTTAACTTCGAACAAAGGCTGTGCGACCGAATCGTTTATGGAAACAATTTTTCCGACGACACCTAATCGCTTGTCGTCGACTTCAAACCCAATGACTTCGTGGTAGTAAAATTTGTTCCCTTCGAGTTTCGGCAACAAATCAAGCGGTAAGTAAAGCGATTTGTTGAGGATCGCGTCGGCATCGGCTTCGCTTGTCACGTCCTCGAACTGCACGCGCAAAAAGTCGTTCTTGTGCAAAAAAGCGCTTTCAATAAAAAATGGAACCAGGTTTTTGCCCATTTCGACAAAAACCGATTCCATTCCTTCATACTGTTCGGGATCGTCGCTGTCAATGTAGACAAGCACTTCACCCTTGAAACTGAATTTTTTGGCGACTTTGCCTAAGTAGAAGCAATCTTCTTTACGCACCGCCAAAATAATTAAGCTTCTTTTTCTTCGCCTTCAGTCGCAGCTTCTTCAGCGGCAGGAGCTTCTTCAGCAACCGGAGCCTCATCGGCAACAGCTTCAGTAGTAGCTTCAACTTCGGCAGCCGGCTCAGCAGCTACTTCTTCTTCAACCTCTTCTGCAGGAGTTGCAGCAGCGATCAAATCAGCTTCAGCTTGTTTAGCAGCAGCGATACGGCCTTCGTTTACTTTTTTCTCAGCGGCAAGAGCATCGGCTTTCGCTTTTTCTTTAGCTGAAGAAAGAGTGTCTTTCTTGGCAGTTACTTTTCCTGATTTTTCGTCAAGCCATTTTTCCAATTTAGCATCGGCAGCCTCTTGCGTCAAAGCACCTTTGCGAACGCCTCCATCAAGGTGGTGTTTCAACAATGCGCCTTTGTAAGAAAGGATTGCACGAGCTGTATCAGTTGGCTGCGCACCGTTATGAAGCCACTCGACAGCTTTGTCAAGGTTCAAATCGATAGTTGCAGGATTTGTGTTTGGATTGTAAGTACCGATTTTTTCAAGGTATTTACCATCTCTTTTTGAGCGGGAATCAGCCGCTACAACCCAGTAAAAAGGTTTCCCTTTTTTACCATGTCTTTGTAATCTAATTTTTACTGACATAATCGTATGATTAAATTTTGGGTACTCGACCCCGTTAATTAAGGGCGCAAAGATACTGTTTTTTTTATAACGACGTTTCTAAGTCGCTAATTTTTCAGATGTTAAAAATACAACCCTTTTGATTTTTTTAATTACTTTGCTTCGCGTTGCGTGAAAATGCTATTTTTGTCACACAAAAATTACAACCTACAAACTATGAAGAAGATACTTTTACTATTCGTTGCGGCATGCGCACTTAGCTCTTGCACGACCGACGTCCGAGACAACAGCCCTGCATTCGAAGGACTTCGAAACGGCAGCCGTTGGCGCGCACCCGGAGTCGTGGCTTATCTTGGAGCCGGCGGCGATTTGACCATAACGGGAGCAAACCGTTTCGAGACGCTTGAATTGCATACGACGTCAACCGCGCCCGGAGAATACATTTTGGGAAACAGCGCGACGAGAACCGCAACTTTCACCGTAGCGACCAAGGAAGGCGTGGTTGAAAAAGTATACCAAACCGGAGTCGGGATCGGAGACGGGAAAATCACGATCGAAGAATACGACGAAGTCAAAAAAACAATCACGGGGAAATTCCTGTTCAATGCCATCGATACCGAGGCTGAAGATCCTGAAGATCCTACCGCTGCCGAAACGATGAATTTCACATCGGGCGTGTTTTACGAAGTTCCGGTGTATCCGACTTTGTAATTACTTGAAATATGCTTGAAGCCGTCTTGAAAAAGGCGGCTTTTTATTTGGTACTAATCCGGTTTTTGTTTTAGACCTAACAGGTTTTCAAAACCTGTTAGGTCTTAGCGAAGTTCTGTAAATTCCGCAAAAGGAAACTACACTTTTTCTACCTCATTTGTTAAATTCCCAAAGTTGAAAACCACTTCCTTTTGTTGATAATTCGATAGGCGATCGTTCGTGCAAAAAAACTATTTTTGAACATTCCGCGTTATGCTTTTTACGCCACGTTAACCTACCTGAATTCCAGCTATGTATTTAATATTCGATACCGAAACCACCGGTTTGCCGAAGCGTTGGGACGCCCCGATCAGCGATTCCTCGAACTGGCCGCGCGCCATCCAGATCGCCTGGCAATTGCACGACGAAATGGGAAACCTCGTCGAACACGAAGATTACCTGATCAAGCCTGAAGGTTTCAATATTCCATACGACGCCGAGAGAATTCACGGTATCTCAACCGAATTGGCCACCGCTGAAGGAATTCCATTGGGCGACGTACTCGAAAAGTTCAATTACGCGCTTTCACGCACCAAATTCATCGTTGGGCAAAACGTTGGCTTCGACGTCAATATCATGGGTGCCGAATTTTACCGAATGGAAACCGATTCGGCATTGGCGGCGCTTCCCGTTCTCGACACGTGTACCGAAGTCACGGCCGAATTGCTCAAGATTCCCGGAGGTCGCGGCGGGAAATTCAAACTTCCGACGCTGACGGAATTGCATCAGTACCTATTCGGACAACCATTCGCCGAAGCCCACAACGCAACTGCCGACGTCGAGGCCACGACACGATGTTTCCTCGAATTGATCCGACGCGAAATCTTCACGAAGGAAGAACTCGACGTCCCGGCTGATTATTACGAGAATTTCCGCAAAGAACATCCGCAGGAAATTCCGCTCATCGGGTTACGACATATCAATCTCAAGGCTGCGTCCGACGCGATTCGCGAAAGCCTGATCCAAACCGGAACCGTCGATGTCGACATTGACGTCGTGGCTTCGACCACCGATTTGTCGTCGGCCATCTTCGCTCACCTGCACAACCATACGCAATTTTCGGTGTTGCAATCCACGATCAGCGTTCCTGTTTTGGTAAATGCCGCTGCGAAAGAAAATATGCCTGCCGTCGCGATGACCGACGTCGGGAACATGATGGGCGCATTCCAGTTCGTGAGCGCCGTGATGAACCACAACAAGGCCGTCGCCGCGAAAAACAAGGAAGCCGAGGAAAAAGGCGAAGTCGCGACAGGTGTCGAAATGAAACCTATCGTCGGAGTCGAATTCTATATCTGCGAAGACCACAAAGACAAGTCACGCAAAGACAACGGCTATCAGGTCGTGTTGCTCGCGAAGAATAAAAAAGGCTACCACAACCTCGCGAAAATGTCGTCGATCGCGTATACCGAAGGATTTTATTACGTGCCGCGCATCGACAAACGCGTTGTCGAGAAATATAAGGAAGACATTATCGTGCTGTCGGGGAATCTCTACGGGGAAATTCCGAGCAAGATTCTAAACATCGGTGAGAACCAGGCCGAGGAAGCGTTATTGTGGTGGAAAGAACAATTTGGCAGCGATTTCTATCTCGAGATCATGCGCCACAAGCAGGAAGACGAGAACCGCGTAAACCAAACGTTGCTGCAGTTCGCCAAGAAACACAATGTGAAAGTCGTCGCGACGAACAATACCTATTACGCGGCCCAACCAGACGCGAATGCCCACGACATCTTGTTGTGCGTAAAAGACGGTGAAAAACAATCGACGCCGATCGGTCGTGGTCGCGGCTATCGTTACGGTTTACCGAACCAGGAATATTATTTCAAATCGTCGGATGAAATGAAACGGTTGTTCGCCGATGTTCCCGATGCGATCTCTAACATTTCTGAAATCGTCGAAAAGATAGAAATCTACTCGTTGTACCGTGACGTTTTACTTCCGAAATTTGACATTCCCGAAGAATTTCTTGTCATCGAAGACGAATCCGATGCCGGGAAACGCGGTGAAAACAAATACCTGCGTCATTTAACCTATGTCGGAGCCGAAAAACGCTACGGCATCGACGGTTTGACGCAAGATGTGCGCGACCGACTCGATTTCGAACTAGCGACGATTGAAAAAACGGGTTATCCGGGATACTTTTTGATCGTGCAGGATTTCATTCGGGCAGCTCGCGAAATGGGCGTTTCGGTTGGCCCGGGTCGTGGATCGGCCGCAGGATCGGCGGTTGCGTATTGCCTTGGGATCACGAACATCGACCCGATCAAATACGATCTGCTTTTTGAGCGCTTCCTGAATCCCGACAGGGTTTCGATGCCCGATATCGATATTGACTTCGACGACGAAGGCCGCGCATCGGTCATGGATTACGTCATCAAAAAATACGGATCGAGCCAGGTCGCACAAATCATCACCTACGGTAAAATGGCGACCAAATCGGCGATCCGCGATACCGCGCGCGTACTCGATTTGCCGTTGTTCGAAGCCGACCGAATCGCCAAACTGATTCCGGGAATGATGCCAGGGAAATGGAACTTGGCGCGTTTCCTGTCTGAAAATGAAAGCGAAGTCAAAAAGGTTCTGCGCTCCGAAGAGTTCGACCGCGTCAAGGAATTAATCGCGATGGCCCAGGAAAAATCGCTCGCGGCCGAAACCATCCAACAGGCGAAAATCCTCGAAGGTTCGCTTCGGAATACCGGAATCCACGCGTGCGGTGTGATCATCACGCCTAGCGACATCACGAATTTCGTTCCCGTTACGACGGCCAAAGATTCGGACTTGTACGTGACGCAGTTCGACAATGCGGTTGCGGAATCGGCGGGACTTTTGAAGATGGACTTTCTTGGTCTGAAAACGCTCACTCTTATTAAAGATACCGTCAAACTCGTGAAATATCGCACGGGAATCGAACTCGATCCCGATAATTTTCCGCTTGACGATCTAAAGACATACGAACTGTTCCAGCGAGGGGAAACCGTCGGGATTTTCCAGTACGAATCGCCCGGGATGCAAAAGTACATGAAGGAACTCAAGCCGACCGTGTTCGCCGACTTGATTGCGATGAACGCGTTGTATCGTCCGGGGCCGATCGCTTACATTCCGGGATTCATCAAGCGCAAGAACGGCGAAGAAGAAATCACCTATGATCTTGAAGCTTGCGAAGGATTGCTCAAGGAAACCTACGGAATCACGGTCTATCAGGAACAAGTAATGCTCTTGTCGCAAAAACTCGCGAATTTCTCCAAAGGTGACGCCGACGTCTTGCGGAAGGCGATGGGTAAAAAACAAAAGGACGTACTCGACAAGATGAAACCAAAATTCATCGGACAGGCGTCGGAACAAAATGGACACGACCCGAAAATTCTCGAGAAAATCTGGAAGGACTGGGAAGCGTTCGCCGAATATGCGTTCAATAAATCGCACTCGACCTGTTACGCCTGGGTCGCTTATCAAACCGCATTCTTAAAAGCGAATTATCCCGCCGAATATATGGCGGCCGTGCTTTCAAACAACATGAGCGACATCAAACAGGTCTCTTTTTTCATGGAAGAATGCAAGCGCATGGGATTGGAAGTGCTCGGGCCGTGCGTGAACGAATCGTTTTACAAGTTCACGGTTAACGAAAATTACGCCGTGCGATTCGGGATGGGCGCGATCAAAGGCGTCGGCGGCGGAGCGGTGCAAACCATCGTCGACACGCGCAAGGACGGGAAATACAAATCGATTTTCGACCTCGCCAAACGCATCGATTTGCGCGCGGCGAACAAAAAAGCGTTTGAAAATTTGGCGCTCGCGGGCGGACTCGATTCATTTGAAAACACACACCGCGCCCAATATTTCCATGAAGAAGGCGACAACATCACGTTCCTTGAAAAGGCGATGCGCTACGGATCGAAATATCAGGAAAACGAAAATTCGTCCCAGGTTTCGTTGTTCGGGGAAGCGAGCGAAGTCCAGATCGCCGAACCCGTCGTGCCGCCTTGCGAGGAATGGAGCACGATGGAGAAATTGGCGCGCGAAAAAGAAGTCGTCGGGATCTATATTTCGGGGCATCCGCTCGACGATTTCAGGTTCGAGATGAAATATTTCTGTTCGGGCCGACTCGAAATGCTCAAGAATCTCGAACCTCACGTGAACAAAGCGCTCACGTTCGCGGGAATCGTGACCAACATACAATATCGGACGGCAAAAAACGGAAAAGATTGGGGCATTTTCACGCTCGAAGGTTTCGACGAGAGTTTCGAATTCAAGATGTTCGACGAGGAGTTTTTGAAGTTCCGACACTATTTGGCGCAAAACCAATTCCTGCACTTCAAAGTCAACGTGCGCGAAGGTTGGGTCAACAAGGAAACGGGCAAGAAATCAGAACCGAGATTGCAATTCTTGGAAGTGAGAATGTTGCAGGATATTCTCGCGGCCAACGCTAAGAAATTGACATTGAATTTGAATATTTCCGACTTAAAGTCGGATTTGATTACACATTTGAGCCATCTGTTCCAACTCAATTCAGGCGCGAATCCCGTCGCTTTTGAGATCGTCGAGACCGAAACCGTAAAACGCCAACTCGCGCCCGTCGCTGTCGTTGCGGGAGAAATGGAAGAAGGCGACGAGGAAGCCGTTGCGATCGAACTCGATGTTCCGGCCGAAGTTGACGAAACGCGCCTCGTCACGAAATTGTCGATGTCGAGCCGCAAAGTCAAAGTCAATATCTGCACGGAATTGCTCATTGAACTGGAGAAACTGGATGTGAAGTTTAAATTGAATTAGTCCGAATGGACAAAATCCTGACAAAAGACGAAGTAAGCGAAATCGTAAACAAACACTACGCGCGTTCCGGAATTTTGAACACGCTCTTGAGCGATTCGACATACAGGGAATACACGCGAATCGACGATTCGAGATATAGCAGGAAAGAGCAGACGCACGGCCTCACGATTTACGAGAGTAAAGTCCCGTTCATTATGTTGCTCACGTTGGCGGCATTTTTCCTGTTCTCATTCCCGATGTTCAACGCGGGAAATCCCACGCCGGATTTCGTGAAAATTCTTTACGGCATAAGCGCTTTGTTGATCGTATTTTCTCTGTTCAAGATTTTCTTCGTAAACAAGATTTTTATGCAGACAACCGCATCTTCGTTTCGATTGAAGGAAGAGCGTGAAATTAAATGGAGTGACGTCTTGGTTACCGGAATTTACGTCGTCCGTGGAAAATCCAGTCAAGATTATGTGATTCTCGGGCTGAATGATGGCGAAGTCGTGAAAATTCTCATTGAATTTGGAAGCTTGTCGGCCAGGGATTTTATCCGGATGATTCACCTGAACAATGAACAGCCTTAAAAAAAGTAACTTGAAAATCGAACTCGAACCAAAACGGAATTACTTTTTCATCGTCTATTCGAGCGTTGTGTTGTTACTTTTGTTCGTTGCGACGATTATCACCATAATTTTGACGATAGCGATCGAGAGATATCAATTTTTCATCGTGGCTTTAGTTTGGATTGTGCTTCAAGGCCTGTTGTTCAGGAGACTGGCGTGGGAGATAAGCGGCAAGGTTTCGATGACGCGCGATAACGATGTGATCACGGTCGATAGAAAATCGTTCCTCCATAAAACTTCAAAAGAGTACTTCTTTGAACCCGGAGACGTGATCGAAACGCGAAATCATGACCGTATTCGTTTCACCGAAAGTTTTCCGCTGGGAAAAACATATATGAAGTTGATGGAATTCCTCATTAAAAACGAATGGAGCGTCGTGTTGGTTTCGACATATTCTGAAGTGGAAATCGTCAACAAGATTTCAAGAGAACAGGCAATTCAAGTACAGGAATTCATTACCGAAAAAAAATGAAAAAAGGACTTATCATTTTATTTACGATCGCGGGACTTCTGTGGCTTTCGCTAAGGATTTTCAGTCGCGCGCAACATACGAGCATCATGAGCAACGAGGCCGCGTTCGACATCCGGATCAATCCTGACAGGCTCAACATCAATACGTATTTTGATTTGCCCGACGGTACGTTCGACGCACAAAAGCACGTTATCATCTGCAAACTTCCTGTCGAGGTCGACGGTTTCAAGCCCGGTTATCAAGTCGTGAAATTCGGCACCGACGGCATCGATTGCAACGAAGCATACAAACCGGGTTCGTACGTGAAATACAATGCGACCGAACTCAAGAACGAATACAGCAAATTCCTGCTCGTCAAAAACTCGGGAATGAATCTATCCATGTTCGACGAGAATTTGGGTGCGAGTCAAATCCTCGGGGAACAACACGTTTTGCTCGAATACAAAAAAGGCAAGGTCAACCACTTGGTTTTTTCATTGTACGGCGTAGAGGATTTCTGCAAATAAATTATAACCTGATTAAAATAGAAAATCAAAATGGGAAAATTCGGAGTCATGGAGTGGATCATCATTTTCATAATCGTCGGTGCGCCGGCCGCCGTGGTATTGTTGGTCGTTCTTTTGAGATTGCTTAAGAAGAAAAAAGAAAATCAGCATCTCGGGAATGGCCCGAGAGACGACAATTCACCGTTTTAGGTTTCGGATGAATGCCTTGCGGTGAAGAAACCCCCCGAAGTCGTATTTGCTTTAATCGCAATCGGCACGAGTTGTTAATGGCTGTCGGGCTGGTTTCGGGTGACGATATTACGTCCGGAAGTGACGCTCACGTTTTTACGAAAATATATTCCTAGCCCTGATGCAAGCGGTTAGCCTTTCGCTGCAAACGTCGTTTTTTTTGCCCGAGCGGCGCAACGACAGAGGAGTTCGCGCCACGCGCGCAAAAATCGACGGTTGCTAGAAAGCTAGTAGCGGGCAGCAGGAAACAGCTCCCGAACTTCAGCACCTTAGCATTTCAGCACTTTAGCACTTCATACCATAATTTCACGCAATCTTATAATAACGAAATCCAATTCAAAACCTAAAATTCATTACCTTTAAAATACCTACTTTTGCAACGTAAAAAACAACTTATAGATATTTAACTATGGCATTAGCAATAACCGATGCTACTTTCGAAGAAGTGGTACTCAAATCAGACAAACCGGTAATGGTGGATTTTTGGGCAGCATGGTGCGGCCCGTGTCGTATGGTCGGCCCGATCATCGACCAGATCAGCGAAGAATATGAAGGCAAGGCCGTGATTGGAAAAGTCGATGTCGACGCCAATCAGGAGTTCGCCGCGAAATACGGAGTGCGCAACATCCCGACAGTTTTGACTTTCAAGAACGGCGAGGTCGTGAACCGTCAAGTTGGCGTTGCCCCGAAAGCGACGTATGCAAGCAGTCTTGACGCAGCGCTTTAATTAGAAGCGAAAAATGATAGGAAGCTCGGTTTTGGCCGGGCTTTTTTTATGGTTGTTCGATATAAATCGACGGGCTGGCGGCCTTTTTATTTTTTTTTGTCCAAGTGTATCGCATCTATCGTTACCGTTTGGCCATCTTTCAATTCCTCTCCAATCAGATCCTCGCCGCCATAAATATATGGCGCTCTTAATATCAGTATGTATTTTTCGGTGCGATCTATTTTGATTTTTACCGAACCCAACGAATCAGTTATATACTGAGCAATCATTGGAAACTCTTTTTTAGGGAATCCAAATGATTCTATTCGGAGTTCGATCGTGTCGAATGCATTTTTCCGGGGCTTTTCAGTTTCTCGTTCTATCGAATTCACCGTTATTGTAATCCGATCTTCCGAATTAGGTTTTCTGTCGCAGTTAGAAAGAAATAGTACTATTATAGAAATCCCAAATATAATTTGCGTTTTAAAAAGCTTCATAATCACGAGTCACAAATTAAGGTTTACATTGCGGGTAACAAAATCGTAACCGAAGTCCCAGTCGGATTATTATCGACAATTTCAAATCTCGCATTAATCAAAGTTCCCAATTCATAAACCAACGACAATCCCAATCCCGATTTCGCGCTGTCGATTTCCGATGCCTTTCCCGTTAAGATATCGCGTGAATTTTGCGGCATTCCGTTTCCGTTGTCCGAGATTGAAATACGCGTTTCTTTGCCCGATGAAGTCGCGTCGATCGTAACTTTTGAACCTTCGTCGGATGCATTCAACGCATTTTGCAAAATGTTGCGCACGATGATCGTCACGATATTGCGGTCTGAAACCACCAAGAAATCGTGAACGTGATTCTCGCACGAAACGTTTTTGCGTTCGAATTGCGATTGCATGAGCGCCGCGATTCCTGAAACGGCTTCGGCCAAATCGAACTTTTGCGGATTCAACGAGAATTGCTGCATTTGCGATTTCGACCAGATCAGCAAATCTTCCATCGTTTCCAAAAGCGTTCCCGCGGCGGCGGTAATCCGGTCGTTGTGTCTAACCTTATCCTGTTCCGAGAAAATGTCGGGATCGGTTTTCTGGAGTTCCAAAAACTGATAAATATGGCTGACCGGCCCGCGTAAATCGTGACCGATGATGCTGAACAACTTCGTTTTCGTCTGGTTCGCCTTGTCGAGTTCGGCGTTGAGGTTCTGCAGTTTCCGATTGATTCTTCGGCGATTATGGCTCTGATAATACAGTAAAATCCCGATAACCGCCAAGAGTGAAATTGCCGCGATCAGATACCATTTTTGCTTTTCCTTGTTATCGATGGTAAGCTTGCTGATTTGCAGTTCCTTGTTTCGAAGTTCGATCGTGCGCTCGTCCTCGAGATTCTGCAACGACTGCTTGTTCTTGAAATTGAATACCGAATCCTTATAAATGTTTGAGAGTTGGCTGGCTTTAAGCGCTTTGTCGAATTTTGAAATGAACTTATAATAATTGGTCATGATCGCAAAATCGAAAATGAGGCCTTCGTGGTTGCCGATTTGTTTGTGGATTTCAATGGCTTGCTCCAGCTTTCCAAATCCTTCGTTCGCAAGGTTGGCGTCCTTGGTTTTTATTCCTTTGTAAACCATCGCGCCCGCAATGGTCTGCAACGCCGAGGCCAACAAATCCTGATCGCCTATTTTTGAGATGACGCCGAGTGCCCGGTTCGAACGTTCAAGGCTTTGGTCGTACATCTCTTTGTCGAAATACGCTTTCGCAAGCCAACTGTCGACGAATGCCATGGGAACTTCTGATCTTGGGAGCAGTTTTTTCAATTCGGAAAGTGCCCGCGTGTACACGTCGATGGCCGCATCGTATTTTTTTTGCTTTTCGTAAACGATACCTTTACTCGCCAGGTTCATGGCTGACGCAACTTTGTTATTGGGCAGGGCGTCCCACATCTTGATCGCCTTGTCGTAATTGATCAGCGCCTTGTCGAAATTTTCAGTGGCATTGTAGATGTTGGCGATATTCTGGTAGCAATTCGCGCTGAAAGTTTTGTTGGTCTCGGCGTCATCGCATTTCTCCAGATGGCGCAAGGCTTCAAACAACGCATCGAGCGCATCGGGAAATTTACTGAGGTTGCCAAAAAGGCTGCCGCGATGCATGTAGACTATTCCGAGATTGCAATGATCGCCCTGTTTCTTGAAAAGAGAAATCGAATTGTCCAGCGCTATTTTCGCCTGATCGTTGTCGCCCAAAACCATTCGATGCTTGCCCAACGCCAGCCAGGATTTCGCGATTCCGGTTTCGTATCGGAGTTTTTTGGAAAGGGACAAGGCCTGATTGGAATAGTCAATCCCAAGCTTGGGATCGCGATGGTAATAAAAGTCCGATAGGCCGATCAGCGTCTCGCACTTCGCATCAGAATCCTTCTGTTTCTTAAAAACAGTCAGCAGCGAATCAGGCGTTTGCTGGGAAAAACCGACAATTCCCGGAACAGCGATTAAAAATGCGAGCAGCCATTTCTTCATAACAACACGTTGAGGTTGTCTTTAAAGCTTCGTCCAACCGGGATCGTGACATTGTTCTTCAAGACGACTTCGTTGGGCAAAATCTTTTCGATAAATTGTTTCTGGACGGCGAAACTCCGGTGTACGCGCATGAAAGAGCGAAATGCATCTTCCTTGAGCAGCGTCCCGATATTGGAAAGCACGCAATGCTTTTTTGCCGATGTGACGATTTTGGTGTAATCCTTTAACGCTTCCAGATACAAGACGTCGTGCAGTTTGATCTTCGTCTGTTCGTGTCCTTCCTTTATGTAAACCGTATCGCCTCCGATGCTCGATTCGAACAATGCCGCCTTTTCACGCAATTCCATGTAATCATGAATGCGTTGCACGGTTTGGGCAAAACGTTCGGCCTTTAGCGGTTTCACGATAAAATCGAGGGTGTCGAGCGCGAAGGTTTCGATCGCGTGTTCGGGATGCGCCGAAATAAAAATGCAAACAGGAACCTCTGAAGCCATTTTGCGGAATTCCAAACCGTCCATGCCCGGCATGTCTATGTCGAGGAACAGCACGTCGACTTTGTTCTTTTCAAGGGCGTAAAGTGCCATGTCTGCCGTAGCAAATGCGCCTATGACATTTATTTCAGGATAGCGTTTGGCATTCGAGAGTACGCTTAGGCGATCCAGTTCGTCGTCATCGAGTATGAGGCAATTCAAAGTCTTCATTGGTCTCAGTATTAATCAAATATAACAGAAAATTTCCTACTCGCTCATCTTTATCCATTAATAATGATGTTCGCCGATTCGGCGTTTTGGCATTTGTGATATTTGTGATTTTTGATGGAAAGACGACCGATCGGATTTTCGATAATGGAACTGATCGCGCGCGAGACGTCAAAGCAAACATAGTCAAAATTGCCAACCTGGAACTTACCGTCGTATACTGATAACGTCGTTGGTATAGTTACAACAACACGTCGGGAAACAACAATTCGGCTGTGGGACGCAATTCGATGTTCAATAACGTAGACGGTAACGACAATGTCAGCATTGGTCAAAACGCACTTTCTTACAATACGACGGGCGATGAAAATGTGGTGAACGGAAGCGCGGCTTTATACATCGGCAGTAACCCGAACCAAAACGTCGCGTTGGGTTTCGAGGCGTTGAAACTCAACAATGCAAATCAAAACACGGCAGTGGGTTATCGCGCCGGAACGAACAATACGGGCTCGAACAATATCATGGTAGGCGCAAATGCGGCGACGCCATCAGCATCGGCCAACAATCAAATGTCGATCGGGAACGTGATTTACGGAACGGCGATGGCCTCGGCCGCAACCGCAAGAATAGGTGTCGGGGAAACCGCTCCGGCTGCAAGCCTTTGGTGAAAGCCATCCAGGAACAACAACAAATCATCGAGTACGAAAAACAAAAGAACGCGCGTCTCGAAGCCGAAATTACGGATCTCAAATCCAGCCAAAAAGCCCTCGAATCACGATTGAACGCCCTCGAATCCAAGATTTTACAGAAATAACTGTTGTTCGTATATTAATACAGCCATTCGTATATTGGTGTTTTTTTTCAAAGGATTCCCGGGTCACTTTTGTTGTTGCAACGCTTAATAGGCACACAACGACAACAGTATGAAAACAATCTACCACATTCTCGCCATGTCCTTTATTGGTGCGATCGCATCGGCCCAGGTTGGAATCGGAACCACCGACCCGAAATCGAAGCTCGATATTCCGGCAACCAACGCGGCGACTCCGTCCAATACTGACGGTCTGCTCATTCCGCGCATCGACGCATTTCCAGTTTCGAACCCGACCGTCGACCAAAACGGCATGATGGTTTTCCTGTCGGTCGATTTGCCGACGAAACCCAAAGGATTCTATTATTGGGACAATGCGACGGTTTCGTGGATCGGCGTAGGCGGAGGCAAAGGCTGGGATGTCGTTGGAAATTCGGGCACGAACGCCGCGGTGAACTTTATCGGGACAACTGACAATCAAGATGTCAACTTCAGGCGGAACAACATCGGATCAGGAAAAATTTCGGCGACCAACACGACTTTTGGAAATGCGACGTTCACAGGGAATGTCAATGCCGAAGACAACATCGCCATCGGTGTTTCGGCGCTTTCAGGCCAAACGTATAACAACGGCGGCACACCATGGTCAAGCGGGCAGATCGCGATCGGCAACCGGGCTTTGATGACGGTCAACTCCGAAGATGGCGCGAACGGTCTTGAAAACCTCGCGTTGGGCAATGACGCCTTGCGCGAAAATACGATAGGAGGCTACAATGTCGCCATAGGTAATTACACATTGTCGTCAAATATACAAGGAGGCGGAAATGTTGGGATAGGCCGTTTTTCGCTTTACAGTAATATTTCGGGAAGCGAAAACATAGCGGTAGGAATTCACGCATTGCAACAAAATCTGACTGGGGCTGGCAACGTGGCGATAGGAAACGATGTAAGTTCCGGAAATACGAGCGGGAACTGGAATGTGGGCATAGGTGATGAAGCGCTGATTTTAAATACTACCGGCGAAGGTAATGTCGGAATAGGCACGCGTGCTTTGAGGGCAGCGACGGGAAGCAACAACACATCAATCGGCGACCAGGCCGGAGAATTGCTGACCTCCGGAAGCAATAACTTGTTAATCGGCAATTATGCGCAGGTTCAGTCGCCAACGGCAAACGACCAAATGTCGATCGCGAACGCCGTTTACGGAACAGGAATGAATTCGACGGCGACCGTAAAAATCGGAATCGGCGATTTGGCTCCCGATGCGAAACTCGAAATCGCGTCGCCAGCAAATCCGGCCGCACCCGCAAACACTGACGGTATCTTGATTCCGCGCGTTTCCCAACTTGCAACGGGAATGACCGCGGCCCAGAACGGCATGATGGTATTCCTAACAACGCTTTGGTCAGGAAATGCTTCGGGGTTTTATTATTGGGACCAACCCACGACGAGCTGGAAAGGCGTTGGCGGAAACGGAGCGGCAGGTTGGGCTACGATCGGCAACTCGGGCACGAATCCCGCCACGAATTTCGTAGGCACGACCGATCCCGTCGATCTGATATTCCGTCGCAATAACGTACAATCGGGCAGGCTCAATCCGGCAAACACTTCGTTTGGGGTTTCGGCCTTGAATCCGGCGAACTCGGGCGTTTATAATGTCGCAATGGGCGCGTCGGCTTTGCAGAACAATACCAGCGGACATTCCAATACGGCCCACGGAAGTTATGCGCTCAACGTGAATACGAACGGGACGCGCAACACGGCCGTCGGTACGAATTCAATGTATTACAACCAAGGCGGCGAGAAGAATACCGGCCTCGGGAACAACACCTTGAACGCGAATATCAGCGGTAACAACAACGTGGCCGTGGGTAGCGAAGTATTGCAATCCAACCAGACCGGAAGTGACAATACGGCAATCGGAAACCTTGCGGGCAGCACCGTTACGGGCAGCAACAATATCTTGGTAGGCGCGAACACGACCGTTCCTGCGGTTGCGGGAAGCAATCAGCTTTCTATAGGAAATTCTATTTACGGAACCGGGATAAATTCGGCAGCGACCGTGAAAATCGGAATCGGCGACAACGCTCCCGATGCTAAATTCGAAATCGCGTCACCAACTAACCCCGCTGCACCCGCAAACACTGACGGTATTTTGATACCTCGCGTGGCGCAACTCGCAACGGGAATGACAACTGCCCAAAACGGCATGATGGTGTTCCTGACGACACTTTGGTCAGGAAATGCTTCGGGATTTTATTTTTGGGACCAACCTACAACGAGCTGGAAAGGCGTTGGCAAAGCCTGGAACCTTACCGGAAACGCCAATACAGATGCTACTACTGATTTTATCGGAACTACTGATGGCGCTCCTCTGAATTTCAGGGTCGGCAACTTTCAGTCGGGAGTTATCGACAGCAACGGGCCGACTTTTTTCGGATACCAATCTGGAATGAACAATGCTGACCTGGGCAGTGTGGGCATCGGGTATCACGCACTACAGCAAAACACGTCGGGATCGAGCAATACTGGCGTCGGATACCGTGCGCTCAGAGGCAATACTCAGGGCCAGTTCAATATCGCATTGGGCGAAAGTGCGCTGTATAGCAATACTTTTGGGAATAACAACTCTGCAATAGGACGCAGTGCGATGTTCAGCAACACAGACGGGAATGACAACGTTGGTATTGGCCAGAATGCATTGTCATACAACATTACGGGAGATGAGAACGTTGCCAACGGAAGTTCTGCGCTCTTGACTGGCTCTAACCCGAACCAGAATGTTGCTCTTGGTTTTGAAGCGCTCCGGGTGACCAATACCAACCAGAATACGGCTGTAGGCTATCGCGCAGGGATCAACAATACGGGCTCGAATAACCTGCTTTTGGGTGCCAATGCTGCTACGCCATCTGCTTCGGCAAACAATCAGATGTCTATTGGGAACGTAATTTACGGCACGACAATGACCTCGGCCGCGGCAGGAAGAATAGGCATTGGAGAAGTGGCTCCGGCGGCAAAATTCCAGGTTTCGGCATCCAGCCCGGCAACGCCTGCCAATACAGACGGGATCATCATTCCGCGGGTTGCTGCCTTTCCTGTGACAAATCCTGGTGTTGCACAGAATGGCATGATGCTGTATCTCACCACAGCGGTAGGTTTAAGGCCTTCCGGATTTTATTACTGGGACGACGCGACCGCTGCCTGGAAAGGCGTGGGTACCGGAACTTCTAACAGCTGGGGTCTTGCCGGCAACACAGCGGCTGCCACAAATTTTATGGGAACGACCAATAATCAGCCGCTAAATTTCAGGGTAAACAACATCACGGCAGGAAGGGTGGACAATCTGAACTTTACAACTGCTTTCGGATCTGAGGCGCTGGCATTGAACGTGGTTTCGCCATTATATACCACAGCAGTAGGAGCCGGTGCGCTGCGAGGTTCGGCAATCATGGCCAACAACATTGGGTACGGAAATGCTGCATTTGGGCACAATACCATTGCAGGCAACAGTTCTGGCCGGTTCAACAGCGGTTTCGGAAACAGTGCACTTATTTCGAATTCTACCGGATTTTATAACGTAGCTATGGGGTATCTCGCTTTGCCGATGTCAACACAAGGAAGTAACGGAACAGCCTATGGCACAGAGAGTATGCGATTTTTTGCCGGTCCTGCCGGTACATATGACAATACGAATGTCGCCGTGGGTTACCGGGCGATGTGGGGCCAGAATACCTCGGGCACGGCCGGTCCGAACAACACGGGCCTGAACAACACGGCCATAGGGTACAGTGCGCTCGAAGGGATTTCATCAGGATTCAGCAATACAGCCATTGGCTATCGTGCGATGGTGGCAAATACCGTGGGAAATTTCAACAGCGCTTACGGGGCCAGTGCCTTGGCAACAAGCAGCACAACCTCACGTAATTCGGCCTTTGGGCAAAACGCACTATTAGCCATAACCAATGGGTTTTACAATACGGCCGTGGGCGCTTTTTGTTATGATTCGGGTGATTTTAACAATTCTTCGGCCTTTGGTGACGGATGCGACATTACGGCAAACAACCAGGTGCGCATAGGCGATGGTGGCGTTTCGAGTATTGGCGGCTCTGTAGGCTGGACAACGGTTTCGGATGCACGCTTTAAAAAAGATATTAAGAGCAATGTTCCCGGTCTTGATTTCATAAAGCGATTGAAGCCTGTGACCTATCATCTCGATATGGATGCTTTGGCGGGATTCTTAAAAACACCAACCGAACTCCGCAAGCCTGAGAGTGAAGCGTTAAAAGCCGCAATGCTGCAAACCGGCTTCATCGCACAGGAAGTGGAAGCCGCAGCCAATGAATCGGGTTTTGATTTCAGCGGCGTCGACAAACCCAAAAACGAAACCGATTTCTACGGATTGCGTTATGCCGAATTCGTCGTGCCGCTGGTAAAAGCCGTCCAGGAGCAACAGCAAATCATTGAATCCGAAAAAGAAAAGAACACCCAACTCGAAACCAAGGTCTTGGAACTTGAAGCGAGACTCAAAGCCATCGAAACACTGCTCGAAAAGAAATAAACGAAAATAGTTAGTTTAGGAATCGGGTGGAATGCACTTTCGCTCGTGGTTGTTTGAAAAGGTCGGTCGTGGTAGCCGGCCTTTTTTATTTAAGATTGAGATTTAAGATTTTAGATTTGTGATCGGAGGAAAAAATCTGAAATCTTAAATCTTAAATCTAAAATCACCGCTTATCTTTGAAGTTATGAAGATCGAGTCACAAATAGAAAAAATTTCGAGTTTCAAACACCTCGAATTGCTCGCGAACCAAATCGTGGAAGGTTTTATCTCGGGCATGCACAAGAGTCCGTTCCATGGATTTTCGGCCGAATTCGCCGAGCATAAAACATACAATTCAGGCGAAAGCACCAAGCACATCGACTGGAAACTGTTCGCCAAAACCGACCGTTTGTACACGAAGCGCTACGAAGAGGAAACGAATTTGCGTTGCCATTTGATTATCGACAATTCGAGCTCGATGCATTACCCGAAGCTTGAAAACGGAGAACCTTTTTTCTATAACAAGATCGGATTCTCAGTTCTCGCGAGCGCGGTGCTGATGAATTTGCTCAAGAAACAGCGCGATGCGGTCGGGATGAGCGTTTTTTCAGACTCGTACGAATATTTCGCGCCTGAGAAGGGAAGCGATCGCCATCACCGGATGTTGCTTGACAAACTAGAAGGCTTGCTCGACAATTCGAAGACGGCCAGGCAGACCGATCCGGTCACGTATTTGCATCAGATCGCCGAGAAAATGCACCGACGTTCCATGATCATCCTATTCACCGATATGTTCCAGGACGGAGACGACGAGAAACTGTTCAGCGCGTTGCAGCATTTGAAACACGACAAACACAAAGTCGTACTGTTCCATGTACTCGACAACAAGACCGAATTGGATTTCGATTTTGACAACGCGCCAAGGAAATTCATCGACGTGGAATCAGGAGACGAGATCAATATTTTTGCCGACAACGTGAAGGAAGCGTACGAAAAGCAAACGTCGGCCTATTTCAAAAAGCTCGCGATGACGTGCGCGCAAAACAGGATTCGCTACGTTCCGGTAAATGTCGGTCCCGATTTCGAAAAAATTCTCACGACTTACCTTGTTGAGAAGCAGGCGTTTGGTTAAGACGCGAAAAATAAGTTCATTTTTTTTGGTTGAAATGTTTGCAGGATTCAAAAAGCACACTATATTTGCAACCGCAATTAAGCGAAGGTTTGGTAGTTCAGTTGGTTAGAATGCCGCCCTGTCACGGCGGAGGTCGCGGGTTCGAGTCCCGTCCAGACCGCGAAAATTGGGAGAAGCACTTTGGAAACAAAGTGCTTTTTTGCCCAATTGAGGTTCGAGGAATTTAACAGTTCTTCAATCAACCTTCAAAGCAGTTGTGTTGTTTCGACGCGAAAGCGTCAGGTTTAGTAGTTAGACCAATGAAAAGCTTTCCACTTTTGTGGATAGCTTTTTTGCATTTTGGGAGGTTTGTGTTTTATTGGACATAAAAAAGCCTCCCGTTTCAGAGAGGCGTTTCTTAAGCAAATTGTTCCTTTACGACTTCGCAAATAATCACTGTCGGCGCTTTTCATAAATTATTTGCGATCTTAGCCGCTCACCGAATTTATCTTGAGTTTTTTAAACACTTCCTTTTTCCTTACATCTAAAATCGCGTCGATTTCCTGCCAATTATTATTCGTCGTATTGAATTCGAGTTTCTCCCAAAATTTAGTTTCGTCCGCCAGTTGCAGTTTTCTTAAGATTTCAATTTTCGCCTTGATTATCTCAATAGCTTTTTTCGGGTTATGATGTCCTAATTCACGAAACAATATCAGATTGTCCTTCCTATACGAAGTTAGATTTTCTTTGTATTTCGAACTCTCAAAGTAGGGAAGAACATGATTGATAAGATTTCGGCCGATGTAGTTCGCGAACAATTCGTACTCTTTGGTAATTTGAGAGTAATTCCTAATTCCCGGGACAATATTTTCAATGAATACTCCTGAGATCGGTTCGTAATTTTTCACAAGGACATCGGTATCAAAAACTGAAATTACCGCAATTTCAGTTTTTAATGAATTCGACGTTCCGCTCCACGATCCCCGACTATCGAGATGGATCATATGGAAAACGTCATTGCTTTGGCGCATCATTTTTCGTCCATACTTCTTGAATCCAAAAGGCGATAGGTCGGCGTAAATTATATTCTCAATTTCCTTTTTCGCTCGCAATAATTCATGTTTTTCTATAGGCTTGTAAAATTTTAAATCTTCCCAATTCATAATTTCCGATGGTAATTTTTACGGCTAACGCTTGATTACGCGCAACGTCTTCACCGACGAATCATTTGTCACGATCACCGTGTACACGCCCGAACCAAATTCTTTCCCGAATTGTCGCGTCTCGATCTCAGCAGCGGCAAATTCGCCTTCTTCGACTATTTTGCCGAGCATATCGTAGATTTTTACGTTTACGGTTCCTGCTTCAACATCCATATCAAGTGCGAACGATTCGGTGTACGGGTTCGGATACGCGATCGCGCGGAATGCCAATGTCGGTTCGGCATCATTCGCGTCCGACGTATTTCTAGTCGCACCCGGAGCCGTAATCGTGCAATTCTCGCCAAGGTCGGACCAACCTCCCGCCGTCATCACGGCCACCGAAACCGAATACTGTGCGCCCGCGACGTAATTCGGAACATTGTTGAAATAAAAATAATGCGTCGGGCGATCCACGATCGTCGTCACTGAAGTCGCCGCATTCGTCAACGAGAAACGATACGAAGTCACGCGGTTTAAACTCGTCGTCGCAACCGCTGAATTTGCGTTCGAAACAACGCCGCCGCAATTCGCAAGTGTCGGCACGGCCGGAGTCGTAACCATGCAAGGTTGTCCGTAATTCGAGAAATTCCCGTTGGTTTTCACGGCAACTTCGATCGCGTAGGTTCGTCCGTACAAATACGATTGCAGCATCGTAAGCGCGAACCAATGCACGCCGCGGTCAAGCGTCTGCTGTTCGTTGGTCGACGTATCGGTGATCCTGAAACGATAACCCGTCACGGCCTGTAAACTCGTCGTGGCGATGAGCGTGCTGATCGCAGGCAAAACGATTCCGCATTGGGACGGCGTAACCGATGCCGCTCCGCCGCTGCCCAAGATCGCAGGCGTCGAGACCAGACACGATTCTCCATAATAACCTGCCCATTGGCCGTTCACGCGAACCATTATTGAAATGGAATATGTCGTCGCATAATCATAATTCGCCAAAGCCGTCAATTGAAAGTTAGGCGCGACGCGATCGATGGTCTGCACGTTTCCGGTCGCCGTATTTTCGACCCTGAACCGATATCCGTTTACCGGGGAAACCAAATATACCGCTCCGATAACGGTATTGATCGCTGAAAGCGTAACGCCGCACTGAGCCGTCACAACCTTCGAATAATACGGCGTTCCGCAAATCGTTGAGGTAACGCTCAACGTTTCGGTATCGCTTCCCGCGTCATTGCTCACCGTATACGAAACCGTTTTTTGCCCCACGGAACTGTACACTACCGTATGCGGACCGATTCCCGTCGCGGTTGCAGGCGTAGCGTCGGTGCCGAAATTCCAAACATGGCTTTCGGCATCGCCCGTCGCATTGGACGTAAACACGACTTCGCCATTCACGCAAGGCGTAACCGAACTTGGCGTGAATGCCGCGACCGGAGCTTGAAGCGCGAATTCAAAATCGATGTAATTCACGTTGATATCGTTCGATTCGAACACGATCCTGAATTCCGACAAACCTTCGTGCAAATGCAAACCATTCACGCTGACCGTTTGCCAGTTTTGGAATCCGCCCGTGTTCGGTATCGCAATCGGGCCCGGAATGTCCACGCCATCTTGTTCCAAATGTAAAGTGCCGTTGTTGAGCGGCGTGCTGACCCTGAAATGTATGTTGTAATCGCCGTGTTCCGACACGAACGTCGTGTATTCGAGCCATTCGCCGTTTTGCACCCAACCGACGTTGAACGTACCCTCAGACGCGGCCTGCAAATCGACATCGTCCTGACGGAACGCATTGCCGTTGTTCCCAGCCGACAAATCGTGATACGCGATTCCTTCGCCATCCAAATCATATTCCTCGATCTCGACGCGACCCGGAATTACTTTCGGTGTGCCGCCGTAAGGCGACTGAGGCGTTTCCTCGCAAGTGTTTGATTGGATCGTGCCGCTTTTCGAGTCGCTTCCGAAGCCGTTCGATGCCGTGAGCGTGATTGTTTTTTCTCCTTCGGTCGAATACGTTACCGAGTGCGGTCCGATTCCCGTTGCGCTCGAAGGCGTTGCGTCCGACCCGAAATTCCATTCGTACGAATCTATCGTACCCAAGCTTACCGACGTGAACGTCACGGGCGACCCGATGCAAACCAGTTGCGAACTCGCTTCGAAGTCGGCGATCGGTGCGCCATTTTGGGACGACGACAGCACGAACTCGAATTTATTGACGTTGATATTCGCCGATTCGAAATACAATTTGATGATATGTATTCCCGTCGTGAGCGAAACATTCTGGATTACGGCCGTTTGCCAGGCTTGGAATCCGCCCGTGTTTTGGATGTTCACGTCGCCTGTCACATCAACGCCGTCGACCTCGAAATGCAAGACGCGATTGTCTGCATTCGTCGCGATTCTCACGTTGATCGTATAATTTCCGGCCGTGTTCACGTTCGACGTATAACTCAGCCATTCGTTTTGCGCGACCCAGCCGATGTTGAAACCACCTTCACTGCAAGCCTCCGTTCCAACGGTATCGCCCGGACGGTACGCCGTGTCGCCTCCGTTATCCGTATCGAAATACGCTCCGATGCCGATATCGTAATTCTCGGCCTCGATCACGCCCGGAATTTGCGCGACGATTCCCTGATACGGCGCTTGCGATAAGTCGGTTGCCGTGTAAATTGCGGTATACGTGATATCGTTATCTGCGGGCGCCTGAAACAACTGATTCGCCGCGCCGCCGTGCTGCCAATGGTCGAAATCGTAACGCGTATTCCCGACGAATTGGGGTGTCGGCGCATTTAGCGTTTGCAAATTCGCGTTGGCGACGCCTTGTCTGGAGGTCGGTGCGACGCCTGTGACCTGGTTGAGTTCGAGCGTCAATCCGGTGGGCGAACTGTCGGCGGTGACATTGATCAGATTCGGATGTACGTCGACGAAATCAGTTGCCGTCAAACCGTTGCTGTCGGTGACCGTAACCGTGAAACGATACCAGACGTTTGGCGTTTTTTCACCTTGGTTGCTCGCGACAAAAGTACCTGAACTCACGCCCTGCGGACTCGCTCCGGGATGTGAATGTCCGGCTCCGGGAATGTCTTCGTGGAACAGGTCGATGCTCCAGGAAAATGCGCTTGCGGGTAAGTTTCCATCTTCGATATCGGTCGCGGTCGCTGAGAAATTGATCACGTCGTCGGCGTTCCAGGTTAATGTCGGAAGCGGTAAAACGATATCAACCGTCGGCACATTGCTGAAAGGCGTGACGGTCAAAACCGCGGTATTCGAAGTCACGCTGCCGAATGCGTTTGTCACGACACAGGTGTAATTTCCTGCGTTGGCCATAGTAACGGCTGGAATCGTATATGTCGCCGAGTTTGCGCCCGCAATATCTTCGCCCCCAAACTGCCATTGGTAATCGATTTGTCCCGCGCCACTTACATCGACCGTAAAAGAAGCCGGATTCGTTTCCATAACGGTCAGCGAAACCGGCTGGTTCACGATAGTCGGCGCGGTTTCCTGAGTGTAATTGAGTTTGATCAAGTCGCCGTTGTTGCCGTAGCTGCAATAATAAATATAACCGTCGTTGCCGACCATCATGCCGAGCGCGAATTGGTGAGGCGTCGTGTATACGACCGTCGACGGCGGATTTGGTTGTTGCGTCCAGTCGAATTGTCGGATCTCGGCGCGCACATAATCCTTGATGACGAATTTGTTGTTTAAATCGGGATATCGAATCACCGACGGATTGTACAAAACGCCGTTCGTAAGCGCATTCCCGATACTTCCCGTCGCATACGTAAAAATCGGATTGGTGAACAAAGTCGTTTCGGTTTGGATGCCGTCGCCACCTTGCGGATGTCCCCAACCGTAATTTCGGATCGCGGGATTTGAAATTTCATTGACTTCTTCCCACGAAGTCCCGACGTCGAGCACGAACAATTTATTCGCGACCGCATTCGGCACCAAACGCCATGGATTCCTAAAACCGTACACCCAAATACTTTGTCTTTGCACCGATCCCGAACCGTAAAACGGATTTCCGGGCGCGGGAAGTCCGTCTTCGGTAATGCGTAAAATCTTGCCTTTGTACGTATCGAGGTTCTGCGAATTCTGGTTGTTTTGGCTGTCACCGACGGTAATGTAAAGATAACCGTTGAAGAATTTCAGGTCGCCTCCGTTGTGGAAACCGCCGCCTATCGGCTCTAGCAATAAAATTTCGGTTCTCGCAACTTCCTGGTTCGCGGCATTTACCTGGACGCGTTCTATGCGATGGCGCACGATCCCATTGTCGATGATCGAATAGAAAACGTACACGTAGCCGTTCGTCGCGAAATCAGGATGCAGCGTCAAACCCAAAAGGCCTTGCTCGTTGTTCGTCGTCGTGGTCACGGTGAACGCGGTCGAGACCGTTCCATTTTGGTAGACGCGCACGAGACCGGCGCGTTCGGCTATGAAAATCCGTCCGTCGGGCGCTTGCTCCAATGAAAGACCTTCTTTAATGATCTCAGTAGGAGTGAGGTTTTCGGCTGCATATTGGCTGCGTGATTGCCATGAAAAACCGAGTAAAACAAATAATGCGAATGTCCGCAGCGTACGCATTTCAATGAGGTTAGAGAATAATTGTCTTTGCATAGATCGATAGTTGGATGAGGTTGATTTTAGTTGTGTTCATTGTTTACGATGCTCCGGTTCGGACATAAAAATCCCATTGCAGAGCATCGAAATGTCTTTTTGTCGCGTGTCTCAATAAAAAAGGTAGGGATTTTTTCTACGAATATGTCGTAAAAGAACGCTTGTAACCGCTCGCATTTTATTTTGACCGACTAACCAGGTCGATCGCGCTCGCTTTTACTCGAATTTCACTCAAATATAGAAAACGAAACGCTAATGCGAAAGAACTTCGCGTCGGCTTTTTTGAAAATTTAAGATTTCTTAATCAGTGTGAGCGAGGAAATTTAGGATTTTCTGGGTTTCAAAATTCGGAATATCGGATACGAAACCACGAGAATCCCGACGCAAACTAAAAAACTCTGAGTGTCGCTATACGCAAACCCGACTAGCAGCGCCAGCGAAAACGCGACGAGTAAAATCGCCGTATACGGATAACCCCAAGCTTTGTATGGTCGGATGAGGTTCGGCTCGGAAATCCTCAATTTGACGAGCGAGCAATACGCCAATCCCCAAACGATGACCGCCAGAAACGTCGCGAGCGCGAACAGGATTTCAAACGAGCCGACGATGATCAACACAAGCGTAAAGAGCGACGAGCACAGCAACGCGACAATCGGAGTTCCGCCCGAATTCACGCGATCGCCTTGCTCGATGAAGTATCCGTCGCGGCTTAGTCCGTACAAAATCCTGGGCGGAATCATCAAATACGCATTCAATATCCCGACGATCGAAAAAATCGCGATCAACGTCACGATCGCTGCTCCGTCTTCGCCGAACACGACTTTCGCGACTTCGGCGGCGGCCAACGGTGAATCGGCGAGTTCGCGAATCGGCAACACATGGAAGAACGCGATGTTCACCACGACGTAAATCGAAATCACGATAACCGCGCCCGTGTACAGCGATCGCGGAATATTCCTCGATGGATTTTCGTCTTCCTCGGCGAAGAAACACACGGCATACCAACCGTCGTATGTGCCCAACACCATCTGTAAGGATTTGAAAAACCCGATTAACATTCCGGCTTTCATCGCCGTCGGATCAGGTTCTACTTTTGGGATTTCGACTCCGGCCGTCATGAAGCACGCGACGATCAACGCGACGAAACACAGTACTTTTATGACGCTCGTGATTTGTTGGACGACGCTTCCGCTTTTCACGCCCGTGCTATGCAGAATCGTGAAGCCCAACAGGAACGAGACCGCGATCACCGTCGTTTGCCCTTGAACCGATGGCAGCAACATCGCGATATATTCGCTGATCACGATGCAAAAGAAAGCGGGCGCGATTGCGTTCGTGATATAATCGAACCAACCTGACACAAATCCCGCGTAATTCCCGAACGCCCGTTTAATGTAATTGTATGAACCGCCCGCTTTCGGGATCGATGTGGCGAGTTCGGCGTAAGCGCCTGCGCCCATCAAAATATACAGGCCGCCCAAAAGCCAGCACGACAAGATCAGCCATTCCTGGTCGAGCAATGCCGCGATTTCTCCGGGAGTGCGCAAAATGCCCGCGCCTATCGTTCCGCCCACGAGAATCGCGATGCCGAAGCCGAGCCCGAGTACTTTTTTGAGTTGGTTGTCGTTTGTCATGGTTGTCCGTCTGTTCGGTGGATTTTTAGCAGTTTCTTCGCTGCCCGATATCATTGAATGAAATACACCTTTTTGATTTTTCCGTTTTCGACGATGTACATCGCGACGGCTTCGACTGTTTGCGTTCCGAAATTCACGCGTTCCTTGTCGATGATCGTGTTGCCTTGTACGATTCGGCCGAGGATTTCGCAATGCAGATCGGGTATTTCGGCAAACATTTTAGCGTAGGTTTTGCGCATGCCGTCTTTGCCTTTCCCAATGAGTTTATCGGGATAATCGTAGAGTTCGACATCGTCCGAATATGTTTCGAGGAAGCCTTCGATATTCCTGAAATTATACGCGTTGAGTTGGCGCTGTACCAATTCTTCAGGCGTTTCGGGCAAAATTTTCGACGGTTCGTGGACGATGCCGTGATGGAACACCCGATTGATTTTCGTGAGGTTTTCGATGTTGTCGACGGGATTCGCATCGAGCAGGATCAAATCGGCGGTTTTGCCTTTTGTAATCGATCCGAATTCCTGTTGTTTGCCGAGTACTTTCGCCCCGTTGATAGTCGAGGCTTCGATGATTTTCCAATTCGACATTCCGGCTTTTTTCATAGCGAGAACTTCATCGAGATACGAAGAAGCGTGAAGTGTTCCGATGTTTCCCGCGTCGGTTCCTGTCGCGATGATAACGCCCGCGTCTGATAATTTCTTGAGGTTTTTTTCGCAAATTTCAGTTTCCCGTCGGCATTTTTCGAGCGACTTGGGTGAATTAGCATGCTTCTTATAATCGCCGATCAACGTGCTGTCGCGCAATTTCAAGTGTTTCAGATCGAGCAGCGAACCCAATTGAAACGGATCGCCTTCGCGCAATTCATGGATGTTTGTATTGCGATTTTGTGCGAAAGTCAAATCGTAACCCGATGCCACGACCAGCGTCGGGCACAAAATGACATTTTTGGCTTTTATGAGTTTCACGAAATCATCGGTGAGCAGTTCGTCCTCGATGCCGTGCACGAGATAATCGGCTCCGTTTTCGACCGAGAGTTGCGCGGTTATTCGTTCCGTGGCGTGGACGGCGACTTTGATGTTGTGCTTGTGCGCTTCGTCGATTATGGCTTTTACGACGGGCAGGTATTTTCTCGCGCCTGCTTCAGGATCCAATCCATCGACTTTGGCGATGTACCAGATCTTTACGAAATCGGGCTTGCGCGTGAGTTGCTGTTGCAGCATTTTCTTCGCGTCGTCGACGGTTTTGACCAAATGGAAAGGCTCGTCATCGTTGCGGTTCCGGTAAACTTCGGGTTCATATGTCGTGAACAGCGGCCCGGACATATAGATATTCGGCGCGAATTCATCGTCCTTGAATTGTTCTTTGAGTTTGAGGAAACTAAACGTCGAACCCGGATCGATGACCGTCGTGATGCCGTTTCTCAGATAGCGTTTGAGTTGGCTTTCCATCAATTCTTTGGCGCGCGCGATTTCGTTTTCATACGGTTTGGCTTCCTGCAGGTTGATCGCGTCGGGTCTTGTGTACAGGCCGCCGTTCTGGAAGAAATGCACATGGGCGTCGACCAATCCGGGCATGAGGAATTTGCCCTTTCCGTCGATTTGGGTCGCGCCAGGCGGAACTTTGAGCGAACCGTTTCCGATTTCGGTGATGATTTCGTTTACTAGTACGACTGTTTTGTTCGGGATAATTTTGTGTCTTTCCACGTCGATCACCGTCACGTTCGTAATATACGTTTGGGCGCAGAGCGTCGTCGAAAACAATAGGAATAAAATGCCCTGCACGGCATGCGAAAAGTGCGGCTTCATGATGCTGTTGTTTGCTGTTTGGTAATTCGGGAAAAAATGGGTTTCGTAAAGAACGCTATTTTTCTGATTTGTAAGGAATTGAATAGGAATTATTTTTCTGATAAACGAAGCCTGCCGGGTCGGTTACCACACCCGACCCTTCGGCAACTACGCACGATCATCGCGCGATTTTTATAGTTTGTGCACTTCGAGTTCGATCTCGATCATGAACTCGGGAAGCGCCAATTCTTTCACGCCAAGCCATGATCCGGTTGGGAATTGTTTCTTGTAAATTTCATTGCGATATCCCGATTGCTTGAGGAATTCCGGCATATTGGTCGTGAACACGTTTTCGACCACGACATCGTCAAATGTGCAGCCGTAATGCTTCAACACTTTGTCTAAATCCGAATAGCAATTTTTCATCTGTTGCGCCAAATCGCCTGTAGCGGTTGGGCTTCCGTCGTCGTCCATAGACACGGCTCCCGAGATTTTGATGTCGTTCCCGATTTTTACGGCGTGCGTGTAACCGTAAGTTTTTTCAATTTCAGGGCGCAAACTAAAATATTCGGCTGTCTCTACTTGTGCTTTGATTCCGGATTTCTTTTCACATCCGATAAGCAGCATCGAAACTGACAAAAGAATCGGCGCAAACGTGTTTCTCGTTTTCATAATATTGGTTTTAACGGTTAAAAATTTAGTTAAGGCATCGCCGGGATCGACAGTATTTCAGCGTCATGGCGTTCGAATTCCGCGATGCGCGAAACCTGTCTGTCGACGTTCAGGAATTGGATGCCGAGCCATGCGATCGCAATCAGGACCCCGAAAGAAAGAACCACATATTCCCAATCGAACCTGTTCGTAAGCGGTCCGACGAGTGATGCTCCGGCGATTCGTCCGATGTTCGATATCGTCATGAACATCGTAAACTGGCTCGCCGACACTTTTTTCCAGCAACATTGCATGGCCGTCGCAAAAATCCCGATCGTCGTGAACGTATTCAGGATTTGATATAAAACCATGTAGCCGCTTATGACCGCTCGGTTTTGCCAATAGGATTGCATCAGGAAGAACGTCGAAATGAACACGATCTGCAACGCGAGATACACGTTGAGCATTCTCATCTTGCCGAATTTGTCGATCAAGATCCCACCGACCAACATGCCGCCGAGCCCGCCCACGAGCGTCGCCGTTGCGTTGAAATTCGAATACGTCTGATCAGTCCAGCCCAAATGTTGCACAGTGAAAATCGGCAGTAGCGTATCCATGAAATTGACTGCGCCTTGTGTCATGAACGCGATCGCGGCGAACAATAAACTGTTGCGAAGGCTGAACACGCGGTACAACGATTTGAAGATCGCGCCCCAATTGTCGGGTTGGAGCTTTTTGTTTTCGGCCGACGATTCGCCTTTCGTCCACGGCAAAACCTTTTCACCGGGGCGTTCGCGCAACAACAAAGGCGCGAGCATGATCAGCCCGATGCCACACGAAAGCACGAGAATCGCGGTCGAAAAACTGTATTGGTTGAGCAGCCAACTTCCAAGCGCGAGTGACGCAGCCGTTCCCGCAATTTTAGAACCCCACATGAAACCGTTGGCGCGCGCCTGTTGGTTTACGGGAATGATGTCGATGGCCATTCCGTCAGTCGCGACGTCTTGGAAAGCGCCGAAGAATCCGACAGCGAAAACCGCCATCATCAATAATTTCAGGTTGTGCAACGGATCGGGAATGAACGCCATAGAGACGAAACTCACGATCAACCCTAATTGCCCGAACAAAACCCACGGCCTTTTTCGACCCATCGGCAAATACGTGAATCGGTCCATCATCGGGGCGACGATAAACTTGAAACTCCATGGAAGCCCGAAGGCGACGGCAAATCCAGCAATTTCTCCCGGACTTTTCCCGTTCATCGCGAGCCAGGCCGGAATCCCGAAAAGCAGCATGCCTTCAGGAATACCCTGCGCCAGATAAAGCGCGATGAAGTTTACGTATCGCAGCAACGTGTTATCCGAAAGGCTCGGAAAACCTTTTTCAATTTGAATAGATGTGTGCATCGTGAGCGGATTTTAGCTTGAATAGAAATGCAACGTTTCTTTCGCCGACCGAAATTCGACACCCAGATTGCGTTTCGCCAAATCGTTTCTGTAAATGACTTTCGCGTTATTCTTCGGGTTTTCGAGGTTTAGCATGCGCGAGATATCTGAGATCGCGTAGGTTTCGCTGCTCAGCAGATAGTTTTTCCCATGAATGTTCCTGGTCGTCGCCGATTTGTAGATCGCGGTCGCGACGTCGCGAACATCCACCATCGCGAAATCGACATCGCGGTCGTATAGCATCTGCACGAAATCATTAGGCGCGATTTTGTTCTTGAACAGGAATTGCATGCCGCCCGACGTCGAGTCTTCGCGGTCCGAAAGCGATTTCCCGATCACGAACGTGGGCGAGACCGAGCTGATCTCGAAACCCAAATCCGGGTTGTCGGCAAGAAATCGCTCGACGGTTTGGTTCGCGAGAAACTTCGCCTGGCCGTACGGATGACAATCGACGCTGTTGAATTTCTCGTCATTTTCATCGAATGTATCGTTTGGCGTTCTGTCCGCGGCCGGCATCGAGAAATTGGCGTTGTAACTCGCAACCGAGGCCACGATCACGACTTTCTCGATTCCCGATGTTTGCTTGATGACTTCGAGGAAATTGCGCGTGCCGTTCACCGTCGGGTCGAAGAGTTCGGTTTGCGGATCTTTCACGTCAAGTTGGAACGGCGTTCCCGCATGGATCACGATGTCGCAGTCTTTCACGAAATCGCGCAACGCTTCTTTGTCGCGCACGTCGAGTTCGGCGATGTGAAGTCGGTCGGCGCCTTCAAACAGCATCAAGTGTCGGTATTTTGCTTCGGTCGAAATATCGGTAGACGAAACCTTGACGTCGAAGCCATTGCCGAGAAACAGTTTGGTGACGTAGCTTCCGATAAAGCCCGATCCGCCGATTATTCCTGCCTTTTTCATGACGGTTTATTGTACGGTTTTTGTGCTGTCGGCCGGTTTCGTTGCCATTGAAGCGACGATGTCGGGCAAGACTTTCGAATTGTCCCAGTATCCGAGTTCACGCACGATCTTTCCATCGATGAAACGCGCTGTCGTGAAACACGGGATTTCATATTCTTTGCCATTTGACTTGAGCGTGGCTTTCCACAGCGCGAAGAAATTCACCCAGGTTTCGCCTTTGTCGGTCGTGACCATTTCGTATTCGCTTTCTGATGCGACGTATTCCCATTTCGAAAAGAGTTCGGCGTCTTCTTTATTTATGTCGAGCGCTTGGGCGACTGTCTTCGCGTCCTTTTTCGTGACGTTGTTGAGGATTTTTGCCGTGTCGGCGTAGAAGCTCGTCATGGTTTCCCAATCGCGTTTCTCATAAGCGGCGACCGCTTTTTTGTAGGTTTCGATTTCAGCCGATTTTTGCGTGTAACGGTCTCTTTGCGTACACGAAGCCAACGAAATGGCAACAACGAGAAGTAGTATGTTTTTCATGATTTTGTGTTTTATTTTTTAGCGAAATAACTCAAGTCCTGTTTGGCGTAACCTGACGTGACTTCATAACGGGTTGTGGCTTTGAACAGCGCGTCCATGGCTTTGGCGCCTTCGTCTCCGAGCAGTTTCTCAGTTTCATCGGACGTTTTTTGGTAATCGGCTTCGTCTTTTGCTGAAACTACGACCAGATAATATTCTTCCTCGCAACCCAAACTGCTGTGATAAATCTGGAAATATTCCTTGGCTTTGTTTTTCACGTATAGCGCGTGGACAGCTTTCATCTTTTCAGCGACAGCATCGGAAGTCGAAGGCGTCACATAAAAATAATGGTGTTTGCGGAAGTTGAGTCCGGGCGTGTTTATGGAATAGCCATCGGGCATGTAGGTCAGTTCTTTTACGTTCGAATTGATAAAACTGTTGTGTTTGTCATAACACTTGTCCATGTTCTCGAAAAGCGTTGCGAGTTTCTCCTTGCCCATTTTTTCGCCCAAAGCCTTGAACGGATTGACGTCGAGCGCAGCCAAATTCGGAATCGTGGAAACATAACGATACACGCCATTGCTCAGTCGGATCATGATCCAGTCGGTATTTTGGATGTTGTACTGTTTGCAAGCGTCGGCCAATTCCTTGGCGAGTTTGGTGTATTGCTCCTGCATGGCAGGTTTCACATGATCGTCATGTACCCAGACGAGTTGGTTCTGTGCGTTCGATTTGGCGGGAAGCAACAGCAGGAAAGCCGCCAGCAACAACGTGATTTTTAAAGTTTTCATATTTTTGTCGTATTGGTTTACAAGTAGAAACCGCGATGATTTCTGAGTCTAAGTAACTGACAACCAATTGAAATAAAAACCCGTTTAGGACGAAACGCGTCGAATCCTGTCCGAACCCGCACTTTTATTTATCCGATAAGTAAGATTTGCTGAACCGATGAAGATTACGCTGCCGCCTTCAACTTAAAACGGAACACTGTTTCGGTGCCGTTTTGTAGATGTTCTTCCATGATTCCATTGAGTTGGATCGTGAGCAAGTGTACGAGTTGTGTGCCGAAACCCGTTCCTTTTGCGGCCGAATTCGCGGTTTTCCCGATGCCGTCGTCGGACACTTTGAGCGTAAGTTCCTTGGGGTTTGTCCTGGAAAGGCTGATGGTGATTTTGCCCTCGGCGTTTTGTGGGAACGCGTATTTAAGTGAATTCGTAAGCAATTCGTTTACGATCAAACCAATCGGAACGGCCGTATCGATGTCGAGTTCGAGATTTTCCATCGCACATTCGATCCTGACTTTGTCGTCGGCATTGAACGTGTCGAGAATTCCCTCACCGAGATTCATGAAATAGTCCTTCATTTCGATGCTTCCCAAATTCTCGCCCTGATATAATTTTTGATGGATGATTCCCATCGATTGCACGCGGTTCTGGCTTTCGAGCATCGCGGTTTTCGTCTCGGAATCTTCCAGATGCGCCGACTGCAGCGCGATCAGACTTTTGACCAATTCAAGATTGTTCTTCACGCGATGGTGGATTTCCTTCATGAGCAGTTCGTTCTCGGCGTTTTTCGTCGCGAGTAGTTTGTTGGCTTGGGTTCGCGCGCGATAACTTCTAAGACCGAACGCCAGAAATGCCAACAACAAAACCACAAATCCAGCGCTTAGCCATTGCACGAGACGCTGATTCGCAATTTGCCGATTTTGCGTTTTGATCGTCGCTTCTTTTTTCTCGGTCTCGTATTTCGTGAGCATTTCGCTCATGGCTTTGTCGCTGTCGGCTTTGGCGATGCTGTCGCGCATGGCGAAACTCTTCTTGTGGTATTCGAGCGCCTTTGGATAATCGCCGAGTTTTTCGTACGTCGTGCTGATATGGCCGTAGTTTTCAGTGAGATTCGAAACGTCGTGATTTTCTTCCTGATATTTGATGGTTTGTAACTGATACGGAAGCGCCTCTTTGTAATTCCCGATCAACATGTTGACCTCGCCAAGATTCGCGGCGACGACACCAAGCGCGACACCGTAGTTGCTTTCGGTCGCATATTTCCTGGCCTGCTCGTAAGTGGCGAGCGCTTCCTTGTATTTTCGTTGTCGTTTCAGCGCATTCCCGACATTATTGGTCAGGTCGGCCAAAGTCATCTTGCCTACGCCGAGCGTTTTCGCCAAATCAAGCGAGCTCTTGAAATAAAAGTAGGAATCGTTCACCTTGTTCGCGTGGATGCTTGCGTCACCGGCGGCCACGTACGCGAACATGAGTTCGGTGGGCAGATCGTTTTTTTTGCAGAAATCGATATTTCTTTTTGCGTATCGCAGTGATTCCTCGAGACGTTCCTGACGTGCCAAATCTTCGGCGACGCGAGTCGTCGCTCCCGCAATTCCGGCCTTGTCGTCAATGGATTCCATGAGTTTCAGCGCCTTCAGGTCGGCTTGGAGCGCGTGTTCGAATTCGCCTCTTTTTTTAAGTACCCAGCCCATTTTGAAATACGTGGTCGCCTGTCCTTTTTTATCGCCGACGGCCACATAACCTTTCATCGCGCGCTCGAAATTTACCCAGGCCGAATCGAGCTCGAGCATGTTCGCATAGTTGCGCCCGAGTCTTTCATGGAATTTAGGCAGCCATTCTTTGTCTATCGTTTTTTTTGCGAGGTCGACACCTTTTCGAGCATACGTTGCGGCCAATGTAAGATCTGTCTCGGCGCTTTTGTCGTTCAACTGCGTCAGGAGGTCGAATCTGCGCGACGGTTTTTTCTCTTTTTCATAAAGCGCGTTGAGGCTGTCGAGCTGTTTGGTTTGGGCTGAAAGCGATGAAACCGAAAGCAGGATCACGAAGTACAGTTTTTTCATCGGCTCAAATGGTTTGCAGGCGTTTGAGCAGTTCGTCCTTAAGCGGTTTGCTTACGGGAATGGCTTTTCGCGCGATCACGACATGGGTTTGGGCGACTTCATCGATCTGGGAAATGTTCACGATAAACGACCGATGGATTCGGATGAAATGTCTCGGAGGCAATTTCTCGTCGAGATCTTTCAATGTCATCACGAGCAAATATTCCTTGTCTTTTGAATGGATGCGCGAATAATTGCGTTCGGCTTCGATGTATAAAATGTCCTTGATGTCGACTTTGACCATTTTTTCGTGATGTCGCACGAAGATGCTGTCGCTTAGGATAAGTGCTTGGTCGGTCGACTGGCTTTGGCCTTCAGCGGGTCTATTGCGTTCGATCTGGTTTACGGTGAGTTCGATCGCGCGTTGCAAGTCGAGTTTCTTGTACGGCTTTGAAATAAACGCGTACGGATTCGTAGCCTTCGCGCGTTCAAAGTGCGCCTCGTCAGAATTCGCGGTCAAGTAAATGATCGGGATGTCGTGCAGTTTCTGCATCTGGTACGCCATTTCGATACCGTCGATATCGCCTCTCAAATTGATGTCAAGCAACAAAATGTCGGGCTGCCGATTGTTGATATGCGCGAGCGCTTCGTCGGCCCGGGGAATGATTCCCGCAACATCGTAACCCAATTCCACGAGCTGCAACGAAAGGTTGGCCGCGATGATCATTTCGTCCTCGACGATTAATATTTGGATCGGTTTGCCCATAGCGAAAAAGGTGGGCAGCCAATACGTCGGGGCAATCGAAAAGGCCGCTGTGGATGTTTGATGGTTTGAAAATCAACGATTTCCATTTCGGCTAAGATAGCGAAAAAAGGTTTCGATAACGGGCGCGAAAATCAAATCAATCCTCGTGCGGCTTTATCATTCCGACTTTCTTGCCCGAACCGTTTTCGATGTTTCCGC
The DNA here is from genome assembly GCF_004211145.1 of Flavobacterium sp. GTDB lineage: Bacteria > Bacteroidota > Bacteroidia > Flavobacteriales > Flavobacteriaceae > Flavobacterium. Next base: position 6,894 of record NZ_SEBS01000023.1, on the reverse strand, counting down.
CCTCGGCAATGTAAAGGTAGTTGTAGTTTTTGTCGGTGAGCATGAGTCGGTAACCGCGTTTGTTCGATTCCGACAGGCTTCCGATGAGATACATCGATTCCTCATCGACGTTCACCAGATTCCCTTTGTTCGTGATGTAATAGATGCCGTTGCTGTCGGCGGCGAAATGCACGTCGAACGCGATGTATTTTTCAGCTGCGGTTTGATCTTGCGTCTGGCGACGGATGAGCACGGGTTTTTCGACGTTGTTTCGTGAAACCGACGTTTTCGTGGCGACACCGTTCTGGCCTTTGGCGTTGTTCCAGCCGTTCGCGATCGCATTCAAACGTTGTTGGCGACCCGGATGCGTGTGCGATCCTTTTTGGGACGCCGCGATTGAGATGGCCGCCTGCGCTTCTTTCAATGTCGCGCCCATTTTGCAGAGTACGAAACCTGAGAATTCGTCCGATTCCAATTCGGTCGCGGGCCTGCTGCCGCCTTCGTCTAACGTATGTCCGTTCAAATGATGTCCGATCTCGTGCGCGAGGATGCTGATGCCGCCCCAATATGTTCCCGACGCGAGGCTGATCTGATCCATGAATTCGCCATTGTATAAAATGTATCGTTTGTTGTCGAGGATGACGGCGGCCGCATTCGGGACGTTGGCTTCCCGGATTTCGAAATTCGGTTTGAGTCCGATCACCGATATCACGCCGTTGATGACGTTTTTGGCGTGGTCGCTCGCGGGATACATTTTGACTTCGGCATCGAGATCTTCGCCATAATAGCTGCAAGGTTCGTAATCCGATTCTACTGGGCGAACAAATTTTGCGAAAAAAACGCAGTGAAAATGAAAAAATACAACGTCGATTTCATCGGGAAAAATACATTGGCAGGCATGTGTTGTCGATTTAGGTATCCATAATAACAGCGTTTATGCGGTTTTTAGTGTAAACCAGGCTTACTTTATTCGAAATGAGCCCGATAGTCAGCGAGAATCAAAAAAATGTATATTAGTAATCCAAAAAAGCAACACTATGATGAGAACTTTACTTTCACTTTTATTACTGATAAGTTTTGGATTTGTTTCGGCCCAGGAATGTGCCACTCCGCAAAACGTCGCCATCATAAATCCGACACAGACTTCGGGCAACGTAATCTGGACACAGGACGACAGTGCTTACGGATGGGAATTATTATCACTTCCAGCCGGTGCGCCCGCTCCGCTTAGCGAAACTTTTGGTACACCCGTTGCGTCCATGCCGAATTCGGTTTGGGGTTTACAATGCGGGACGACCTACGACGTATACGTTCGCAGTCGTTGCGGTGAAGATTCGGTCAGCGAATGGGTTGGACCTACGACTTTCACGACCTCAAGTTGCCAAAGCGGCTATCCGAACGCGGCCGCCTGTTTCGGAGCCAATCCGCTTTGCGATGCTTTGGACAGCCCATTCTTGAATTCGGTGGGAATGCCGAACGCTGAGACGGGCAACAATTACAACTGTCTGGCGTCGCAACCGAACCCGACTTGGTTCTATTTGCCCGTAAGCCAGTCCGGAGACATCAATTTACAGATTGAACAAAGTACGACGATCAATTTCACGAACGCGAATCTCGACGTCGACTTTATTTGCTACGGTCCGTTTTCGAATGCTACATCGAATTGCGGCGCGCTGCTGCCTTCAGACGTGATCGATTGCAGTTACAGCGCGAATCCTATAGAAGAAGTAAACATCCAAAATGCGATTGCAGGACAGTTTTACCTGATCATGGTGACGAACTTTTCGAACCAGCCGGGTTATATTAAAATCTCGGACATGGCCACGACGACGGGTGAGATTGACTGTTCGGGTTTTCGATTGAACGCGTTTCTCGATTCGAACGCAAACGGCACGAAAGACGGCGGCGAAGTCGATTTCCCGTTAGGTCAGTTCCAGTATGAAATCAACGCCGACGGAAATATCCACAACATCACGTCATCAACAGGAATCCACACGATTTACGAGGACGATCCGGCCAATCTATACGATATAAGTTTTGAAATCGACGCTGCCTATGCGGCTTCATATAATATCACGACGCCATCTTATTCCAGTGTGGCAGCGGTTCCGGGCGCAGGTCTGACCGAATATTATTTCCCTGTCGTATCGACTCAGAGTTACACCGATCTTTCAGTTTCGATAGTTCCGATGAACTCGCCAATGCCGGGATTCACGCACGTTCAAAAACTGGTATACACGAATTTCGGAAGCCAAACCGTGGCATCGGGAACAGTTTCGTATGCAAAAGATCCGAACCTGTCGATTACGACGATTTCCGAAGCGTCGGCGGTTTCGAACGCGACTGGATTCACGTATTCCTTCACCAACTTACTGCCGTTTGAATCACGCGAGATCACTGTCGATTTGCAAGTTCCGGTAATTCCTACGGTTTCACTTGGGCAAGCCGTGATTTCATCGGTCGACATCGTTCCGCTCACGGGCGATTCGGTTTCATCGAACAACAATTCGACTTTAACTGAAGTGATAATCGGATCGTATGACCCGAACGATATTTTCGAGGTACACGGCCCGCAAATCCTGTTCTCAGCTTGGGACGACGATGATTATTTATATTACACGATCCGATTCGAGAATTCGGGAACAGCTGCCGCCGTAAACGTAAACATCGCCGAAAACCTAAGCGGAATGCTTGACGAGGCTTCGGCCAACATGATAACCGCGAGCCACAATTACGTGCTCGATCGCGTGGGCGGATTCATGAATTGGACGTTCAAGAACATCATGTTGCCACCGGCTTCGCAAACCGCAACGGGAGCGCAGGGTTATGTGCAGTTCCGCGTGAAGCCAAAACCGGGATTCGTGGTAAACGATGTGATTTTGGCCCAAGCTTCGATCTTTTTCGATTTCAATCCGGCGATCATCACGAACGAATTCTCGACAACTTTCGTGGCGCAATTGCAGGCCGACGACTTCCAGACCGCCGAACTCGCGTTTTATCCGAACCCGACAAACAGCAACGTGAACGTGTCGGTCAAGAACGGTTCGATCGCCGAAATTTCGGTCTATGACATTTCGGGTAAGAAGATCATGACGAAAACATCGGGAATGAGCGTTGACGTGATCGATCTTTCGGGCGCGACATCGGGCATGTATTTCCTGGAAGTCAGTACCGATACGAACGAGAAATTCACGCGCAAGGTCATCAAGAAATAATTCAAAAGAAAATAAACAAAGAAAGCCGGTCAGTCGATCGGCTTTTTGTTTTTGAAATTTTATCTATCAGTAAAGAATATAAGTTCAGGTGCTGAAATATTCGGACTAAAAACGCGAACGCTTAGTTTTTCAATTCCTTTAATTTAAAAGTCCTCAACGCTAAAATCTAAAACAACTTCCCCGCATTCGTCCAAACAACGGCCACGAAAATCCCGAACAAGATCATGCAAAACACGAAGTTCACGAACGTCGACGCGAGAAAGCCAAGGAAAGAACCCGTCGCCGCCTTGAGCGCTCGCTTGTGGTCGGATGAATTGTAGATCAGTTCGCCGATCAACGCGCCCAGGAACGGCCCAATGATGAACGCGAACGGAATCGGTGTAAAAATCCCGACGACCAACCCGATGTTCGTTCCCCAAATCCCGTATTTGCTGCCTCCGAACCGTTTCGTTCCCTGAGCCGGAATTACGAAATCCAGAATCGTAATGATTACGGTGAGCACGAACGTGATGCCCAAAAGCCAATAATTGAAGTCGACGGCATCGGTAAAGTACAGCAGCAGCAACCCGACCCAACTCATCGGCGGGCCCGGCAACACGGGAATAAAACTCCCGATTATTCCGCCAATCATGAGCAACAGCCCAAGAATCAAAAGGATTGTATCCATAGCACGTTTTTTTTAGTATTTTTGGGAACGATTCCGTTAAAGATACTCGGTATTTTTGAGCCCTTGCAAACCATGATGAAAAATTTGACACTGCTTTTACTCCTGTCTCTGGCCGTTTCGTGCCAGTATTTTGACAAGCAGGTGCCATCCAAGGACGAGTTGCTCGAGAAGGAATTGAAGTCGATCAACTGGAACGAAGTCGATGAATTCCCGACCGTCGAAAGTTGCGATTCGATCCAGGATAAAATGCTCAACAAGCAGTGTTTCCTGGATTTCCTTGTCGCGAACATCCAGCAACGACTGAGTTCCGACACGTTGAAGGTGTTGTATCCCGACCTCGATACGATCTCTATGAAAGTCACGATATTTCCCGATTCACGCGTGAAGTTCGAACCAAAACTCAACGACAGCCTGGTCTACGGACGCGACAAGATCGACAGCATTCTCCAAGCCCGACTTTCAGATTTTCCAAAAATCAAACCCGCGCTCAAACGCGACATTCCCGTGAAGACGCAATTTATGCTGCCCGTTGTTCTTGAGGTGCGGAAATAACTTTTAATTTTATCAGGAGCTGTTTCCTGCTGTCCGTTCCAAGATTTTATCGACTTCCGTTTTGTCGCATCGCCCAAAAGGCGCTTCCGTTGGTCGCACGTTTTGGTCGGCGTCAAATACGGCTTTCTCAAAAATGCTTTCCACTGCCATCAGGGCTAGCCGATCACGTCACGATCAACGCGAAAAACTCCGGCCTTTCCACCTGTATTTCCCTATTAACGCAAAGCCGACGACCGCAACCGTAAAGAACGGATAGACCAAGGCTGCGAACACGGGAAACACAAATCTTCCTTTTCCGAAGAACGAATTCGACTTCGAAATCAACAGCCAATCGGGAATCAATTTGAGCACAAACAAGCCAAGCGGCAGTTTCCAATCGAGGAAAGTCGTCGCGGTCAAGATCACCGAAATCACCAAAAACAGATTCGCGAGGAAAACCACGATCGCCAAATCGTCGGCAAAGAGATTGTCATAAGCAGTCGCTTTCGACGCCCAACGCACGCGCTGATTGAGCAGTTCGAACCACGATTTTACGGGTTGCGTCGTGACGATCGCGCTTCGGGATTTTAAATAATGGACTTTTTCGGGGAACTGCTTTACGGCTTTCTGCAACAGGAACACGTCGTCGCCGCTCGCCATGTTCTCGTTTCCGTTGAACGCGCCGATGTCGTAGAAAAAACTCTTTTTGTACGCGAAGTTCGCCCCGTTGCACATGAACGGTTTCCTCATGCCGAAACTCCCGATCGTCGTGCCCTGCAGACTCAGGAAATCCAATCGTTGGAAATGATGCAGGACTGTTTTCTTGCCCGAATAGGCGACAGGTCCGGCAATCATTTCAGCGTTGTTCTGCAAAATGTAATCGTTGAGCGTTCGCAGCCAAGTCGACGGAAGTATGCAATCGGCATCGGTCGTGATGATCCAGTCGGATTTCACGATTGGGACGGCTCTTGAGATCGCGTCTTTTTTGGGCGAACCCGTAAGTCGGATATTTTCAAGCAACGTCGTCTGGAACAAACCGTTCGCCATGCGCCATTTGTTGATCACGTTCGTAGAGAAATCCTCAGACGCGTCATCGACGAAAATCAATTCGAACAACTCATGCGGATATTCGATTTTGGAAATGGAATCGAGCAATGCGTGCAGGTTTTTTTCTTCGGTGCGAAACGGAATGATGATCGAAAACGTGGTTGTTGGCTGCGAATTCGTCGGTTCAAACGATTTTACTTTTGGGAACGCGCGAACCAAAGCGACGATAAACCCGCCGTAAACTAAAATATAAACCAGAAAAAGTGCGGCTATTGCGACCATGGCGACTTGAATTTGACGACGTAATAACTTCCGATGCTCACCGGCAAAACTACATTTAAAAACCACATGAGCGTCGCGATGAATACGGTAATCCATTCGTTCACGCCCAGCAATCCGAAGAAATACACCGCGACGCTGCCTTTCACGGCGAAGTCCAAAAATTGGAATGTCGGCAATGAAGACGCCAAAAAATACACGCTTGTGATCGCCGACATGAGTAAAATATATGGCAGATCGACCCCGAACATCACGAACAACAAATAATATTGATGTGAAAAGACCGCGTACCGCATCACGGCGAGCAAGGTGTTTTTTCGATGGATTTTCTTGGGCAGCGAATTGATCTTATGGATGATTTTCTCAATCGAGAAACCTCGGATCGTAAAACGTTTCAACGCGAAGAAAACCAAGAACAGGCCGCAGACGACGCCAAAAATTATTAGGACAGTCTGCGCGGTTATGATGTCGAAGTGCACATTGAAATACAGCAACCCGAAGATTCCGAACAGCACGCTCAGAAACATTTGAATTCCGTTGCAGACCAAATTGAGGAATACGATTTTCCTGGCGAGCGGCTTCTCGAAGTACAAGGCTTTCGCGCCGTATTCACCGATTCCGTTTGGAGTGAAAAGCCCCGCGGTCAGGGCGCCGAGAACTTGTTTTGTCGCTTCGGGCAAAGAAATTTGTCGGATGGAGAAAACAAGGTTTTGCCATTTCAGAATTTCCAAAAACCGATTGGCGAAACTCAATAACAGAACCAAAAAAATCGACGGCCAGGTCCAATTTTCGAACGTCTCGAGAAATTGTTTCCAGTCGAGTTTGTCGTTGTTGGCCAGCGAATCCCAGATGTAATAAAAAGCGCCCACGAGCACCAAAACTTTGACCGCGGCAATCCAATATTGTTTAGCTTTGTGCGAAACCCGAATCATGGGGCAAAGAAACGATTAAATTGGCAAACGAGCGCATCATATTGGGGATCGATCCCGGAACGACCATCATGGGTTTCGGGCTCATAAAAGTGGTTGGAAAAACCATGAGTTTTATCCAGCTCAACGAACTTATCCTGTCGAAATACGACGATCATTATACGAAATTGCGCGTCATTTTCGAGCGTACGATAGAACTCATCGAGACGCATCATCCGGACGAAATCGCGATCGAAGCGCCGTTTTT
>NZ_SEBS01000022.1 GCF_004211145.1 Flavobacterium sp. | reverse complement strand
TCCGGATTTTGGTCCTTTGTCATTCGTCGTTTGTCTTCCGGATTTTGGTCCTTCGTCATTCGTCGTTTGTCTTCCGGATTTTGGTCCTTCGTCATTCGTCGTTTGTCTTCCGGATTTTGGTCCTTCATCATTCGTCGTTTGTCTTCCGGATTTTGGTCCTTTGTCATTCGTCGTTTGTCTTTCGGATTTTAGTCCTTCGTCATTCGTCGTTGTCTTCCGGATTTTGGTCCTTCGTCATTCGTCGTTTGTCTTCCGGATTTTGGTCCTTTGTCATTCGTCGTTTGTCGCCCGGATTTTAGTCCTTCGTCATTCGTCGTTGTCTTCCGGATTTTGGCCCTTCGTCATTCGTCGTTTGTCTTCCGGATTTTGGTCCTTCGTCATTCGTCATTTGTCTTTCGTCTTACTTTCGCCTTTCGACTCCAAACACAATTTACGGATTATTCTCCCCTATACGTTACAGAATTTCTCGGCGTTTCGTATAATTTGATCTCGAGTTCAAAACTCGGGTCGAGGCGTTTCATGACTTTGTGCCAGATTACGTAAGCGATGTGTTCGGCCGTCGGATTCAGGTCGGCGAAGTCGGGCACGTCGAGGTTCAAATTTTTATGATCGAACGGGACTTCGACTTCCTCGTAGATGATTTCCGATAATTTTTTGATGTCGATCACGTAACCCGTTTCCGGATCGACCTGGCCCGTCACGCTCGCGATCAACTCATAATTATGCCCGTGAAAGTTCTCGTTGTTGCATTTCCCGAACACCGAATCGTTCTTCTCGAACGACCAGTCTTTTCGATGTAAGCGATGCGCGGCGTTGAAGTGGGCTTTTCTTGAGACTGTTACTTTCACTTTTTTAGTTTAATCGTTGAATCGGTTACTTGTTTTATTCGAATCGTGTCTTTTGACGATGGATGGACTTTTTTTTGATTGGTTGATGCGTTCATTCGAGCTTTTGCCTTCCGATGCTTCAGTCCTTCGTCATTCGTCCTTCGTCCTTCGTCTTTCGTCATTCGTCTTTCGTCATTCGTCTTTCGTCCTTCGTCTACACCTTATGATCTTCAAGGTAATGATAAAATTCATCGAAAATAATACGCGTCCAAACCGTGTATTTCTCGGGATGTTTTTCCATATCGGTCTTTAAAAGGTCGATGTGCATCCATTTCCAGTCGGCGACTTCGTCAGGATTGATGTTCGGTTCGCCTTTGTAGAATCCGATCATGACATGGTCGAGTTCGTGTTCCGTCAGGCCGTTTTCGAACGGTGCTTTATAAATGAAATGGAACAGTTCGCGCAACTCGGTGGTGAAACCCATTTCCTCGTGCAAGCGACGCGTTCCGGCCTCGATATTGGTTTCACCTTCTCGCTGGTGGCTGCAACACGTGTTGGTCCACAGCAAAGGCGAATGGTATTTTTGGGCCGCTCGCTGCTGCAGCATAACCTCGTTGTTTCCGTTCATCACGAAAACCGAGAACGCGCGGTGCAAAACGGCTTTCTCGTGGGCTTCAAGCTTCGGCATCAAACCGATCTGCTCGTCGTTTTCGTTTACTAATATTACTTTTTCTTCTATCATGACTTGATTTCAAAAGTAAGAAAAAAGAATGGTTTTGCGTTCGGCCGACGATTGAAAAACACGCTCCGAAAAACCTGTAAAAAACCGATAAAACATTGACGGTTAGCCGATAAAGCCCGAAGCGCTGTTTGTTAAAATCGGATTTTTATGGTTCGTAATTTCTTTTTTTACGTTAGATTTACAATCCGCGATACACTAATGGACTGAAAAACACGTTAGTAAATCGCCTTCGCCCCCAAACGAAACCTACAATTTTTTAAGTGCCTATGAAAAACACATTGCTGCTATTTTGCTTGTTTGCCGGAGCCGTCGGATTTTCACAATCGGCCAGATCGACAAAGCTTATCGCCGACAACGGATCGGGCAATAAACCGACAGTATCACGACACACCACGACTGAAACCGATTACAAATCGGCAACCGAGGACGAGCTTCTCAAAGCCGTTTCCCGCGCAAACGCCGACGCCAAGATCGCGATCGCCCAGGAACTCGTGGAACGCAAATCCGCAAAAGTCGCCGATCTGTTCAAAAGCTACATGACAAGCGACGAAATCGTAAAATTAAAACTGGGAGTGATCGAATACGAATCGAATCCCGCGAGTGAACTTTATGTTGCCGTCGCCCATCAAAAAGAGAAAGCCGAACGCAAGAAATACTACGAGCGCACCACCAAGAAAGGGTTGCAGAAAGAACTCAAAGGCATGTTCGGACGCGATTACGACACGAAATGGACATCAGTGGAAACCGACGCCTGTCTTGCGAAACTAACCGCGATGGCGTTGGCCGACGACAATGTCGCGCCCCGTACACTGAACACGATTTTCTACACGAGCGGTTATAAATCCAAGAATTACGCTCGCGTGAAATTCTTCGCGACGAAGTATCCGACTGCCGAGATTCTGGCGACACTTGCCAATTTCAAAAATCCCACCGACATCGCAGTGTTGACGCAATATCCGCAGGCTTCGTACATCGCATATTCGGTTTATCCGCACGCCGCATTTTTCCCGACTTTGCAGATGAACGTCGACGACGATTACGCGAACGCCGACTTCCAGAATGCGATCAGCGCTTATAAGAACGCCGACGCTAAAACCCTGCTGTCGAAAGTCTGCGCCAACATCTGCAACAACTACGCGCTCAAGTCCGAACGCGACGACAAACTGTTTCAATTGTACAGCGTGATCGAAAAACGCAACTGCCGACTTTTTGACAGTCTGCTTAAGAAAATAGATGTACTATTGCAGTAAAGCATCATCATCACCATGAAAATACGTATACCGGTCCTGCTTTTGTCGGGACTTTTTTTTGTCGGGGTTTCTCACGCGCAACTCACAAAGACTGAAAGTGAATTGGTCGCAAAACTAAATTTCGATGCCGAACTCGCGTCACTTCTGAAAAAGGAAGCCGGAAGCGCGCTAACGCAATTGCCTACGATCGATGCCGAAACGGGCGAAATCGCTTCAGGCACTTTCGACGGAATAGTCGCGATAAACAAATCGTCGGACAATGAACCGACAGTCGAAAACCTCAGGGCGCAATTCAAACAAAAAGGATATTTACTGTTTGAATTCAGCGATGGCGCTGACTTGACCGGCATCGCAATTCTCAAAGGCGGCGATGATCTCGACATCGTAAAATATCGAAATACGCAAGGTCCGAATCACGACGTCGACAATAACATGATTGTCGCATCGCTCGAAAAATGGAAGAAACTGTGCAATTTCACGGTCGTAGGTTGTGCCGACGATTGGGTGAAAATCACATTCGAAACGCTGCCAAAAAACATGACCGCATTCGCAAAAGACGTTTATAAATTATGTCCCGACAGCGTCGATCAAGGCGCAGGAACGCTGACCGCTTTGAAAGACGAAATCACCGATACCAAGTCGTTGATGCTTTGGTGGGATTGAGTCGGTGATTAATTGACTAGCATCGTTCCGATAACGCTGCTGATGTCGAAATTCGGTAAATGTCAGTCAATCTGCAATTTACGAAGATCAAATTATGTCGCTACGCTACTACATTTTGATTGCCTTAATTTTTACTATTGCCTGTAAGAATTCCAAAGAGGTTTCGAAAGATTTGTATAACGAGAACGCAAATAATTTAGTCGAGCAGATTTTAAAAAACGATAGTTGCAACTGTATTTTGGAGACGACAAACGAATCGTTTATCGCAACGAGCAAAATTGTAAATCCACATTATCATATCGAAGAATTCGTAATTCGGAAATTATATTTACGCAACAAGTCTGAGCTAAAAACTTTGGAAGCACGAGCAAAGAAATTCAAACTTGATTCCAATATGATCAAAAAAATAGGAATCTCGTTTGTAAAGACAAGTGATTTGATTCCTTAGAGAACCAATCCTGATTCTGCCGGATCATTATTAAAAAAATGTCCTAAAGGAATTACTTATATTTCAGCTCCGATTTTTGACGAAAATTTTGAACTTGCCGCAATTACTTCGTCAAGTGTCGGTAACTGCGCGGCTACGTCCAGCCCTTCCATCTACAGGATTGTTAATGGTGTTTGGAAAGAAATGGAAACGGCAGGCAACCGCCGCTGACCGCCTCCGCTGGATTTTGCGCGCGCCTGTTTTCCACGACTTGATTTTCTGCATAGAAGCCCCACGGTTTTAACCGAGAACCGTCATTTCTTTAATGATTCGGCTATCTTGATCGCACATTTTTCCCCGTCAATAGCCGCCGACACGATCCCTCCGGCGAAACCCGCGCCTTCCCCGCACGGATACAAGCCTTTGATCTGCGTGTGTTCGAGTGAAATCGGGTCGCGTGGAATGCGCACGGGTGATGATGTTCTCGATTCGGGCGCGTGCAAAATCGCGTCGTTCGTGAAATAACCTTTCATCGACTTCCCGAAATCCATGAAGCCTTCGCGCATGATCTGCGTGAGAAATCCCGGGAAAACGGCTCCAAGTTCCACCGAAGTCGTGCCCGGAACGTAAGACGTTTTCGGGATGTCGGCCGAAACTTTTCCCTGGCTGAAGTCGACCATTCGCTGGGCCGGAACTCTCTGCGTCTGCCCTGCCATTTGCCAAGCTTGTTGCTCGATCGCTTTCTGGAATTCCAATCCCGCGAGCGCGCCTGCTTTTGCGAACGGCTTGAAATCCTCGAGCTTGAGTTCGACCACGATGCCCGAATTCGCGGTTACCTGATCGCGTTTTGACGGCGACCAACCGTTCGTGACGACCTCGCCCGGACTCGTCGCACATGGCGCGATCACGCCTCCGGGACACATGCAGAACGAATACATGCCGCGTCCATTGACTTGTTTAACGATCGAATATGGAGCCGGCGGCAAGAACTCGCCACGATAATCACAACTGTATTGTATCTGGTCGATCAATTCCTGCGGATGTTCCGCGCGAACGCCGATTGCGAATGGCTTTGCCTCGATTTCGATTTTCTTTCGATCGAGCAATTCAAAAATATCGCGAGCCGAATGTCCTGTCGCGAGGATTAACTTGTTCGCTTCTATTCGATCACCATTTTGCGTGACGATGCCTTGGATTTCTCCCGATTTGATTATGATATCGTCGACTCGCGTGTCGAACAGGACTTTGCCGCCGCACTCGATGATCTTATCGCGAATGTCCTCGATTATTTTCGGTAATTTATTGGTTCCGATGTGCGGATGCGCCTCTACCAAGATGTCGGGCGTCGCGCCGAATGCGACGAGCAGTTTCAGGATACGGTCGACGTCGCCACGTTTTTTGGAGCGCGTGTACAACTTTCCATCGGAATAGGTTCCCGCGCCGCCCTCGCCGAAACAGTAGTTGGAATCGGGATTTACGATGTGGTCGCGGTTGATCGCCTTCAGATCGCGTCGGCGTCCCCGAACGTCTTTACCGCGTTCGACTACAATCGGCTTCAATCCCAGTTCGATGAGTTGTAAAGCCGCGAAAAGCCCGGCCGGTCCTGCTCCAACGACGATTACTTCGTGAGCGTCTGCCACATTTTTATAATCGGGCAAATCGACGTTTTGTTCGGTTACGGATTCGCCTGCGAAAAATATTTCGAGCTTGAGATTGATCTTTATGGCTTTTTGTCGCGCGTCGATCGAACGTTTTAAGATGTTCACGTGCTGGATTTCCTTTGCAGACGTGCGCAACAACTTGGCTGCGTGCTCTTTTAGGAAATCATTTTGAGTCGCCTGTTCTGGCGAAACTTGAATGAGAAGCTCTTTTGGCATGGGGCAAAAATACGGAGAAGTGCTGAAGTGCTAAAGTGCTGAAATGCTAAAGTTGCAGCCGAGCATCTACTTTTCTTCGAACGCATGAAACGCGAACGACGCGAGCCAATGTTCGCCTTCGTAATTTCCGTCGGTGACTTTTGGTAGCGAATACGCCAAATGCGCGTCGGCCAACGACTTTAAATGCGCGAATGCTGTCGGATATTGATTGATCAGATGATACAAATTCCACGCGCGTGAAAAATTGAGTCCGTAAAGATGCACGAGTTGCGGATCGGTCGGATCTGAAACTTTGCCGACTTCCCATTTGAAATCTCTCTTGAAAAGTCGTGGCATGAATTCTTTGAGCCATTTGAGGAATTCGTCTTTGGGCAAAACGCGTTGCATGATCCCGATTTCCTCGAGGCAAGGCGAAAGGAAGTCGCTGCCCGACGGTTCGAGCGTGAACGGATAATTCTTGTCGGATCTAAAATATCGGATCGCATTGTCGCGAATTGATTTTTGAAAGGTTTCGTTTTTCGACCAGACTGCGTAATCCCAAGCGAACATGAGGCCGAACGCGGTATTTGAATGTGTTCCGACGCGGATCGGATACAGTAATTTCGGAAGGAACGAAATGTATCGTCCAATCAACAAATCGGTCAGCGGACGCAGGTTTCCTGCAAGTTCTTTCGCATACGGTTCAGTCGACTTTTCAAGTTCGAGTTGTAGTTTGAACAGCCAATTCCAGCCGTAGGTGCGCTCGAAAGATTTCTCGTGATTCTTGCTCAGGTAAGCGATTTCAGCCCGGATGTTTTCTTTCGACAGATTGGTTTTCAACTTCGAAATGATCAATTCACGGTTTTCCAAGTCGGTGAAATGATTGAGCAAATACACCAAACTCCAATGGCCGTGAACCGACGAATGCCAATCGTAACAGCCGTAGAACGCGGGATGCATCTTCTTCGGGCCCATGATTTCGGTACTGTCGATGAGCGTTTCTCCGGGTTTATTCGGATATTCCTGTTGCACACATTTTACGGGCAACGTCGCGAGATGGTTCGCTTGCTCCAATGTCAAATCCTGTGCTGACGCCGATCCGAACGCAAACAAAAAAACAAAAACAAATCTTTTCATGCCGATGGTTTTCCCAAAGCTACAGTTTTTTAAAAAACCACGACGCGCCTTCGTAACTTTGCACCCTGAACCTTGCACCCAACAACATGAGAAAAATTAAAATGATCTGGGATTTTCGCGGCCCGGCGGCTGAAAAAACGGCCGAGCATCACGAAATACACTTGAAGGAATTCATCGCCGCCGAAAAACTTCCGCTTAACATCACAGGTTTCGAAGTGAAATCCGACATGCATTCGATCGCGTTCATGGTCGTCACCGACGCCGAAATGATTTCGGTTAGGGATGCTTTGAAACCGCATCGAGGCGAACTTTATGAGTCGTAAAGTCGCAAAGCCCGTCAAAAGTACGATCTGATGCATTAATCGAAGATATAATGTGCAGCTTATGTCCGCCTTTAAAACTTTAAGACCTTACGACCTGTTGATTAGTCCACCACTTCAACCTTGAATTTCAACGCCACATTGTAATCGAAAAGCACTTCGATAAAACGCAGGTTTCGATCCAACACTTCATATTCGAACTCGTAGAACAAGTCGCTGTCCTGCAAATCGACATATTTTTGTTTTTTGAGCGCGTTCCCGTCGAGGACTTTCTCTCCATTTTCCAGAACCCAGGCGCGCGGATTCTTGTAGAGATTGGTGTTTACCTGCATTTTCCGAACAACGTATCTCAAATCGAACTTGAACTTAATGAACTCACACATCTTCACCTTGATCACGCCGGATTCGGGCGAAAGAATGTCGATCGAACTGAGATAATGATTGTTGATATACGGCTGGTCGCGATACACGATCTTGTCGGCCTTTGAGGTTTTGGGCCAGATCGTGTCTTTCGGAAAATGGTTTCTAAGGAACCGATCTTCAGGCGTCAGCCAATAATAATCGTTGTAACTTCGGTGGAAAGCGTCGAGTTCGCCTTTCTCGTTTCTCGTGCAATATCCCGCAGCCCAGGTCGCGTCGAGATAATACGGTTTCTCTTCAATGATGACCACGTTCCACGCGTGATTCAACGCTCCCATCCTGCCGACCTGGTTTATATATTGTTTCGACCAGCCGCTCACAACACTGCATCGGATGCCCGCAAAACCGCACATTTTCTTGAACACGCGCGCGTATCCGTCGCAAACGCCCTTGCCTTTTCGCAATACGTTGTTGAGATAATCGGCTTCCCATTTTATGAACTTGGCCGCACAGTCATCTTTGCCTTTACACTTCGGGAAATCGGTCCGCTTGTTTTTGTTGTAGGATTTGTAATCGTAGGCGATGTTGGCCGTTACCCACGCGAAAATGGCACGCGTCTTCTCAATCTCGGACGAATAAGATTTCGTGAGTTCGTACGTGGCTTTCTCGAGGTTGCCGTCGTATCTGACCGTTCGTGCGATACTGTCGAGTTTAGCGTACGGTGCGATGTAACGCGGCGGTGGCGTTTCTGAAATTATCTCCGAAATCGTATCGGTTTCTTCGACAGCGGAATCGATTTCCTGGGCCGAGAGTCCGGTCCAAAAAAGCAACAAAAGAAGTCGAAAGTCGAAAGTCATTATGTTTTGAAGTCGAAAGTCGAAAGTCATAAAGTCGTAAAGGCGGTTATAAACGACGACTCGTTGTTAGATGTGAGAGTGAATTTAGTTGACGACATGAGACGTTAATCGCATACCTAACCAACATTCAACAGCCTTTATGGGCAGGACTCATTTTTAGATGTGAGAGTGAATTTAGTTGACGACATGAAACGTTAATCGCAGACCTAACGAGGATTCATCGGCCGCTCCATGACTTTCGACTTTCGACTTTCGACTTTTGCCTAATTCGCGACTTCCGAAATAAACTTAATCCGCATCAAACGCAATTCCTCAATGTCGTAATCGCCTTCGAATTCCTTGAGCGCATCCTCGATCTTGTCCGACTCGGATTCCATGAAATGCTCCTGGATCTCGTCCTGTTGGTCATCGTCGAGCAAATCGTCGATCCAGTATTTGATGTTGAGTTTGGTACCCGAATACACGATCATTTCCATCTCCTTGAGCAATGCGTCCATGTTCATGCCTTTGGCCTTGGCGATGTCGTCGAGCGAAAGTTTACGGTCGATGCTTTGGATGATGTACAGTTTGTTCGCCGAATTCGCTCCCGTCGATTTCACGACCAGATCGTCAGGCCGCGTGATGTCGTTATCCTTTACGTAACGCGCGATGAGTTCCACGAATTCCTTTCCGTATTTCTTGGCTTTTCCTTCGCCGACGCCATGGATTCCGGTTCCGAGTTCTTCGATTGAAATCGGATATTTGAGCGCCATGTCCTCGAGCGACGGATCCTGAAATACAACGAATGGCGGCACTCCGAGCTGTTTCGCGACTTTTTTACGAAGGTCACGCAACATCGCCATCAACGCTTCGTCGGCGATTCCCGATGATTTCGTCGATGTCACGACCGTATCGTCATCGGTTTCATCGTATTCGTGGTCTTCGGTCATCATGAACGAGGTCGGGTTCGCAATGAAATCGAGACCTTTTCGGGTGACTTTGAGAATGCCGTACGTTTCTATGTCTTTTGACAGGAAACCTTCGACCAAAACCTGTCGGATCAATGCCATCCAATGACGTTCGTCCTGATCGGAACCCGCGCCGAAAAACGGTTGCGTATCGGTCCGGTGCGCTTTGATCACGGCGTTCACCTTGCCGATGAGCGTGAACACGACCTCCTTGGCCTTGTATAAATGTTTGGTGTCACGGACGACTTCGAGCAATAATTTCGCATCGTCCTTTGCCTCTTTTTTCTTTTTGGGATTGCGCATGTTGTCATCCATGTCGGCGCCATCTCCGGTCTCGCTGTCGAATTCCTCTCCGAAATAATGCAACAGGAATTTGCGTCTCGACATGGAAGTCTCGGCATAAGAAACGACTTCCTGCAACAATGCGAACCCGATTTCCTGTTCGGCCACGGGTTTGCCCGACATGAATTTCTCGAGTTTCTCGACGTCTTTGTACGAGTAATACGCGAGGCAATGACCTTCGCCTCCGTCTCGTCCCGCACGACCGGTTTCCTGGTAATAACTTTCAAGCGATTTCGGGATGTCGTGGTGGATCACGAAGCGAACGTCGGGCTTGTCGATTCCCATTCCGAACGCGATCGTCGCCACAACGACATCGACGTCTTCCATCAAGAACATGTCCTGGTGTTTCGCGCGCGTTTTGGCGTCGAGGCCCGCGTGATACGGAACCGCGCTGATTCCGTTTACCTGCAGAACCTGGGCGACGGCTTCGACCTTTTTACGGCTCAAACAGTAAATGATGCCCGACTTGCCTTTGTGGTTTCGGATAAAACGGATGATGTCGCTCTCGACGTTCTTCGTCTTCGGGCGTACTTCGTAATATAAATTCGGACGGTTGAACGACGCTTTGAACGTGTCGGCGTCGGGAATATCGAGATTCTTAAGGATGTCTTCCTGAACTTTGGGCGTCGCGGTCGCGGTCAAACCGATCACGGGAACGTCGCCGAATTGTTTGATGATGCTGCGCAGGTTTCGGTATTCGGGCCTGAAATCGTGTCCCCATTCTGAGATACAGTGCGCTTCATCGATCGCGACGAACGACAATTTCTGCGTCTTAAGGAAATCGGCGTATTCTTCTTTTATAAGGGATTCGGGCGCGACATAGAGCAGTTTCGTAACGCCGCTCGCGATGTCCTGCTTGACGACCGCGATCTCGGCTTTGGTAAGCGACGAATTCAAAACGTGGGCGACACCAGCTTCAGCCGAAATGCCGCGGATCGCATCGACCTGGTTTTTCATGAGCGCGATCAGCGGAGAAACGACGATCGCCGTTCCTTCTTCCATAAGCGCGGGCAATTGGTAGCAAAGCGATTTGCCGCCGCCCGTTGGCATGATGACAAAAGTGTCGTGATGTGCGAGGATGCTTCGAATGACCTGTTCTTGCAGGCCCTTGAACTGGCTGAAACCAAAATACTTCCGTAACTGCTGGTGTATATCAATTTCGGGTGGATTCATTCTGAGAGATTAGGGTAATTTATGTACATTTGCTTTCCCTAAAGATACGAGTTTTTTTCAGGGATACAAACTTTATACTGTTACAATCTTTTGGTTACAATCGAAAAAATACTGGCTTCCGCAAAGCGAACGATTCTTGCTGAAAGCGAGGCCATTGCCCATCTTACTGACATTTTAACGCCTGATTTCGCCAAAACCGCCGAGCTGATATTCGAAGCTTCGGGACGGCTCGTTGTGACCGGAATCGGCAAGAGTGCGATCATCGCGCAGAAAATAGTCGCAACCATGAATTCGACCGGAACGCCTGCGATGTTTTTGCACGCGTCCGAGGCGATCCACGGCGACCTCGGAATGGTCCAACCCGGAGATGTCGTGATCTGCATCTCCAAAAGCGGGAACAGTCCTGAAATCAAGGTTTTGGTGCCGCTTATAAAACGATTCGGCAATACGCTTATTGCGATGACGGGCAACATCACGTCATTTTTGGCAAAAAATTCAGATTTCGTGCTCGATACGACTGTCGCTACTGAGGCCGATCCGAATAATCTGGCTCCGACGAATTCGACTACGGCACAACTCGTAATGGGCGACGCACTCGCGGTCTGCCTCATTGAGATGCGCAACTTCGGGCCTGAAAGTTTCGCGAAATACCATCCCGGCGGCGCACTTGGCAAGAAATTGTTGTTGCGCGTGGGCGATATGCTCGACCAGACACATCGTCCCGTCGTGGCTCCCGATTCATCGATCAAACAAGTCATTTTCGAAATCTCTCAAAAACGTTTGGGCGTAACCGCGGTCGAAGATGATGGAAAAGTCATCGGGATCATTACCGACGGCGATATCCGACGCATGCTCGAAACGCGGGATTCGTTCGGCGATCTGTCGGCCAAAGATATCATGTCGAAAAACCCAAAGAGCGTATCGTCCGTAAGTATGGTCACCGATGCGTTGAATACCATGGAAGATTTCTCGATCACACAATTAATAGTCGTTGACGAAGGCGCTTACAAAGGCGTCATCCATCTGCACGACATCTTAAAAGAAGGCGTCGTATAATGGCAAAAAGAGTTAAAAAACCCATGAATGAAATGTCGTTCATGGACCATTTGGAAGAATTGCGTTGGTTGCTTGTCCGCAGTACCATCGCGACTTTGATCGCCGCGACGTTGATTTTCTTCGTGAGCGATTTTGTATTTGATACGATTATTTTCGGGCCGACGCAACCGAGTTTCTGGACATACGGTTTCTTTTGCGACCTCGCGAACCAGCTCGGCGTTTCAGACATCTGCGTGACCGAACTCGACTTCGTGATCCAGAATACCGACATGGAAGGCCAGGTCACGATTCTCGTCTGGACGTGTATCGCCGGTGGTTTCATCCTCGCGTTTCCTTATATTTTGTGGGAATTGTGGCGTTTCATCAGCCCGGCTTTGTATGAGAAAGAACGCAAGGGCGCGAAGGTTTTCATTTCGATTTCGTCTTTGTTGTTTTTCATGGGCGTGTTGTTCGGATATTATTTGATCGTTCCGATGTCGGTGAATTTCTTCGCGACATTCCACGTAAGTGAAATCGTGAAGAACGAGTTCAACCTCGATTCGTACATCAGCATGGTGAAGACTTCGGTGATCGCGTGCGGACTGTTTTTCGAATTGCCGATCATCATATTTTTCCTCGCCAAATTAGGTTTGGTCACAGCCGAATTCCTTCGGAAATACCGCCGTTGGGCGATCGTTCTGGTGTTGGTCGTCGCGGCTATCGTTACGCCTCCCGACGTAGTGAGCCAGGTTATCGTCTCGATTCCGATGTTGATCATCTACGAAGTGAGCATATTCATCGCGGGCCATGTCGTGAAAAACAAACTCAAGCAAGAGGCAAAAGAGAAACTCGAAGAAGAAGCTAAAAAGCAATTGTAATGTCTGATCTGATCCAGGAATTCAACGACTACCGTTCTAAAATGAACGAAAAACTGCTGGCTGACAACAACAAAGTCATCAAGCGCATTTTCAATCTCGACACCAACGCTTATGCTGCGGGCGCGCTCGACGTGAAGACGAAAGAACTTCTCGGGCTTGTCGCGTCGACGGTGCTGCGTTGCGACGATTGCGTGAAATACCATCTCGAAACCAGCTACAAGGAAGGCGTCACGAAAGAGGAAATGATGGAAGCCATGGGCATCGCGACTTTGGTTGGCGGCACGATCGTGATTCCGCATTTGAGGAGAGCTTATGAGTTTTGGGAAGCGTTGGAACAAGCCTAATTTGAAAATTGGATAATTTGGAAATTTGAAAATTGGCTCTGGATCGAATTAACTTCTCGATATGTACTCCAATTCTCTTATTTTGAGTTATCACGTAAACTCGAACGAACTCATACTCGAATTAGCAAGTTATCAATTTTCAAATTATTTTGTTAATCCAGATCGCAACTATCCGTTAAATCATAACTTTGAACGCGAATTTGGTCTTGAAGTAATTTCCAAATTTTCAAATTTTCAAATTGCAAAAAATGATCCTAAGAGCCGAGAACCTAATCAAAACCTACAAGAAAAGAACCGTCGTAAAAGGCATTTCGGTCGAAGTGAACCAAGGCGAAATCGTCGGGTTGCTCGGGCCGAACGGTGCCGGAAAAACCACGTCTTTCTATATGATCGTAGGTTTGGTGAAGCCAAACAGCGGTAATATTTACCTCGACCAAACCGATATCACCGATTTCCCGATGTACAAACGTGCACAAAACGGGATCGGATATTTGGCTCAGGAAGCGTCGGTTTTCAGGAAACTCAGCATAGAGGACAACATCTTGAGCGTACTTCAGCTCACCGATTTGACGAAAGAACAACAGGAAGAAAAAATGGAATCGTTGCTCGATGAGTTCTCGTTGCAACACATCCGAACCAACCGTGGCGACTTGCTTTCAGGTGGCGAACGACGTCGTACCGAGATCGCGCGCGCGCTGGCGACCGACCCGAAATTCATCCTGCTTGACGAACCGTTCGCAGGTGTCGACCCGGTTGCGGTCGAGGACATCCAGCGTATCGTCGCACAACTCAAGGAAAAGAACATCGGCATCCTGATCACCGACCACAACGTCCAGGAAACGCTCGCGATTACCGAGAAAAGTTACCTCATGTTCGAAGGCGGCATCCTAAAAGCCGGAACGCCCGAAGAATTGGTGCAGGACGAAATGGTGAGACGCGTTTATTTGGGGCAGAACTTCGAATTGCGTAAGAAGAAGATCGACTTCCACGCGAAGAGCGAGTAAATTCCGTCATCAGTCAGGTGTTACTTTTCAACCTGCGACAACCAATCCCTAATCCCGTTTTGTAACGCCGCGCTTTGCGCTTTGGCGTCTTCGAGATTTTCAATCGTGATGATTTTTCGTCCGTCGGGATAATTTTTGCCTTTGAGTCGGGCTTCGTCGTTTATTTTTGCGCCGGTCGGGAAAACAATTAAAATTTTGCCACGATGTATGTTGATTACCGCGATATCGCGCTTGTATTCCTTGGCATCGAACGCTTCCATTTGCCCCGAATAGTAAAAACTCGGGGAATTCCATTTTATATGTTCCGCTATTTCCGGATCGACGTTCAGGAATAATTCGCGTAAAAATTCGACGACGGCTTTTGTTTGAGCGTCAAGCGAATCGATGTATTCCGTTACTTTTTGGGATTCCGAGTTTGGCGTAGCGTCCATAAATCAGTTTGATTATTTACCTATCTTACTCTTCATCTGCGTTGGATTGATGCGCAAATATTCGAGCCGGGCGCGCGGCCCGTTATAGATGTTCACGTCGACAGGACCCGGAACGCCTTCGATGCTCGCGCTTTCAGTGAATTGCCAGAACATCCATTCCTCGTCAATTTCCTCAACAAAGAAATTGTAGTTCGCGATCCAGAATACGTAACCTTCGAATTCGTCGGCCAGGAAATCGTCGTAGTATTTTTGACCCGAATAGATGATCGGTTGCACGCCGTAATATTTTTCGACGGCATTCAGCCAGCGATGAAGCCCGACCATAAGACTGTCCATCGACTGGTTCTCGGGAATTTTCTCGATGTCGAGAACGGGCGGCAAATCGCCGTTCTTGAGCCGGACGTTCAAGATGAAATGCGCGGCCTGTTCCAATGAGTTTTCGTTCGGACGATAATAATGATACGCGCCCCGGATCAAATTGCGCTGTTTCGCACCTTTCCAATTTTCCTTGAAACAAGCGTCGACCTTGTTCTTTCCGGCCGTAGCGCGGATCATCACGAAATCAAGCGGATACAAACCTTCGACCGAGTCGACTTTCGCCCAATTGATCTCGCCTTGATATTCCGACACGTCGAACCCGATCGCATTGCCGTAATGGCGCGTCAGAACTTCGACGTTACGCACATCGGCGAGGCGCTTTTCTTCGGCCGAAACTTTTTTGTCGGTCCTGAAGCTGAAGTAATATGCGATTCCGTTTCGGTAATGCCAAGCGATTGCGAACAACAAGAGAAAACCCGCGAGCACCCAAAGCCAGCGCGATAACTTCTTTGCCGCACTCGATTTCTTACCGCGTGAACGCGATCCCGAAACTGGTCTGCGTGCCGCCATTATTTTTTACTGCGTTTGTTTGTGATGACCGACATCGCGATATACGTCAGGATGGTAAGCGCAATTCCCGCGTATCTGAAAAATGCAAGCAACAGGATCGCAAGCGACAGGAAAATTATTTGGGTCGCATTTTCCTTTAGCGAGAGTTTCTTGAATTTCAGCGAAAACAGCGGGATTTCGGCATTGAGCATGAATGCGCTGAACGCCGTGATGCCCAGTAGGACATACGTATCCATGAACAATTCGAAAAGTATAAGCGA
The DNA here is from genome assembly GCF_004211145.1 of Flavobacterium sp. Taxonomy (GTDB): domain Bacteria; phylum Bacteroidota; class Bacteroidia; order Flavobacteriales; family Flavobacteriaceae; genus Flavobacterium. The sequence goes on along the minus strand of NZ_SEBS01000022.1, from coordinate 45,168 downwards.
ATCGCCTTCGCGTATCAATGGTAAACTCAAAATAAATAAAGCGTTGGCCGGCGTGGGCAATCCTATGAACGAATTGGTTTGTCGCGTGTCGATGTTGAATTTCGCGAGCCTGAAGCACGAGCCCAGCGTGATCACGAATCCGAGCAGGCAAATCCACAAATTCGGTTCGGCGGGCGAAAAACCTTTGAGCTGCACGGCGCGGCTCAACATGAAAAACATCGTTACACCGGGAACGACGCCACTCGTGACCATGTCAGCGAGGGAATCCAGTTGCAAACCGAGTTCGGACGACGCTTTGAACATGCGCGCGAAAAATCCGTCAAAAAAGTCGAAGAAAATTCCCAAAGCCACGAAAAATAACGCGAGCAGCCAATTTTCCTGAAACGCGAAAACCAGCGCGATACAGCCTGAAAATAAATTGAGCAAGGTAATGAGATTGGGCAATTGTCGCAAAAGGCGCATCGAATGTTCGTTTAAATGTCTCGGTCAGCACAAATGTAGTACAATAACTTTAAGGCAAACGCGTTTTTAAGACAGTTTTTAACGCTCGCGACACGCTTGAAATTGTGCGGGAAAGCGTCAGAAAAAATAGCTATTTTTGAAAAAAATTTTGCCTTGAAAAAACTCTCGTTACTCGTGTTCCTTTTCGGATGGCTGTGCTCTTACGGCCAAGCGGTACGAAAATACTCGAACGAATTCCTCAACATCGGTGTCGACGCGGCCTCATTGGGCATGTCGAACGCCGTCACGGCCAGCACGAACGACGTGAACGCCGTGTATTGGAATCCCGCGGGCATCCTGAATCTTGAAGACGGACAGGTCGCCGCCATGCACGCGAGCTATTTCGCGAACATCGCCCAATACGATTACATCGCCTATGCAAAACCGATCGACGACCGCAGCGCCTGGGGATTTTCGGCGATCCGATTCGGGGTCGACGACATCATGAACACGACGCAGCTCATCGACGAGCAGGGAAATATCGATTACAACCGAATCAGCCTGTTCTCGACGGCCGATTATGCGTTCATGTTCTCGTACGCGCGACATCTGAAGGTCGAAGGCCTGTCTTGGGGCGCGAACGCGAAAGTCGTGAGACGCGTGATCGGGAAATTCGCGAATTCATGGGGATTCGGATTTGATTTGGGCATACAGTTCGAACGCAATGGCTGGAAATTCGGAGCCATGGCGCGCGATATCACGACGACCTACAACATCTGGATGATCGACGAGGACGAATACCAGAAAGTCCAGGATGCCGTGGAAGGACAAAATCAGGAATTGCCTGAAAGTACTGAGATCACGCTTCCGAAACTCCAGATCGGAGTCGCCAAAAAATACGAGTTCCACAACGAAATGACGTTGCTTGCCGCGATCAACCTCAACACGCGCTTCGAGCAGACGAACGACATCATTTCGACGTCGGCCGTGAGCATCGATCCCGCGGTCGGGTTTGAGCTCGGATACATCGACCTGGCATTTATTCGCGCCGGTGTCGGGAACTTCCAGAATTTGACCGAGATTGACGGTTCGGAACGCGTCGGATTCCAACCCAACGTCGGCATCGGATTCAAATACAAAGGCATTCAGGTCGATTATGCGCTCACCGATCTCGGCGACCAAAGCGCGGCCTTGTATTCGAACATCTTTTCGCTGAAAGTCGACATGGGCATTTTCAGGTAATTTGGCTATCTTGCCGTAAAACCTAACCGCATGCGTCGTTTCCTTTTCCTGTTGATTTTCATGCCGTTGCTGAGTTTCGGGCAGCTCGTTACCCTATCCGATTCGGCCCAGATCAGCGTTTTGACGTGCGGAAAAGGCAACGAATTGTATTCACTTTACGGGCATACGGCGCTTCGCATAAACGATCCGGCGACCGGAATCGACAAGGTTTTCAATTACGGCACTTTCGATTTCAATACGGGAAATTTCGCTTTGCGATTCGTGAAAGGCGATTTGCAGTACTTCGTGTCGGTAAGCACTTTTGAGGATTTCATCTACAATTACGAATACGAGAAACGGTCGGTTTTCGAGCAGGTTTTGAATTTGTCTCAGGCGCAGAAACAGCTTTTGTACAACAAACTCAATTTGGTCTTGATGTCGAAAGAACGTTTTTACACATATAAATTCATCGACCGAAACTGTACCACGAAAGTCGCCGATCTCATCAACGAACTCGCCGGAGCCGGAACGATCAGGAAAATCGGCAATACCGAAATTTCATACCGCGAAGTCATTTATCCCGAATTCGACGGGCATTTCTACGAACAATGGGGAACGAGCGTGATCTTCGGGACGCGCGTCGACGACAAGGCGAAACAGCTGTTCCTTCCGATCGAATTGTACCAAAGCATCGCGTCGGCCCAAAACAACGGCTCGCCTTTGCTCAAGGAAAATAAATCGTGGCTGGTTTTTGAAGATCAGCCCGCGCCTTTTTCATGGTGGAACAACGTGTACACGTATTTCGCTTTGTTGCTGCTGCTCGTTTTTTTAAATAAGGACAAAGTGACGTTGGTTTATTTTTCCATCATCGGTTTGATCGGCGCATTCTTTTGCATCGCGGGTTGGTATTCGTTCCACGTCGAATTGAAATGGAATTACAACGCATTTTTCATTAACCCGCTTTTGCTTTTGCTCGTGTTTTTTTACGGCCGACGCAATGCGAAAGGCGTTTTCTATGTGTCGATGATATGCGTGATTTTCCTTCTGCTTTATTTGGGTTTTATGATCGACAAAATCCATTTGCTGATCGTGGCCCCGATGATGGTCGCGCACTTTATCCTGTTGGCGAAGTTTGCGTTGAGAGCGCGAAAAGGGTCGTTATTCGCGAAAGCCGATGGAACAAAATAATCAAATCGACGAGGATTTCATCAAAGAATTGATTGTCGTGTCGAACGAACAAAAACGGCGCTCGCTCAACTATAAAATCATACGGATTGCCGCGATCGTCATTTTCGCAAACGTTGTGTTGCTGACTAGATTCTTCACGAAAATTCCTTTACCGGTGGGGAAAAGCTTATTGGTTGCACTCGCAATCTCGATTGTGGTAATTCCGATCGCGGCTTTAGTGATTGCCGCGTTGTTCGCCGTCCTTCCAAGTGGAAATCTGGCTTATTCCAAGAAATTTATACGTATCGCCTTACTTCTCGTCCTGGTAATAGAAAGCCTTACATTTCTGCTGTTCCTTTTGCTTTCGATTTTCATGGCTTTCATAACCGACAAAAAAATCTGATTACTGCCCGCGGTAAAATAAAACGGTACTCAACGTCTTGATCACGATGTTGATGTCGAGGAAAATACTGCGATGCTTGATGTAATACAAGTCGTATTGCAATTTCATCAGGCTGTCGTCAATCGTTTCCCCGTATGAATAATTCACCTGCGCCCAACCCGTAAGCCCGGGTTTAATGACGTGGCGCGTTTCATAGAACGGCATGACGTCGGCGATTTCCTTTACGAAAACCGGACGTTCGGGACGCGGACCGATCACGGCCATATCGCCTTTTAAGATGTTGTAGAATTGTGGGAATTCATCGATACGCGTCTTGCGCATGATTTTCCCGAACGGAGTGACCCGCGTATCGTTCGTAGTCGTAAAAACGGCACCGTTGCTCTCGGCATTCTTGATCATTGTGCGGAGTTTCAGAATATTGAAGACCTCGCCGTTCCGCCCTACCCGTTCCTGGGTATAAAAAAGCTTTCCGCGGTTTCCAAGTGCATTTCCAACAAGGATGAAAGGCAACAAAACCAATCCGACCAAGATTCCGCCAATCGAAAACAAAATTTCAAGAATACGCACCACGAGCAGATACAGGTGATTTTGATTGCTTCGGCTGAATGGGAAATATCGGTAGAAATCACGGGCGACATATTGCACAGGAATGCGTTGCGTGATGGTTTCATAAACCTGCGTGTATTCGCGAATTATGTAGCCGTTTTCTAACAGATGGATCAACTGGTTGTGCAGGTTTGCGGTTATGCCGTCGGTTTTTTGCGATGCGATTACGATTTCCGAAACCATATTCGCACCTACGTATTTCTCAAGATTTTCTGAATTGATATGTTGGATAAAACCAAAACCGTCGTTGTGAGGCGAATTGCTATCGGTGTTCACGTAACCCAGAACTTTGTAGTGCGGATCGACGCTTTCCAGACCCGTGATAAGTTCTCCGGCCTGATCCCTGTCGCAAATGAGTACGACTTTTTTAATGAACCGATGTGACGCAAGAAATTTCACATAAAAAAAACGCCAAATCACCAAAGCAGCCAAAACGGCCAGATAGAAAAATAATATCTGTATCCTGTTCGACGGTAGAATCGGAGTGTAGACTGGCGTCAGTAAGTACACGAGAACCGTAACCGACGCCGTCAGCACGATACTTTTGATCATCTGCAGTTCGTTACTCGCGACTTGGAGATTATACATTTCAAAAACGGTCCCGATGATCGTGATGTACAACCCGAGCACGATCGTCCAGTAAAAATTCGTCGTCGATATGTCGAAATAATTGAAACTGAAAACCTTGCCTACAAGATACAGCGCTAAAAGTACCGAGAGTATGTCAAAAATCCTGAGCAGGATCTTTCGCTCCGAAACTTCAAAATGTATCTTCTTGTTTTTGATCATCGAGCTTTGTGGAATAAGGCCGCAAGTTACTAAATTCCGACATAGGCATTGAAGGTTATGTTAAAATTTCGAGCCAATTGTTGCGCAAATTCCGCCAATCGCTTTCAAGCGCGACTTCACGTGCCCGAATTGTCATTTCGGTTGTTTTTTGAGGGTTTTTGATACAGTTTGAAATCGATTTGGCCATCGAGATAAAATCGCCTCTTTCGACGAGTTTCGCACTGATTTCGCTTTCGAAAAGATAAGGAATTCCGCCAGCGTTCGTCGATATGACAGGCAATCCGAGAGCCGCAGCTTCCAAAAGACTGAACGGTGTGTTGTCTATTTCCGATGTATTGATGAAAAAATCGTAGTCGGCTGACATTTCCATCCATTGCTTTTTTTCAAGCCTTCCAGTGAATTTCACCGAAACGCCGAAATTTTCAGCGTCCTGTTTTACACTTTCCAAACTTCCCGAGTCAGGCCCGACCATGCAAAGACTTGCATCGGGAAATTCCCTTTTGAGTTCCACGATGACTTTTATCGCCATTTGAGGATTGTAGATTTTCGAGAAGGAACGCACCCAAAGCAATCTCGGCTTAAAGTTTTTCCTTTCGGTGTATTCGATAGCCGACGTCGGAACCGGATTCGGTATTTTTTGCACCGAATCAAATCCTGCATCGGCAAATTTTTGGACCAGGTAATTTGAAGGCGCGACATTTTTATAGGCGTTTCCAAACAGCTGACGCGACAAGACCGGGTTTCGCTGCAAACGCAACGGAAGATTTCCGCCGTGCAGGATCGGTATATATTTCATTTTCAAAAAATGGCAGAGTCGGCCCGTGAGATACGCGTACCAAAAATTCGAAGTGCTGTATGTGTCGATAAGGACGAAATCAATTTTATTTCGGTTTACGACAACAGCGAGCAACATTTGCCAAAGACGTACGACCTTTTTCTTTGCCGACGACGCGTACACGACTGAAAATCCTTCCGATTCCAACAACGGACCCAAAATCTCTATCGCGGTAAGCGTTTTCCCGACGCCCGAAAGTTTATTCCCTATGTACAGCAGGTGTTTCAAGATAGGTGACTTTTAGGATTGACAACGCGTAAACGAATCCTGGCGCGGCGAGTCGCATGGCGGCGTGATTTATGGTTAGCAACCAAAAGATAAGCATGCTAAGCAAAAAGAAATGCTGCTTGTTGTCGGCGTATAGTACGATTGGAGTGATACACAAAATAAGTAGCCCGAGTATGCCCAGGGAACCGTGTTCGGCAAGCATGCGCGTAATTTCGCTGTGGGAAAGCGACGTTCCCTCAGAATCGGCGCGTAAATCCGCCCCGCGACCAACTCCGATTCCCAGGAACGGACTGTCCAGAAAACTATTGATTTCAGTTTCGGCAATTTCCCCACGACCGCTCGATTGGCTTTCCTTTACTCTTCCCGCCGCATCTTGATTGTTGTACCGTTTCTCTATGAGCCCGCCCGTAAGCACTGATGAATAAGTCCATATCGCCACGAAGCTGATTGTCCCGAATACGACGACCATCGTCATTTTTTGCCTTCCGCGGGAATTGGTTTTCGAAAAGATTACAAATGCCAATAACAGAATCATGATGACACTCGTTATCATTCCGCCTCTCGAAAATGTGACCAATCCCCTAAAACCAATCAGGATCGCAATGGCCAAATTAAAAATAACAATAGGCAAATTCGGGGATTTAAAAATCACACGAGATATAAAAATAAACATGCCGAGTCCTAGCATAGTCGAGACCTGATTGGGACCGAAACCTCCCGACGTAGCGAAATTGGAGCCCGTTCCTGTCACACTTTCCCTGATGTCGGGCGTGAAGATCATCAAATAAATTGCAACTGTGATCACGGGCAATCCCAGGCACAACAAAATATTCTGGAACTGGTCAAACGAAATTTTGCGCGAATAACAGTACAATGCGGCGATGCTCAATGACACGGGGCCGGAAACGTTAAAAATGATCGTCTTTCGCATGTCCACGTTTTCGCTAAGCGTCTGTGTGGCAATCACTATTCCCGGAACAAGCAACAAGAGGAAAATCCAGTACACGACTCCGTTCTTCGAAAATCCCGTGTAGTATGTTCCGAACAACAGGAAAAAAATGACCGAATATTTACCGAATTCATACAACACGGCTCCTCCGGTCATGCGCATCATCACCTCGCACCCAACGGCGTAGGCCGCAGCGAGCAGAGCTTCATCGTTCGCATTCCTGTTTTTGAAAATGTAATACGTGCCAACGACCAACACGAGTAAGGAATAAGGCTTCGAGAACGAATTGACGGCAAAAAAAAGCGCTCCCAACAAAACGTGGAAACCAACCAGGAACAGGTATTTTTTGTCAATGCCAAACATCACAATCTTTTTAGCCAGTTAAGATAATGGAAAATCACAGCTTGTTCTGAAAAACCTTCGACAATGGTTCCGTAGAGGTTTTTCCCGATGCGATCGCGCAATCCGGCATCCGACTTCAAGGCCTCAAGTGCCGCGGCAAAGGCTTTCGCATTACCGGGCGCCACGATCCTGCCGTTTACGCCGTCGTTCACTATTGAAGGAATTTCGCCCACGGCCGTAACCAGGACTGCTTTGGATTGCGCTCCATATTCGAGCAAAGCTACGGGCAAACCTTCAGAATTCGATGTGAGGATGCAGATTTCGCTCTCGGAAATTATATGCTGTACGTCGTCTTTGGAACCGTAGATGAAAACGCGACTTTCAAGATGGTCCGATTCTATTTCCTGCCGAAGTCTCGCCGAATAATCGTCGTCGAAATCCTTTCCGACCAAATGGAACGTCCATTCGTCCTTTGGCAAGAAGCGCAAGGAATCGAGAATCAGGAAATGATTTTTTTGAGGTCGGAGATTCGCAAGCGCCAAAATCCGTTTTCCTTTTTGCCCGAATAATTCGGTTGTTTTTTTCGCGTCGGGAACGATTTGGAAAAAGTTTGCCAAGTATGTTACGTTCGCGCAATTTAGTTTTCGTTTCGCCCAATCGGCGAGTTTTTCGTTGACCGACAAGATTCCGCCAAAAAAATACGATCCGAATTTCAACGCTGCGAATTTTCGCTCGTCGACGAATTCACTCGAACCGTAATGGTCGTGCCAGATGATTTTTACCGACGGCATTGTCAATTTCACGCAGACCGCCAAAAACCACGATGTGCTGTGCGCGTGGATTACATTTACCGAATTCGCTTTGCAGTATTTCCTGAGCCGAAGGATCGCGCCCAAATCGATCGTACTCTTTTTCGCCAAAAAGCTGTAGCCGACGCCATCGCCCAAATCGTTGCTCAGATTTCCTTCCTTTCGCGTCACGACCACAGCCGAAAACCCGATCTTATCGCGCAACGCATTGGCGTAATTTACGGCCATGCGCTCGGCACCGCCAGTTTCAAGCGAGTCTATAAGTTGGACAATTCTCAATTGGGAGTCGTTCATATTGTAAGCCTAGTCCCGGATTTTGCCCGACTCCAGCATTTTTCGTATCTCATTTCCAAAGACGTCAAGCGTGTACTGCCTTGACCATTCCGACGCGTTTTCAGAAATCACCTTGTATTCTTCAGCGTCTCGGTACATCTGCAATACGGCCTTTGAATCCTTCTCCAAATCCTCGGTCATCAAAATTCCACGCCCGCCATTGCCGAGCATGAATGGAACGCAGGAAATCCTTGTCGCCACGGGCACGCAACCCCAAAACATCGCCTCGGCCAGTACTTTGGGCCAACCTTCACTCAGAGACGGCAAAAGTACGAAATGCGCGCTTTTGTATGCGCCGCGTACGGTCATTTCGTTTTGGTTTCCCATTAATCGGACGACATCTTGCAAGCCTTTTTCAGAAATATACGTTTCCAGCGAATCACGCATCTTGCCTTCACCATAAAAATCCAAGGAAGTTTCAACGCCGAGATCGTGAAGTCGTTCGGCAATCTTAAGCGCGTACAACGGTTGTTTTCCGGGCGACAACGTCCCTACGAAAAGCAGTCGCAACGGCCCGTGGTGGTTTCGCTCAAAAATGCGATCCCTGTCGGAATTGTTGTAGGTTGCGGTAAAAAACGGCTGTATATTCGGTGAACTTCCCTCCCATTTTCCGTACACGAGCACCTTCATGTTGCGTGTCAAAAACGCATTGTTCAAGATCAATTTCTGTAGACGATAACTTAACGGCTGCTTCGATTTCGGGTCCCAATTGCCCGCGTATTTTGCCGTTTTTGGTTTCGACGGAAACAAAATCTGCACGAAACATCCTATCAATCCGATATTTCCGGGGCATCGCAAATGGACGTGGTCGGCTTTTCGCATTGCCGTCGCGATCCTCCATACGATTTTGGGTAACTTAAAAAGCACTTTTATTTTTGCCGACGACGAAATCACGTCGAATGCGGGAATTTTCCTGAAGATGATTTTTGGATGATCGTACTCGATGTCGATCGCGTCGGGAAAACCATCCTCGAACGGAGCGACGATTTCAATCATATCGACATGACTTCCCCAAATGTTCATTTCACGCACATACGGTCCATAAGCCGCCAGCCTGCCGTTCGACAATTTGTGCGGGACATGCGTGATGATGGCAAATCTCATGTGGATTTTTTATGATTTATCGGTTCGCGGAGCCGACGGTTTGTTGAAAAACAATTCGAAATAAGCGACGAATCGCCCGACGCTCTCCGTAAACGCCTGTTTCTTGTTTGATTTGCCAAAGATAGCATTTGTTGCGCGCACCGACGCCAACAACAACGCAATCGCGTGCCATTTGATTTTCGCCTTGAACGATGGTTTCGGGGTTCGGACGCGCCAGACGTACCAGCCGTTGCGCACGACCATCTTCCCATAACGGTACTGGTTCGGGCGACCCGACGGCGCATGATGGTGTTCAAGACGCGCTGCCGTGTTCACGAAAAGCTTTCCGTAAGGCAACAAGCGGTAACTGAAATCGGCGTCCTCGTAAAGCCCGTAACCCTCGAAATACGTTGAGAAATTCAGCGTTTCGAACACTTTTGCGCGGAACGAAGAAACGCCACCCATGATCTGCTCGACTTCATAAATCTTGCCCGACGGTGGCAAGAACCCTATGCTGCGTCCATTCGAGAAATCGGGAGCGAAACCCGGATCCTTATCGGTGTCGAGATGTAGTTTTTTGCGCAGGATGTAGCGGCTTCCGTCTTTTCGTTTCCATGCGTCGAACGCGAATTCGGAAGTTGTCGGACTATACTTTTCATCGACTTTCGTCCATTGGATTTCGTTCGTAATGTATCCGCCTGCGGCAATCGCTTCGGGAAATATCGAATATGTTTTGAGCAGTTCTTCGAAATACGTCGGCTCGAGGATCGTGTCGTCGTCCAGAAAACATACGACTTCGCTGGACTTCGAAACGCGTGCGATGCCGAAATTTCGTTGACGTGTAAGGCCGCGATGTTCGTCAGGGACTTTGTGGTAGGAAATCGCCTCGAACCGATTTTGGACGAGCATGTCGCGCGTTTGGTCGTTCGTCGATCCGTCGATAATCAGTATTTCAGAAGGATATTTCGTTTGTGGGCCAATCGATTCGAGCAGCACGCGCAGTGGTTCCGGTCGCATATACGTGCAAATGATGAGGCTGAAATCCATGCTTAACGCTTTGCAAGTTCATTAGCCCAATACACGCTTTTTTGCCAGCGTTTTTTGAAATTTCGATACGCCGAAAACGGATTGATGTTCCCGTTCTTGCCGTAATTCTTAAAGAAATGAACGACTTTGTAGCCTTTCACCTGTTCGTTGGTCATGTTCCTGATCATGTAAAGCATGACGGTCGGTGACGGTTTTGGAGCCGGCTTGTCGTCGTTCCATTGTAATTTCGGCTTGAGCCTGAAACCTCCGATAGGCGCCTTTAAATGCAAAACCCTCAGCGATGGAACGTATATCACGTCATGTCCTTTGTTGCGAAGCTGTATCCCGAAATCTTTGTCCTCGCCATATCCGAACTCGAATCCGGGGCTGAACCACACGCCGTCGAGCGCATCTCTCTTCACGAAAGCCAAACCCGAACTGAAAACCGCATGCTGTATGACTTCACTAAATCCTACCGTTTCATTGTGCTGAGGACCTGAAACCTGAATGATCTCATTCCCGGTTTTCCTGAGATAGCCAAAGACATCCTCGATCAGCGTCGGTCCGAACCTAATGTCGTCGTCGGCCATGAAAACGAATTCGCTTTCCACTTTCATAAGCCCGACATTACGTGCCGCGCAAGCACCGCTTCGATGCGTGAATACGTGATCGATCTCGAACGGCCAGGTTTCGGTCTTAAGGAAATCGAGTTCCGAAACGCTGCCTTCCAACGGGTTTTGCTCCACGACGATTACGCGTTTCGGGAGAAATGTCTGTGCTGAAAGGTCTTTCATCACATTATGGAAATGTTCGCGTCGCCCGATCGTGGGAATCATCACGTCGATTGTTCCCTCAGAGATGACGTTACGCGCGGATTCGATGGAAATATTGGCGAAGCTTTTTTCATTGAACTTTCGGTTCGCGTAGAAAAACGATCGGACATACGGCAGTACGGCGTAGTTTTTCTTGAACAGGATCAGGTTGAGCAGTAAAAGCGTGATCCAGCGCATGCGATAATGCTGGCGCACGAAGCGGAATGTCTCGTACGTATCGGCGTGTTTCCATTCGATTTTAGGAAAATCCCCTTTGAGCAATTTTGGATGTGAATAGCAAAAAAGTCCGGCGATCATCGCGCGTTTTGCGAATGAATTCAGGAAATAATCGAAGTTGTCGTTTACGTTCAGGTAAGGTTCCGAAGCGATGACAGCTGCCGCGTGAACCATGCCGACATTGCCGCTCATTTGCCACGTGGGATATTTCACTTCACGCTTCACGCGCAAAAACGGAGACGATTCTTCAGCGAAGCCCACGATCGGATCTATGTAGTTCCTACCCGAAGCATCGAACGAATACAACAGCCTTTTGTGATGCATGAGCTCAGGCAAAACAGACACATTGAGGTTTCCCTCCAGACGTTCATCGCACCACACGAGGATTTCCTCAGGATGCGTTTTTGCAAGTTCCACCAGAGCTTTGGCTACATTCCAACCGACGTAACCCGAAGCATTTTCGGTACGGATCACTTTGTCGTCTTTATGATAGATAAAAATCATGCTTTATAATTGCGTATTACGCTGTCGTAAAATTGTTCGTTTTGGACCACGACCGTCCTAGCTGAAAAACGGCTTATCGCTTTTTCCCTCGCCGCTGTCGAAATCCTTGAGCGCAGTTGGTCATCGGCGAGCAATGTCGTGATGTTTTGGGCATAATCGATGTGATCTTTCGGGTCCGAAAGAAATCCGTCGGTGCCATTCTCAATCACTTCAGGAGCCCAACCGATATTCGAGGCCACGATCGCTTTTCCCATCGCCATCGCCTCGATCCAGGAGACGGGCAATGCTTCGGCGAACGACGGAAACACACATACGTTGGCCGCGGCTATATGGTTTTGCATCAAATCGTAACTCACTGGCCCTATATAATTTACATTCTCAAGCGCATCAGACGAGAAAAGTGGCTGCATCAACTTCCACGTAGAATCACCGCCGGTGGCGACATCGGTGGCATCTTTTCCAATCAAGATGAGTTTAGCGTTCGGATTCCTGGAAATCACTTCATTGAATATGAACGGCAATTCGAGCAAGCCTTTTTTTCGTATCAAGGTTCCAAAGTACAACAAAGACTGAGGCGCTTCTTTCACGCTCGACGGTTGGAAGACCAACGTATCGATACCGTTCGGAATGACCGTGAATTCACGCGACAATCCGAACAACTCACGGGTTACCGTCGCCGTGTATCGACTCACCGACAACAGCGCGTCGGCGTTCTCAAGCGCGCGTTTTTCGCGAATCTTGTTGATCGTTTTTACTTTCCGATTGTCGAGATGGCAAAAATACGTGTCGCTTCCATGGAGGCGGACGACGATCGGGCATTTCACTTTGATGTTCGATGTGATTCCCGTCCAGTCAGGTGCTTCGATCACTTCAAGTCCTTTCGCCGAGACGAGTGTATTGATAAGCTTTTGGATTTTCTTTTGCGTAAGCAATCTCGAAAGACCTTTGAGCTTCGTGTTTTTTATGCGATGGATGACCAGCCCGCTTTCCTCGAAGGAATCGTCAATTTTTTGACCGTAAACCAAAACCGTAACCTCGTGACCTGATGCCAAAAGGCCGTTCGCGAGATTCTTGATGCTCGTGCCCAGGCCGCCCGAATTGCCGGTTTTTGCGTGCGGATATTCCGGTGTGAGAAAACCTATATGCATCCGGCGAGTGATTTTAGTTCGTTTACGATGCGAATCGAAGCTTCGGTTGCGGGCTGTTGGTTGATTTTGGAAAACCAATCGTTCGCATGCGCTACCGTTTGTGAAGTTTCACGTATCGCCGATCCAAGCTTGCGCGCGATTTCACCGGGATTGTCGAGCCAAATCACAGATCCAGCATCAGGCATGGATTTGAAATGCACGAATTCGTATATCTTTTTCACCGACCAACCTTCGACGGGATTGTCGATCGGGTCGTAGTTCATAAACGCGCATGGTTTCCCGAATGCGGCGTAGTCGAAAACCATCGACGAACCCAGATTGACGACCATTTCAGTATGTGCGATCGTATTCGACAGCAACGCCATGTCGGCCGCCGTCGGCAACACCATATTCCAGACGTCGCCCATTTTGGCCCAGGCCGGAGCGATCGACGTGATGATGTCGGCATTTTCGTTCAGGACTTTATCGAAGCGAGTTGAAAAATCGGTCGGGCAACGTCGAAAAACGATTCCAAGTTTGTTTCCATTCGCGTTCAATTCACGCACGGCCGCAGCCACGTCACTCAAATATCGTGGATCGTGCGGTGACGTATTCACATCATCGCCCGAGTAGCAAATATAGTTACGGTCAAGGTCGAGATCGTGTTTCGCGAAAAACGTTTCGCGATCTTCACGCAAATCCTGATTGAAATGGCTTTCGAATTGTGGCGTTCCGGTTACCGCGATCTGTCGGTCGGAAATATTCGGATAGTAAAACAACAATTCCCGTTTCATGTGTTCGCTCCACACAAAATAATGGTCGGCCTCGATGACTTTGGTCGCCTTGGGCAAATTGTCCCACGAAAAAATAAAGGTGGAAACGGGTATGCCGAGATCTTTGGCGGCACGCAACGGGGAAATTGCCAATACGGGACGCTGGTTCGTGCAAAAAATGAGATCGGGTTTTTCAAGGCGCAGCGTTTCCATGCTTTCGCGATACAAGGGTGTTGTCCTTTCCAGCGACTCCATGCGTTTCTGCAACCGCTCGAGACCGTTTTTCGAACTATACCTGAACGTATACCAGCGAATCATGGCGCGGCGTATTTTCGATTTCAAGTCCTTCCCCGATGGTGGAAAACGGTAGGAATCGTAAACATCATCGCCGGTTATTTCGATATTTCGGTTGAGTTCGATTGCGATCTTCGCCCATTTCAAAATGTCGGTAAGCCGATGCGGTTTTTTCTCGTGTAATTTTATTTCGGGAAGCCCGATTTGGGAAAGATCAAATGCCGAATGGTTCCAGAAAACCACGTCGAAACCACTGTTTTTGGCCTTTCCGTAGAAATCCGTGAAGGCAAAATTGCGCAAACCGACTCCATCGGGCAACAGAATGAACAATTTTTTTTGAGTGGTATACAACTACAGGGGAATTTGCCGCAAAAGTACGTTAAATTTGACGAAACCACAACGTAATCAGCTATCGCGAAATTGCTTTTGCTGGTTAATTTTCCAAAAATCAGGTTCGCTTAACGAATCGATGAAAAGCTTCGTGCTGTCACCTTTCCCGAAATCGTCTGCCGCGTTCTTCACTTTGTGCGAATCGATTGACGAAAGCGCTCGTGATACTTCATCGGCCGCGTAACCGACATTTACGATATCGGCATGGAGCGCGCGATTTTGCTGGCGCGTCCCGACGTTTATCACTGGAATTCCATAATACGGCGCTTCCCTGATTCCGGCGCTGCTGTTGCCGATGATGAATCTCGCATTGTGCAAGAGCACCAGAAAATACTCGAATCGCAGCGAAGGAAAGACACGGAATCGCTCGTTATGTTCGAAACCTGCGTAAGCGTCGAGAATGTATCGGCTTCCCAAATCGTTGTTGGGATAAATCACGATGTAATTGTGGCTGTCTTCAAGCAAGGCTTTTGCGAAATCATGGGCGTATTTCTGCATTTCGCCCGCCTCGGTCGTCACAGGATGGAACATCGCGATCGCATATTGGTCGAACGCTATGTCGTAATGGTCTTTCACTTCAGGAAGTTTCGGCAGATTCGGTGAGAACATGATATCGACATCGGGCGATCCGATAGTGTAAACCGACGATTTGGTTTCGCCCATCTGCACCAGGCGACGCGCGGCATCGTCGTTCGAAACGAAATGAATGTGGCTCAGTTTCGTGACGCTATGACGAATGAGTTCATCGACCGTTCCCGAGAGTTCGCCACCTTCGATATGCGCGACGAGGATGTTGTTGAGTGAACCCGTAATCGCACCGGCAAGGGTTTCGACGCGATCGCCGTGCACCACGATCAAATCGGGATGTATCGTTTTTGCATAGGCCGAAAATCCTTCGATCGTCTTGGCGAGCGTGAGATCCATCGTCGTTTCATGCGTATGATTGGAAAACGTATGCAGGTTCTTGAAGCCACAACGTTCGATCTCGATCAGCGTATAACCGTATTCATGTTGCAGGTGCATGCCCGTGACGAACACGAAAACCTCAAAACCATCTTGTGCCTCGAGGGCTTCGATGAGTGACTTTATTTTACCGAAATCGGCGCGCGTACCGGTTAGGAATAGGATTTTCTTCACGTTTATTTTACTATGTACGAAATGGCGTTTGAATACGGCAATTTCCTGACTTCAGCCGTCCCGTTGAAAAAATCGTCGACCGCTTTGTTCGTGCCTGCGAAAGCGCCATAGTCGTCAAAGATAATGATGCCGCCTTTCGTAACCTTGTCGTACAATTTTTCAAGTATATGTCTGGTCGGTTCGTACAGATCGACGTCAATGTGCAGCAGGGAAATCTTAAGGTGCGGATTTTTCTCAAGGTAATCGTCGAGCGTTTTCAGGATATCGCCTTTTATGATCTCGACATTCTTATGCATGTTCTGCGCTTCAAGCAGCGTGTTTATTTCTTCGAACGAGATGCTTTTTCCGCCGTTGGTCTCAGCTACGAATGCATCGCGTTTGGATTTGTCGGCTTCGAAATTCGCTTCAGGAAAATCCCCGAATATGTCGAAACCGATCACTTTACGACTTCCGGTCTGCTCGAGCAGATCACGGAATTTTATCCACCTGAAAAATGAATTGCCTTTGAAAATGCCGAATTCGACTATTTCTCCGCGCACGTTCGACGTTTGCCTGAAGAATTCCAGGTGCGTCACGAATTTGCTGAACCGAGTCGGATCGGCTGTGGCGTAAAAGCCGTTTTCGTATTCAAATTTCCGGTTGATGTCGTACAATTTATCCATTCCCGATGTCTTTAAAGATGAGTTGTTCGTCGTTTCCTATGTCCCGCGTGGCAATTTTTCCAAGGATGTCATTGAATTCTTCGGCAAGGATTTCGCCTGTTCCGGGACGTTTTACCCAAATATTTTCCTTGGTGAACGTTTCCCCTTTTTTTATCGGCGCGATAGAGCAGACGGTCGCGAACGCGAAATCTATTGTGACTTGCTCTTCTTTTGCGGGTTCTTTTGTCCCGCCGCGCATTTGTGCGATCTCGGCGCTTGAAACGATGAGTTCACGGCACGCCTGTTCGTCCATCGAACAAACGATGTCGGGACCGGTGCGTTGCATGTGGTCGGTGAAATGGCGCTCCAATATTGACGCACCCAACGCGACCGCGCCCAGACAGGCGTTGTTGTTCAAGGTATGATCCGAGAGTCCGAAAACTTTATCGGGGAACGCTTCGTTCAACTGCGTCATCGCTCCGAATCGAACCAAATGGATCGGCGTCGGATACAAATTCGTCGTATGCAATAAGGCGACGGGAACATTGTGTTTGTCGAAAATCGCGACGGCCTTGCTTACGCTTTCGATCGTGTTCATGCCCGTGCTCAAAATCACGGGTTTCCCGAACGACGCGATATGTTCGAGCAACGGGTAATTGTTACATTCGCCCGACCCGATCTTATACGCTTGTACGTCAAATTTCCTGAGTCGCTCGGCAGCTGCACGTGAAAACGGCGTCGAAATGAAGATCATGCCTTTGCTTTCAACGTAATTTTTTAGTTCGAGTTCTTCGTCTTCATCCAAGGCGCAGCGCTCCATGATCTCGTATATGGAAACGCTCGCATTTCCGGGAATCACCTTTTTGGCGGCCCCGGCCATTTCGTCAGACACGATATGCGTTTGGTGTTTCACGACCTCGGCTCCGGCGCGTTGTGCGGCATCGACCATTTCTTTGGCGACGGCGAGCGAGCCTTCGTGGTTGATTCCGATTTCGGCGATTACTAATGGCGGGAAGTCTTGGCCGACTTTACGTCCGGCGATTTCAATATACGGGTTCATTCTTTTATTTTTTGGTAAAGGTATTGGGCATAATCTAGGTCGTCACGCGTGTCGATATCGACGCCTGAAAAAACGTGATCGACGGGAAACGGAATCGCATCGCTCGAAAAAACGTTTCCGTTGCGGATGCATTCGCTGTTGCTAATATACAATAATCCGTTCTCGAAAAAGAGCGGTTCCAAGTCTTGGCTACGTTGGCCGGGTTCGTAATTGAACGGCTTGAACGTACCGTCCTGTATTTTGCCGAGTTTATGATGGTCGCGGCTCACCGTGAAAAGGCTGTCGGCATTACTTTTTTGATAGGCCGAAAAACAATCGCGCAATAAATGTTCGGGACGCAACGGATTCGTAGGCTGGAGCAACACGACATTTTGTATCCCGATGGGCGACAATTGTTCGAGCACGTGTTGGATTGAGGTGACGGTCGGTTCGTTATCGCCTGAAATCTCAGCGGGACGCTTTATGACTTTAGCGCCGAATCGAAGCGCCGTTTGGGCGATCGCATCATCGTCAGTTGTCACGAAAACCTCATCGATTATATCCGCAAACAACCGTGCATACAGGATACTGTGCGCGATCAATGGTTTGTCGCCCAGCAACATCAGGTTTTTGCCGGGAAGTCTTTTCGATCCGCCTCGTGCGGGAATGACTGCGATGGTTTTCATAATTTATTTTTAGGTTTCCAGTAAATACGCGCTTCGGGAATTTTTACCCATCGCTCATATTCCGATGAACTCATCCTGTTGGCATTCCCGAAAATTTTCGATGTCGATGCCAACAAGTCCAACTTGGCTTGCACCAAAGCCTTCAAAGCTCGGAAATCGCCTTTTAAAACCTTAAACTTCAATTGCGACCACGTCGAATACGCCATTTTTCGCGGAATTTTTCGCCAAGGTAAAAATAAGAAATACGAATACCATCCGGAGCGCAAAGATCGGCGCAAACGGACAGCGTAATCTTTTTGTTTGCGCCTTTCGAGTATTTCGACGCGGTGTTGCACCAAAACCTGCGGCACATAATGTACTTCGTAGCCTTTTTTGAAGAGTTGCTGGGATGCGAAGTTTTCCTCTCCGTAAAACTCAAACCATTCGGGATAAGACGGGATTTCACGCCAGGCCGAGACGCGCCAAGCATGTCCGCAGCCGACATAACTGTTTACCTGAAGCGGTTTTTCGTCGGTCCCGATCGAACACGGAAGCGATTTTCCCCAAAAGATCCGGAATGCGACCAAACCGCACTTGTCGTTATTTTCAAAATATGCGGAAATATTTTCAAGCGGATCGGCCGAAACGAAATTTGCGTCGTCGTCGAGAGAAATGGCGAATTGCGCGTTCGATTGGTCGAGCATCGCATTTCGGCAAAACATATAACCTTTCGAAAGGTCGTTTCGCTTCAGGATGATTTTCGGGAATCGGTTTTTTACGGCTTCCGATGTGCCGTCGGTTGAACCGTCGTCGAATACGACGCAAGTCACATCGTCGCGCTCAAGCAAGATTTCAAGGCTTGAAAGCGTTTGCAAAAGGTCGTCCTTTCGGTTTTTTGTCGAAATGTGTATTTCGAAAATCGGCGTGGATTCAGTCATTATTCAAGGCTTGATTTGGCTTGCTTGATGATTGCGTTCATACCGCTGTTCCAGGATTCTTTCGTATATAAACCTTGTTCGGGCAATTCGATTTGGGGAGCGCCGTCCATGAAATCGGCCATCGCTTTCACCCATTCTTTCTTGAAATTCGGATTTTCGATAAGTCTGCCGTACTTGCCGTAATCGAGTACCTCGGGAACTCCACCGAGTTTCGACGCGATGCAGTAGCAACCGGAATTCAACGCTTCGATAAGGCTGAGCCCAAATCCTTCGTGGCACAATGTCGGGAACAGATAGCAATCGGCGGCCTGATAATATTTGGGTAATTCATCGTTTGGAATCTGCCCATAATAGGTTACGCCTTTTTGTTTCTTGTCACGCATCGCGCCTACTATCATGAGTTCAGTATCCCCGAATTTCGAGTGGAATTCGCGCCAGGCGTCAAGAATGAGGTTCAACCCTTTTTTGGGCCTGTCCTGGGCGAGCCAAAGGAACAGTTTTTTACCGCCGTGTCCTAAAAGTTGTTTGCGCGCGTAGCGTTCGCCTTTGGAAACCGGGCTGAATTTTTTGGTATCGATACCGTTGTAAAGCACCGATACGCGGCATGTGAAAACGGTATAAAAGTCCAAATGCGCGCGGTAACTGTCGTGCGTCAACACGACGAGTTCGTCTATAATCGAATAGAAATTGCTTTTGTCGGCGGGCAAAAACGGTGAAAATCCGTGGTAAAAAATCTGTAGATAACAATTGTCGCGCATTCCTTTCTCGCGCAACATGGCGTCTACCTTATAGGCCATTTGGAAATTGTCGACGAGCTGGATGATGTATTTTCCGCCCGGTTTTATAATTTTTTCAAGCGCCTTGAGGTAAGCGGCTTTGTAGAAGGTGAACTCGCGGCTTATTTTGGTCAGGATTCCATCGTTGACGATCGAATACTCGACGTTAGGAAAGCGCTCGACGGGATCGTGGCAGACGATGTAGTCAATTTGGTGGTCGCCGTCAGCCATGTAGTTCTTGTACATGGTCGTCCAGCTTCCGATCTTGGAATATGGCAATGGAAATGTCGATAAAAGAATTACGGTCGCCATAGTCAATAGTTAAAAGATGCTTCGTTCGACAATCCTTTTCTGCGTAAAAACCAACGCAAAAAAAACTTCTTGCTAAAAAGCCTGATCGCTATCCATTCCAAGCTTTTCCAATAAAACGGCGCCTTTGGCGGGATCGAAGCGTCAAGCGGTTCGGGAATTTCGATATTCGGTTTGAGTTGCGTAATTTTTTGAGCCATCCAGGCTTCCGGGACGTTACCTAAATGATAGGCGTAATTGTCTTCAGTCGAAAGCCGCCAAAGACCTCGATCTATGACGATCTTGTCGATCAACTCACTTTCGCCTCCCAACATATTCTTCGTATAACGCGCAACCGGTTTATCCAAAAGACGCGCTTTGTATGTGGTAAAAAAATGTCCTGCCCCGACGACGGCGCGGAAATTTCCATTCGAGAACGTGAGGAAATTTTCGAGTTGGTATTCGTTGTAAAAATCCGGGTTGTCGACGCTATGTGCGAATGCGAGCAATCCATCCCGGTTCTTTACAGGTGTGAATCTCATTTTCGACGAAAAGATATGCCTCGCGAGCACTACCTGACCATACGTTTTATAGGATTTTGACGAAGGCGTGGGGCAAACCGCTCCGGCTTTCGGAAAATTACGGAACACATCGTAGGTCGCCTCCTGCCAGCCATCAAGAAACATCACGTCGCTGTCGGCGATCGTCACCCAATCGAACGAATGGCCTGAAATGCCTTTGAAAACCGCATTCATCTTACCGATGTTCGTCGTATGCACAAGCTCGTGGATCTTGCCTTGAGCGAGTAATCCATCGAGATAGGTCGAGGTTTTTTGCCCGCTTCCGTTATCGACTACACAAATATAGGTCGCTTTGTGGGCGGTGAGTAAAAGCGAGTCGATGCAATACCTGAGTATATCGAAACCATTCTCGAAATAACCGTCCTGGTCGGGCACGTAAACCGGCAAAACCACCTGGTGAAAAAAAGGTGACTTTTCCTGCTGTTTATCACGGTTTGGATTTAAGCCTATTCGCATGAACTACGTACTCGATTTTGGCGACAATTTACAATATTTTGCGCGACCCTTGGGCAATTTCGCGATTAAAGTGACATCAGGAAACGGTTCAGAAATCCGAGTTTGTATTTGATCAACAGGTCGGCGACTCTGTTCTTTCGGTACAACTTCGTGGTCGAACCCCATTTGTTGTGGAATTTCAAACTGTCGCGATGACCTTTGGGATCGACGATGGCATCAGGCTGTGCTACGATTTTCGACAATTCCCGTTCCGCTTCCTTGCGTTTGCGTTCGTACCATTCGCCTTTGCCGTCCCGCTCGTTCTCAAGATGCGTGACTTTCGACCGGTAGGCGACGGCGTGCGGAATGTTATGTTTTTTGAGCGTCATCGCGTAATCGTTGTCGGCGTAATTGAAATCGAACGTCTCGTCGAGCATCCCGATCTTTGAAAACACCTCACGCTTCGCAACCAAACACCAGCCGTTGACATGCGTGCGGACTTTGTATCCGACTTCGAAATCCGTGTCATAGGTTTTATAGCGGTCGGCGGCGGGTGAAAATGACTTTATGTCGGGACGCTTTTGCGCGACTTTCAGAATTTCGGCAAACCAGTCCTTATCGAAAATCAAATCGTTGTTGAGCAACGCGACGTACTCGCCTTTTGATTTTTTTATCCCGACGTTGAGGAATTTGTGGAAATTGAAATCGTCATCGGGCATCGTGAAAATCACCGATTCGGGATATCGGAAATTCGTTTCGCCTATTTTCTTGTTCGACTCGACGACGATGATCTCAGCGCCCGGTTCAGAGGCGAGCAACGTGTCGATGCATTCCAATGTCATGTTGAAATTCGCGTCGGAATCAGTCTTGGCGAGGATTACGGCTGAGAGTTTTATCATTTGAAAGATCGAAAAATGCCAAATCTGCGGTAATTCATCATTGTGTTATATTATTTGGACGGAAACTTCGAGAATCGGGCCGATCACGGTTTCCAGGAAATCCGAGCCGAACGCAATCTTTTATACATTTCGAATTCGTCAGGGCCGAACGCGTGCCTGCCTTTCCTGATGTTATCGGCGTTCTTCAACAGATCCCAAAATGCCAGAACCATCGCCGTCAGCACTGACAAATCGCCTTTGGACAACTTGTCCCGAAGCTGCAAATATATCGAATATGCAAATTTGACAGGGATTTTAGACAACGGTAAATGCAAGAAGTATAAATACCAACCTGCGGCAATCGCGCGCCTGAGTCGCAACGCCTTGTCAGAAGCTGTTTTGCGCTTCTCGATATCGACGCGATGCTGTATGAGAACTTCAGGTAAATAGTCGACCGAAAAATGCTTCATGAACAGTTCTTCAGACGCGAAATCCTCTTCGCCGTAAAACAAGAACCATTCGGGATAATCGGGGATCGCTTTCCATGCCGACATGCGCCAGACGTGTCCGCAGCCTACGAAACTCTTGACTTGCTCTATGGGCTGGTTGTGTGATACATCATCGGGTAATGTCAATCCCCAAAAAATACGCAACGCGATCACGCCGCATCGGTCATTTTTCTTGAAGTGTTCGCGAATTGTCCGAATCGCATCGGGCGTAGCGAAGTTGGCATCGTCATCGAGTGAAATCGCGTACGTCGCTTCGGTCTCGTTTAGCATTTTGTTGCGACAATACAAATAACCTTTTGAAAGGGGATTTCGCGAAAGTTGCACCTCGGGAAATTTTGAACGGACGCTTTCGAAAGTGCCGTCAGAAGAACCGTCGTCGATCACAACGCAGGTCACGGATGAACTAAGATGCGGACGCAAGGTAGCCAACGTTTCCAAAAGGTCGTCTCGGCGATTTTTCGTACAGATCAATATGGCGAATTCGGGATTCATCGGATAAATTAAAGCGTGATGTCGCCGTTACTGCGAGAAGACGTCGACCATAAATTTATATTTTCTTCCTGAACCATTTCGCAAATCGGAATAAAGGGTTTGACATTACTTTCTTTTGAAATTCAAGAAGCTTGAGGTTTTCGCGATATAACATCATTGGATTGCCGTGGTGCGCCAAATACGTATCAACGTGTTTCTTGTAGATACGATCAAGATGATCCTGATGATTTCGTCGGTCGTCACTGAAACTATTGACAAGCGAACCGGACGGATGTTTGCGATAGTTGTACATAAACTCATCGATCCGATGCACTTTGCTGTTGTCGTCAAGCATCGAAAGCCAAAAATCCCAATCCTCAAGTATGAACAGATTGTCGTCGTAACCTTTCACGCGATCGAAGTCGGTTCTGCGGTAAAAAGAGCAACAGATGATACAATTCCTGAGCAACAACGCGTCGTATGAATATTTTGGCAAGACCAATTCGCCAGTGATATGACCGAATTGCATCACGCGCGCATGCACGACTTTAATCTCTGGATCGGCATCGAGTATGGCGACTGCTTTTTCGAAATAACCGGATTCGATATAATCGTCGTCGTCAAGCGGAAAAATATAAGGAGCTGACGATTTCGCGACACCCAGATTGCGAGCCGATGACGGGCCTTGGTTTTCCTTCTCGAAATACGAAAAACGGCTGTCTTTTTCGACCCATTTCTGGGCGACTTGCTTCGTATCGTCGGAACCACTGTTTATGATGATGCATTCCCAATCGGCAAGTGTCTGATCGAGCACCGATTGCAACGTCCGGTCAAGAAAGTGCGCCCGATTGAAACACGGGATGATCACCGAGATTCGTGGCGTATTTACCAACTTGACTTTTTCCATCAGCACAGGTTTTTATTTATGCCGATGGTATATTCGGATGAATCAATGAGCAGAAATCCGCGATCACGCAGGTTTTTATAGATAATTTCCCTGATTTCGAACTCGTCATGGATTTCCACCGAAATGATCCTTACCCTGTCCAGATACGACAAATCCGCATCGGGAGCAAACAGGAAGCGCTCGGCACCTTCGATGTCGATCTTGAGCAACGTAAGCGTTTCGAGCTGGTTTTCGGCCATGATGCGCGAGACCGAAATTCCTTCGATTTCACCATTCGAATCCGGCTCGGTCACAATCGACCAATCCTTTCCGTCCCTGAAACCGCGATCGAGCGTGAACGAAGACGAATCGGACGCACTCAATGCTTTTTCATAGACTTTTATGCTCGCGGAATTTGCGAGCGATTGGACATTCATTCGGAACGCCGCGGCATTTTCAGATGACGGTTCGACGGCGAAAATTCGTGCTTTGGGAATATGTGTGCTAAAATAAAAAGTTGCGTAGCCCACGTTCGCACCCGCATCGATTATGGTCACGTCAGCATCGAGATAGCCGTTATGCTTCATGAAACCCATTAGGATCCCATATTCCTCGCGTTTGAATATCTGGTCAAAAACCAACCAGTCGCTGAACCGTTCATCGCGGATAGTCAGCGTACCTGATTTGATGTTCACATCGTAGTATCCGTCCTTTTTTTGGAACGAAAGGATTTCAGGGTTACGCGACATTCGGTACTCGAACATTTCGGCTTGAGAGATTTTCTTGGGAAAGAAGACGCGATAAGCAGCTCGTAGCTTTTGGGAAATATTCATGTTATTTTCTCATTCGTATTAGTTTGGCCGGGACGCCGCCCATGATGGCGTATTCCGGAACATCTTTATTCACTACCGCTCCGGCCGCGATTATCGCACCTTTACCTATCGTAACACCATCGAGTATGCGACAGCCTGCGCCTATCCAGACATCGTCTGAAATCGAGATGCCTTTCTTCGTTTCTCCCTGATGGTTGATCGGGATCGAAATGTCGTCAAAATTATGGTTCGATGGTATGATGACACAATGTGAAGCGATCAGGACATTGTTGCCGATCGTAAGCCCACCATGTCCGTACAATACCGTATATGGGTTGATCGAGCAATTCTCGCCTATGGTGATTTTTCCTCCATACGCCATGAGTAAGCTCCCGTGAAGCAGTTCGGTTTTTTTACCGACTTCGATAATTCCACCGATATTGGCTTCCTGGACAGCGCCCGGAAATACTTTCACGGTTGGATGTAGAAATACCCTGGTCGGCTTGGCACGAAACAGGTTGCGCAACCGTAAAATCAGTTTTCGTACCATTTGCAGTCGACTTTTATGTCCCCGATATTCGCTCCATAAATCTGGAAATCATTGACCAGATCCACAATTCCAAATGCGCAGATATCGTTGTGATATTCGAACACCGTGTTTCCTTTAAACGTTGCCACGTCTAAACTGTACGAACCTTTAAGCAATAATTTGGAAGGTATCTCGCAAACTATCGAGTCCACGGGTTTGTCCAAAAAGTGCATCGTGGTAAAAATTTTATTCTTGTCGGAATTGAGCAATGCGATACCAACGTAACAGTCTGAAGCGGGTTGCTTGAAGACTACCTCGATCGCAACCGTTTCTTCATGCTGATGGAATGCCTGATCCCCTAAAATCCTGATTGTCGCGACACTATTTTTCTCGTTAGAGTTAGTGTTGGCGAAAAAACCTGAAATTTCGCTGTCGTCCTGCGCCAAATATCGGCTCACGCATTCGTTCACATCACCATTGAAAGCAACCGTTCCATTTTTTAGCAAAATTCCGTTCGAGCACAGATTTTTCACGGCCGCCATATTGTGGCTCACGAATAAAACCGTCCTGCCCTGTCCTTTGCTGATGTCGCCCATCTTGCCGAGGCATTTTTTCTGGAATTCGGCGTCGCCTACGGCCAACACTTCGTCCACGATAAGTATTTCGCTCTCGAGATGCGCGGCCACGGCAAATGCGAGTCGCACGTACATGCCGCTACTGTAGCGTTTTACGGGCGTATCGATGTAACGCTCGACACCTGAAAATTCAACGATTTCGTCGAGCTTGCGCGTGATTTCTTTTTTGCGCATGCCCAGGATTGCCCCGTTCAGGTACAAATTTTCGCGACCCGTGAGGTCCGGATGGAAACCGGTTCCGACTTCGAGCAGACTCGCGATGCGGCCTTTTACTTTTATTTCACCCAAAGTGGGCGCCGTAACCCGTGAAAGCAACTTTAACAGCGTGCTTTTCCCGGCTCCGTTCTTGCCGACGATCCCAACGGCATCACCTTGATTGACCTCAAAATTGATATCCCGCAACGACCATACGATGTCGCTGTCGCCTTTCCTGCTCCGATCGTTGGTTTCGCCTATCTTGAGGAACGGATCTTCTTTTCGGCGGACTTTCATCGCCCAAAAGCGTTCCATGTCACGCGTGATCGTTCCCGTCCCAAATTGTCCGATCTGGTACGCTTTCCCAAGGTTGTCGACTTTTATAACTTTCTCTGCCATTATATTGTGTCTACGAAGTTGCGCTCGGTCTTGTTGAAGACGATGACACCTGTAATTAATACGATTATTGTGATCAATACCGAATATCCGATGCTCCAGAGCGTGAATTCACCTTGCCCTAAAAGTGCGTAACGGAATGCCTCGATTATGCCTGTCATGGGGTTGAGTTCGATAATCCACGCGCTATCGCTGAATTTTGCCTTTGCCTGACTCAGCGGATATACCACGGTCGTCCCGTACATGAGCAACTGCACACCGAATTGTACGAGAAACGTCAGGTCGCGATATTTCGTCGTCATGGCGGTGATGATTAATCCGATGCCGAGTCCCAACAATGCCATCAATAAAATCAGCAACGGAAATATGAAAATGGCTTCCGTAACATGGAAACTTCCCGGTTTCGAATAAGCGAAGTAAGCCATCATGCAACCCAACAATACCAATTGCACGCAAAAGCGGATCAGGTTGCTCACGATGATGCTCAATGGCATGATCAGCCTCGGGAAATAAACCTTTCCAAAAATGTTCGAATTGTCGCGGAATACCGTACTGGTCTTGAGCAAACACTCTGAAAAGTAATTCCAGGCCGTGATTCCACATAGATAGAATAACGGTTTCGGCAGACCTTCGGTTCCAATTCCAGCAAGATTTCCAAAAACGAAAGTGAAAACAATAGTGGTGAAAATCGGCTGTATGAAAAACCACAATGGGCCGAGTACGGTTTGTTTGTAAAAACGAATGAAATCGCGCGTGACAAACATCCAAAGCAGGTCGCGATACCGCCATACGTCGGAAAGCTTGAGGTCGAGAAGTGAAGAATGTCCCTTGATTACAAGATCCCAATTTTCTTCCTTCGAATTAATATCCATACGGTTTACGGTGTTTTTGAACAAGTCGCAAAGATAATAATTTGACACACATTACGCATTGAATATCATCGAAGTTATCGGCTTTGTAACTGTAGTTCACGCAAATTGGAAAAGAACATGAAAATCACGTACTTTTGGCCAAAATTCCAGACTTGTTTTCGTTTTTTAAACATACGCCCGCACTCACCGACCTGATTCCGAACGACTATGTCGACATACACTCGCATTTGCTCTTCGCGATAGACGACGGCGCAAAGACACCTGAGGACAGCATTTCTCTCGTGACGAGCCTGGCCGATATGGGCTTCACTCAATTTATCACGACACCTCACGTCATGCATACGGTTTGGGATAATTCGCAGGAAAAAATTACGGCGAGACTGTCGGAAACCGCAGCGATATTATCGCAAAACAACATCGGAATCCCGCTTCGCGCGGCCGCGGAATACATGATGGACAGTTTTTTCGTACAACGTCTCAAGACTGAAAAACTTTTGACGCTAAAAGACAATCACGTTTTGGTCGAGATGTCGTACGTGAATCCGCCCATACATCTCTATGAAATTCTTTTCGACCTGCAGGTCGCGGGCTACACGCCAGTATTGGCGCATCCCGAGCGATATTCGTTCTATCACCGAAATTTTGGGGAATACGCGAAGCTTAAACACGCGGGCTGTTTGTTTCAGATTAACCTACTGTCGATCGTGGGTTATTATGGCGAAGGCGTGCAAAAAACCGCCGAACGACTGCTTCGCGAAGGCTTAATAGATTTCACGGGATCCGACGTGCATCACAGCAAACACATCGACGCATTCTCGAGAAAACTGAATCTCAAAGACGTCAAGCCACTCGCCGACGCGTTACAAAACAACTCTTTTTTCAGGTATTAGGATTTCCCGAAGAAGCGTTTCCACCACGGTGCCTTTTGCTTTTCCTCATCCTGGCCGTAGCCATAGCCGTATCCGTAGCCATAACCGTATCCGTAGCCATAACCGTATGCCTTGCCCCACAACGTGTCGTTGAGCAAAATGGACATGTTCGGCAATTTACCTTCGGCATACATCGACTGTGGAACTTTAAGCAATCGCTTGTCAAGATAATTCGCACGGACGACGTAGATAAACGCGTCGGCGTATTTGGCGATGAGCAATGTGTCGGTAACCAGACTCACCGGAGCGGTATCGACGATGATGTATTCGTATTTTTGCTTGAGTTCTTCAAAAAGTTCGGAAATCTTGCTGTTCATGAGCATATCGACCGGATTTGGCGGCACGACTCCTGACGGCAAAACGTCGAAACGATCGTATCCTTCGAGTCGGACAATGTAATCGTCCAGGTTCTCGTTCGGCCGCGAGAGGTAATTCGTGAGACCTTTCGACGGCAACTTCACGTATTTGTCGATTTTCGGGTTTCGGATATCGAGACCTACGAGCAAGACTTTTTTACCTGAAAGTGCAATCGTACTGGCCAGGTTGATCGCCACGAACGTTTTCCCTTCTTTTGGAAGCGTCGATGTGACGATCACGACTTTCCCTCGATCTTCAGGAACATTCGTAAGCATGAATTCCAGGTTGGTACGCACGATCCTGATCGCTTCGGCCGAACTCGAACGGCTGCTCGAATTGATGATTTCTTCTTGAGTCTCGGATTTCGGAACATCGCCGAGGAATGGCGCCGGGATCCGACTTTCGACATCCTGACGCACCTTGACTTTCGTGTCCAAAAGATAGCGCAGGTACAAAATGAGGAACGGAATGAACAATCCAAGTACGATCGCGATGAAATAAATGTTGCGGCTTTGGGGCGAAACGGGCGCACCCATCGCCATGGCCGGATCGATGACTTTTGCATTCGGCGCGGTAACGGCAAGCGAGATCGCGATCTCTTCGCGCTTCTGCAACAGATACAAATACAATTCCTGCTTGATCCTTTGCTGGCGGTCGATAACCCTAAATTCGCGTTCTTGGCCAGGAATCCGTGAAATCTTGCCCGAGACCATGTTCACTTGTTTCTCCAGGTCGGATTTACGGATCTTAAGCGAGGCGTTCAAACGTTGCAGGCTTTCAATGATGTTCGCGCGCATGTCGGCGATCTTCGTGTTGGCGATGATAAGCATGGAGTTCTTCTCGGTCGCGCCTTTAAGCTGACGGTCGCGATCGAGCACCAATTGATTGTGTTCCGATATCAACGAAGCCGATGTAAGGTCGTTCGGGATGATGTTGCTCGGGATGAGTTCGGCCTTGTTCGTATCCATGAACGAGATCATTTCGGCCACGATTCGGATCTGGGTTTCGGTTTCGATCAACGCTTTCTCGAAATCCACCGAATTCTGGAGGTAAACGCCCGCGTCTGAACTGATATCGGTAAGTCCCTGGCTTTGCTTGAAACTTGCCGCGTCTTTTTCGACATCGCCGAGTTCGAGTGAGATTATCTGGAGACGTTCGGCTATGAATTTCTCGGTATTCCTTGAGATGAAGTTCTTGTCGTCGATCGCGTCCTTGTTGTAGGTATCGATGATCACGTTGAGCAGATCCTCGGCTTTCTCGGCCACGGCATCGTTCAGCGTAAGTTCGACGACGCTTGAATTCTTGCTTAATGGCGCAATAGCCAATCTCGCCTTGTAACTCTGCACGACGTTCGCCAATTTGCCGATGCGGACTTTAATTGAAAAACCGTCGCTTTTCGTTTCGCTCTTAACCAAAGTTGGAGATACGATCATTTTTACATACCCGAGATCGACTACATTTCCGTATGAATACGTACCCAATTGTTTTCCCGAAACCGAAACGATTTCATATTTTCCATTGGAAACAGCGTTCACGACGAAGGTTTTCCCGGCCGTGTAAAAGGCGTCCTTAGGTTCGAAAAACGAAATCTCGATGGGTTTGTCCTTGTAGACTTCGAGTGTTTTTACGCGTCCTTCAGTAAAATATTGTACGTGAAGATTGAGTTTTTTGACCGAACGCTCGATGATCGTGCGCGATTTGATGATCTCGACCTCGTTGTCGACGTTGTTCTTTATTCCCGTCATCAGACCGAGATCGGCGAATGCGGTTTGTTCAGTCGCCATTCCTCCTTTTCGTTCATCGCGCACCAGGATAGTCGCACTGGCTTTGTATTCCGGGATCGCGTAACGCAGGTACAACACGGCGCCCGTGAAACAAATGAAAACGCCGAACACGAACCATTTCCAATGGATCAGATACTTGTCGATCTCTTCGCGGATGTTGAACGTATCTTCGGGTTTGCCCTGCTTAGGCGTAAAAGAAGGATGATCCTGCATTTTATCTGAAAATTATAACCATGATGGCCGTAAGCAATGAAAGACCTGATATGATGACCGTCAAGTTCGGCCCGACCACCGACGAATTCATGCGCGTCTGATTGGGTTCTACGACGATCACGTCATTTTGCGTGAGGTAGTAATATGGCGATGTGGTAAAGTCGGATTTGGTAAGGTCGATGCGCGCGTAGGTTTTCTTTCCGTCGGTTTCGCGGATCACGAGAATATTGTCGCGCTTGCCGTAAATCGTGAGATCGCCCGCGGCACTCAACGCTTCCAGGATCGTGATGCGCTCGCTTTCGATCGGGACGGTTCCGGGTTTGTTCACTTCGCCCAAAACCGAAATCTTGTAGTTCAATATGCGCAGGTTGACCGACGGATCCTTTATGTATTCCGACATGGCCGTAACGATCTTATTACTGGCTTCAGTGCGCGTCAATCCGCCGAGTTTCAGTTTCCCGAGTACTGGAAAATCGATATTCCCGAAGTTGTCGATCAAATACGTCTTGATTCCGTTTTGATTGTTTCCGACCTCGTAATTCCCTTGGATAGCCGGAAGGTTGAACGGGATCGTCGCATCGGGCGTTTCTGAGGAAATGATGATGCTGAGCATGTCGTCGGGCTTAAGCGTCGGCTCGTAATTGAGTAATTGCATTTCTCGGTTGCGATTGGCGTCCTGAAGATACAGGATGTCTTTTTTGGAAGCACACGAAACCGCGGCCAGGCAAGCTATTACAACACAAAAGAAATTTGAAAAACGCATATTAGGGTGGTTAGGCATGCAAATATAAACGAGAAGCCGCTTACAGTGAAATATTTTCGCGGAAATCAAGGGTTTCGAACACCGAATTCATACTCTTGAATTCAGGAACGATTTTTTTCATGCGATACACGATTTCTTCGTTCGGCACTTTCCCGGAGTTCTGGAACAAGTCGTCCACGGCTTCGCGAATGGTCTCGAAATCGCCGCTTACGTCTTCGGCGATCATGATTTTGTTGTTGTGCGTCGGAAGCGTTTTTGACGTATCGTTAAGCAATTCCTCGTACAATTTTTCACCCGGGCGCAAACCGATGATCTTGATTTCGATTTCCTTATCGGGCGTAAAACCGGCGAGTCGGATCATTTTCTTGGCGAGATCAAGGATCTTTACGGGCTGGCCCATGTCGAAAATATAGATTTCGCCTCCGTTGCCCATCGCTCCCGCCTCAAGCACAAGTTGGCAGGCTTCAGGAATCGTCATGAAATAGCGGATGATTTCAGGATGCGTGATCGTGATCGGCCCGCCTTCTTCGATTTGGCGCGTGAACAACGGCACTATCGATCCGTTCGAGCCTAATACGTTCCCGAATCTCGTGGTGATGAACTTCGTAGTAACTTTGTTTTTTTGTTGGGACATGAAATGCATCGCCTGCACGTATTTCTCGGCGATGCGTTTGCTCGCGCCCATTACGCTGCTTGGGTTTACGGCTTTGTCGGTCGAAACCATCACGAAACGCTCCACGTGATATTTGAGCGAAAGGTCGGCGAGGTTTTTCGTACCCGCAACGTTCGTGTTGACGGCCTGATCCGGATGTTCTTCCATGAGCGGCACGTGTTTGTAGGCCGCGGCGTGATATACGACATCAGGTTTATACGTCGCGAAAACTTGCTCAAGTGCCTGTTTGTTCCTGATATCGGCGAGAACACTGCAGATTTGCGTGCCATCAGTCTGGGAATCGGCGATTTCAAGCGTCAGATTGTGCAAAGGCGTTTCGGCCTGATCGAGCGTTATGAGTTTCGAAGGCCCGAAATTCAAGACCTGACGGGTAATTTCACTTCCGATGGAACCCGCGGCTCCCGTAATCAGGATGGTCTTTCCGCGCAATTGGTTCGAA
Organism: Flavobacterium sp.; assembly: GCF_004211145.1. Lineage (GTDB taxonomy): Bacteria > Bacteroidota > Bacteroidia > Flavobacteriales > Flavobacteriaceae > Flavobacterium. Next base: position 12,958 of record NZ_SEBS01000022.1, on the reverse strand, counting down.
ATCGACTTGGTATCGAGCACGATCGGTTTGCGCTCCAAAAGGTCTTCGATCGCGAACGACTTCAATTGTTTGGAGATTTGTTGCTGATCTTCCCAATCGGAAATGAGCGGAACCGTATATACTTTGAAATTGAATTCGAGACATTCCTCGACGATCGCGATCGTTTCTTCTTTGGTCATTCCTTTTTCAGCGATGATGAGCGCGTCGGCTTTCATCGCACGCAGGATCACGTGAAGACTGCGTTTTTGGTTGAGTATGGGAAGGTTGAGTATGCTTTTTGACGTTTTTGTCTGGTTGAATTTATCTATGAAACCCAATAATTTAAAACGTCCGGGAACTTCGGTACTCAAAGCGTTCGCGACTGAAATCGCATTTGCATCGGCGCCATAGATCACCGCTCCGACGCGTTTTTTCTGATCTTCGACGTTCATGTATTTCTCGAACATGTATTTGACCATTATCCTGAAAAGGAACAGCAAAAGGAACGAGATCACATAGCTGATGAACAGGGCCGTACTCAGATAAAGACGCACTCCCGAATAGAATTCCCAAGAATAATTAATGGTGAGCAACGCTACGAAGGACGAACTCGTCGACACCAACAGTTTCACTCCGTCCAAAAAAGTCGAATGCCTGATAATTCCCGAATACGTTCGGTAAAAAAGGAAAAACATCGCATTTATCGCGATGATCAAACCATATCGGATCGGCTGGTTTATCGTTTGATAGTTCGGATGCAATTCCGTGAGGCTCGAAACGATCGTAAACGTGATGACGTTGGCCAAAACCACGATGCACACGTCGATCAGGAAAATGATCCAACGCGGCAAATAATTCAAATTGCGGAAACGCTTACCTGAAATTCCTCCTATTATTTCCGATAATATCGAATAGCTCATACTTCATTCTCAGTATCAAATTGACATTGTTTTAACATCAACTTATTTAAATTTCCTCAAAAATACTCTATTATTTAAAAAAAACATCCAAAACATTTAAAATTCTGTCAATATCTTGTTGCCCAAGGTTCGATCCTGACGGCAGGCACAGGCCATTTTCGAATAAAGTTTGAGAAACATCGCCTCCATAATAAGCACAACCAGAAAAAACGGGTTGCAGATGCATCGGTTTCCACAACGGCCGGCTCTCGATGTTTTGGGCTTCGAACGCCAATCTCAAACCTTCACGCGTCTTTCCGCCCGATTGTTCTTCGTTTATCGTAATCGCACTCAGCCAATGATTCGAAAAATAATCAGCCGACGGTTCGCCGAGTACATTAACACCATCGAAGTTAGAAAAATAATCGACGTAAAACGCATTCATTTTTCTTCGCAAACCAATATGTTTTTCAAGCACCTCCATTTGTCCGCGCCCTATTCCCGCACAAATATTGCTCAGTCGATAATTGTAGCCAATTTCGCTATGTTCGTAATGCGGAAACGGATCGCGCGCCTGAGTAGCCAGAAAAACCGCTTTCTCTTTGACGCTTTTTTCGTTGCTCACCAAAGCGCCGCCTCCCGATGTCGTGATTATTTTATTCCCATTGAAAGACAAAATTCCGATGTCTCCGAACGTGCCGCACTTTTGGCCTTTGTACGTGCTGCCCAAAGCCTCAGCGCTGTCTTCGAGGATCGGTACGCCATACTTGCGCGCAACCGAACGAAGTTCCTCGACCTTGAACGGCATTCCATATAGATGTACGGCAATAATCGCTTTTGGGGTTTTCCCTTTTGCCGATAAATCGCGTAACGCTGTCTCAAGTGCGTCGGGACACATATTCCAGGTGTCTTTTTCACTGTCGACGAAAACCGGGATCGCGCCTTGATAAGCGATCGGATTCGCCGAAGCTGAAAACGTGAAACTCTGGCAAACAACATGATCGCCGGCTTTCACACCGAGTAAGATCAGGCCCAAATGCAAAGCTGCGGTTCCTGAACTCAGTGCCGCAACGTGGACATTTTCTCCTAAAAACGCTTCGATATCGGTTTCGAATCCCGTGACGTTCGGTCCTAAAGGCGCGACCCAATTCGTGTCGAACGCCTCATTGACGTAATTTTGTTCGGTTCCGCCCATGTGTGGCGAGGAAAGCCAAATTTTTGTAGTACTCATTCTAGGGTTAGCTGTTCAAGACTTTTGATCCTGGTGGTTGGCAAATATATCAAATCGCGGTTGAAATCCTGCATGTGGATGTTGTGCCCGGAGTCTTCGACACAGACGGTTTTCCATCCGAGTCTATTGGGCGTGACGAAATCTTTCGCCGTATTGTCGCCCACGTAAATGTAATCCCGGGTTCCGAACCGTTCGAATGCGCGATAATTGTTCTCGTGCGGTTTTTCTGATCCGAATTCTTCCGAAATCACGATGAGATCGAACAACTCCTCTATCTGCAACGCGCGCAGTTTGTTGCGTTGGGTGACCGAATAGCCGTCGGTGATCAAACCCAGGAAATGCCCGTTTGATTTTAATTCCGAAAGCATTTCGCGCACATGGACCAAATGTGAAAAGTCGGGAATATGGTTGCGATAGATGTTCCTCAAATCATCGATGCCATCAAGATCGAACCGCTGTTTCAGCAACGCAAAAACATTTTGTTTCGACCGTTGCCATTCGAGCATTTCATGAAAAAGTAGTTCGTTTCCTGCATCGAGTTCGCTTGCGATCGCCTTGAACGCCGACTTCAGGTAGTCCATTTCAAGTGCGAGCGTGTCGTCGAGGTCGAAAACTATGGTTTTAGGTTGCATCAGCTGAAATTATGTACCAAAACTTCGTCATCATAACGCAGCATCATGAGATTTTCTTCCCAATTTTCGAAAAAAGGAACCGGTTCATCTTTTAGATATTCGTTGATGATCCATTTCGGGAAATTCCCACCCGCGAGATAACTCAACGGATAACCGCCACCAAATCTCGGATTGATTTCTATCCCGTACAGTCGCTCATCGTGGTTGTTCACGAAAACCTGGAGCGTGATGCAGCCGCGAAAGCCGTTCACGTAACCCAGTTTTTTTGACAAATCGTAAATGAATTTCGTCTTCCTCGTCACGGCCTTGTTCACTTCTCCGTCGCGCACTTCGATGCGTTGGCGCGGAATGAAACACTTGAGATTCCCGAGTCGGTCGTAATACAGATCGATCGTGAATTCGGTGTGGTCGCTGTGGTCGAGATATTCGAGGAACATGAGTTTATCGTTCGAAAAATGATAATCGGTAAGTTCTTCGTGTTTCCTGATTATGTAATTATCGACGCTGCGGCTTCCGTCGTATGGCTTGATATACAAAGGGATTTCGTGCTTTCCTTTTTCGTATTCACGCGCGACGCCAATTTCGTGAGACGCAAAAAAGGCATGCGTCTTTCGTTTGTCGCGGAAAATTGAAACGAGTTCGGGACTCGAGACCACGACCGCGATATTGTTCATCGCAAATAATTCTATGCTTTCTGACAAAACAAGCAATTCGGTATCGATCGTCGGGATGATCACGCGGATGTCGTTCTCGATTGCGAGCTGCAACAATTGCGCGATGTAGTCAGGTTCGGTTACACGGGGAACCCGAAACGCTCCGTCGGAAATCCTGCACGCCGCCGAATATGCCGGATTGGCGTCAGATGTAAATACTTTCGCAAGAGGAAACGACTTGAGCAATTCGTCCTGGAAAAACCTCACGAGGGAAACGCGCCTTCCGGCTGAAGTGATCAATATGTTGTGGTTGTCCATAGTCTATCGGTTCGAGCTGGGATTAGTTGTGGTTGTGTGCGTCTTTTGGTAAATCTTGGCGCGTTCGAGCAAGGTCGTGAAAAATCGGGCGGCGACAGGTTCCAGATACTTTGCAATCACGTAAGCTACGGCAAGCAGGAAAATCGTCGGCAGCACAGGCATTAAAATCGCCGGGAAATCAGGGAAGATGCGGCTGAACTTCACCGTAAGCGCGATCAACGCATTCTCGTGTATCAAATAAAACGGATAACTCACGAAACCTACGAAAAGCAACGCCCTGAACCTGAAAATCGTTTGCATTTTCTCAGAATACACCGTCAATATGAACACCGACGCGATCAAAAACGCCCAACCGAAAACATACCACGAATCCCAATTGTTTAGCATTACCGAAAAACAGCTGACCAACGCCAACACCGCGGCGGCCAAAATATCGTTTATTTTTTTTTCGATGGCATACAAATACGCGAAACTTCCCGACGCGAACCAGCCGAAATGCTCGAATCCCATTTGACGCAACGCCGTTTCAGCGATTCCCGAAACGCCGGAACCCGATACCCGATCCAAAACATAGACGGCAAACCAAAGCAGATAAATCGCAAAAATGCCCCAGATCGCTTTTCTCATTCCTGCATAAAAATACAGCAAACCAAAAACGATGTAAAACTTCACTTCGACGAACAGCGACCAAAACGAACCTTCAAGAAATCCGATGTCGGAATGCGTCGCGACGCTGAGCCATTTGGGCGGCAGGAACAACAAGCCCGGCAATATGTCCTGGATATTCGGTTTGCCCAAAGGTCGTTCGGGCAATAAAAATGCGGTCGCGAAAATAAGTACCGTCGCAATGCACATCGCCGGGAACAAACGCAGCCATCGCTTGACGAGAAATTGCCAAAGCGATTCGCATTTGTTCAGGCTCATCAGAATCACAAAGCCCGAAATCAGGAAAAAGAGTTGCACGCCGAGCCAGCCTTTGTGGAAGATCTGGACGTGCTCGAAGCGATTTCCATAAGGCACGAATTCCGTCCAGCGCGAGTACGCATGGAAAAGGACTACGAGCAAGATGGCCAGTCCACGGAATCCGTCGAGGTATTTGATCCTGATCGGGTTCATTTGATGATCTTAAAAATCGAATTTCCTGCGAGCATCAGTCGCAGCAAAAATTTGTTATTGAATATGATGGAAAGCAGTCGCTCCTGTTTCGACGTATAATCGACCCCGAAAAAATCGCGCATCGGCCAAACGCCGTCTTTCTCCATCTTCGCGATGACTTTCGAGAATTCCCCAAACGGCGCATTGCCGCGAACCATTCGTAAGAAGAAAAAAAACAAATAGGCTTCGCGTATGGTGCGCAATCGCCTCAACGCTGCCGGATTCGCGCCTTTTTCGCGCGCCATTCCGACCAATTTCCCGAATCGCTCGATGATGAAAAACGAATCGTTGGTCATGCGCTCGCTGTTCTTCCGGGCCGTCGTGGTCATGATCGAAACCATGTTCAGGAAATAGCGATAGATGTCGAGTTTCACGTATGCCACGCGTTTTGCACTGATAAGCAGTTCCGACGTGTGCATGCCGTCCTCGAGTATGCGCCCTTTCTCGAACACCAAACCCGTATCGTCGAGCAATTTTTTCCTGACGATGTACCACCACGCATTCGCGAGATAGTTGTGTTTAGCGATGAATTCCAGACCCGTGTAGACTTCGAGCGATTTGTCATAAGGCGAAAAATCGACCGTTGCCCTATAATTCGATTCGGGCGTGTTCGTGGCCGAAAAACCCAAAAAGTCCAAATCGTGTTTTTTTACGAGCGACATCAAGCAGCCGTATACGTTTCGCTCCACATAATCGTCAGAATCCACAAAGTTGATATACTCGCCTTTCGCTTCCCGGACGCCCGTATTTCGCGCCTCGCTCAAGCCTTGGTTGTGCTGGGAAACGATTTTTATTTGCGGATATTTTGCTTTGTATTGTTCGGCTATGGCGAGACTTCCGTCGGGCGAACCGTCGTTGACCACGATAATCTCGAATTCATCGGGCAACAAATCCTGATCGACGAGACTGTCAAGGCAACGCGCCAGGTATTTTTCGACATTATAAACGGGAACGATGATACTTAAAAGCATTATTGGCGGTTTTTGGCAGGGATAAATTTAGCGAATGTGCGCAGCAACGTGGCGATATCTCCAAAAAAACTGCGGTTTTCCACGTAATATAGATTCATTTTGACTTTGTCGGGAAATAGGATTTCGTCGTTGTAGCGCAGCGGATCGGGTTGTTCGGACAGCAGTTCGTCCTCGTTCGAATATTTGATCGCCGCGTCGCTCGTTAGTCCGGGCTTTAGTTTCAACACGTTGCGGTCGTCGCCTTCGAGCTTGTCGTAATATCCCGGAACATCGGGGCGCGGTCCGACGAGACTCATTTGACCGATCAGGACATGAAGGAATTGGGGAAGTTCGTCAACCTTGTATTTTCGCATCCATTTGCCGTAGGGCGTGATGATTTTCGGGTCGGTGTCGGTCATCGAACGCAATTTGAGGATCGTGAACGGTTTGGCGAATTGCCCGATTCTCGTCTGCCTAAAAATACCCGACGATTTCGTATCGATGGCCGCAATCGCCCAGAACAAAACGATCAGCCAGCCAAAAAGCAGCAGCACCGACAGCGAAACGACAAAATCAAGAATCCGTTTTAAGAGCATTTTTATGGTTTAGGGCGTTTCTTGTTTGCTTCCGCGAAAAACTTCCATCGCCGAATCGTTCGCGGCGTTGATTCCTTCGGCCACGACGACTTTTTTTAGCGTGAGCAGTATGATTCGGCAATCCAAGAGGAAACTTTCATGGTCGACATACCAGACATCGTATTCGAATTTCTGTTCCCAACTAATCGCGTTCCGTCCGTTGACCTGCGCCCAGCCTGTAATTCCGGGCAAGACTTCGTGACGACGCTTCTGGAAAGGACTGTAGAGTTCCAGATATTGCGCGAGCAACGGACGCGGCCCGACAAGCGACATATCGCCCTTTATTACGTTGAACAGGCTCGGCAATTCATCGAGGCTTGAACTTCTCAGGAACTTTCCGAATGCCGTCAGACGCAGATTATCGGGCAATAAGACGCCGTTTTCGTCGCGCTCGTTGGTCATCGTTCGGAACTTGTAGATGCGGAAAACGCGTCCGTCCAAACCGCAACGATCCTGAGAAAAAAGTACCGGACGACCGATTTTTACCGCGACGAGCAATGCTACGATCGCATAAACGATCAACCAGACCGGCGCCGATATGAGCACTAAAAAAAGTTGGAGCGGACGTTTTAGGACTGCGTACATTTTATTCCTATTGTTATTTCTATTTTTTATTTTCGAGCGAGCGGTATTTTGCGAGCAAGGCGTTCCACAATTCGGTTTGGGAGAATCTCTCCACGATGCTCGGCCTTGCGTTTTGGCGCATCAGTGCAAACAATTCTTTGTCGTCGTATATTTCGAGCATCGCTCCGAGCAATTCCGATTGGTTTTTGGGAGCGACGATCAACCCATTTTTGCGTGGAATGACGATTTCGTTGCTGCCGTTTATATCGGTAACTATGCTTGGCAAACCCATCGCGCCCGCCTGGAGCACCGAATTCGGGAAACCTTCGCGGTAACTCGGCAACACGAGCGCGTCCGAGATCGCATAGAAATTCCTGGTTTCGGTTTGCCAACCCGTCGTAATTATATTTTTTTCCGACTCGATCGCCCGTATCGTTCCGGCGGGAAGCGGATCGAGCTCCGGTTCGTAATCGCCGACGAGCAGCAACTTCACGTTCGCATGCAACGCAGTCATCTCCAGAAAGGCGCCGACCAACTCGGTTATGCCTTTGTCTTTCACGAGTCGGCCCACGAAGATGAATACGAAATCGTCGGGCGCGATCGAGAGTGAAGCCCGCAATTGGTTTTTCTCGCTTTCGTCGATCTTGTCGGGATTAAAAAAATCCGTGTCGATGCCGTTCACGTTTCCGTTTCCGATTATCGTCAACGGTTTTTTAGTAATGTCGAAATGTTGCAGGTCGCGTTTTACGCCTTCGCCTTCGGGAAAAATATCGGTAGCGAAGCGGCACAAAAGGCGATCCATCAGAATCAGCAACTTCTGCATCGCTCCCGTCTTACTTGGAAAAACTAGACCCGTGAACGTATGCGCCCTGACCGGAATCCGGGCGAGCCAACCCGCGGTCATCGTGAGCAGACCGGCTTTGGGCGTCATCGAATGTACCAAAAACGGACGCTCTTTTTTGAACAGGCGATACAGTTTCCAAAGTGAAACCAAATCATGGAACGGCTTGATGTTACGGTACATCTGCAACGGAATCACGGTTACCTGTTCCCGCTGTTCGACGGCCCGCAGGTTTTCGCCTTCTCCTGAAACCGCGATTACATCGTAATATCGGTCGAGAAACGCCAACTGCCCGCGCAGCAAATTATCGAGCGTGATGGGAACCGTGCTTGTGCGTATGATTTTTTTCTTGTGCATCTTGAGAGCACAAACTTACTTTTTTTTGTGTTAATTCGGCGATACTGTTAGATTAACATTGGTGTTAACTGTCGGCCGGGCTTGCGCGAAAGCTCGTAAAACATTTCTATATTTGCCGCAAATCGCCCAGGCTTGATGAAATTATCTTTCAAACGCATTACTTCCTCGGGGAGTTTTATCCCTGAAATCGACGGATTGCGCTTTATCGCGGTCGTGAGCGTGGTTTTGTATCACTACTGGTGTTTTTTCAATATCAAGGATGCGAGCCATTACAAAGACAGCATCGACTATTCCTTTTTGGAAAAAATCCTGTCGCACGGAAACTTCGGCGTGCCGTTGTTTTTTGCGATCAGCGGTTTGATACTCGGAATGCCGTTCGCGAAATACCACATAGAAAACGGTAAAAAGGTAAGTCTCAAACAATATTTCCTGAGACGATTGACGCGACTCGAGCCGCCGTATATCATCGTGATGACATTGCTCGCCATCGGCGCGGTCTATGTTGCCAAGACGCTGACTTTTGACGAAGCGTTGCCGCGATATTTGAGCTCTCTCGTGTACATCAACAATTTCATCTATCCCGGATTGCAGGCCAACGGCGTCGCTTGGAGCCTTGAAATCGAAGTGCAGTTTTACATCCTCGCTCCTATTCTCGCCCTGGTTTTCGCGATTGGAAATGCGAACGTTCGACGTATTTTGCTATCGATCGCGATTGTGCTCATGATCGGATTCAATTACGTGAGCGATCTTCCGTTTATTTCGCTGCTCAACTATTTACAATATTTCCTGCTGGGTTTTCTACTCGCCGATCTATATGTCTCCAAACAAACGTTATTGCCCAAAACCGGCTATGATTCCGTGATCGCGTTGCTGTGTTTTTGTGTGATCTGGTTGTTCGAACGCGGCGACTTCGCGTTTGCGTACCAGAATTATCTATGGGAAGTCCTGCAAATCGCTTGCGTGTTCCTTTTATATTACTACATCTTGTTCCACAAGGTTTTCAGCGTGATGCGCATGAGTTTGGTCACGAACATCGGCGGCATGTGCTATTCGATTTACCTGTTGCATTATTATGTGATGAGCGCTTTCGGGAATCCGTTGATGCGGTTTCAGTTTTCAGGTTATTCGTTCGTCAACATCACGATTTACACGTTGATCATGCTGGTTCCGATAGCAGTCAGTTCGGCACTTTTCTTCCTTTTGGTCGAAAGGCCGTGCATGGACAAGAATTGGTACAAGAAGATTTTCGGTAAAAAGGAAACTACGGCCGTCGCGAACTAAGGTTTGAGCATCTCGATCATCGACGCCGATTCAAAACCGTATTTCTTGTTCAGTTCCGAATAGTAGTTGAGGATTTTTTCGAGATAGGCCATGTTCTCGTTTGTAAAATATCCGAAGTTGTGCGGATGCCACCACAAATGATACGCGCGTTTGTGCTTGGCGGCATATTTCATTTCGCTTTTTATTCGGTTCCACTTTAACGGTTGCAGCAATTTTTCATTTGCGTTTATCGGACGCAAGAACCGATTCGCGGGCAACAGCAAAACGCCGTCGACCACTTCACTTTCAAACGCGGGCGGATTTCCGATCGGCAATAGCGTATCGAGCAGACGCGCCAATCGCATGTGCAAAGCATTTCCTTTCCAGAACCATTGTTTCGGGTTCGAACGCGCCGTCCGGAAACCTTTCTCAGCGAGAATCGACAAGTAATCGGCATTGATTTGATTGCGTGGAAACACCAGCGATCGCATTTCAACGCCAAAATTTTGTTTCGCTATTTCCTGGGCCGATTTCAAATCGGCTTCGAATTGCGCGGCCGTCTGCCCGGATTCGTTGCAGTAGTAATGCGAAAACGTATGGCTTCCCAGTTCCTGGTTGGGTGTGTCGATAATTTTTTGGATGAACGAAGGCGCGAAATGATACGGATCGCTTTTTTCATCGGCGCCGACCGTATCGAAGATCGAATAATTCGAAAGCACTTGATTTTCGTAATTCGGACGTTCGATTCGGCTGAAGTCCAACAATTGTTCTTTATCATGCGCGAACAAAAAACCGACACTCGCCCAAGTGGCGTGGATGCCGTATTTTTCAAACAGCGACAAGACTTTCGGGATGCTTTCACGCGTGGCGTCGAAATATTCCTTTTTGCCGTCGAGCGCACAAATGTCGGCGATGCCCCAATGCAGCTCAAAATCCAGCGATATGATGAATTTGCCGTTCATTAAAGTTATTGTATCGAATAACCGCCGTCGATGACAAGATTCTGTCCCGTGATCCAGCGCGATTCGTCCGACAATAAAAATTTGACCGCAAACGCCACGTCGTCGCAGGTTCCGAGTCCGAGCGGATGGTTGTCGCGTATGCGTTGGTTGGCTTCTTCGGGCAATCGGCTTTCTTTGAGAATCGCCATCTCGGAATCCGAAATATGTCCAGGCGAAACCGCATTCACGCGCACGCCTTTCTGGGCGAGTTCGAGCGCCATCGATCTGACCATCGCGACGATTGCGCCTTTCGATGCCGAATATGAAGTCAACCCTTTGTTCCCGACGATTCCCATGACCGACGAAATAAGGACGATGCTTTGGCTTTCGGCCTTGTATTTTTTCTTGGTAAAGATCCCTGAAAGTTGGATCGCCGCGAAAACGTTGATGTCGAAAATCGATTGCAGATCCTGGGTGCGCAATTGTTGCAACGCGATGGTCTGGTCGATTCCCGCCGAATGTACGAACCCTGAAATCGGGCCGAATTCATTCAAAATCCTATCGGCGATATCCGTATACTTTTCAAAATCCGACAAATCTTCTCTGATTGCCAACGTCTTTCCTTTGCACGACTGACGCACTTTTTCAAGCTTGTCCGCGTCGCGCCCGATGAGTACGCAGTTCGCCCCGAGGCTGCTCAAATGAATGGCTACGGCTTTCCCGATTCCCGACGAAGCGCCGGTGACTACAATGGTTTTGTCGGTGAACATTATATGGAAACGGTTTCTAAAATGTCGATTCTGGTATTCTCAAGAACGGCGTTTGCCCAATTGAGCCCGACGCCATAACCGCACAACGCGATCGATTGGTTCCCGCTCAATTTTTCGCGATGACTCGCCATCAGCAATGGAATCGAAACGCTGCTCGTGTTCCCGTATTTCTCGATGTTGACGAGCATTTTATCCATCGGAATTCCCAATTGCGTCGCGATTTGCGCAAGGATGAAGCGGTTCGATTGGTGCAACAGGAAATATTCGATTTCGCCCGTGGTTTTCCCGACTTTTTCAAGCAACGATTTGAGGCTTGGCGTGATCTCGCGCAACGTAAAATCGAAGACTCGCGCGCCGTCCATCGAAAGATTCAGGCGATTCTTGACGTTGAGTTTTTCGTCTTCGACAGGTTCAAAACTCTTGTCGGTCGTAGGGTTTCGGTAACCGCCGTCGGGGATGATGATCGCGTCGGCGTTCGCTCCGTCGGTAAAGAAATTGAAGTTTGAAATTGCGTTTTGGTTGCCCGTATTCCCGATCAGGACCGCCGCGGCTCCGTCACCGAAAAGCATCGTCGTGGCGCGGTCTTTTTTAGACAACATGCGCGACATGGTTTCGGCCGTGATCAACAGCACTTTTCCTTTTACGGTCTGGGCGAGCGCGAACGCAGTTGCCAAACCTTGCACGAATCCGGCGCAACCGGCGTTGATGTCGAGGCACAGCATGCCGCGTTTCAAACCGAGGCGATCCTGCAGGATATTCGACGTGAACGGGATTTTATAATCGGGAGATTGGCTCAGGAAGATCAGGCAATCGATGTCGTTTTTCGCCGATGGATATTTCGCGAAAAGCGCTTCGGCGGCCGCAAACGACAGATCGGAAGCGGTAACGCCATCTTCGACCCATCGCCTTTCGAGAATCCCGACCGTTTTCTCGAACAATCGCAATTCCTTGGCCGACAGCAATTCCCCGAACGAGTCGTTACCCACGGTTTTCTTTGGAACGCAGGTCGCGATCGCCGTGATTTCGACTCCTTTGAAATCCTGGAACATATCAGTTAAATTTATCGGCGCCGATGCGGTCGATGAGTGACGAAACCGTTGTGATTTCCTTCAGATCGTCGGCAGTGAGCGTTATGTCGAGGTTGTTCGAAACGTATCCGATCAGGACCATCGCGGCCATCGAATCCCATTCGTCGAGGTCTTTGAGGTTCGTCGACTCGGTGAGCTGGGCGTCGAATTCGAGTTCTTCGTGCAATCCTGAAATAAATTCCGCTGTTGTCATTTTTAAGCTTTTTGTTCGTGGTATCGTGATTTTTGCCGCGGTGCAGCGCCGTAAAAGTAACGAATTGGTTCAGCTATTCAAAGCGATTCGATGACCGATTGCCGCAAGAAATTGCAGTGAACGATCGTGAGGAATCACCGCCGCCCGCGACATCGTCTTTAAATGTCTTTGGAAACGACGCTTGCAGGCGTACGAGTATGCTCAAATTTTAATTGCGGAATTTTAAGAATTGATGCGTTTTTCATGTACTTACCTGTGCTTGAAAATCGTTATTTTTGAAAGACCTAACAGATTTTGAAAATCTGTTAGGTCTGTCGGGAAAACGCTCAAATTTGACCGCGAATCAAGTTACGGTTACATCAAATATTCGCCGTCCGAATCGGCCAAAGTCACGAAAATGAAATCGCGTGCTTCGATCGCGTCTTTGAATTGCTTGTAGATTTTGTCGTTCGAAACCACGGGACGATCTCGGCCGACAACCTTGAATTTCAT
>NZ_SEBS01000071.1 GCF_004211145.1 Flavobacterium sp. | reverse complement strand
GCTTCATATTTCCCGTCGGTGGCCGAATATTCCTTCAGCAAATCGGGGAATGCCGCGATCATCCTCCGCACATCCCCGTCGTTCGCAGGTTCGACTTTACCCGAATAACGGTCGACCAGCACGACGACCTGATCCGGAATCGCGTCGATCCAAATCCCGCCGAATCTATCGGTTCTCGCAATCGCAGCGAGCAGATCCTTATCACGGTTCGGAATCTGGACGACCCATTTGTCGCCCGCCGCATGCGATTCGTAAAAGAAATTGTCACCCGAATATTTCCCTAAGTTCAAGTAAAAAACGCTTCCGTCGCTAAACCCGTAATAACCTGCCAGTGGCATTCGTGCGGGTTCACTGAACAACATATACCGTTCGTCTTTTTGACTGAAAAAGAATTCCGTTGCCGATGGCGTGCCTTCCAAAGCGTCGGCGAAAGAAATATAAACGCCTTTTTTAGGCAAGCCCGGAGAAGCTTTCACCTCGGGCAAATTCGGATTGAAAGCTATTTGGCTTTCCTTCGATCCCTGAATATTGTTGAACGCATTGAAACAGCGTTTGAGCACTTCCTTTATGCGTTCGTCGTGTTTTCCCGTCACATCGGCCGACCGACCTTTCACGGTTTCGGCAAAGCGTCCGACCGTCAAAAGTTGCCCGTTTTTCTCCTCTACGAAATCTACCACGGCAGTTGCGATGCCTATTTCCTCGTTCTCTTCGTAATTGGTCTCTTCGCCCACGAAAAGCTCGTAGAAACACAATGAGATTTTGCGCGCTCCGTCCCTTTTTGGAAGTACTTTCATCAAATATTCGGTCATCGACGTAACGAAACCACCTTCCAAATCCGCGAGTTTTTTCGTGTTCGCGACGCCGGTTTGCACGGTTCCGATGTTGTCGCGCATCTGGCGTTTGTCGTACACCTTGTCGACATAAAAATCAAAATACGCAAGCGACTGATCCTTCTTGTCCTTCAACGAAATCTCATAGCGCTTTTCCTGTCCTGACGACAAAATCGGCAAAAGTGCAATCCAAAAACACAAAATTTTTCCCATAAAAAAAGCCCGATAATTTCGGGCTTTAAATGTACTGATTATTTCAATTTCTTTTTGACTTGAACCTCCTGGAAGGCTTCGATCAAATCGTTTATCTCGATGTCGTTGTATCCTTTTACCTGGATACCGCAATCGTAACCCTTCGAAACCTCTTTCACGTCGTCCTTGAAGCGTTTCAGCGCCGTAAGTTCGCCCGTGAAGATCACCACGCCTTCGCGGATGATTCGGATTCTTGAACTGCGGAAGATTTTTCCGTCGGTCACCATACAACCTGCGATCGTTCCGACTTTCGAAATCTTGAACAGTTCGCGGATCTCGGCAGTTCCCGTGATTTCTTCCTTGATCTCAGGAGACAACATTCCTTCCATCGCATCTTTCAGGTCGTCGATCGCATCGTAGATGATCGAGTAGTTTCGGATATCGATTTCCTCTTTGTCTGCCAATGTTTTCGCCGATTGGGACGGACGGACGTTAAACCCGATGATGATCGCGTCCGATGCCGATGCCAGGTTCACGTCGGTCTCGGTAATCGCACCGACTCCTTTGTGGATGATGTTCACCTGGATTTCTTCGGTCGACAATTTCGAGAATGAATCCGAGAGTGCTTCCACCGATCCATCCACGTCACCTTTGATGATGATGTTGAGTTCCTTGAACTGACCAAGCGCGATACGACGTCCGATCTCGGCAAGCGTAATGTGGCGTTGCGTTCTCACCGACTGCTCGCGTTGCAATTGCGTACGTTTCACGGCGATTTGTTTCGCTTCTCTTTCGTCTTCGAATACGTTGAACTTGTCACCTGCGGTCGGAGCTCCGTCAAGACCAAGCACCGATACCGGCGTCGAAGGTCCCGCTTCTTTCACGATGTGCCCGCGTTCGTCTTGCATCGCACGGATTTTTCCGTGGTGCTTTCCGGCCAACATATAATCCCCGACTTTCAACGTACCGTTTTGTACGAGGATCGTCGCGACGTAACCTTTTCCTTTATCGAGATAAGCTTCGACAACCGTTCCTTGGGCCGCGCGATCAGAGTTCGCTTTCAAATCAAGGATTTCAGCCTCAAGTAACACTTTTTCGAGCAATTCCTTCACGTTCAACCCGGTTTTCGCCGAAATGTCCTGTGATTGGATTTTCCCGCCCCAATCCTCGACCAGTAAGTTCATTCCCGCAAGACGTTCCTTGATCTTCTCAGGGTTTGCCGTCGGTTTATCGACCTTGTTGATCGCGAATATGATTGGAACGTTGGCCGCTTGTGCGTGGCTGATCGCCTCTTTGGTTTGTGGCATGATATCGTCGTCGGCCGCAACCACGATGATCGCGATATCGGTGACCTGCGCACCACGTGCACGCATCGCGGTAAACGCTTCGTGACCCGGTGTATCGAGGAATGCGATTTTTTGGCCGTTGTCGAGTTGTACCCCGTAAGCACCGATGTGCTGCGTGATTCCTCCCGATTCCCCGGCGATTACGTTTTCCTTACGGATGTAATCGAGAAGTGACGTTTTTCCGTGATCGACGTGACCCATTACGGTGACGATCGGTGCACGGCTTGTCAAATCTTCCTCGCGGTCTTCTACCGTATTGATATTTTCCTCGAGCTCGGTCGTGATGAATTCGACATCATATCCGAATTCGTCGGCTACGATGGTAAGTGTTTCGGCATCGAGGCGTTGGTTTTGCGTAACCATGATCCCGAGCGACATACAGGTTCCGATGACTTTCGTGATCGGCACATCCATCATGGTAGCGATTTCACCTACGGTAACGAATTCCGTCACTTTTAGCGTTTTGCTTCCTTCTTCGATCGCTCTCTGCTCATCGTCGGATTTCTGACGGTGCGTATCACGTTTGTCACGACGATATTTCGCCGCTTTCGATTTTCCGCCTTTCCCTTGAAGCTTCTCGAGCGTTTCGCGGATTTGGTTCTTCACTTCCTCCTCAGTCGGCTCGACTTTGTTCACGATCGCAGGACGTCCTTTTTGGAAGCCTCCGCCACCGCCCGGTCTGTTCGGACCACCCGGACCTCCCGGCCTGTTCTGGCCGCCTGGACCACCGCCCGGAGGACGCTGACCCGGAGCTCCCGGAGCTGGTTTCACGATACGCTTGCGTTTGTTCGCTGCGTTGTTATTGTTGGCATTTTGCCCTGGTGCCGGCGTTTCCTTTTTCTTTCTTTCGAATTGCGAAAGATCGATCGTTTGTCCGGAAAGCGTCGGGCCTGATAATTTTTGGTATTGGGTCGCGAAAGTTTCCTCGGCTGGCGGCGTTCCCGCGGCTGCAGGAGTTGCAGGAGTCGCAGCGGGCGCTGTCGGAGCGGCAGGAGCAGCAGGCTTTTCAGCCTCTGGTTTCGCCGTTGCCTCAGGCTTGACTGCTT
>NZ_SEBS01000021.1 GCF_004211145.1 Flavobacterium sp. | reverse complement strand
GAAGACACCGATTCAAATAAACGCATCAACACATCAACAAATCAACAAAATATCGCCCGACGGAAGACACCGATTCAAATAAACAAATCAACGCATAAACAAATCAACAACAAATCATCCAACGGAAGACACCGACTCAAATCAACAAATCAACGCATCAACAAATCAACAAAAAATCGCCCAACGGAAGACACTAATTCAAATAAACGAATAAACGATTCAACGATTAAACAACAAAACAACAACAACAAATTGATCAACATCCGCAAATACGCAGCAATCGACATCGGCTCCAACGCCATGCGACTGCTCGTTGCCAACATTGTCGAAGAACAAGGTAAAGAAACCCAATTTTCAAAAAGCTCGCTCGTTCGCGTGCCGATCCGATTGGGTCAGGACGTATTCACGAAAGGCGAAATCTCTGAGGAAAACATCCTGCGCATGATCGACGCGATGAAAGCGTACAAGCTGTTGATGAAAGTGCACAAGGTCGAAAAATACATGGCGTGCGCGACGTCGGCCATGCGCGAGGCGACAAACGGGAACGCGGTGGTCGAACGCATTAAAAACGAAGCCGACATCGAAATCGAAATCATCGACGGCAAGAAGGAAGCGGCCATCATCGCCACGACCGATCTGCATTTTTTACTCAAGACCGAGAGCACCTATTTATATGTGGACGTCGGCGGAGGAAGCACCGAATTCTCGCTGTTCTCAAACGGCAAGATCGTCGCCTCCCGCTCATTCAAGGTCGGGACGGTTCGTTTCATCAACAACCTGGTGAGCGACACGACTTGGGGCGAGATCGAAACCTGGATCAAGGAAAATACGCAAGGTTTCGAAAATATCAGCATGATCGGATCGGGCGGAAACATCAACAAAATCTTCAAACTTTCAGGCAAATTGCAGGAGAAACCGCTGTCGTATATGTATCTCAACGCCCAATATGCGACGATGAGCGCGATGTCGTACGAACAACGAATCTCAGACCTCGGCCTCAACGCCGACCGTGCCGACGTTATCATTCCCGCGTTACAGATTTACCTCAACGCCATGAAATGGAGCGGCGCGCGCAATATTTACGTGCCGAAAATCGGATTGTCGGACGGAATCATAAAAGCGTTATATTTCGGTAAAATCTAAATTTCCGAACCATGAACACTTTGCGTTTCAAGATTTCCGTGCTGTTTTTTTCGGCTGCGACAGTACTCATAAGTTGCAGTGAAAAGCCCAAAACCGACGAACCAAAATCCGACTATTTCGCATCGACGTCTGGCGGCATTCAAAACGGAGGCGTCAAAATCATCCCGATCTCAACGCCGAACGGCAACTTCAACGTCTGGACGAAACGCATCGGAAACAACCCGAAAATCAAACTGCTTCTGTTGAGCGGCGGCCCGGGTTTGTCGCACGAGTATTTCGAATGCATGGAGAGTTTTTTGCCGGCTGAAGGAATCGAATTCATCTATTACGACCAACTTGGCACCGGATTTTCAGACAATCCAAAAGACACGGCGTTTTGGGATTTGCCGCGTTACGTCGAGGAAGTCGAGCAAGTACGAAAGGCGCTGAATCTGGACAAAGATAATTTTTACGTGCTCGGACATTCCTGGGGCGGCATACTCGCGATGGAATATGCGCTCAAATACCAGGACAATTTAAAGGGTTTGATCATTTCGAACATGATGGACAGCGCGCCCGCATACGGCAAATATTCGGAAGTGCTCGCGGCGCAGATGGATCCGGAAGTGTTGAAAGAACTTCGCATGATCGAAGCCGAAAAGGATTTCAAAAATCCAAAATACATGGGATTGCTGATTCCGAATTTTTACGAAAAACACATCTTGAGATTGCCCGCAGCCGATTGGCCCGAACCTGTAAATCGCGCCTCATCGCGCATGAACGAATCGCTTTACGTGACGATGCAAGGACCGAGCGAATTCGGGATTTCAGGTAAACTCACGAATTGGGATCGCAGCAACGACCTTAAAAATATCGCGATCCCAACGCTCGTCGTCGGCGCGAAATACGACACGATGGATCCGAAATACATGGAATCCATGGCCAAGAAACTCCCCAAAGGCACATATTTGTATTGCGAAAACGGCAGCCACATGAGTCTGTACGACGACCAGAAAACGTACATGGACGGACTGATCGATTTTCTCAAGACGACGAAATAAAACTACTGATGACGTCGCTCAAAAAACTCGTCGACGATTCTTTTGCCGACAGCGCGCTCGTCATCGGCAACGGCATCAACCGTTATCCGAATAATCCCGACGCGATCTCGTGGGACAATCTGTTGCTCGAACTCTGGGCGAAATTCTCGGATTCTCAGATAAAGATCAGGCCCGACGGGATTTCGTCGACCGAATTCTACGATCTGCTTGACATCGAGGCCAACGTCGGCGTTTCCCCAAATCCGACGATCCAAAAGGAAGTCAGCAAATCGATGGCCGATTGGAAAGCGCAGCCTCATCATGAAATCATACTTTCAAAGGCGCGCGATTTGAACATTCCCGTGTTGACGACGAATTTTGATTTGGTGATGCCGAAATCCATCGGTCTCGAAAAATTCAGGACGACTCCAAAATCCTTTACCGATTTTTATCCATGGACGACGTATTTCGGAAATTCCCAATTGCAGCGTCCGACCGATGGTTTCGGGATTTGGTTCGTAAACGGCGTGATCGAATATCCGCGCAGCATCCGTTTGGGATTGTCGCACTACATGGGTTCGGCCCAGAGAGCGCGGCCGCTTGTGCAGAAATTATTTTCAGACCAGAAGGTTTGGCCCGGAAAAACGACGTGGCTCGACATCGTCTTCCACAAATCGCTTTGTATTTTCGGGCTCGGGCTCGAAGAAAACGAGGTATTTTTACGATGGCTTCTGATCGAGCGCGCCAAATACTTCAAGCAATTCCCTGAGCGGAAAAAGAAAGGTTGGTACGTCACGATCAGACCAAAGTCAGGAGCCGACAATCGTTATGAAGGCAAGAAAATATTCTTTGAAAAGATCGGATTTGAAGTGATCGAGGTCGATTCGTATGACGCGATCTACAAAATACCCTGGGAATGATAACGGTGATAATTACGCTTCCTGATCGATCGCGTGCGTGAACGGAAATATGATCGTAAAGACAGTCCCGATGTTTTCCTTTGACGAGAAAGCGATATCGCCACCGAGCATCTGCACGATTCTTCGGCAATAGGTGAGCCCGATTCCCAATTCGTCAGCAACGAGATTCGACATGCTGAACAGCTGGAACGGTGTCGCCGCGGAACGGTAATTTGAGAAATTGTCCTCGAAAACGATGCGTACGCAATCTTCGTATCGGAACCTATCCTTGTTTTTCGCGAAGACGTCGTTCTTTATCACATCGACCGTAGCATTTATCTTAAGCTCGCGATTTCCTTGATTGTCAAATCGTTTCGCATTCTTGATGAGTTCTTCGAATAGGCTTACTAGGAATTTGAAATCAGATTTGAATTCGTGATCAATTTTCGAAATCGACATGTTGTCCACGAATGCGATTTCGTCGCCAACGGCCAAAATATTCTTCTTCGCCGTTTCGATTATGTCCTTGAAATCGATGATCGCATACGTGATCTGGCTTTCGTTGAGCGAATTGAATTTCTTCAAGCTGTCGAGCAATTGACGCACGCGGTCCACGAAAATCGTAATCTTGCGCAATGCTTCGAGCGATTCGGGTTTTATGTCCGGGTCTTGTTCGAGGAGTAATTTGCTGCTGAACAAATTAATCTTGCGCAACGGTTCCTGAAGGTCGTGCGACAGGACTTTGTTGAGTTCGACTTCATCGACGTTCTTATCGGAAAGTTTTTGGATTTGGAATTCGAGTTTTCGTTCGGCGATCTGCAGTTCGTTTTTCGCGGCAATCAGTTCGGCGTTTTCGTGCAATGCTTTTTGTGCGATGTTTTTCGCCTCGAGCAATTCCTTTTCGAATTGGTTGCGCCTCGAAATCTGCATGCCGCCGCAGTGGATTTCGAATGTGTCTTCGACATCGGCAACCACTACATTGAGCAATACCGGAATATCGGATTTTTGTTTGGTGAGGAACGCCAGGAAAATTTCGTTCGCCTTTTTCTGCATCTTGATCAACGGATAAAAATGCGTCTGGAAGAAGATCCTGCTTCCGACCGTGAGCAATTCCTCGAGTTTCATTTGGCCGACGACTTCCTCGTGTTCGTAACCGAGGTCGTTCAAAAATGTCTCGTTGACGCGCGTGATCGTGCCGTCATCGCGGAACGAAAAAAAGTAACAAGGCGTCGCATTGTAGATCGCCTGCCAATCCTGGCTATTTTGACTATGCTGTGAGATACGTCTTGGCTAAAAAGTTCTTGATGATCGCAATGGTTTCGTCGGGATGGCTCAAATGCGGACAATGTCCCGTGGCCTGCATTTTTACGATTTCGCTTCCGTGAATTTTTTGGGCCGTAAATTCACCAACGAAATCAGGCGCTATCGCATCGTCGGAGCATTGCATGACCAAAACGGGAAGCTTGATTTTGGAGAGGTCGCTTCGGTTGTCCGAGAAAAACGTCGCCTGTGCAAAACGCTTTGTGATGATCGGGTCGGTCGAACAGAAACTCTCTTCGAGCTCTTGCATAAGCTCGGGCCTGTCTTCGTTTTTCATGACGACGGGCGCGAGGAAATTCGCCCATCCGATGTAATTGCTTTCCATTACGTTGAGCAAATCCTCGAGGTCTTTCTTCTCGAAACCACCTTTGTAATTTGAATCGTTTATGTAGCACGGCGACGGACCGATGAAGACCAACGAACTGAAAAACTCGGGATGCCTGATAGCCGCGAGAACGCCAATCATGCAACTCACGGAATGTCCGACGAAGATCGCATCCTGCAAATCCAATTCCTTGCAGATATCGATAACGTCTTGCGCATAACCGTCAAGTGAAACGTAACGTTCGTGGTTGTACGCCGTCAAATCGGATTTGCCGCAACCTACATAATCGAACAAAACAATCCTGTAATCGTCAACAAACGCAGGAACCACGAATCGCCACATGTTCTGGTCGCAACCAAAACCATGAGCAAAAATGATCGTCTGCTGACCAGCCCCAAATATTTTTACGTTATTTCTACTAGCAATCTGCTGTTGCATGAATTGGAACTGTTAGGTATTGAAAAGTTGCGACTAATATAGTCAAATAATAGTGTTCGTTTTGTTAATGGAAAACTAATGATGTGTCAGAAATCCAAATCGAACGTGCGTCTCAACGTATCCAGATTTGGGTTGATCTGGTTGAGTCGATTGTAGCGATCCTGAGGCGTGAACGCCTTTTTGCTTTCCATCGATTCGTTCACGATAATCTTGATCTCGATATCGTGGTTGTGCAGTTTTCCGCGCAAATAACCCACGAGGTCGTGCTTGCCGCTTTCGAAGTCGATTTTCGATCCTTCGTTGGGAAGTTCGTGTATGATCGTCGTGCCTTCGAGCTTCGGGTCGTTGATAAGCAACAGCGATTCCATGATCTTTTGGCCTTTGTCCGACAAACGTTGCGCAAATTTATTCCATTGCAGCAACATGTCGTTTTCGGTAAACGCCTCGGTAGGCAAGTGGACGGTTTCGGACGTATTGGCTTTCCGATTTTGCTCAAGTACTTTCTTGGCGCGGATGCTCGACAACGACAGTGCTGAAACTGGCGCGATATTCTGTGCGACCGACGTTTTTTCGACCGAATGTATCTGGTTGTCTTGATCGACCGAAACGCGCGTTTCAATCGTCGTCGCCACGGTTTCCCGGACTACGATCTGTTTTTCAGGTTCGGCTTTGGGTTCGGGAGGCGTTACGATTTCGGGCGCGCTCACTGATATTTCCATCACGCGGCCGTAGAAGTAATTCGGAGGAATTATAAATCCGTCAACTTTTTTTTTTCTCCATCGAATGTGATGGAGGCCAACTGCATAAGCGTGAGTTCAACGAGCAGACGTTGGTTTTGGCTGGCTTTGAATTTCATGTCGGCGTCGTTCGCGATCTCGATTCCTTTGAGCAGGAAATCACGGCTCGCGCGCAACGACTGGCTCGAATACAATTGTTGGGCTGTTTCGCCTTTTTCAAGCAGTTTCAAAGTCGCAGGCGTTTGGCAGACTAACAAGTCGCGGAAGTGCGATGCCAATCCCGATATGAAATGATGTCCGTCGAAACCTTTCGCCAGAATATCGTTGTAGGCGACGAGCAGATCGGGGATCTTGTTCTCGAGGATCAAATCGGTTACTGAAATATAGGTTTCGTAATCGAGTACGTTCAGGTTTTCGGTTACGGCCTGGCGTGTCAAGTTCGTGCCGCAGTATGAAACGACGCGGTCGAAAATCGATAACGCATCGCGCATCGCACCGTCGGCTTTTTGGGCGATGATGTGCAAGGCGTCGTCCTCGGCGGTTATGCCTTGGCTTTTCGCGACTTCGGCCAAATGTTCTTTTGCGTCCTTGACCGTAATTCTTTTGAAATCGAAAATCTGGCAACGCGATAAAATCGTCGGGATGATCTTGTGCTTTTCGGTCGTCGCCAAGATGAAGATCGCGTGTTTGGGCGGTTCCTCGAGTGTTTTGAGGAAAGCGTTGAAAGCAGCCTGAGACAACATGTGGACCTCATCGATGATGTAGACTTTGTATTGTCCGGTTTGCGGCGGGATCCGGACCTGGTCGATCAGGCTTCGGATATCGTCTACCGAGTTGTTCGACGCGGCATCCAATTCGAATACATTGAACGCGAAATCCTCATTCGGATCATCATAACCCGGTTGGTTGATCTTGCGCGCCAAAATCCTTGCACAAGTGGTTTTCCCAACGCCACGCGGACCCGTGAACAACAACGCCTGAGCCAGGTGATTGGTTTCGATGGCGTTGAGCAACGTGTTCGTAATAGCCTGCTGGCCCACGACATCCTTGAAGGTCTGCGGGCGGTACTTGCGGGCTGATACTACGAATTGTTCCATTTGGTTTTTCAGGGAAAGCACAAATATAAGGGTAATTGACAATTGACAATTGATAATTGACAATTAGTAATTAACAATGAAAACGGCTCGATGGTTAATTGTTTGAAGTTAAAAAGTTTAGGGTTTTGGGTTTCGAGTTGCGTAGATCCCAACTTGAAACCCCATACCCCAAACATAAAAAAATGTATTTTTGAAAACACAACATCATTGCCATGCATTACACACTTTTGCTCGTTCTCGGATTGCTTTTCGTCGTTTTGCTTTTGGTCATGCTCGCCAAAAAAGTAAATGTCGCGTATCCGATTTTCCTGGTGCTTTCGGGACTCGGTATCAGCTTTATTCCGGGAATTCCAAAAATCGGGCTCGATCCTGATTTGATCTTTTTGATTTTCCTCCCGCCTTTGTTATATGAAGCGGCCCGGTATACGTCGTGGCGCGATTTCTGGAAATGGAGGCGCGCGATAGGTTTGCTCGCGTTCGGTTGGTCTTCTTCACGTCGTTCGTGGTCGCGTATTTCGCCCAATCGTTCATTCCGGGATTCACGTTGGCGCTCGGCTTTTTGCTCGGCGGGATCATTTCTCCACCCGACGCGGTCGCCGCAGCAACGGTCTTGAAAGGTTTGCCCGTTCCGAGGCGATTGCTCACGATCCTCGAAGGCGAAAGCCTGGTGAACGACGCCTCGTCGCTTATCGTATTCCGATTCGCATTGGCGGCCGCGATGACGGGCGTTTTCTCATTCAAGGTCGCCGTCGGGCAATTCTATCTCGTCGCGGGAATGGGAATCGTCGTGGGTTTGGTCATCGGGCATATCATGTATGCGATCCATAAATTTTTACCGACGACGCCCGCTATTGACGCGACGCTCACGGTCATGACTCCTTATATATTGTTCCTGACTGCCGAGCAATTCGATTTTTCGGGCGTAATGGCTGTCGTGAGCGGCGGATTGTTCATTTCGTACCGCGGCCACGAGATTTTCACCACGGGAACGACACGCGTAAACATGCTAGGTGTCTGGACGACGATGATCTTCGGGATGAACGCGTTGGTTTTCATTCTTATCGGGCTCGAGCTTCCGCATATCATCGAAGGTCTCGGCGAATATTCGATAGCCGAAGGAATCAAATACGGCTTGATGATCAGCGGCATCATTATTTTACTGCGGTTCGTCTGGGTATATCCCGCAACGCATCTTCCGCGATTGTTAAGCAGGAAGATCCGTCAGGAACCGAACCCGGGTTGGAAAGGACCGCTTTGCGTGAGTTGGGCGGGAATGCGAGGCGTGGTTTCATTGGCGACGGCGTTGTCGATTCCCGTACTGCTTGAAAACGGACAGCCATTTCCGCACCGAAGCCTGATCATTTTCATGACCTTTATAGTAATTTTGGTCACGTTGGTTTTCCAGGGTTTGACATTGCCGTTCATCGTCAGGCTCATCAAATTCGAGGAAATCGACAAAGTCCCGATGGAAGAAGAACAAATGGCGGGCATCCGATTGCGCATGAAACGCGCGGCTTTGCATTGGCTCGAAAAACATTACGCTCGTGAAATCGGGGAGAATGAGCTCGTCGCGGGTTTGCAGGCGAGCTTGAGAAGCGATGTCGAAATGACGTCCAAGAAACTCGAATCCATTTTGTGCGATGCAACCCAAATGGCCGAAGTCCACGAATACAAAAAAGTCCTAGAAGATATTTACCAAGTACAAAGGCGTGAACTTATCGCGTTGCGAAACGAAAATATTTTCACCGACGAGGAGATTCGGAAATCACAATTGGGTTTGGATTTGGATGAGGCGAAATTGGTGCGGCAGACGCATTTTTGATTTAAGATGACAGATTTACAGATTACAGATTTACGGATTTACAGATTTCCGGAATCGGGGAAATTGAAACTCGGTCTTCCAATCGGAGGATCTGAAATCTGTAAATCTGTAATCTTTCAATCTGAAATCTTTCAATCTTTCAATCCTTCAAAGTCATATCCGGCCGAAAAGTCCTATACGGCAGCAAAACGCTTTCACCGTTCGAATGTATGATGATCGCGATGCAGCTTTTCGTCGAGTTCAGGAATTCGAATGAAATCCCATCGTTTTCGCTGTCGTAAATCTCCACGAAGTCTTTTGTCTTTTCAAACGCGTAATCGCCTACGTATTTCATATTCGGGAATTTCGCCTTGATTTCATCGAACGAGTTTCCGGATCCGAGCGAATCGATCTTAAAATCGGGCGACGTCACGCGAACCAATTTCACGACCTTTTGCTTCATCTCGTCGTCTTTGTACGTCGTGAAAACATTGAGTTCCGATTTTCCCGAATCGGCGTTCGAGTTCGTGCTGTACCAAGTCATCCACGATTTTCCCATCGCCGAGTCAGACAGATCGGGTTTTCCGAGAATCGGTTCGAGACGTTGGGAATCCATTTCGAGCGAAACATTTCCGACGCTTTGTCCCGCGATGATGTCGGTGTTTGTCTTTGGGGTTTCGACGACTGTCGGGATCGAATCGGTAGGCGTTTCATCGACCATCGGTTCGGGTTCGTTTTTCTTGCAGCCAATTACCGCAAACAGCAAAAAAGCGATCATCAGATTTTTCATAGAATTCATTTTAGATCCGTCGGTAAATGTCAGCACAGCCTTCGTCGCAGATGTTCCCGTAATTTTCATCGACGGGATTCAGCGAGAGTTTGGTGGGATCGTTGTCGTGATAAACCAGGTAATGTCGCGTTCCGTCCTTGAATGTTATGGCCAATTTCTTGCCGTCCAATTCGTAGCTTCCGATGTTCCCGCTTTTGTCGCGCGCCACATTATTTTTCTCGAAAATGAAAATATTGCCGTCCTGGACTTGGGTTACGTAATCGCGGGCGCCGTCATTCCCGTGTTTTTCGGTTAGTTTCCATCGGCCGATGATTGAGAATTCGGATTGGGCGAAACCGCAACTTGATAATGTTATAAGTAAGAATATTAAAATGAGATTTTTTAGTCGGTACATCTTTAGATAGGAAAGTTTCGGTTTGATTTTTTAAAAAACTTCGTTTTTATTTTTAAACAGTTAAGATAGTTGAGTTTAGTTAAGGCTGTTTCACAGAAATTGGGAATATTCGACAAGTCATATAATCTTAACTGTCGGCGTATTTTCCTGTTATCGCACTCGAATCTTTAGCAGAGCGTTTCTCCAGCGTAGCGTTTCCCACGATCTCATCCCAAAACCTCCGCAATCTTTTCCCCTTCAAGCAATCTTACCAAGGCTTCTTCCTCAGCATCGAGTTGGTTGTTCTTTATATTCTTTTTGACGTCGTATTTTGAAATTTGTCCGTTTTCATAAGCGGCGATCACCGTCGGATGCACGTAATATTTCTTGCAGACGGTTCGCGTATTCCCGAGTTTTACGGCGACGCAATCGATCACTTCGACCACTTTCTTCTTCATCTCGGTCGCGGTTTCGAAATCACCGATGTCGCGAAACGCTTGCAACGCATTCACGCTTCCGGCCCAAGCCCTGAAATCCTTAGCGGTGAAATCCTCGCCCGTGATTATCTTAAGATAGTTGTTGATGTCGGCTGAGCCGATCGTGTGGTGCTTTCCATCGTCGTCATAATATTGGAACAATTCCTGTCCCGGAATCTCCTTGCATTTTTTAACGAGGTTCACGAGCTTCCTGCTTTGCAATGGGATTTTGTGTTGGATGCCTTTTTTGCCGACGAACTCAAATGAGATCGACGACTTTTCAAACTTCACGTGTTTGTCGCGCAGCGTCGTGAGTCCGAACGATCCGTACAGTTTTTTGTAGGCGTCGTTCCCGATCCTGATGTTCGTCATCTCGATCAGCTTCACGACAAGCGCCACGACTTTTTCGTACGGCAAGCCTTTTCGGTTCAAATCCGTTTCGACCTGTTTCCTGATGGTTGGCAGTGCTTTTGCGAAGTTTCTGAGCCTGAAGAATTTCGATTGGTTCCGGATCTTGTTCCAATCAGGATGGTAACGGTATTGTTTGCGTCCGCGTTTGTCGGTTCCCGTAACCTGCAGATGCCCGTTCTCGTATGGTGAAATCCAGACGTCTTCCCAGGCCGGCGGGATCACGAGTTTCTTGATCCGATCCAAAACCTCTTTGCCTTTTATTTTTTTTCCATCTTCGTCGACGTAGTGGAAACTGCCGCCGCCGCCTTTCCTGAAATATCCCTTTCCTGAAAAAGCCGCATACCGTAAACCAATTGCTTTCGCTGTAGTCTTCGGGTCGCGGCCTATTTTTTCAAGTTTCGCCTGTAAGCGATTCATTAGTTTTGTTGTTGCTGACGTCCTTTGATGGTCAGTTCGTGCAGGACTTTCGTGGCACTTTGTTCGTCCATCGATAAATCTCCGGCAACGAAAACGCCCATTTCTCCTTTCACGGAGCGGATTCCATATACCGTAGCTTCATCTCCGGGATCGCTTTCGCCTTCGTACCTATATATATGTACGATTTCGAATTCGTCGGGATTGTTGACGATTCTGCTTTCTTCGAGGTTAAAATCAGTCGTGAATCCTTTGGCAGCGAGTTCTTCGAGTGCTTTGGATACTGTGGCGTAGTGATACATTTGGCGTTCCATGGTTGTTGTTTTTTGTTGATTTGTTATTTGTTGATTTGTTTATTTGATTCGTGTCTTCCGTGTAAATTTTGGGATTTGTCGGTATTCATCTTAAATCTGAATTCTGAATTCTAAACTCTAAACTCTAAACTCTAAACTCTAAACTCTAAACTCTAAACTCTAAACTCTAAACTCTAAACTCTAAACTCTAAACTCTAAACTCTAAAATTAAAACTTCTAATCCCCGAATGGCTTACAGTTTTAACCCCAAACATTGCATCATCCGCATATTGTCGTACTTTTGCACCGCAGGCCGCCTTATCGCTGTTCCGTCAGGAATGGAGGAAAGTCCGGGCACCAAAGGGCAGCATAGCGGGTAACGCCCGTCACGTCGGTTCGCCGACGGAGGACAAGTGCAACAGAAAGTATGTACAGTTCGGCTGTAGTGAAACCAGGTAAACTCTATGCGGTGAAATGCCAAGTATACCGACAGTTAAGGGCGGCTCGCTCGTTGTCGGAGGGTAGGCAGATAGAATCGTGCAGCAATGTCCGATCCAGATAAATGATAAGGCTTTCGTTTCGAGAGACAGAACCCGGCTTACAGGCCTGCTTTTTTTTAGTGCTGGAGTGCTTGGTGCTCAAGTGTTTAAGTTTTTTGGAGCTATTCCGGCTTTCCGTTTCAATCTTTTTCAATAAATTCCATTTTGCAGGAATTCCATTAGCTTCCGTTGGTCGCTTCTGTAATTCGGCAAAATTCGGTATTTATTCAAAAAAGGATTTCCACTGCAATCCGGGCTAGGGAAGTAGGTTCGGTTAATGTTTGTATTTCTCGGGAAGTTTGGATTTCAAATACGTCGTGAACTTTTGGATCACGAACGAGATCAACGTTCCGGCGAGTAAACCCGTGAGCAGCCCGATGATCGATCCACTCGCAATCGCGGTCGTTTCGTTGCCCAACATAACGAACTTATTCAGTATCCAAAACGATATCGCGCCAATCGCACCTGATGCCAAAGTCGAAAACACGATCACGAACGTCTTGAATCCTGAGGTGAACGATTTCCGGTTCAACCCGACGAGCAACGAAGCCGATAGCGCGCCCATCGCGATCAACCCAAACAAAATCGCCGCGGCCAAGATCACGGCTACGATCGCGACCAAGAGGCAAAGCAGCACAAAAATAATCCCGAGTATCAGCAGCGTAAAAAGGAACAGATTGAATTCTTCGTCTTCTATATTCGCTTGAAGAAAAGTTGTCGGAAATAAAAAAGTAAGGAAGTTTAGCATTTTCGCCTGTGCGTTGTCGGTTCAGTTCACGTGATTTTTTTTCCTGCGTGGTCAAGATGACAGTCGGTCATTTAAATGAAAAAATCCGTGTCTTTCCGTGTCATCTGTGTTTCAATTTATTCATTATTAATTATTAATTATTAATGAATAATGAATAATGAATGGTGAATGATGAATGATGAATGATGAATGATGAAGTTTAGTTAGTCGCGTCGACGCTTGATGCAAACGCAAAAAAACTAAACCGCGATCCGCCGTAATTCTTCTGGAACGAGAAATTCGGCAACGCGTCCATCAACGTATATTTCGAATGCTCGATTATCATCATGCCGTCTTTCGACAACAATTCGCGATCGAAGATCAACATTACGACTTTCTCGAAATCCTTCTGCGCCATGTCATACGGCGGATCGGCAAAGATAATGTCGTATTCTCCCGACGCTTTTTCCAAAAACGACAACACATTGCTTTTGATAGCCGTGATCGGGAACTCGAACTCGGCAGCCGTCTGCTTGATGAATTTCACGCACCCGAAATCGCCGTCGACGGCAACGATATTTTCGGCGCCTCTCGATCCGAATTCATAACTGATGTTTCCCGTTCCCGAGAAAAGATCGAGCACGCGCAATCCTCCGAATTCAAAATGGTTGTTGAGGATGTTGAACAGCGATTCCTTGCTCATGTCGGTCGTCGGGCGAACCGGCAAGTTTTTTGGAGCTGAAATGCGTCGGCCCTTGAATTCTCCTGAAATGATCCTCACGATTGGAAAAGTATATAATGTTTGCGGTTGTCGGCTTCGCTGAACTCGTTGCGCAATTGCAGTTTCGAGACGTCGAGTAGCGACACGTTTCTCACGTATTTGTATGCGACCTGATAGAATTCGCTGTCTTGGGTCACGTCGCCCAAAAGTTGCAGCTTGAAAAATTCGGGATTCAGACTGAGTTGTTCGGCCGCGAAAAGCAGATAATATATAAAGTCTTCCTTGGTTTTGTATTCGAACGAATTAAACAGCAATAATTTTTGGTTCTGTACGATCACGAGTTCGAATCGCTTGTCGCCAAAGTGGGCGAACACCTGTTTCTCGTCGTTGTTCTTCGAAATTTCAAGCAGGCGCGAAACCAGGACGCTCGTCGCATGCCGGTAATCGAAATTCCCGAATTTGTTCACGAGGAAATCGTTTATCGTCGCGAATGGAACGTAGACGTTGTTCATCTCGTAGGTCGGCAATTCATCGAACGCTAACGCATCGCTTTCAAATACCTTGACGTCGTATTGCAAGTAACTTCCCAGGAAATTCTCATCGAAAAGCGCTTTGGGCACGAACGTATTCAATCCGTTTTCATGCGTCACGGCGATCTCGTCGTACTTGTCCAACAGTTCCGAATGTTGCAGAAACGCGTTTTCGAATTGCCGGTCGGCGTTTGAATCTTGCTGTTCCGCAAACGCGACCTGTTTCATGGAAAGTACGGTGTCATTGAGCGTGTCGATCGTGCAGAACGCGAAACCGGTTTGGCCGATGCGCACGGTCAGCTTTCGGTAGTTTTTTTCAGTGATGTTGGGACGGTTGACGAGCATGGGGCGAATTTACGGATTTTGTTTTTTGTTTAATCGGTTAGTTGTTGATTTGTTGATGTGTTGATTTGTTGATTTGAGTTCGTGTCTTCCGTTGGATGGTGTGGTTCGGTTAGTTGTTGATTTGTTGATGTGTTGATTTGTTGATTTGAGTGCGTGTCTTCCGTTGGGCGGGTGTGGTTCGGTTAGTTGTTGATTTGTTGATTTGTTGATGCGTTGATTTGAGTTCGTGTCTTCCGTTGATCGGGTTTAGTTTAATCGGTGAATCGTTTAGTTGTTTAGAGATCTTGCGTTTTAGGATTACGACGTTTAATTAATAAAAAAAACTCCGCCCGGGTTTTTGCGAGCGGAGCCTTCAATCAATGAAAATGACATTTATTGTTTTATGAATTTCGTTTGTTGAGTTTTTCCTGATGACGATTCCAAGACGATGACGTAAATGCCTTCGGTCAAATCCGAAACATGGAGTTCGCCGCTTCGTGCATCGCCTGATTTGACGGTCTGTCCCAACGCGTTCACGATACGGAATGTCGACATCGTTTCGGTGGTATTCCATTTCACGATGTCTCGCGTCGGATTCGGGTAAACCGTGAGCGCGCCCGATAGCCAATCGGAACTGCTCATTTGCGTGCATCCCATTATCATTTCAGGAGTGTAGTTGGACACGGTCGTTCCGTCGCCCAGCCAACCGCCGCCGTTATAACCCCAGGACCAAAGTGAATTGTTTTCCTTGATGGCGTATGACGAACAGTAACCGGCCGAAACGCTTTTCCAATCGGAATCGGTCCCGACCTGCACAGGTACGTTTGTGATCGGGATCGGGATTCCGCCGTCGAACCAGCCGTAGGAACCCCATTGCCAAAGCGTTCCGTCGGTCTTTATACCGATGGTGTGGAAGTTGCCTGAAGCGATATCCTTCCATTGTCCGGGGATTTGAACCGGCGCGGTCCTGTTGATGACCGTTCCGTCGCCCAAACGGCCATTTTCGTTGATTCCCCAAGCCCAAAGCGTATTGTCGCTACGCAAGCCGAATGATGAATTGCAACGCGCCGCCGAAATCTTTGTCCAGTTGTTCGCCGTTCCGATCTGGGTGAAAAAAGGAACCCAGACGGTGCTTCCGATTCCCACGTCGCCCAAATTGTTTCGTCCGCGGCCCCAAAGCGTTCCGTCATATTTGATCGCGAACGTCTTGAAATAGCCGGCGTAGATTTTGTTCCAATCGGTATCAGGACTGATCTGGAACGGATTGGCATAAAAATTCTCTCCGTTCATGATGAGTTCGTAGGCCCCGTTATTGCCCCAGCCCCAGAGTGTTCCGTCAGCCTTTTTACCTATCGAATGTAAGTTGCCTCCCGAGATTTCGATCCAATCGGATCCCGAACCCGTACTAACCGGAACATACGAATACGAAGCGGTGGAATTATTGCCCAATTGCCCGACATCATTATTGCCCCAAGACCAAAGATTGCCGTCGTGATCCAATGCTATCGTATGCATACGGGCGTGGCTGACAGATGCCCATTGATCGGCATTGACTGTCGGCGTCGGGGAAATTGTGGCCACTGTGGTTCCATTCCCGAGCTGGCCGAATTGATTTTGTCCCCATGTCAACGTATTGCCGTCGAGCAAATAAACGGTCACCGAATTGTCGGAACAAACCACACGGTCGACACATTCCTGGGCGTGATTTTTACTGGCGACAAGTAATAAAGCAAGGAGTAGAATTTTTTTCATATCGGTCTTTTTTTGTGCCGATAATTTACAAAATCGACAATTAAATTTGTAGGACAATCCTGTAAAAGAGCGTTTTGTTTTAGAATTTTACGACTTTCGATGAGAAAGCTGTTTCTGATTTCGCATTAAGAAAATCCAACGTGGTAAAAATTCTAAATTTGCATGCCGTAATGACGATTGCCAACGAGAATAGTCCGAAATTTGCGCTAATCCGCTAATCCGCTAATCCGCTAATCCGCTAATCCGCTAATCCGCTAATCCGCTAATCCGCTAATCCGCTAATCCGCTAATCCACTAATCCGCCAATCCGCCAATCCGCAAATCCGCCAATCCGCTAATCCAACAAAAAAATGTCTTTCCTCAACCTTCTCCGCCGCAATTTCCCGTTCGAACCCACCGCGAAGCAGGATGTTTTCTTCCAAATGGTAGCCGATTTCGCGACGAACGAGAATCTCGAGGAAATGTTCGTACTCAAAGGTTATGCGGGAACCGGAAAGACGACGGTGATCTCGACGCTCGTGAATTCGCTGCCTGAAATCCATAAGAAATATGTGTTGCTCGCTCCGACGGGTCGCGCCGCGAAAGTCATTTCAGGTTATTCGGGCAAGCAGGCGCAGACGATCCACCGCAAGATCTATTTCCCGAAAAAGGGCAGTGGCGGCGGCGTGCAGTTTACGCTGATGCCCAACAAACACACGAATACTATATTCATTGTGGACGAATCTTCGATGATTTCAGATTCAGGAAGCGAGTCGAAGTTCTACGAAAACGGTTCGCTGCTTGACGATCTGATCGAATATGTTTACACGGGTAAGAATTGCAAGATTTTGCTTTTGGGCGACACGGCCCAGTTGCCGCCGGTGAATTCCGAGGTCAGTCCCGCTCTCGACATCGACGGTTTGGCGCGGAGTTACGGCATGCGGATTCCGTTTATCGAGTTCGACGAAGTCATGCGACAGGCCGAGAAATCGGGAATCTTGTACAACGCCACCGAACTCCGGGAATTGCTGCGCGACGATTTCATCACCGATTTCAAGTTCGACGTGAAGCACTTCAAGGACATCATCCGTTTGACCGACGGGTACGACATCCAGGACGCGATATTGTCGGCTTACGGCAACTACAGTATCGAGGACACGGCATTCATCGTGCGGTCGAACAAACGCGCGAACCAATACAACCAGCAAATCAGGATGCGCATCCTCGATCGCGAGAACGAATTGAGTACGGGCGATTATCTGATGGTCGTCAAGAACAATTATTTCTGGCTCAAGGAAACCGATGAAGCGTCGTTTATTGCCAACGGCGACATCATCGAAGTACTCGAGATTTTCGGCATAAAGGAATTGTACGGATTCAATTTCGCGCAGGTAAAAGTCCGAATGATCGATTACCCGAACCAGCGCCCGTTTGAAACCGTGTTGCTTCTCGACACGCTAACCAGCGAATCACCGTCGCTCACCTACGATGAATCGAATCGCCTGTACCAAGCCGTTCTCGAGGATTACGAGGACGAACGCGCCCAATATCGCAAACTCCAAAAAGTAAAGGCGAACGAATATTTCAACGCGCTCCAAGTCAAATTCTCGTACGCGATAACCTGCCACAAATCCCAAGGCGGACAATGGAACACGGTCTTCATCGAACAACCGTACCTGCCCGACGGCATCTCGCGCGAATATGTGCGGTGGTTGTACACGGCCGTGACGCGCGCAAAGGATAAGTTGTATTTGATTGGGTTTGGGGATGAGTATTTCGAGGAATAGTGCAAAGTGCAAGGCGCAGAGTGCAAAGTACTGGATCGCGGTTATGAAGGGTAAATTTTCTCCGATTCACGTAAGTCTTTACCAGCTTTAGAATTTACGAACAAACTCGTAACTTGCGCGTGAATTTGTGACCGAGTGCTTTTTACATTGCACTTTGCACTTTGTACCCACAAAATGAAAACCATTGCCGTCATCCCCGCCCGCTACGCCTCAACGCGCTTTCCCGCCAAACTCATGCAGGATCTCGGCGGAAAAACCGTGATCTTAAGAACATATGAAGCGGCCATCGGAACCAAATTGTTCGACGATGTGTTCGTGGTCACCGATTCGGAACTGATCTACAACGAGATCATTTCGCACGATGGAAAAGCGATCATGAGCATAAAGGAACACGAGTCGGGCAGCGACAGGATTGCCGAAGCGGTGGCCGACATCGACTGCGACATCGTCGTGAATGTCCAGGGAGACGAACCGTTCATAGACAAGGAACCGCTCGAAAAAGTGCTTGAATTATATCAAAATGATCCGGGCCGACAAATCGATCTGGCGTCACTCATGATTGAAATTACCAGCGAGGACGACATCAACAACCCTAATATCGTCAAAGTCGTCACCGACCAAAGCGGATTCGCGCTGTATTTTTCGCGTTCTCCAATTCCGTTCCCGAGAGACAAAGATGCAGGCGCGAAGTACTATCGCCACATCGGGATTTATGCGTTCCGGAAACAGGCGATCATGGATTTCGCGGCACTTCCGATGAAATCACTCGAGGCGACCGAAAAACTCGAACAGTTGCGTTATCTCGAATTCGGGAAACGCATCAGAATGGTTGAAACGTCGCACGCGGGGATCGGGATCGATACGATTGAAGATTTGGAAAAGGCGCGAAAAATGCTTGGATTACTCTGAAATTTCGGCTGGAGGCGATGGTTTCGATTGCGTTGATTTTAGCATTTCGCTCATTCCTGAGAATGTAGCTTCCTCTTTTCCTACCCATTCGTTTTTCCTTTCCTTAAATTCCCGGTTCATCGGTTTGAAACGCATCTGTGAATATTCGGCAATCACGCCGCCGCGATCTTCATCTGCGCGATAGGCGACGATTTGGTACGAAAAAGTTACGTTTGACTGGCCGTCTTCCTGTTCACCGACTTCGAAACCCGTCGCGGATTTATTGAAAACATAAAGTCCTTTGCACTTGCCTTCAGGTTGGATGAAGATTTTCACCGGATGCGAACTGTCGACGCGGATATTTCTGGAAAGGATAGGGTCGAGGTCGATTTTCGCATGTCCGTTAACCAATGTTCCGACGCCGTAATCCTGGAACAACGCCTCAGGCGCTTCAGGCGCGACCATGATGCGATCTTTGTGTTGATCGTCCTTGACGAGTGTTGAAACCGCTCCGTATCCGATTATCTTATATGCGATATTATCTATCCAAGCGCCCACGGCTCCCATCGCGGGAACCTGATAATTCGGTCCGCCGTTGTATCCTGAAACATAGAATATACCTCCGATGCGATCGATTGCTGTCGGGGAAATAAATTGTGCTTTTCCTTCAACTCCGATCGCGGTTCCCGCCGCATCAATTCCGTGACCGTTATTTACTTCGACAGGACCGTAATAGGCCAGGTCGCAAAATTGTCCGCCGCTGGTTACGGTAAGTCCTGCAACGTTTTGTGGATAGCCGATGTAAGCTCCATTGTTGCGCGAGATCGTCATTTGGTTCCCTATTGTTCCCGTCACGACATTTCCGCTCACGGTGTTTGGATTACTGTTCACGTTGAACGAGAAATTTCCCGCTGTCGGATCGAAATTCAGGAATCCAGCGTAGCCGGTTGGAGCCATTTGCCGCACACCGGCGTTGTAATAACTGTTGAAATAAATGCCGGGCCAATCGGTCACAAGCGATATGCCGAATGAATTCTGGTACTCGTTAAACGTAGCTACCGTATTTCCAATCGCTCCTTGTACTTGCAGTTGCGCTCTGTCGGGACTAGAAATTCCGAACCCGACATTTCCACCATATTCAGGAACAATCAAACCGTGATTGAAACTACCGTTTTCGCCCGAAAAATAACCGCCTATGCGTCGACCTCCGTAACCATTCGCCATTCCGCGCACGCCCACTGTGGTCGCAGTGCCTCCGTAACTTTGTCCGTAACCTTCAACGCCTATGCTTCCTCCTAATCCATAAACGCCGATTCCTGATCCGGGAATCTGATAATTGCGGCCGTAAACAGCAGAGGCGTTCACAATTGTGCTGAATGTTTCTCCTACGATCGCGGTCTGGTTCGGCGCAAATACATTAAACCGCCCGGTTGGTGTGCTCGTTCCGATTCCGACGCGGCCTGTGTTTTTGATGCGCATCCGTTCCAGGTTCGCTGTCCCGAAAACAAAGTCGAGATTGTCGGTCGTCCCGACGAAATTCTCGGAAGTGGCGATCGGTGTCGTGCCGTACGTCGCGGGAACTGCCGGTTGTACCGTGGAAGCGTCGCCCGTCAAACTCCAGCCTTTGCTTGCCGAAATTCCGATCCAGGCCGTTCCGTTCCAAAAGTAGAATCCCGGGGAAACGCCCGTCGCGCCCGCAACATTGGCTGTGTTATAAACCAACGTCGAGATTTCGAGTGCGCCGCCCTGTGGATTCGTGACAGGCAATGCGTTTGCGGTCGACGTCAACGCGACGCGAGGCACGAGCATTCCCGAATCGGTAGAGGCTATTTCCAAGGCGGCCTTTGGTGTTGTCGTTCCAACCCCGACCTGGGAACTGGCGACCGTCGGAAAAAGGAAACATAAAAGGGAAAGGGCAATCGGCAATGTCGGGCCGATCGATTTGAATTTCGTAGTCGTATTTTTCATCGTTGCGGATTTTGTCAGGATAAACCTAATGCGATCCGACGCGGGATTTTTACGCCGATAAACGAACTGCGTGTTCGGGTAAACAAATGGAAATTAGTTGTATAAATAGTGGTAGGCTTCGGTATTATCGAGATACGTACCGTCAAACCCGGCGTCGATGATTCGGAACAGATAAGACGATTGCGAACCGTAA
Organism: Flavobacterium sp.; assembly: GCF_004211145.1. GTDB lineage: Bacteria > Bacteroidota > Bacteroidia > Flavobacteriales > Flavobacteriaceae > Flavobacterium. The sequence continues at coordinate 42,228 of NZ_SEBS01000021.1, read as the reverse complement.
ATTATCGATTGCCACTCCTTGTTCCAGAATTCCACATAGTATTCGCCTTCGTAACCTTCGTAGGCTTTCTTGATCCAATCGGGTTTTCCGACTTTCCAGCTTGTTTGCCAGTAGTAACGCCATTTCTCAGCCGAACCGATATTCATGTAGCAGATCACCAAACGCTTTCCGCCGTCTTTTTTCTGTTTCAACGACGCAACGTCGGCTTTACTCAATTGTTCCTCGTCGTAGAAGAGATCGACGATGAGCAAATCGAAATTCGTATCGGCAAGCGCTTTCAGGTAATCTTCCTTCGAATCGAATTCCTTGGGATTGATGAGATACAAATAATTGCGAACCTGATCCATATTGGTTACATCGTCCTGGTTTTCATTTCGGATGCGCTCCGGGATATGCGAATAAATATAGTTCGACTTCATCCTGATAAACGGTACGAAGCCCGCATCGAGATTCATGTTCGCTACTTTGTTGATCACGTCGCTGTCGGGAATATATTCAGAAACCAATACTTTTCGGTCGTTCTTCAGCGCATCCAGAAGTGCGACGCGGGACGAATCGATTTCGCCATCCTCCGTGTAGAAAAGCTCTTCGACTCCGAATCCGTCGACCGCCTCGATGTACTGATAATTCTTGCCTTGCTTAGGTTTTAGGTTGGTATACGCCAACACCGACCCGTTTTGAGGAATGATATTGAAACCAGGTTTCAACGCCTTGGCATACTTCGAGAGCTTGATCACGAATTTTTGCATGGCGACGCCCGCATCGGCTTCGTGCGCCGGGTTGGATTTCCTGGCCTGCGTGGTTTCCTTTCGGCCACACGCGACAATAGTAAGAAGTAGGAAAAATGGTAAAAAAAGCGCGCTGAAGCGTTTCATTCTCAGGGATTTCAAAAACAGCCCAAAAGTAGAGATTAATTACGGCTTTACAAGCCACTATTTCAATTGTACGCAAAAAAAATCACGCGCCCAAAACCAATTCCCAAAACGCTGCGTAAATGCACTTACAACAATTTAAACAACAAATTATGAAAACTAGAAATTTTGTATCAGCAGCAGTCTTGGCCGTTACGGTCATGTTTACGTCGAATCAGGCTTCGGCACAAGAAAAAACGGTAATGGTTGGCGGCGCGGCCATGTATCCGTCAAAAAATATCGTGGAGAATGCCGTGAACTCGAAAGACCACACGACATTGGTCGCAGCCGTAAAAGCAGCCGACCTCGTTGAAACGCTTTCGGGAAAAGGCCCATTTACCGTTTTCGCCCCGACGAACGCGGCTTTCGACAAATTACCGAAGGGAACAGTGGAAACCCTGCTGAAACCAGAAAACAAAAAAATGTTACAAGGCGTGCTTACATATCACGTGGTCGCCGGAAAATGGAATGCCAACGACATCGCAAAAGCTATAAAAGCGGGCGGAGGCAAAACAGAGCTTAAAACAGTACAGGGCGGAAAACTCTGGGCAATGATGGATGGGAAAAAATTGGTATTGAAAGATGAAAAGGGAATGACTTCAACCGTAACCATTGCCGATGTGAATCAATCTAACGGTGTGATCCATGTGGTCGACGCCGTGTTGATGCACAATTAAGAGTATGTTTAACCCAGATTTGGTGAGAAACCTTCGAGAAATCGGAGGTTTTTTTTGTTGATAATGCCACGTTTAAGTTTTACACAACCATTGATTCTGCCCGAAATACACTCAGAGAAGAATATAGGTTTTAAACCTGTAAAATAAATTACCGTTAAGGGCATTAAGTTCATTAAGCATTTCTACTCTTAATGAACTTAATGCCCTTAATGGTTTAAAAAATATTGTTTCGCAAAATTCCGATTGGTAAACTCGCAGCTGATAATTCAGTTATCTCAATGTCGCCCCAAGCTGCGTCTCAAAATTCTTCTGCAATTTCCCCATGATCTTATCGATCTGTTCGTCGGTCAACGTCTTGGTCGTGTCCTGCAAAATAAACGAGACCGCATACGATTTCTTGCCTTCGGGAAGGTTTTTTCCTTCATAGACATCGAACAGGTTCACGTCCTTCAACAAGCCTTTTTCAGTTTGGCGCGCGATGCCGTAAATCGCCTCGAACGCTACATTCTGATCGACGAGCAACGCGAGGTCGCGGCGTACTTCAGGATACTTTGGAATGTCGGTAAATTTGATTTTGTTCGTGACCAATTTGAGCAATGCGCTCCAGTTGAAGTCGGCGAACAAAACTTCCTGTTTGATATCGAAGTGTTTCAAAACCAGTTTTTTGACGGTTCCGAACTCAACTATAATTTCAGTTCCGACGGCGAGCGCTATCCCTTCAGCGAACACGTCATTTTCGAGCGGTTGTGTCTGCAATTTTTCGACACCGAGACGCGACAAAATCCCCATTACGAATCCTTTGAACAAGAAAAAATCCGATGGTTTCTGGCCCGCAGTCCAGCTCTCCGAATTACGGTTTCCGGTAGCGAAAAGCGTCAGGTGTTTTTTCTCGGCGTAGGCCGATTCGAAATTGTGGTAGCTTTTTCCGAACTCGAACAAACGCAGATCGGAATTCCTGCGGTTTATGTTGTATGAAACCGCTTCAAGCCCCGAGAACAAAAGCGACTGTCGCATCACCGACAAATCGTTGCTTAACGGATTCAGCATCGTAACGTTTGCCTCGGCCTTCAACATGTCTGAAAGCGCGATGTATTCGGGCGTCGTAAGCGAATTCGCCATCATTTCGTTGAAACCTTGGGAAGTCAGCTGGCCGGCAACGATATTCTGTACTTTATAATCCTCGGTGCGCGCCGAATTCGAGACGGTCGCGTTGAGTTTCTTCGTGAAATTGATGTTGTTGTAACCGTAAACACGCAGGATTTCCTCGACCACATCGATTTCGCGGTTCACGTCGACGCGATAGGATGGAATAGTCAATCCAAGATTCGCGTCCGATGAGTTGTTGATCTTGATGTCGAGCGACGCCAAAATCTTCTTGATCGTATCTTTAGGCAATTCCTGGCCGATGAGTTTCGCGGCCTTCGCAAAGTTCAGGACGACTTGGAAATCCTCGATTTTCTTAGGATAAAGGTCGATGATATCTGACGTCACTTCTCCGCCGGCGACTTCCTTAAGCAATAAACACGCGCGTTTCAACGCATATTCGGTGATCGTCGGGTCGATGCCGCGTTCGAAACGGAACGAAGCATCGGTATTCAGGCCGTGGCGTTTCGCCGTCTTTCGGATCGAAACAGGATTGAAGTAGGCGCTTTCCAAAAAGATCGAAGTCGTCGATTCGGTAACTCCTGAATTCTGTCCGCCAAAGACACCCGCGATGCACATCGGGCCTTTGTCGTCGCAGATCATAAGATCTTCTTCGTGAAGCGTGCGTTCCACACCGTCGAGCGTCGTGAATTTGGTTCCCGCAGGTAGCGTTTTCACGCAGACTTTCCCGTTTATTTTCGAGGCATCGAACGCGTGGAGCGGCTGTCCGAGTTCGTGCAGCACGTAGTTCGTCACGTCGACGATGTTGTTTTTTGGTGTGAGTCCGATCGCCTTCAAACGGTTTTGCAACCATTCGGGCGACGGTTTTACGGTAAGTCCCGACATCGTCACGCCGCAATATCTGGGCGCTAACTTGTTGTCTTGTACGGTTGCGTCGATTTTGAGGACTTTCCTGTCGATCCTGAAATTAGAAACCGACGGCGTGATCAATTCCACGTGAACGTTTCGCTGCAACAATCCCGCGCGCAAATCACGTGCAACGCCAAAATGGCTCATCGCATCGGCGCGGTTCGGCGTCAATCCGATCTCAAAAACCTCGTCGTTCTCGATCTTGAAGACGTGTGCTGCGGGAGTTCCGGGTTTCAAAGCTTCATCCAAGACCATGATGCCGTCGTGGCTCGTGCCCAGTCCGAGTTCGTCTTCGGCGCAGATCATTCCCCAGCTTTCCTCGTCGCGGATTTTTCCTTTCTTGATCACGAACGATTCGCCGTTGCTCGTATATAATGTCGTGCCGATGGTCGCCACGGGAACTTTCTGTCCTTCGGCAACGTTCGCGGCTCCGCACACGATCTGCACGGGCGCATTGCCATCGCCAAGATCGACGGTAGTGATTTTCAAACGGTCGGCGTTCGGATGCTGCCTTGTCGACAAAACATGCCCGACGACAACGCCCTCGAGCGCACCTTTCACCGATTGGTATTTTTCAACGACTTCCACTTCGAGTCCAAGGTCGGTAAGCAGGGCGGCGGTTTCTTCGCTTTTCCAGTCGGTCTTGATGAATTGTTTGAGCCAGTTGTAAGAGATTTTCATATTGGAATTTTAAAGGGGCAAAGATAGTTGAGAATTGACAATTGACAATGGATAATTGACAACGGAATTAACAATTTATAATTAACAATTAAGAATTAACAATTAATAATTAATGGTTTGATTGGGGCGTCACGGCGGCATTTGGGTTTGCGGTCGGTTCACGAGTATTTCGCCGCCGTCGGGCTGCCCGCTTTTATCTTTTCTCGTTCCTCAAAAAGGATAGCCGCTCGCATCCCTGACGCGTGAATCGGTCCACATCGCGAGTCGAAATCCAAAACGCAAAATCGGTCAACACCTCCAAAATCCATAAATCCAATTCCGTAAATCTGAATTCCGTAAATCTGAATTCTGTAAATCTAAATTCCAAAATCTGAAAACTTCGTGCTACTCACTGACCGAATAATGCTACTCCTAAATCGATTGCGTAACTACATTTGGGAAAATCAAATTATCCAAATTATGAGCGAAGTAGCAACAGAACCAGCAAACAATGTGGCGCAACGGCCGCAGTTCAAAGAGAAATACGGGAATTTTATAGGCGGCAAGTTCGTCGAGCCCGCAAACGGAAATTATTTCGACAACAGTTCCCCGATAGACGGCAAGAATTTCACGCAAGCCGCGCGTTCCACGAAAGAAGATGTCGAAAAAGCCATCGACGCCGCTCACGAAGCGTTCAAGACTTGGGGAAAAACGTCGGCGACATATAGAAGCAATCTAATGAATAAGATCGCCGACCGCATCGAGGAAAACCTCGAATATCTAGCGGTCGTCGAGGCCATTGACAACGGGAAGGCGATCCGCGAAACACGTGCCGCCGATTTACCTTTGGTGATCGACCACTTCCGATATTTCGCAGGCGTGATCCGTGCCGAGGAAGGCGCCGCGGCCGAACACGACGAGAATACGTTGTCGTTGATCATCCATGAACCGCTAGGCGTCGTCGGGCAAATCATTCCATGGAACTTTCCATTACTGATGGCGACCTGGAAGATCGCTCCCGCAATCGCCGCAGGAAACTGTTGCGTCGTGAAACCCGCCGAGCAGACTCCGACTTCGATCATGGTCTTGATGGAATTGTTGCAGGATTTGGTTCCTCCCGGAGTAATCAATATCGTGACGGGTTTCGGGCCTGAGGCTGGAAAACCGCTCGCACAATCGGAACGCATCGCGAAAGTTTCGTTTACGGGCGAAACGACTACGGGACGTTTGATCATGCAATACGCGTCAGAAAACCTTATTCCCGTGACTATGGAATTGGGCGGGAAATCACCGAACATTTTCTTCTCGTCGGTCGCCGACAAAGACGACGAATTCTTTGACAAGGCGATTGAAGGCGCGGTCATGTTCGCATTGAACCAAGGAGAAGTCTGTACGTGTCCGTCGCGAATTTTAGTGCAGGAAGATATTTACGACAAATTCATGGAACGCGTCGTGGCACGCACGAATGCGATCAAGATCGGGCATCCGCTCGACGGAACCGTAATGATGGGCGCACAAGCCTCGAACGACCAATACGAAAAAATCCAGTCGTATCTCAAAATCGGGAAGGAAGAAGGAGCAGAGGTCTTGGCCGGAGGCGACGTGAACAACCTCGACGGCGAACTTTCGGGCGGTTTCTATATCCAACCTACGATCTTCAAAGGACACAATAAAATGCGCATTTTCCAGGAGGAAATCTTCGGGCCTGTGACGTGCGTAACGACGTTCAAAACCGTCGAAGAGGCAATCGAGATCGCAAACGACACGATGTACGGTCTGGGCGCAGGCGTCTGGACCCGCGATGCGCACGAATTGTATCAGGTGCCGCGAGCTATCAAGGCAGGACGCGTTTGGGTGAACAATTACCATGCGTATCCGGCTCACGCACCGTTCGGAGGTTATAAAAAATCGGGCTTCGGACGCGAAAATCATGCGATGATGTTGTCGCATTACCGCCAGACGAAGAATATGCTCGTTTCATATGACAAAAATAAGTTGGGCTTCTTTTAATAGAAATTAGTTGGTTCGTAAATGCTCGGTGGTTCCAACTGCTGCCGGGCATTTTTTATTTTCGGTTGATTCGTTTATTTATTCCGCTGCGCTCCATCAGTTCGGCTACGCCTCGGGTGTTTATGCGTTTATTTGAATCGATCTCTAGCGTCGACGTTCGGATACTTTCGTGAACAAATAAAAGCGTGTCATCGGAAGGCAAGTACTCAAATCAACAAATCAACAATTCAACAAATCAACAACAATGAACCCACGAATCTCCCTAACCCCCGCAGCCTTCGATCTCATCGAACAACTAAAATCCCTCCACGGCGAGCTCATGTTCCATCAAAGCGGCGGTTGTTGCGACGGATCGCAGCCGATGTGTTTCGAGAAAGGCGATTTCCGGCTCGGACAGAGCGATGTCTGCCTCGGCGAGATCGACGGATGCGAATTCTGGATGAACAAGGACCAGTTCGAATATTGGAAACACACGCATCTGACGATCGATGCGTCCGACGGGAGAGGTTCGAGTTTTTCGCTCGAAATTCCGCTCGGGAAACGATTCATCACGCGTTCGAGATTGTTCACCGAAGAAGAGTCGGCCGACCTCGAAACCCTGAAATTTGTCGAGGATTAACTGAGAATATTTCGTACTTTACACGCATGAATCCGCGCAAGACTTTACTTCACGCACCGTTGCTCACACACGAGAAATCGCTCAAGACGCTTGTCGAGAACCGAACCGTGTATTCGCTCAACAACTGCGAGTTGAACTTGTTCGAGACGTATCAGGAATCCCAGCTCGTGCCTTTGAAATTCAACGATCTCGTCGTGACGAGCATGTTGCGTGGCAAGAAAGTCATGCATTTGTTCGACGATCCCGAGTTCGATTATCTGCCGGGTGAAACCGTCGTGATTCCGTCGAATGTCGAAATGAAGATCGACTTTCCCGAAGCGACCCAGGACAATCCGACGCAGTGTTTGGCACTCGCAATCGACCAGGCGAAGATTTCGGAAACGCTGCATTTCTTGAACGACCGCTATCCCAAGGAAGGCGGCAAACCGTGGCAACTCAACCACGACAATTACTTTTTTTACAACAATGTCGATCTGGCAACGACGATCAACAAACTCATCCGCGAATGTATGAGCACCGATGTGACCAAGGACGCGCTCGCCGACTTGACGTTGCAGGAGTTGCTGATCCGGATCGTGCAGACGCAAACTACGAAGGCGATCGAGCACGATATTTTCAACGAGCCCAACCATCCGATCGCGAATGTGGTCGATTATATCCGAAAAAATCTTACCGAAGACATCAGCCTCAAACGTCTCAGCGACCGCGCGTGCATGAGTACGACGTCGTTTTATCGGTTCTTCAAGCGGGAGCTCGGTATGAGCCCGATCGAATTCGTACTCAGTGAAAAGATCCGACATGCGAAACAACTGCTCAAGAATCCGGGAATACAAATCAACGAAGTTTGTTATTTGTCAGGGTTCGAGGATTCGAATTACTTTATCCGTTTGTTCAAGAAACATGAAGGCATTACGCCGAAGCAGTATCAGTTGTTGCAGATGAACTGAGTCGAAAGTTGAAAGTCGAAAGTGTAAAGTTGAAAGTCGAAAGTCGAAAGGCGGAACGGATAGGCTGCGAGGTTTCATTAGTTTTCTTCAGTTGCAATCCTTAATTCTCTCTCTGTTTTTGGTATCTTGTTTACGAATTTTATGCGTAAACTCTATTTTTATATTGTTGATTATCAGGAATGTATTTGAAATGTCATATCAATGTCGCATCAAATACTGCCCAAATATTTCCTCGTTTTTCAAGTTACCCATATTCTTGCAATGGAATTCAAACGAATCATGAAACAACCCGTCTTAGGTAAAAAAGTTTCCGAACTGCGCCTCGCAAAAGGCATGACGCAAAGTGAACTCGCTGAGAAATGCAACATCAGCCTGCGCACGATACAGCGCATCGAATCGGCCGATGTGATGCCGAGAAGCCACACCGTGAAACTCATTTTTTCCCATCTCGGATTTGAAATCTACGATTCGCCCGAAAACCAAAATCAGGATGCCGTAAGCCTAAAAGAATGGCTCGCGGATTTGTTTAACTTAAAAACGAATACGATGAAAAAAGTGACGATTTTATCAATTCCGTGCTTGTCGCTTTGGCTTCTATTTTTGGGATTCAATGCAAAGGCGCAAACAGCAAGGTAGAGCAGATGCTCAACGAATCGAACGCGAATCTGGTAACGTGGTTCAACGCAGGGAAGATTGATTCGGTGGTATCGCTTTATGCGAAGAATTCGGTCGTGGTTCCGCCTCACAAAAACGAATTGCGCGGACACGAGCAAATCAAGGCGTATTATCAGGAGATGTACGATTTAGGTTTCAGGATGTCCGAAAACAAATCGAAATCGATCGAAGTGACCGACACCGTGGCGATCGATCGCGGCGTCTGGGCCGGAATCGCCAATGGTAAGATTTCGGGCGTGTATTTGACGCAGTGGAAATTGGTCGATGGGAAGTGGTTGATTTGGAATGAGATGACGGGGTTGGGTGGAGATTAGATGTAGTTATTAATATTGTGTTTCCGGTTAGCGGATAGGTTTGTGACAATTTTTGTTGAGTTTATTTTTTGTAACACATTTTGTGACAAGTTATTTTTATTTATTTTTTTGTAACAGAAGAATCGCGAAACTTTAATGTAGCGGCGTTGTTCTTTTTGAATCGGAATTGGTTGGTAAGCGTGGTTTTTCTATGACGTTTGAGATTATTTTATCATCATCATAAACGGAAGTCCTGCCCAATGAAAAGTTTCAAATCGCAACCGAACTAAATTGTTCTCAAAAAATCGAGTGTGAAAACAATTTTTGTGGCAAGGTTTCCCTGAGGACGTTGCAGGATTAGTTCATGTTTCTGAGTAAGGGAAGCCGTACTCGAAGCAAAAGCCTATAAAAATTGCAATCAAGCGAAGTTGTTTCCGAAAAGCCGAATACGGAAATGATTTTGTGTCACATTTTCCCTAATCGCTTAATAACAATTAAATGACCAAGGTAAGAATTGTTGTGGCACGGTTTCCCTGAGGACGTTGCAGGATTATTTCATGATCCTGAGTAGGGGAAACCATACCTAAAGCAAAACCCTATAAAAATTGCAATCAAGCGAAGTTGTTTCCGAAAAGCCGAATACGGAAATGATTTTGTGTCACATTTTCCCTATGGACGTTGCAGGATTATTTCATGATCCTGAATAGGGAAAACCGTACCCAAAGCAAAACCCTCTAAAAAATTACAATCAAGCGAAGCTTGTTGCATTTTTTAGAGGGTTTCACTTTGTGGGAAGAGCAGGATTCGAACCTGCGAAGGTTTCCCAACGGATTTACAGTCCGTCCTCGTTGGCCGCTTGAGTATCTTCCCGTGGCGTAACGGCTGCAAATATACCAACAGTTTCGTGGTTTGCAAACCTTAGCGCGATTAAATTCGGAACTAATTTTTAAAACTTTGGCCTACAGTAAAATAAAAAATCCTCCAGGCCGGAGGATTTAATTATTTCGGAACGTCGGGCTTCGCAAGCCATTCGTTGATCTTTGCTTTGAGTTCTTCGCCGTGGAGATTTTTACCGACGATGATGCCATATTGGTTTACCACGAAACTCGCAGGGATTTCTTCGACTCCGTAACGTTTCGCGATCGGATCCTTCCATTCCTGAAGGTTTGAAACTTGCGTCCAGGCCAGTTTGTCATTTGCGATTGCCGCTTTCCAGTCGTCGGCCTTGCCCGGTCTGTCAAGCGAAACTCCGATGATGTTCAAGCCTTTCGGGTGCAATTCATTGTAAATCGCAACGAGCTCCGGATTCGCTTTTCTACACGGTCCGCACCATGAAGCCCAAAAGTCGACGATCGTTACTTTGCCGCGTTCCGCTTTAAGGGAAACCGTTTTTCCGTCGGGCGTCGGGCCTGAAAATTCAGGAGCACGTCGGCCGATTTCGACCTTGTTGTTCTCGTCGAGGATTTTCTTGAGTTTTTTGGCCGCTTTGGTTTTCTTCAATTCCGGATCGAGCGCGTCGTACATTCCTTGAATTTCAGGAATATTCGGCTCAAAATTGGCGCGGAAACGACTTTGGATAAGCAAGATCGTGATGAAAGATTTCGGATGGTCCTTAATGTATTTGATCGTTTGGGTCTCGCTCTTTTTCTGCAATGTCTCGAATTCTTTCCTCAATTTATTTTGGGTGACCGTGTCCTTGGCCTGCATCGCCTGCATGAATTTCTGCTGGTTCTTCTTTTGGAAGTCCATCAATTCTTTTTGCAGTTTCACGCTCATTTGCCCGAATTCGCTCAATTGTTCGTTGTTGTAACTTCCTGAGATCTTATTTTTGAAAACGCTGTCCTTGTCGACTTCGATGTCGATTTCAGCATTTTCGACTACAAGGAACGACTTGTCTTTCACTGATTCGATCTGTAACGAATACATGGCCGGTTCAGTGATATTGCCTTGGAATTTGAACTTACCTTTTTCAATTTTCGCCGTATCGACCGCGACAGTCCCGAGCGAATCGTCCTGACGTTGCAAAATGACGTTTTTCCCGTCGACGCCTTTGACTTCTCCGTTAATGATGAATTCGTTTACGCCTACCTTGCTGCAGGAAATCAACAGCGCCGGGATAAGCAGCGCAAAAAGAGCTTTTTTCATTTTAATGATTTTGTTTTTACGGTTGCAAATGTATCTAAAAATAAAAGCCGCAGGATTTTTAGCGGCTTAAATTTTTGTTAGAAAGTTCGGTTATTTCGATCCCGATGCGCAACTGGATTGCGTAAGCCCGACATTGGTTTTTCGAATCCCCGCCATGCCTTTTTCGACATTCGTGAAATTGTGGATGCCGCGCGATTTGAGTATCGAGCCCATGATCACCGAACGATAGCCTCCGGCACAATGCAGGAAAAATTCGTCCTTGGGCAACCCGACGAAATTCTCGTTTACCGTGTCGAGCGGGAAATTCATTGCTCCATCCACGTGCTCGGCTTCGAATTCCCCGGGTTTGCGCGAATCGATCACTTTGGAATCCCCGTCAAATTTCGACGCGAATTCCTCGGACGAAATCGAATCCATCGCATCGGTTTCGAATCCCGCCGATTTCCATGCTTCGATGCCGCCTTCGAGATAACCCAGAACGTGGTCGAAACCGACTCGCGATAATCTCGTGATCGCTTCTTCTTCTTTTCCGTCAGGCGTAACGAGCAGGATCGGTTGGTTCACGTTCATTAAAAGTGCTCCGACCCAAGGCGCGAAACCTCCGTGCAGTCCGATGAAAATCGAATTCGGGATATGCGATTTCACGAATTCATCCTCGTGACGTACGTCGAGCACGATCGCGTCGGTCCCGTTCGCTGCGGTCTCGAACGCTTTTGCCGACAACCCTTTTTTACTTTTTGTGATCACCGAATCGAGGCTTTCGTAACCTTGGATGTTCAATTTTACGTTTTGCGGGAAATAGGCCGGAGGCGCACCGAGTCCGTCGAGCAGTTCGGCAATGAACTCGTCTTTGGTCATGTCGGCGCGCAACGCGTAATTCGTTCTCTTCTGGTTTCCGAGCGAATCGGTCGTTTCCTTACTCAGGTTTTTTCCGCAAGCGCTTCCGGCTCCGTGACTTGGGTAAACCGTCAGGTCGTCGGCCAAAGGCATGATGCGGTTGCGCAACGAGTCGTATAAATAGGACGCGAGTTTTTCCTGTGTCAGTTCCGATGCCATTTCCTGTGCGAGATCCGGCCGTCCGACATCTCCGATGAACAACGTATCTCCGGTTATGATGCCGTGTTGTTTGCCGGTTTCATCTATGAGCAGATAGCACGTGCTTTCAAGAGTGTGTCCTGGCGTGTGCATCGCTTTGATCGTATAATCGCCGACTTTGAATTCCTCGTTGTCGGTTGCGATGTGCGCGTCGAATTCAGGTTGTGCCGTGGGTCCGTAAACGATTGTCGCGCCCGTTTTTTTCGCGAGGTCCAAATGTCCCGAAACGAAGTCGGCGTGGAAATGCGTCTCGAAAATGAATTTGATTTTCGCGTCGTCCCTGGCGGCCTTGTCGATGTAAGGCTGTACTTCGCGCAACGGGTCAAAAATCGCCGATTCGCCTTTGCTTTCCAGATAATACGCAGCCTGGGCGATACATCCGGTATAAATTTGTTCGATTTTCATGGTGATGGATTTCGGTTTTTTAAACCGCCATAAAAGTACGGATTTTTACCCAATCGGAGATTTCGGATTTAACGAAAAATTAGTATCGGTTCATCGCTCGCCACGCGCATTTTCGCGTAATTTTATTGGCTATGGACAACCAACGAAAAAAAGGGTTTTTCTTTCATTCCTACAAAGCACCCGATTTGTCACCGTTCGACAAGCTGTTCGAGATTTTCAGCGAATTGATCACTCATACGTCGGGCGATCTGGACGAAGCGCTCGACTGGCTTCGCGAACTCGATTCGGAATACAAGCTCACGACCAAAGACTATTCGATTGACGACTTCATCGAGGACCTCAAGAAAAAAGGCTATATCCGCGAGGAAATCCAGGACGATGGAACGCCCGGGCTCGGCATCACGGCCAAGACCGAACGCGCGATCCGCAAACAGGCGCTCGAGCAGATATTCGGAAATCTTCAAAAACGCGGATCGGGAAACCACAAGACGAAATTTGCGGGAAGCGGAGACGAACATACGGGAGAATTCCGCGAGTATCATTTCGGGGACAGCCTCGAGCGGATTTCATTGACCGAAAGCCTTCGCAACGCCCAAATCAACAACGGAGCTGAGAATTTCCGTTTGACCGAGAACGATCTCGTCGTCGAAGAAGCACGGTTCAAGGCGCAGATGAGCACCGTTTTGATGATCGACATCAGCCACAGCATGATCTTGTACGGCGAAGATCGCATCACGCCCGCCAAGAAAGTCGCGATGGCTTTGGCCGAACTCATCACGACGCGTTACCCGAAAGACACGCTCGATATCCTGGTTTTCGGAAACGACGCCTGGCCGATAGCGATCAAGGATTTGCCGTATCTAAAAGTCGGGCCTTATCATACGAATACGGTCGCGGGCCTGCAACTGGCGATGGATATCCTGAGACGAAAACGCAACACCAACAAGCAGATCTTCATGATTACCGACGGGAAACCAAGTTGCGTGCGCGAGCGCGACGGTTCCTATTATATGAACAGCAACGGCCTCGATGATTATATCGTGGATAAATGTTATACCCAGGCGCAACAGGCGCGAAAACTGCACATTCCGATCACGACGTTCATGATCGCCGACGATCCGTATCTTCAACGGTTCGTGTCGCATTTTACCGAAGCCAACCAGGGAAAAGCGTTTTATACCGGATTAAAAGGTTTGGGCGAGATGATTTTCGAGGACTATGAGGCGAATAGGAAGAAGCGGATTAAAGGGTGAATTGATAATTGACAATTGACAATTGATAATTAACAATTAACAATTAATAATTAACAATGCTTTTTTGGATATCGGGTTCGTGTCTTCGTGTCTTCGTGTCTTCGTGTCTTCGTGGCAAAAAAAAAATTAAAAAACTTAAAGCCTTCGAGACTTTGTGTCCTCGTGTCAAAAATTAAAAGAAAATATGAAAATAGAAAGCATACAAACATTAGGCGAACTCAAAAAAGCCAATTACCGATCAAAGTCGATCAAAGACGAATTGCGCGACAACCTTCGCCAAAAAATCAAAGACGGACAACCCACGTTCACGGGCATCCACGGTTTTGAAAATACCGTAATCCCTGAACTCGAACGTGCGATCCTGTCGCGTCACAATATCAATCTTTTAGGATTGCGGGGCCAGGCCAAGACGAGGCTTGCGCGCTTGATGGTGAATCTGCTCGACGAATGGATTCCGGTTGTCGAAGGTTCTGAAATAAACGACGATCCGCTCAATCCGATCTCACGTCACGCGAACGATGTGATCGCTGAAAAAGGCGATTCCACACCGATCTATTGGCTGCACCGCAACGATCGCTTTTTCGAAAAATTAGCGACGCCCGACGTCACCGTCGCCGATTTGATCGGAGATGTAGATCCTATCAAAGCCGCGAACCTGAAATTGTCGTACGCCGACGATCGCGTGATCCACTTCGGTATGATCCCGAGGGCGAACCGTTGTATTTTCGTGATCAACGAATTACCCGATCTGCAGGCGAGAATCCAGGTAGCTTTGTTCAACATCCTGCAGGAAGGCGATGTGCAGATCCGAGGATTCAAAGTCAGGATGCCGCTCGACATGCAGTTCGTGTTTACTGCAAACCCTGAAGATTACACGAATCGCGGAAGTATCGTGACCCCGCTCAAGGATCGCATCGGTTCTCAAATTTTGACGCATTATCCCGAATCGGTTGCGGTCGCACGCACGATTACCGAACAGGAAGCGAAACTCGACAAACGTCAGGAGGAAAGCGTGCACGTGCCGTCGTTGGCCAAAGATCTGCTCGAACAGATCGGGTTCGAGGCGCGCGAAAGCGAATATGTCGACGGGAAAAGTGGCGTGAGTGCGCGCATGAGCATCACCGCTTACGAGAATCTGTTGAGTACGGCCGAGCGTCGGGCGTTGAAATCGGGAGTCGATAAAACCAGCGTTCGCCTGTCGGACTTCATGGGAATCATTCCCGCGATCACAGGAAAAGTGGAGTTGGTCTACGAAGGCGAACAGGAAGGCGCGGCATTCGTCGCACAAGGATTGATCGGCGATTCGGTCAAGACGTTTTTCCCGACGCTGTTCCCGAAAATCGAAAAACTCGAACGCGAAAAAGACGTGAATCCGTACAAGGAAACCGTGGATTGGTTCTTTGCCGAATCGGGTTTTGAATTGCCCGACGATTGTTCGGATGCCGAGTACAAAAAGCAACTCGACGAAATTGCGCCGCTGAACGATCTGATAAAAAAATACCAACCTGATACGCCGAAAGAAGACATCTATTTCTTGAAGGAATTCGTGCTTTGGGGATTGGTCGAATACAACAAACTGAGCAAAGATCGCTTTACCGACGGGTTTCAGTTCAAGGATTTGTACGGAAGTTATATCAGTAAACTATAAATGAAACAGTGGCCGATTCGCAAAAACGACGGTCACTTTTTTATTTAAATCGACTGGATTTTAGGCCTATTTGCAGTTCTCAAACTCCGATTTCGCATGTTCCAGTTCATTCATCGTGATGGTCATGTCGAGTGTGATTTGTTTGAGTTCGCGCCTGAATGTGGCGTCTTCAGGACTTTTTTCCAGTTTCTGTCGCACTTTTTGGAGTTTGTCCTCGAGCAAACCTATGGTTTCGCGTGCTTTTCGTATTTGTAGTTCGTATTCCTGACAGGGCATTTTCATACGCAAATCTTTTGTTTGGGTGTTTGGTGATACTAAAATACCTACTATTACAGTTTCTGGCAATAACTAAAACATGGTATATTGTATTTATCCCTAAATCAAGGGATAAAATCTTACAGCAAAAAACATATTTAACACGTTTACAACGTCGTTTTAATCCAAACCGTATCTGATGGAATGTTTTATCGCGTAAATTTGCAGCGACTAAAATTTCCCGGAATGCTAAAAAATACCCTGCTGTTTTGGCTTTTGTTGCCATTTATCGGCACTTCGCAAGTTGTAATCAACGAACTCGATTCGGATACTCCGAGTACCGATGACAAGGAATTCATCGAACTCAAATCAGATGTTCCCAATTTTTCACTCGACGGTTACGTGCTCGTTTTCTTTAACGGCGCGACTAACAGCAACAAGAGTTACTTCACTATCGATCTTGACGGTGTCGTCACCGATGTGAACGGAATCGCGCTCATCGGAAACGAACTTGTGTCACCGGTTCCCGATAAATTATTCGCGACAAGCATCATCCAGAATGGTCCGGATGCGGTTGGTTTGTATTTGGGAAATCCGTCCGATTTTCCGAACGACACATTGGCTACGACCGCGAATCTCATCAGCGCTTTGGCGTACGACACCAGCGACATCGACGCGACCGCGCTCATGACATTGCTTGGGTTGACGGTCCAATACAACGAAGACGAGAATGGGCAAGGCACGACACAATCGGTTCAGAGAAAGCCCGACGGAACATACGAGACCAAAAATCCAACGCCGGGCGCCAACAACGACGGGTCGGGCGTACTATTCAACGGCGTTACGATTTCAGTGAATCCGACGGCTTACGAAATTGCTGAAGGCGCGTCGTTCACGATCACATTTACGACCCAAACGGCCGTGACTTCGAATCTTACATTTAATTTTACATTGGTCGGCACAAACTTCAATTTGTCTGATTTTACGGGAACGACCACGGTTACGATTCCAACCGGCGCCACGACTTTTTCGACATCGATCACGATTACCGACGATTCCCAAAACGAAGGCGACGAGATTTTCAGGATCCGTTTCGGAACGCTCCCGACAGGCTATAACCGACTCAACGACAACATTTCCAAAATCGTAATCGACAACGACTTTACCGTCGGAACTTGGGGCACGCCCGTGAATCCTACGTATGGCGTAATCGCTCCCACAACTCCCGCAGGTTATTATGCGTCCCTCGAAGGGAAAGCCGGGGACGTATTGAAACAGGCGATCCAGGATATTATCGCGAATCCGGCTGTGGTTCACGCGCAGAATTACGGCGACGTGACCGACATTCTCACGATCGCCGATCAGAACCCGTTGAACAGCAATCAAGTGTGGTTGATGTACGTGGAGCAGGGACGCGGCAAGTATAAATTCCAATCGACCGCAAGTAACGTCGGTTCGTGGAATCGTGAGCACATTTTCCCGCAATCTCGCGGTTCGTTCATGGACGGCACGAGTTCGACGCCCGACGGAATCAACGTTTGGTTGCCCACGAGCGCCGATGATTTGCTCGCTGGTCATGCCGACGCGCATCACATCCGCGCCGAGGACGGACCTGAAAACACGCTTCGCAGCAACCGCGATTACGGCTCCGATTACAACGGTCCGGCTGGAAACGCAGGCAGTTGGAAAGGCGATGTCGCGCGCAGTTTGTTCTACATGGCCGTCCGATACAACGGTTTGAATCTCGTCGACGGCAACCCGACCGATACCGCCGGAAATAAAATTATGGGCGACCTCGCGTCCCTGCTGACCTGGAACCACAGCGATCCGCGTGACGATTTCGAGATGCGCCGCAACAACATCGTCTACGAATGGCAGGTGAACCGCAATCCATTTATCGATTATCCCGATTTGGCCGATTATATCTGGGGAATCCACGCGGGCGAACAATGGTTTTCGAGCCTTTCATCAGGTCAATTCGAAGTGGAGAAAGTCGTGATCTATCCGAATCCGACGACAGACAGCATCGCGGTTTCAGGTAATTCGAACGGAACGATTGAAATCTTCAACGTTTCGGGACAAAAAGTACTGGAAACGGTTTATGAACCGAACCGCGAAATACGGCTACAGTTGACTTCTGGACTGTATTTGGCGAAAATAACATCCGAAGGGAAATCGACCGTAAAGAAATTGATGGTCAAGTAATTTTGCCGATTATTTGAATGTAATCACGAAGTTCGTTCCTTTTCCGGGTTCGCTTTCGACGCTTATCGTTCCGCCCATCGCATCGATCTGGTTCTTCGTGATGAACAATCCTATGCCGCGCGAATCCGGGTTGTTGCTGAAGGTTTTGTACATTCCGAAAATCTTGTCGCCGTATTTTTTAAGGTCGATGCCGATACCGTTGTCGGAAATCTTGAGCGACTTGACGCCGTTTTTCCCGATCCATTCGATGTCGATTTCAGGTTGTCTTTCGGCGCTGCTGTAGCGGATCGCGTTCGACACCAAATTCAACAAAATACTCTCAAGATAGGCGGCATTGAACAAGATTTCGACATCGTCGGAAACGTTCACGTCGATGATCGCTTTTTTGGTCACGATCTGTTCCGACAACACCGCCAGCGTATTGTCGATGTATTGTTTCAGGTTCAGGTTTTCAGACACCAAACTGATGTTCGTCTGGATGTTCACGACCTCGTTCAGGTTCGTCATCGTTTCGTTCAACGAGCCTGAAACCGTTCGCAACATGTTGAGCATGTGTTTGCGCTCTGATTCGGATTCCATCGATTCCATCAACGCCGCGATCGACTGGATGTTGCTCGTGTGCGAACGCAAATTGTGCGACACGATGTACGAGAAATTCTGCAGCCTTTTGTTTTGTTCGATGACGAGTTTCAGCGATTCGTTGAGTTTTTCCTCGGATTCCTTTTCCTTCGTGATATCGAGCATGATGCCGCGCACGAACGCCGGTTTTCCGTTTTCCTTGACGACGTTCACGTAATCGCGCACCCAAATATAGTCGCCGTCGCTTTTCATGAAACGATATTCGAATTCGAACTGGTTGTGTTCCTTTACGTTTTCCTTGTAGTCGCGCAACGCTTTCGCACGGTCGTCGGGATGCAGGTGTTTGGTCCAGAAATCATTTTCCGACAACCATTGCCGGGTTGGGTAACCTGTGATTTCCTCGGCTTTCTTGTTGACGAACGTGATGTTGTCGCTCGTGAAATCGCTTTCCCAAACCACGCCGTCGATCGTATTGATCAGCGATTCGATGCGCTGTTGGGACGTGTAGATGATCTTCTCGGCGTTTTTCCTGTCGGTGATGTCTTCGGTCGAAATGATTACGCGATCCAGGTCGTCCTCGTATCCGCGCATCACCGTCCATTGCAGGAACAGTTCGCGGTCATTGCCGTTTCCGTCACGCATTCTCGTATCCATCGTGGTTTGCGACAATTCCATGCAGACCGCGGTCAATTGCTTGATGAACGCGTTTCGCGTTTCCTTGCCGATTATCGCGTCGAGATTCGTGCTTATCAGTTCTTGTTTGGTTTTGGGCGTGTGGAGTTTCAGGCATTCGTCGTTGACGTTGATGATCGACACCAATTTGAGACAGTTCTCTACGGTTTCGGGATGCATCCTGAAATAATTCAACGCGACGTCGGGCGCACAGCCGATCAGACCGAGTTTGCCCAAATGCGTTTTTACTTTCGAGAAATCTTCTTCCCACAAGGCGACAGGCGAATCGTTGAAGAGCGCTTCGAATCTTGCTTCGCTTTGTCTCACGGCCTCAGCGGGTTTTTCGAGTACGATCGCGAGCACGAACCCAAAGAGCACGGCGAGTATCAACCCGAAAAATACGATCGGAAGTACGGGCCAAAGCGGGCCGTATTTGTTTTTCGAGATCAGGTAAAGTTCCCAGCCGCCGTCGGGAATCGTTTTGGATGCGTAATAGCTTTTTGAAAGATCGACCGAATCGGGCAGGAAAAACTCGCGTTTCTTCGTGACGGGATTGAGTTTTGCGAGCTGGAAATAATAGCGGCTTTCATCGATCGCGTGGATTCCGGAAACCTGATACAGTTTTTCGGTTCGAATCACGACGGCCGAAAATCCCCAGAATTTTCCGTTTTGATACACCGGCAATCGCCCGATGATGCCGCTTCCGCCTTGCTGCAATTCCAGTGGACCCGCGAAATACATCTTGGCAGAATGGAGCGAACGCATGGCTTCGTCGCGATGGTCGGGCGAATTCAAAATATCGAAACCCAAGGCAGGTCCGTTGCCTGACATCGGATAAATATAGGTGATCACGCCGTTCGGCACGAGTTCGACCGCGTCGATCAATGTGTTGGATTCGAGCAATTTCGCCCCGATCTCGTCGAAATTCTGAGGCTTGCCATCGTCGCTTACGGTAAGTGCGAGCGTCAATGTCGTCGTATAGCAGTTCTTGATCGATTGTTAGAGGTTGCGGTGCACGACATCGAGCATGTTGTACATTTCGCGCTTCTCTGAATTCCGCGACATCTCGTATCGCTGAAATGCGATGATGCAAACGATCACGGTCAGTAAAAGTGAAACGAGCAATCCTGAAATTCGGGGTCTTTTAAGAAACCAGTCGAAGTAATTTCGTTGGAATTTGGCGCCCATGCAATGGTGGTATCGGTTTGGTTAGCGAGGTTAAATATAGGTATTAACTTTAACCTAACATAGCGCAACCCGTACCACGAGCGAAAAATTCATTATTTTCACGAAAATCAAAAACATGAACAAGGTTTTGTTTGCATTATTATTATCGGGAGCTTGTTGCTTCGGACAGCAAAAAGAGATTCGGCTCATCGTTCGTGGCGACGACATGGGTTACACACATTCAGGCAATGAAGCGCTGATCGAGAGTCATGTGAAAGGCGTCGAAACGTCGATAGAAATCATTGCCGCGTCGCCCTGGTTTCCTGAAGCCGTGAAGCTGTTGCGGCAAAATCCCAATGTCGATGTCGGAATCCATTTGGCGCTCACGAGCGAATGGGACAATATAAAATGGCGCCCGTTGACCCAATGCCCTAGCCTTTGCGACGCCGATGGTTATTTCTTCCCCAAGATTTATCCCGACGCGGCCTACCCGAAACAAGCCTTGCTCGAAAACGCATGGAAGCTCGCTGAGATAGAGGCCGAATTCCGAGCCCAGATCGAACTCGTAAAGAAATACGTTCCGCGCGTGAGCCATATTTCAGGCCACATGAACTGCTCGATGATGACCGATGAAGTCAAGGCGTTGTCGAATCGTTTGGCGAAGGAATACGGGCTTTTGAACGATATCCACAATTCGGATGTCGTCGGGATCGGCTATTCGGGACCCGCGAAAACGTCGGCCGAAAAACTCGCGGCGTTCAAGAAAACAATTGAAACTCTCGAAGCCGGAAAAACCTACATGTTCCTCGATCATCCTGGTTTCGACAATGCCGAATTGCGAGCCGTGCACCACATCGGTTACGAACATGTGGCCGAGGATAGGCAAGGAGTGACCGATCTGTTTACGAATCCCGAGATCAAGAAATTGTTGAAAAAGAGAAACGTCAAACTCATCAGTTACGCCGACCTGCGAAAATAGTTGCCAAACTCAACTGTGTAAATCTTATCGGTTTTGTTGTAAAGATTTCTTCGTAGGCAAGATGTAATTTACGATCCTAAAAAAATACAACATGGACGTTACGTTATCACAAGCCGAAGAAATTATCATGGCAGCCAAACAAAAAGCCGCCGACATCAACACGAAAATGAATATCGCGGTCGTCGATTCAGGAGCGAATTTAGTCGCCTTCGTCAGGAACGACGGCGCTTGGCTGGGTTCGACCGACATTTCGATCAAGAAAGCCAAAACCGCGATTTTCTTCCAAATGGACACGGCCGATTTGAGCCCGCTCGTCCAACCCGGAAAACCGTTGTTCCAGATCGAGAATTCGAATAACGGTTTGATCACGTTTCCCGGCGGCGTCGTACTCAAGAACGGGGCGGGCGAATTCATCGGTGCGATTGGCGTTTCCGGAAGCACGGTCGACGACGACGCAACGGTCGCGAAAGCCGGAGCTCAAGCTTTGAAATAAAAAAAAAGCGCAGTCGTGAGATTGCGCTTTTCTATTTTAATGTAGTCGAATTATTTGATCGCGACCGGAATATCCCAGGAATCCCATTGGATCAACAATCCTTTGGCGTTTATGGAATACGTGAGTTTTTCGGTTTTTGATTTTGCCGCAGTTGGTTTTACGACGACGCGCAATTGGTCTTTTTTCTCGTCATAATCATACGCGCCCCATTGCTTGGCTTCCTTGTTGAAAACGATCGTGGCGCTTTCTTTTTCAGGAATGATGAAGAACGAGTATTTTCCGGCTGGCAATTCCTTGCCTTCGACGGTGATTTTCTGGCTGGTTTCAAACGTCGTCGCGTCATTCGCTCCGGCGCGCCATACTTTTCCATAAGGAACGAGTCCGCCCCAGATTTCACGACCTTTGACTGAAGGCGCTCCGTAATTTACGGTGATTTTGGCTCCGTTTACGGTTCCTGTCGCTGTTTCGGCGGGACTTGCGGCTTTTTTATCCTGAGCATTGGCCATGAAAGACACGAACAAAAGCGCGAGGAATGCAATTTTACTTTTCATACTTTAAGTTTTACGTTGTTGTTTCGTAAAGATAGTGTTCCGATGATGAAATCCGTTTTGCCGACTGTTATATTTTTCGCGCGAAACGGCAAAAAGTAAAGTTTTGGATGGTGTCGAACGGCGTTACGTGATCTTCGGTGAGACATTCGATCTGTTCGAAATCATCAGCAAGTACAAGCGATAAACCTTCGGCATCATATTGCGAAATCTCCAGTCCGCTGCATTTCTTCGGACCATTTTCTGAAAACGTACCGATCGCCATGAATCTTGAAACGGCTTTTTTGGCGATGCCTGCGTAGGTCCGAATTTCTTCGTCGGATGTCAAAAAATGAAACGCGGCGCGGTCGTGCCAAACATCGAAGGTTTCGGTCGGATCAAATTCGAGGATGTCCGAAACGATCCAGTTTACCTTGCTGGCTTTTTCACCCAGACGTGCTTTGGCTTTATCGAGCGCTTTCCCGGAAATGTCCAAAACCGACAAATTCTCGTAACCAAGTTCGAGCAAACAATCGACAAGATTGCTGTCTCCGCCGCCGATGTCGATTATTTTCGCCGATTTTTCGAGATGGAAGGACGCGATAAAATCCAAAGAGGTCAACGGGACTTTTTGCGTCCAGCTGACCTCGTTCGGATTCTTGGTTTGATAAACCGTTTCCCAATGATTTTTGCGATCGGTTTCCATGATGGTTATACGGTTTTCTCTTTTTTGAATTTCTCGTTGTAGTCGGCGATCGCCTTTTCTATGATTTTCCATGCGGTTTCGCGGTTCTGGAATTCTTCGACGACGACTTCCTTTTTCTCGAGTTTCTTGTAATCCTCGAAGAAGCTTTTTAGTTCTGAGATGAAGTGTTGCGGCAGTTCCGAAATGTCGTTGATGTGATTGACGCTAGGATCGCCTTCAGCCACTGCGATAATCTTGTCATCGGCTTCTCCGCCGTCGACCATGCGCATCACGCCGATCACTTTCGCCGACACGATGCACAAAGGCACGATATCGACCTGGCAAATCACCAGGATGTCAAGCGGATCGTTATCATCGCAATAAGTACGCGGGATGAAACCGTAATTCGCGGGATAATAGACCGACGAGAACAGCACGCGATCCAGGATCAACATGCCACTTTCCTTATCGAGTTCGTATTTTGCGCGGTTTCCTTTTGGGATTTCAATGATTCCGTTGACGACTTGCGGGGCTTTGTCACCGAACGTGACGCCATGCCATGAATTTTTCATACTTGATTTACTTGTTTATTGATTCTTTCCTGTTCGGTTTTTATTCGGGCGACAAGGAATTTTGTCGGGATTAGAAAACCAAAACCGGCGCGCAAAGTTACGGTTTGCTACAGGAATTTCAATGGAAAATCACACGTCAGGGACGGATTTTTGGACGTTTTTAAAATCGTCGGAAGCTAAATCGTTGTAGTTTTTCGCTTCGATGGGTTGAATTGGTTGTTTGGTTTATTTTCCGATGCAAAAATTCGCAAATATATTCCCCAACAACTCATCGTTCGTAACCTGTCCCGTAATCATCCCAAAATGATACAAGGCCTCGCGGATGTCGATCGCCATCAGGTCTGACGACAAGTTCGATTGCAGCCCGAAACGCACTTTTTGGATTTCCTCAAGCGCCTTGAGCAACGAGTCGTAATGACGGGTGTTGGTCACGATCGTTTCGTTGTTGCGCAACGCGCCCGTGTTCACGAACGACAGTAATTTGTCCTTCAAATCGTCGACGCCGATCTTCTCTTTGGCCGAAATCAAAAGAATTCCGGGGATGGCGGTTTCAATGTCCGACTTTTGCGCGTCCGACAATTTATCAGCCTTATTTCCGATGATGACCAACGGCTTCATCGGATATTGGTTGCGTATCTTCTCAATCTCATTCTTAGCGGTATCAACAGCATTGTCCATTATCAATTGTCCATTGTCCATTAAATAAACAACAACCTGAGCCTGCGCGATCTTCTCAAAAGTCTTCTGGATGCCGATACTTTCCACGACGTCTTTCGTATCGCGGATTCCTGCCGTATCGATGAATCTGAATCCGATGCCACCGATGCTCAACTCGTCCTCAACCGTGTCGCGCGTCGTTCCCGCTATGTCCGACACGATGGCGCGATCTTCGTTGAGCAACGCGTTCAATAACGTCGATTTCCCAACGTTCGGTTCGCCCACGATCGCGACTGGAATTCCGTTCTTGATCACGTTTCCGACCGCGAACGAATCGATCAGGCGTTTCAAGACGAGTTCGATGCGTTCCAAAAGTTCGCGGAATTGGGTTCGGTCGGCGAACTCGACATCTTCTTCCGAGAAGTCAAGTTCCAATTCGATCAGCGATGCAAAGTTCAGGAGTTCCACGCGAAGCTGCGCGATCTCGGTTGAGAATCCGCCGCGCATTTGTTGCATCGCGACCTGGTGTGACGCCTCGTTGTCGGACGCGATCAGATCGGCTACGGCTTCGGCCTGCGATAAATCGAGCTTCCCGTTGAGAAACGCGCGCAACGTATATTCGCCCGCATCGGCCATGCGACAGCCTTTGCGTAACAATAATTGGATGATCTGCTGTTGGATGTACGTCGAGCCGTGGCATGAAATCTCGACGGTATTCTCGCCCGTGTACGAATTCGGTCCTTTAAAAATCGAAACGAGCACCTCGTCTATGACTTTCTCACCGTCGGCGATATGGCCCAAATGCAATGTGTGCGATTTCTGTTTCGTCAGATCCTTGTTCCGGACCGATTTGAAAACCGACGCGCCTATCCCGATCGCATCGAGTCCCGACACGCGGATAACGGCAATCGCGCCCGCACCTGAAGGCGTTGCCAATGCGACTATTGAATCGTTTTGAATCATGGTGCAAAAGTAAGGTTAATTAGCGAATTGGTTAATCACCAAATGTATCGCGAATCCAAAATCCAAACCGCGCGTTAATAATTCCCAAACGCACTTTTCGTTCTTTAACACTTTGCGTAACTTTCAGACAGCAAAAACAAACAACCCGATCATGAAAAAGATATTGTTCCCAACCGATTTTTCCCCGGCTTCGCACAACGCGTTCATCTACGCGCTTCAGTTCGCCAAACACCTGAACGCCGAGGTCGTCACGCTTCACGTTTATGAGATTCCGATAATCGATTACGTGGACGTGCCCGCCTACCAAATGGAAATTTACGAAACCGTTGAGCTTTCAACGTTCGAGAAATACCAAAGCCATATCCCGACGTTGAGGCGAATCGCCGATGACAACGGTTGTTCCGATGTGCAGATCAGCAATGTCCTGATGGACGGTGACTTGGTGAACACGATTCTGCAGCTCGTAAAGGAACAGGGAATCGAATATGTCGTCATGGGAACGAAAGGCGCTTCGGGAGCCGTGGAAACCTTCGTCGGAACCTCGACCGCGAACGTTATGACGCGCACCAATGCGTTCGTTCTCGCCGTTCCCGAGGACATGAAATACGAGCCGATACGCAACATCGTATTCGCCACGAGATTCGCCGAAAGTGATTTTACGGCGTTGCAGAAATTGTTGAAACTCGCCTCGGCATTCCACGCGGGCATCGATGTGCTCCACGTCGAAAACGCCAACGTGAAAGTAAAAGACGTCGTGATCGCCGACTGGAAACTCGTACTCGCCAATGAAAACATCACGTTCCATACGACTGAGAACGAAAGCGTCGAAGAAGGCATTTTGTGGTTCCTCGAATCGCACGAAGCCAATATCATCGCATTGCTCAACCGCGAACACGGCTTTTTTGAGAGTCTGTTCCGCACGAGCCTTACGAAAAAATTGGCGTTCCATTCTAAAGTTCCGGTTTTGGCGATACACGAAGACTAATATTTTGGGCGTTCCGGCGGTCGAGCGAATCAGTTGCTGTCGCGGAACTGTTAAAACCGCCGTCGGGCTATTCGCTGCTATCTTTTCTCGTTCCTCGAAAAGGATATCCGCTGCTATCCCTAACGCGAGACTGGGCGAATGACGAAAGACTGATGACGAAAGACGAAAGACGAAAGACGAATGACTAATGACGAAAGACGAAAGACGAATGACGAACGACCAAAGACTAACGACTAACGACTAGCGAATACTTCAACTAAACAATTAACCGATTCAACAAATCACCAATGTCCATACAAACTACAAATCCCTACAATAACAAAATTCTCAAAACCTTCGACGAGCTCACCGACGCCCAACTCGAAAAGAAAATCGAGCGCGCGCACAAAACCTATCAGGTCTGGAAGAATTCCCCGATTTCAGAGCGAGCCGAATTACTCAGGAAAGTGGCGGCAATCTTCAGGAAACGTAAAACCGAACTCGCGAAACTCATCACGCTCGAAATGGGAAAACTCATTGCGCAAAGCGAGAGCGAGGTCGAAATGGTCGCCTCGGTCTACGAATATTACGCTGAAAACGGTGAAGAATTTCTAAAGGATCGCCCGATGAAGATCAAAGACGGGAAAGCGTTCGTGCGTCTGTCACCGATCGGGATTATTCTTGGCGTCGAACCTTGGAATTATCCGTACAACCAAGTAGCGAGATTGGCGGCTCCGAATATCATGGCGGGAAATGTCGTGATGATCAAACATGCGTCGAACGTTCCGCAATGTGCACAGATGATCGAGAAAATCTTCAAAGAAGCCGGCGCTCCTGAAGGCGTTTACACAAACTTGTTCCTTGCCGGAAAACGCATCGCGAAACTCGCCCAGGACAAGCGAATCGCAGGAATGTCGCTCACGGGAAGCGAACAAGCGGGTTCGAGTCTTGGTGAAGCCGCGGGAAAAAATCTAAAGAAATCCGTTCTCGAACTCGGAGGCAGCGACGCGTTCGTGGTTCTGGACGACGCCGACATCGATCTGGCGGCCGAGAAAGCCTACCTCGGACGCTATTCGAATATGGGACAAGCATGTACGTCGGCCAAAAGATTGATTGTTCTTGACAAGGTCGCCGACGATTTCATCGCGAAACTAAAGCTCAGGATCACAGGACTGAAAGTGGGCGACCCGATGGATCCGAAAACTGAAATCGGTCCGCTATCGACTGAGGATGCCGTCAAGAAACTCGACAAGCAAGTCAAGACCACGATCAAACAAGGCGCGACGGTTCTGGCCGGAGGAAAACGCATGAAAAGAGAAGGAGCGTTCTATGAATTTACGATCCTCACCGACATCAAACCCGGAATGCTTGCGTATGAGGAAGAACTGTTCGGACCTGTCGCGTCGTTTTATCGCGTGAAAGACGAAAAGGCCGCGATCGAACTTGCGAACGCTACGAACTTCGGACTCGGAGGCGCGGTATTCAGCAAAGACACCGAACGCGCGATCAACGTCGCGAACCAGATGGAAACGGGAATGGTTTTCATAAACGAGAATTTGGCGTCCCGCCCTGATTTGCCTTTTGGAGGCGTGAAGCGCTCGGGTTATGGGCGCGAACTATCGCCTTTGGGAATCGAGGAATTCGTGAACAAGAAGCTGATTCGGATCGCAACATGAAAAGTTGCAG
Organism: Flavobacterium sp.; assembly: GCF_004211145.1. Taxonomy (GTDB): domain Bacteria; phylum Bacteroidota; class Bacteroidia; order Flavobacteriales; family Flavobacteriaceae; genus Flavobacterium. Next base: position 14,473 of record NZ_SEBS01000021.1, on the reverse strand, counting down.
CGGATAATTTTGATTTATCTTCTCGTTATTTTAAGCTGCGAAGCGTGAATGTCACCTCGATATTTAGCCACGGATACACGGATTTTTGGCGAGATTGATAGTGCATTCGTGGCACAAAAAAATATCCTGTGGCAAAAAAAAGCCGACAAATCGTCGGCTCTTTATAATTCCATGTTTAAAATTTACTTTTTAACAGCCGTAGCTAGATCTTCAGGTTTTGCAGCGATCGCAACTCCAGGTAGTTTAACCGGAGCGCCGATCTGAGCCATAAAACTGCCCTGTACTTCGCCACGCTTATACGTCGTGAACCCGATGCGATACAATCCCATCACGAGAGATTTTACAGGGTTCGACGTTTCGCTCGTCACGCGGATCAGCGAGTTGTATTTGCTTCCCGACGGTTGCGCAGGCAATTCACCCGAATCGTCGTTCGAATCGATCGTAACCCATTTCGCGGTTTTTGCTTTTGCGGCGGCGTCTTCGATCTTTACGATTCCTTCAGCTCTTTCGAGCGTCACCCAGGTGTCGAAGAAATTTTTCGTGTCGGCTGTGTTCGCGGTGAAATCTGCGGTCACATAATCTTTGTCGGATGGTTTCGAACCTTCGGGCGCCGGGGAGACCATGCGTACGCCAAGTTCAGGCGCGGCAACCGGAATCCAGACATACACGTAATACATTTTTTTGCCGTTCTTGGTTTCGTCGGGAGCGGCACCGGGTTTGATGTAACCGTAATAGGTGTTGATGTCGGTGTATGGCACGCGAATCTCTTTGCCCATTACGCTTTTCTTACCCAGATCGGCCCCGAATTTGTCGAGCTTTTGCGCGTTTGAAACAATTCCGGTCAAGCATAGGACGCCGGCGAGTACATTTTTAATCATTTTATCGGTTTTTGGTTGTTCTTACTCGTAAGGCTTTTCAGGTACGCCGCGCATTTGAGGTTTCGCTTCCTTTTTTGTTGGAATCAAAAATAGAATTTTAGGATAGGATGGGAGTTTTGGATGAATATTCGTTGAGATTTGGCGGATATTCGTTTCTATTTCTTAGACTAATTTTACCACGGATACACGGATTTTCACGGACGATAGAGATCTGCGAGCTTATTTGGAAAAGGCATGATTGTAATTTGGCCGTGCAGATACAGATACAAATAATCGTGGAAATCCGTGCATTCGTGGCAAAAAAGAAAGCAGTGCCTTCAGAATTCTGGAAATATTTTGGACGGTTGATGTACTCCATCGCGAGAGTTGCGAAAAATTAAAGCGCGCAAAATAAAAAAACCGCAATCCAAAGACTGCGGTTTTCCAATTATAAAAAGGTTGGTTGGAGGCTAGTTGTTCAGCATTACCGGCATGACAAGCATGGTCACGGTTTCGCCTTCGTCAAGCCCGTCCACGGGAGTAAGAATTCCGGCGCGGTTCGGCAATGACATTTCAAGCAAGATCATATCCGATTGCAGGTTTGTAAGCATTTCGGTAAGGAAACGCGAGTTGAACCCGATCTGGATATCGTCGCCTTGGTAATCACACGTCAAACGCTCCTCGGCCTTGTTCGAATAATCGATGTCTTCAGCTGAGATGTTCAATTCGGTTCCTGCGATCTTGAGACGGATCTGGTGCGTGGTCTTGTTCGAGAAGATCGCGACACGACGAACGGAGCTCAAGAACTGCGTGCGGTCAATCTGCAATTTGTTCGGATTTTCCTTTGGGATGACGGCTTCATAGTTCGGGTATTTCCCGTCTATCAATCGGCATGTCAACACGTAATTGTCGAAAGAGAATGTCGCGTTTGAATCATTGTATTCGATTTTGACTTCGGCGTCGCTCGCACCCAAAATGCTCTTCAAGATGTTCAAAGGTTTCTTGGGCATGATGAAATCGGCGGCTTGCGAAGCTTTCACATCGGCACGCGCATATTTCACGAGTTTGTGGGCGTCGGTAGCCACGAATGTCAAGCCTTCGGTCGAAAACTGGAAGAAAACGCCCGACATCACGGGACGCAAGTCGTCATTTCCGGCTGCGAAAATCGTTTTTGAAACCGCTGTCGCCAGTACTTCGGCCGGAACCAACGTCACCGACGGATCTTCAAGGCTCACCGATTTCGGGAATTCCTCGCCCGGCGCGTACGCCAACGCATATTTACCCGAATTCGAACTGATTTCTATCGTGCTGTTTTCCTCAACGGTAAACGTAAGCGGTTGCTCAGGAAACGTTTTGAGGATCTCAAGCAACAACTTCGCGGGAACGGCGACACTGCCCTGGCTCGTCGAATCGATTTCGAGCGTGGCGCTCATCGTCGTCTCAAGATCCGAGGCGGAAACCGTGAGCGTCTTGTTGTCGAGCTCAAAAAGGAAATTGTCGAGAATAGGCAAGGTGTTGCTGCTGTTGATGACGCTTCCCAATACCTGTAATTGCTTCAATAAGTACGAACTCGATACTATGAATTTCATGTGCGTGTAATTAATTTTTTCGATCGGATCCAACGGAATTCAACCGGTTCACAAATATATCCTAATCTGCCAAACAGCGAAACAAAATTTATTAACACTAACGGCCGTAACGACGCTTCCTGACAAACGTAAACACGAGTCCGAAAAGCAAAAGCGCAACGATTGGAACTCCGACGGTTATGATTTGCGCAGTCGTGTAACTCGCGTAGACTTTTTGCTGGTCGAGTATCGGCAGCGTAACTTCCTTGCTTCGGATGTTGATAAGTCCGGTATCGTCGAGCAGGTAATTCACGCAATTCGACAGGAATTCCTTATTGCCATACAATTTGTTCGTCCATTTATCGTAGCCGAGCTCGAGCGGACGGTAATCCTTGTCGAGTTGATTTTTGATCACGTCTCCGTCTGAAATTACGATCATCTTGGTCGCTTTCCCTTCGCTCACGAACGATTTGTCGGCGAAAGGCAACACGCGGTTCTCATACACCGAATGGAATTTCCCTTCGAGCAAAATCGCCAGTGGAATGTTTCCGGTCTTGTTGAATTCAGTTGGTTCGGGGCGTTCCTGAACCATGTCGAGGCGGACTTCCACAGGTGTTCCGACCGCTCGCGAATACTGTGACGATTGTAGCAACACGGTCTTCTTGATGCCATTTTTAAGCGTGTCGATACCATTCGCGAAATCAAATTTCACGGGATCCAAACCTTTTACGATCGAGTTGTTCGAAGTCGAGTAGGAAAGGGGCGCGTAAAACCACGGATACTGCGAATATTGGCTCGCGCTTCCCTGTTCGCCCGTTGCCAATGCGATCGGCGCGCAGTTCAGGTCTTTTACCAATGTCGGATTGATGCGGAAACCGTATTTGAAGAACATGTCGTTCAGGTTCAGATCGCGCGGAAACGCCAAATTCATGCCTTGCTGATTGTACAGGCTGTCCATTTCGATGTTCACCTGATCGACGAGCCACAACGTTTTCCCACCGTTCATGATGTACTGGTCGAGCACCTGTTTTTCCTGATCGGTGAAGGTTTCGGCGGGTTTCGTGATGACGGCCATGTCGTATTTCTTGAGGAACGAAAGTGTTTCCGCAGGTTGTTTCGCTACCGAATCCAACGTGAATGTCCCGATGAAATAATTCTGGCGCACTTGCTTGATGAAGTCGGCCATGAGCAAATCGTGCATTTCACCGTTTCCTTTGATGACCGCGACTTTTTTTTCTTTTGCATTGGCGACTGTGTTGAATGCATTCGCGAGCGCGTATTCGAGATGTTGTACCGAACCGACGACTTTCTCGGCAGTCGATGCGCCCATCGCGCTTTTAAGCAACGGGATTTTTACGCTTCGGCCTTGATAAGTCGCGATTGCCCAAGGAAAGACGACGGCTTCAGTCTGTTTGCCTTTGTCGTTCATCGTGACGCGCGCCGGAATCATGCCGCTGCCCGCAAACGATTCGAGAACCGCTTTGTCGAGGTCGGGAATCTCCTTTATACTCGTCTGGATTTCTTTCTTTTCCTTGTCTGAAACGACCGGGTTGTCGATCTTGAAAATGTTGTAGATGATGTCGCGTTTCTCGGCATCGGCATTATCTGATTCGTCAAGCGGATTGATGAATCGGAACTGGACATTCGAGTTGTACGCTCGGAATTCCTCAAGCAATTGCTGGGTTTCGGTTTGCAGTTTCTTGAATTCGCCCGGGAAATCTCCGTCGAGGAAAACATCGATATACATGGGCTCGCGGACATTTTCGAGAATCGCGAACGATGTTTTCGACAATGTATACCGCTTGTCCTGCGTCATGTCGTAACGTTGGAAAACTTTGGTTCCGATAAGATTCACCGCGACCAAAACCGCAATCGTGATCGCTAAATTCTTCAGGTTTTTCTTCTTGGCGTTCGTCATGATTTCAACGATTTAAGTTTGAACACGGTGAACGAAAGGAAAAGTACGGTTACGCTGACGAAATAGATCACGTCGCGCGTGTCGATAACGCCTCGCCCGATGCTCTTGAAATGGCTGTCCATTCCCAATGCCGTCACGAAACTTTGTGCGCCGCCGATGATCTGCGCGAGGCCTTCGAATCCGTAATAGAGTAGGAAACATAGGAAAACCGAAACGATGAACGCGACGATCTGGTTGTCGGACAACGCCGATGTGAAAATCCCGATGGCCGAATAAGCCGCGATCAAAAACAGCAGCCCGAAATACGATCCCATCGTGCTGCCCAAATCGATATTTCCTTCAGGCATTCCGAGTTTGGAAACGATGTACACATAAATTAACGTCGGGATGATTGCGATCACGATCAGTAACATCGCGCCCAAAAACTTGCCGTTTACGATCTGCCACACACTCAGCGGTTTGGTGAGCAACAGTTCAAGCGTTCCTTGCTTTCGTTCGTCTGAAAAACTGCGCATCGTCACGGCCGGAATCAGGAAGATTAAGATCCACGGCGCGATAGTGAAGAATGGCGTAAGGTCGGCGAAACCACTTTGCAGGATGTTGTATTCACCGTCGAAAACCCAAAGGAACAATCCGTTGAGCAACAGGAAAATCGCGATGACGAGATAGCCGGCGGGCGATCCGAAAAAGGATTTGATTTCTCTTAGTAATATGGCTTTCATTTGTGTTTATGCGTTGAATCGGTTATTTGTTTATTCGATTTTGTCTGCCGTTAGACGATTAAGATTTGATTACAGATCGTCGATGCAATCCTGTGCGGACTGTGCAATATATTCGTCTTCGCTTTTGGCGGTTTCTTTTAGGATCGCGATGTATTTTTCCCGGTCGGGATTCGATTCGTCGTTGGCGAGGCGGTAAATCATGTTTATGGCTTCGATCGTCGGGTTTCGGTTTATGGAAGCTATCAATTCGGCTTCGAGGCCTATTCCAAAGTACGTTTCGAGGTAGTGCACGAACGGGCCGGGCGCGCCATGGATCGCTTCGGGATGTTTTTCGAAATAGGCAAATATAGGTTTTATCGGATCGTCGGTCCTGGAAAGGAATTCGAGAGCCGCGTCGATTTCCTGGTCGTAATCGTAGATCGCGTCTTCTTCTACGTCCATTTCAGCAAAGATAAAGTCGAGTTTTTGTGTGACTTCTTCGTGGCTTTTGGGTTGGAACGGTTCTTTTTCGGCTACGGTTTCGACGGGTTTTTCTGGAATGTCTTTAAAGTCGTTTCCGTTTATCCTCGGTTCGTATTCGTAAAAGTCGCTCAATCCGCTGATGTCGTTTTCTTCGAGCGCATTTTTAAGTCGCTCGCTCATAATGAATTCGGAATTCAGGAAATGTTGGATACGGAATAGATCAGGGTCAAGTTTGTGGAATAGATCGCTCAGTACCAAATCGACTTCTCTGATATTTTCTTCGAGTTCATCCATGTTTTTACGGATGTCCTTCCATTCTTCGGCGCTTCCAATCGCGATAGGTTGCCCATTTTCTCCTAAAAAATCGGTACGTTCAAAAGTCGAGGCTGGAAAATCAATGAAGTCGTAATTATCATCGGCGACCAAAATGTGTAGGTAATAATAGTGGAACGTTTCCCCCGTGGCTTCGAGTGTGTACGCTGGAAGCGCATAAAAACGATGTTCCGGCAACTTGAATTTTTCGATGACGCTTTTCGCTTTTCCTGACATCACATAGCCCAAACCTCCGTACAAACCGGCGGCGGCAAGGAAATCGGTTGGCCTTTTCGTCGCTTTCTTCCCCGTGACTTTGAGCAGCAATTGTCCGAAAATCGGCTCGAAATCGGGATGTTCCCAATACGACATGTTGCTTTGATAGTGTTCTTCGTCCCAAACTTTTGGGTCGGGCTGCATGATTTCGGTCGTAATATCCGGATAAGCCGAGGTGTCGAAATAATAATAGTTCATCATTGCAAAGTTACGAGCCGGTCGACGCTCCAGGCTTCGGGTTTGTCGTTGAATAATTTTTTGGTGAACGTCCACACGTCGTAAAACAGTTCCGACTGACGGTAATTCTCGAGATCCTGTTCGGTTTCCCAATAACTGTACGTGAAAAATATATGGTCGTTTTGTTTGTCGCGGTACAATTCGAGTAAACGGTTTCCGGGCGCGTTTCGTATTTTCTCCTTCATCAATTCGAAATTTTCGAGAAATGCCGGGACGTTTTCGGGATGGAAACTGAGTTTGACGATCCTGATGAACATGTTAGGAGAAATTTACGGTTACGGCGTCGCGATATCCTAGTCCGAGTAAGGATGATGCGCCTCCCGATGTCGCGGGATTGCTTCGGTACAATGCGATTTCAAGGTTTCCGGCCGCGTTGAAAATCGCGAGTTTTTGGCCTTCGTAGAACTTCTCGGGAAAATTGTCGGAAGCCACGACGTCGGAATATTTGGGTAAAATGGTCTTGATTGTATTCGTGACCGATCGCAGCACGATTTCGTACGGGCGGTTTTTCCCGACTTCGGCAAACATTTTCTTCGAGATGTTCGTCACGACGTTCCCGAAATGATCGACATAGACGACGTAACCTTTTATGGATTTGTTGTCGGTGGAAATTATCGGCTTGAGCTCGGTCAATTCCTTTATGGATTCGATGTCGCGCCCCACGACGTTCAACAGCCCGCCTTTCGCCAAATGGCATGCGACTTTTACGAACACGTCGAGATCGGTCGCATCGTCGGGCAGTCGGTCGTGTATGTTGATCGCGACGAGTTTTTCAGGTACGATTTTTTGGGTTAAAAAGCCAAGTATCCCGTTGTCGGCGCAAATAAAGAAATGCCCGTTCCATTGCATCGCGATATGGCGAACCTCGCGACTGAGTTCGATATCTACGCCGATGATGTGGACCGAACCTTTCGGGAAACTTGAATACGCCGCTTCGACGATGTAACTCGCCTCGGCCGCATTGAACGGATCTATGCCGTGTGAAATGTCGATAATCGTCGCCTCGTCGTACTCGGAAAGCAGCTTACCTTTTAAAGCCCCGACGAAGTGATCGCGCAGGCCATAATCAGTAGTAAGCGTAATTATTGACATAGAATTGTTTATAAATAAAAGTAGGCGCGACAGGTTAAATCACTACATTTGGTTGGAAGCGTCACTGCAATTGAGCAGCGCGAATCCAATGCAAATCTACTAATAAAAGCGATTATTTCTAATTAAAAAAGACGGCGTTTGAACGAGAGAATTATTGAGCTGGGCGAGATCGCTCCTAAAGATTTCTGGGGTGCACAGGATGCACATTTGGAAACGATCAAAAAATACTATCCAAAACTGAAAATAGTTGCGCGCGGCACGACCATAAAAGCCTTTGGCGAGAAGGAAGTGCTCGATGAATTCGAGGTCAGGTTCAATCGCCTCATGCAGCATTTCACGCGATACAATAATATAGACGATAACGTGATTGACCGCGTGATCCAAAGCGGAACACAGGAAGAACAGCGCATGCCCGACCATGACAAAATTCTCGTGCACGGTCTGGGCGGAAAGCTCATCAAAGCGATGACGCCTAACCAGCAGTTGCTCGTCGACGCGGTTTTCAAGAACGATATGGTGTTTGCCGTCGGTCCTGCGGGAACGGGAAAAACGTATACGGGCGTGGCTTTGGCCGTGAAAGCGCTCAAGGAAAAGCAGGTTAAAAGAATTATTTTAACGCGTCCAGCGGTTGAAGCAGGTGAGAACCTCGGATTCCTTCCGGGCGACATGAAGGAGAAACTCGATCCGTACATGCAGCCGTTGTACGATGCGTTGCGCGATATGTTGCCGCCTTCGTCACTTGAAGATTACATTCTAAAAGGAATCATCCAGATCGCTCCGTTGGCATTCATGCGCGGACGGACGCTCGACAATGCTTTCGTGATCCTCGATGAAGCCCAGAATACGACGCACAACCAAATGAAAATGTTCCTCACGCGTATGGGGAAAAACGCGAAGTTCATCATAACGGGCGATCCGGGACAGGTAGATTTGCCGCGTGCCACGATGTCGGGGTTGAAGGAAGCGTTGCTGATCTTGAAAGATACTGAAGGAATCGGCATCATTCATCTCGACGACAAAGATATCGTGCGACACCGACTCGTTAAAAAAGTGATAGAGGCGTACAAGAAAATCGAAAACCAATAATATAAAAAGCTCCAATTATCGGGGCTTTTTTTATTATCGGTTGCGTTCACTGATCCAATGGAATTCGCGGTTGGCCAACTGGAATTTGTGTTTTGTTTTGACCGACAGCAACTTCAGCGAGTCGCCGTGAAGTTTTGTCCGGAATTCGATCGAGTCTTTATTTAATATTTTGTACTTGAGGTCGAACATTGCGATACTGTCGCCGTCGTTGAACTTAAAGGCATGCAGCACATTTTTGACTGAATCGTTCTTGTACAGGAAATAACCCCGACCATAACGCAGGCGCAAAATCGTGTCTTGCGAGTCGATGCTTCCCGACTCGGCACCGTCGAAAATAATGTCCTTCCATACGAGGGAATCGTTCGCCAGCACCGGAATCGTATCGTTGTTTTTGATAAGGACGTGGGTTTCAAAAACGCCTTTCGCGAACGGCTCGTCGCTCTTGTGATAGTCGGAGTACATGTTGAATGTGTCGAAAATCATCATGGAGAGCATATAGATGAACGCGACCTTCAATGCGATGCGCCCGCGTTTGACCCATTTGCGTTGGCTTGAAAAGTGGTACTTCGAAATCGTTGAAATGGTTCGGTTGTGCCAAAAGAAGTGCAGCAATCCCTGGTTGTCATCGATTAATAGAAAGAGCGCCATCGCGGTAAGATGCATCGAGAAAATCTTGACGGGAATGTCGTAGAACAGGTTCAAAGCCATTACGTTCAGGAATACGCCGAACGCGAGCACGGCGCCCAATCGCGTGGTCCGTCGGAACAGCAACAGCAGTCCGACAAGCACTTCGGCCATTCCTGAAAAGAATTGATATCCGTCGGAATATCCGATAAAAAGCCACGAAAACCGCATCGGTAAAAAATCGCCCAGCGGGGATGCCAATTGGCTTTGCGTCGGGAACAACATCTGAATGAGCAATATTTTGATCAGGCCGTAAGTGAGCGCGAAATACGATAAAGTGTATCGCAGTCCCGTACGCAATAGATAACCCAATCTATTGTAGGACGGGCGTTTTCGATCGAGCCACGACCAGATTACCGTCGCAATCGCCGATACCGAAAGTTCCAAAATCAGCAAAACCCAACCCCATGACGTGTCGCCGCTGCCGTTCAAAGGCGTCAATTCTTTCTGGAAATGAATCACGTGGTCGTTGAATCCGCACACGAAAAAATCGAGAACGGCCGCGTGCCAACCGCCTAACATCGGAATACCTGAAAATTCGAACCACGGTGTCGTAATCAAATACAGTCCGAAATACAGGAAACAGAATCGGAAAGCGATCCTGCGCCACAAAGGCCAATTGTAATTTGCAGTCATCGGAATTTTTTGTGTATAATTTAAAAAATTGGTCGGTTCGGTGAAAAGCAATTTCGATAAACGTCGTTTTGAGTAGACGAACCACATCTGAAAAAGTGTATTTTTGTGCCTCAAACTACAATTTACAATGAGCAACACGATCACCACGACAAATTTTAATTTTCCGGGCCAAAAATCAGTGTATCGCGGCAAAGTACGCGAAGTTTACAACATAGACGATGAATTGTTGGTCATGGTGGCGACCGACAGGCTTTCGGCTTTCGATGTCGTGCTTCCCAAGGGAATTCCGTACAAAGGCCAAATCCTAAACCAGATCGCGACGCGTTTCATGGAACTTACGAAAGATATCGTTCCGAACTGGCTTATCGCAACTCCCGATCCCAACGTCGCCGTAGGTCATTTGTGCGAACCGTTTAAGGTCGAGATGGTGATCCGAGGATATCTGTCAGGACACGCGGCCCGCGAATACGCTGAGGGGAAACGCAGTCTTTGCGGGGTTTACATGCCCGAAGGCTTGAAGGAAAACGACAAGTTCCCACAACCGATCATCACTCCGACGACAAAAGCCGACAACGGGGAACACGACATGGACATTTCGCGTGAGGAAATCCTGTCTCGCGGCATAGTATCCGAGGAAGATTACATCGTACTTGAAAATTACACGCACGCGTTATTCCAGCGTGGAACGAATATCGCCGCCGGCCGCGGACTGATCCTGGTCGACACGAAATATGAATTCGGAAAGACAAAAGATGGAAAAATCGTTTTGATCGACGAAATCCATACGCCGGATTCCTCGCGTTATTTCTACGCCGACGGTTACCAGGAAAGGCAGGACAACGGTGAGTCGCAGAAACAATTGTCGAAAGAATTCGTGCGCCAATGGCTTATAGCGAACGATTTCCAAGGAAAAGAAGGGCAGAACATTCCTGACATGACCGACGAATACATCCAAAGTGTTTCGGAGCGTTACATCGAACTCTACGAAAAGATACTAGGAGAACCTTTCGTGAAAGCCGATATTTCCAGGATTGATGAGCGAATCGAAAAGAATGTGCTTGATTTCCTCAAGAAATGACTTTAACGTAACAATTTGCAAACGCCCGTAATCAGGGCGTTTTTTAATTTTGGGTTGTAGGGAATTGGTTAAAAAAACGTTAATCATCGGGTTCACTGTAACGATTCTTTTGCAACCGACGTCTATTACTCAAAATCATCAACTTAAATCAATCAGTCAATCATGAAAAAATCAATCGTTTATCTTGGAATCGCATTAGTGTCTTTTATTAATGTGTCGATGGCAAACGAGACTACGACTTCAGTCTCTTCGGCCAAAATCGAAAATGTTTACGGAAACACACCGCTTTGTGTTGCAATCAGCAAAGGCGACCTTGAAGTCGTCAAGAAATTCGTCGAATACGGAGCCGACATCAACGAGAAATCCAATGGCATGACGCCTTTGATGATCGCGGCGCGTTACAACAATGTCCAGATCACCGAGTATCTTCTTTCAAAAGGAGCGAAAGCCGACGAAAAAAGTGAAAACGGATTTACGGCGCTCAGATGGGCGGAAGCTTCGGGCGCGAAAGAAGTCGCCGCGGTGCTTGCCAAAGCGTAATCAATCAAAATCATCATCATCATCATCACAATCACAATCAATCATGAAAAAATCAATCATCACTTTAGCACTTGCTTTGGTGGCTGCAATCGGCACCAATGCAAACAACCAGTACGGATTTTCAGAAATAGATTCTGAAACAGCTCTTTTCGCCGGAAACGGAGATTCCATAACAGGACAAACAAGGTATTTCGCAAACGAGGAAAACGTTCTAAATCCTGAAGTATATTTCAAATCAGGTTATGTAAAATCACACGAAGATGTCGTGAAATGCGACTCTGAAGTCGTTGAAGGAAACGCAAGACAGGAAATCCGCCCGCTTATCATCGAAAGGACTTCTGTTGATCTCATAGACGAAAGCAACAGGGTAATCGACGGTGTTTTGCCTGAAATCGCACCGTTGAATTTCGCCTACATCAACGGAAGCAAAAAACAGTTGCCGTTGCCTGTTTGCCAGCCGCAATTGTAAATTTCATCTATAGTACAGGTTAATTATAAGAGAAAAAGCATCCTTTTAACGGGATGCTTTTTTGTTTGCGCCGAATTGCCGACGATTATTTGAAGTAGCTGAACGTTTCGTTGTTCTTGATCGTGAGCAACGATTCGTAGATGAGTCGGATCACGTTTTCAACGTCGTCCTTGTGCACCATTTCCACGGTCGTATGCATATAACGCAAGGGAAGCGAAATCAACGCCGAAGCGACGCCGCCGTTGCTGTACGCGAAAGCGTCGGTATCGGTTCCCGTAACGCGCGATGAGGCCAGGCGTTGGAATGGGATCTGGTTTTTCTCGGCCGTATCCAAAATGTGCTCGCGCAGGTTGTTCTGAACCGCAGGAGCGTACGTCACGACCGGACCTTTGCCGATCTGGACTTCACCTTCGATACGCTTGTTGATCATAGGAGTCGTCGTGTCGTGGCAAACGTCGGTTACGATCGCGATATTGGGTTTGATCGTGTTGGTGATCATTTCGGCGCCTCTCAATCCGACTTCTTCCTGGACCGAATTGGTGATGTACAATCCGAACGGCAGTTTCTTTTTGTTTTCCGATAACAGGCGCGCGACTTCGGCGATCATGAATCCGCCCATCCTATTATCGATCGCGCGGCACACGAATTTGTTTTCGTTCAGGATGATGAATTCGTCGGGATACGTGATGACGCAGCCCACGTGGACGCCCATTTCCTCGACCTGCGCCTTCGTATCGCAGCCGATATCGATGTGCAAATTGTCGATTTTCGGGTGTTCTTCCTTGTCGCGATTTCTCGTATGGATCGCGGGCCATCCGAAAACGCCCTTTACGATTCCTTTTTTGGTGTGGATGTGCACGCGTTTCGACGGGGCGATCATGTGGTCGGAACCTCCGTTTCGGATAACATATATAAGACCGTTGTCGGTGATGTAATTCACGTACCACGAAATTTCGTCGGAATGGCCTTCGATCACGACCTTGAATTCGGCATCGGGATTGATCACGCCGACCGCGGTTCCGTAAGTGTCGGTAATGAACGTATCGACATACGGACGCACGTAATCCATCCAGATTTTTTGCCCTTCGGCTTCATAGCCCGTAGGCGAGGCGTTATTTAAATAGCGTTCCATAAACGCCATCGATGTTTTTTTAAGCACTGGTTTTGCAGCCATAGTTTTAATTTCAGTATATATTCGGCTAAAATAAAAATTTGGCACTACAGTTGGACAAAGAAAATATGTCTATTTTTGAACCCACAAGAACCGCTATGAAATTTGTAAGCTCTTTTTTGTTGTTCCTTTTCGTGTCAACGGGCGCGTTTGCCCAGGTAAAAGATTCGATCGCATCCGATACTGATCTGGATGTGAACGACTCGGTGATGGAAGTCATGCTCGACGAACTCGTGTTGGGCAAAGGCCATCTCGAATATGCGAGCCGGAAAGAATATCTCATTTTGCAGAACCGCGTATACAAGGTGTATCCGTTTGCGAAGATTGCTTCAGAGCGTTTGACCATGCTTGATAAGAACATGTCCAAACTCAAGACGGAAAAGGAAAAAAAGAAGTACTATAAAATAGTGGAGGATTATATTGAGAACGAATTCTCGGAAAAACTCAAGAAACTCTCGCGTAAGCAGGGACAAATCCTTATCAAGCTCATTTATCGCCAAACCGGCAAAACCACTTTCTCTTTAATTAAGGAATACAAAAGCGGATGGAAGGCCTTTTGGTCGAGTAATACCGCCAAGGTTTTCGATCTTGACCTCAAGCGCGCTTATTCGCCTTATGAAGTCAATGAGGATTATTTGATCGAGACGATTTTGGTTCGCGCTTTTGAAACGGGTCGTCTGCAAAAACAGGCCGCTTTCAAGCCGGTCGACCTCGACGACCTCGATACGCATTGGACGCAGAAAGCCATAGAGCAGGCGAGCCAGCCTAAACCATAATTTACTTTTTTGTTTTTTGGGCGTGCCGGCGGCTTTGTTGTTTGGCGTCTCCCGATGTATTTTTGGGAAGCCGCCGTCGGGCTGACCCGTTCCAATCTGTCTTTTGCCGTCTACTATACTATATATAGAGAAACATCCGCCGCGGCAAAAGGCAGGATTTCCACTCGCATCCCTCACGCGGCCGTAAACCCTGGAAAAAACTTTCACCTGCAAAACGCATCGTTCCAGCGCGTTGCGAAAAACACGAAAAAAACTTTGCCGAAACGCTTGCGGGAGTAAAAAAGCGGTGTACTTTTGCACCCGCATTGACAGCGAAGTTCCTTTGAAATATTGAAAGTAAAAAAAGAGGCGAAAAAAGTTTTGCCGTTAGGGGCAGGGTTGTTATCTTTGCCGTCCGGTTTTTCCGGAAAACGTTCAGGACGCATCTTTTTTACTGGAAATCAAGCGGTAAGAAATTTTTTCAAAAAAAGTTTCCGAAACGCTTGGAAAAGCCAAAACAAGTTGTACTTTTGCACCCGCTTTGAAACGCAAGTGACGAGCGAAAAACGAGTAGACAAGTTCATAGACATATTGGATTGACAGCACTTCA
>NZ_SEBS01000058.1 GCF_004211145.1 Flavobacterium sp. | reverse complement strand
GTTGACAACAACGGCACGGCGAACGCGACGACAGGAACGATCGTTTCAGGAAACCTTGACGGATTGTCGGCGAGTGGCGATGCGATCTTCGCGTACCAAGGCGCTGCGACATCGGGCAACAATCCTGATTACACGAGCAATGCGAATCCCACGACATTCAACGGAACGATCCTTTTCGGACTTTACGCCCAAGCGTCAAGCTCGATCACGACGTGGTTGACAACGGGAACGGCTTCATCCCAAGCGACGTATTTGCCGTCACAACTTAACGTGGCAAATGGAAACATCGCGCTCGGAGCTTCGGCCACTCGCGGACAATATACGGGTTCAAGAACCAACCAGACTTCGTTCGCTGCTTACAGGACTTTGGTGAACAATCCTGCGAACTGGACGACTGCACCAAGTTCGGGAACTGTCACGTTGAACACGACGCCGTTTACTTTGGTAACAGGTCCGACGGCATCGGTGATTACAGGCGGAAGTACGATTTGCGCTGGCGAAAACACGCAGTTCAGCGTTTCGGTAACCGGTGGAACTTCTCCATTTACAGTGGTATATTCTGACGGAACTTCCCAGTTCACATTGAGCGGATACGTGAGCGGAACCGTCGTAACGGTCAACCCGACGACGACGACGACCTACTCTATCGTATCGGTTACCGACGCGAATTCACTCGCGGGAACCAACAACAGCGGTTCGGTACTGGTTACGGTAAACCAACTGTATCCGTTTTATGTCGATGGTGATTTCGATGGTTTCGGAGCAGGAAATCCGGTTTCAGTGTGTGCCGTCGATGCGAACACGCCTCCATCAGGCTATTCAGTAACGAATACTGATTGTAACGATGCCGTTGCGGCAATTTATCCCGGGGCTTCAGAAGTTCCATTCAATGGAATCGATGACGATTGCGACGGAACTATCGACGAAGGCAGTCAAATCACGACTCAAGTATTGGCATCCCAATGTGGAACGACGCTTACTGCGATCAATTCTTCGATCGGTGCTACGGCAGTTGCCGCTCCGGTTGACGGATATCGTTTCAGGGTCGTGAACACCACGACGAACGAAGTACAGACCTTAGACCGTACGACGCCTAACTTCCAGTTGACGGCTCTCGCGAATTATGAATACGCCACGACATATTCCATTTCAGTGATGTTGCGCCGAAACGGCGTTTGGCTGAACTACTACGGAAGTTCGTGCCTGGTTTCCACACCGGCTGTGCTTAGCCCTGGTGGAGCTGCCGCGGTCACTCCGTCTCAATGTGGTATAACGTTGCCGAGCATCTCGACGTTGATCGCTACGACAAGCTTGCAAGGCGTTACGGGTTACCGTTTCCGCATTACGAATGTGACCGATAATACGGCGCCGAACCAAGTCCAGACACTTGACCGTGTCACGCATTGGTTTTCGCTCACGATGTTGGGCACGTACGCCTACGGAACGACCTACACGATCGAAGTCGCCCTGAAAACAGGAAACAGCTCGACGTATTCGGGTTACGGAGCGCCATGCTCGATCAGCACGCCTATCGTACCGGTAATCACCAACCCTGGCGTCGCGAATACGACAACGGCTTTGTTCTACACGACAAGCATGAACCGTGCGACTTCGTATCGTTTTGAACTTACATTGGCACAATCACCGTTCACGACTATCATCGTGGATCGTGCTTCGCATTACTTCAGTTTCAGCAACGTGCCGGGATATGTTCCGGGCGGACAGTACGCCGTTCGCGTTGCGGTGATGACATCGGGAATTTGGTCTCCGTTCGGAGAAGCAGAATTGGTTACGGCTCCGGGAGCGACACGCGGTATGTTCGAAGAGGAAACTGCACCGGGCATCGCATTCCGCGCGGTTGCCTATCCAAACCCGTATATCGAAGGTTTCGCACTCGACATGGATACGCCGAGCGACGCGCAAATCCAAGTGAAAGTATATGACATGACAGGAAAACTTCTTGAGGACCGAAATGTATCGGTCGATGCGATCGAGGTACAGCAATTCGGTACCCGACTGCCGTCAGGAGTTTACAACGTGATCGTGACGCAAGGTTCTTTCGTGAAGACGTTGCGCATGATCAAGAGATAATATTTGAGTTTTTTACAGGAAAGCCTCTTTGGAAACGAAGAGGCTTTTTTTATGCGGTGGATTATGAATCGTCGACGCTCGGTTCGATTATAACGCAATGTTTTGAGGGTGATAATTGATAATTGATAATTGACAATTGACAATTGATAATGAACAATGAATGATGAACAATGAATGATGAATAATGGTGAAGGAGAGGCAACTTACTTTGGCCATTGGAACGTTTGCTGTGGAAATTGAAACGGTCTTCTTGGCCTTCGGCATTTGTCATTTGTCATTTGTTGTTTGTCGTTCGTCTTTCGTCTTTCGTCGTTCATCGTTCGTCGTTCGTCGTTCGTCATTTGTCGTTCGTCGTTCGTCGTTCGTCTTTCGTCGTTTGTCTTTCGTCTTTCGTCTTTCGTCTTTCGTCTTTCGTCTTTCGTCAATTTTTCCAATAACTGTCTACCACCAAATCCAAAAAAAAACCACAGCCGTTGCAGCCGTGGTTAAAGATTTATTTGGGTTAGTATTACTCAGGTTTATGCTTTCACGGCGCTTTTCCTGGCGACAAGGAATGCGAACAAGCCCGCGAAAATGACCGGGATTCCTGACATTAGCGCCAGGGTCGTGTTGTTCATTCCGCTGTATTCGCCTCTTTCGATGTCGGGCGAGATGAAATACGTGACCAACAATAGCACTACCGATCCGATGAGCAGGATTTGGGAGAATTTCAAGTTCGGACGGAACAAAAATATCGCCGCTGCCAATGCGACTACGAACATAACGGCGAACAATACTTGGATAACCGTAAGTATCGATTCCGATGGAATTTCCTTTATCGCTGCGTCAGCCGTAGCGATCTGTTCGTCCATAAGCTTTTTCGATTCGCCGGTCATGCTCGCGGCTTCTTTTTTCAAGGTTTCAAGTTGTGCTTTCGCGAGCGTCATCTCTATTTCGTTTTCGCGCAGATCGTCTTTGTCGGTTCCGGTTCGCCAGATCGACAATCCGATGAACAAAAAGGCCAACAACACGATTAGGACTCCAAAAATGCGTAATACTGTTTTCATTTGCTTCTATTTAATAATGGTTTTGATTACGGGAAAAGTGATTTCATCAGCTTCAAAAACGAAACTGTGATGCAATGATAAAGCAAAGAAAGTGGAGAGATTCGACCGATGAACATTCGTTTGGTTCCTGAATATTATCGTCGGAAACCAACGAATATCCGTCGATCAGATCGCCTTACGGAATTTCACGAAATACGAAGAATCGACACGTCTATGCGTTTTCATACTTAGAAATAAGTACTCCGCGTGAACTTTAAATTCTGCACGATGCGTGTTGGAAAACGAGCGTTCGAAATCCCAAATAAATCGAGGAACAGCGGTAATTTTCCGAATGAATTCTTCCAATCTGTCGGCGATTTTTCTTTTAAGATTTTTGGCAGTCGCGAAATAGCCGAGACAAGAACGACAAATTTGACAGAATGTCCTGGATGTATATTTCCTATATTCCGTTCAGCGTGAGTTCCGGGTTCACGTCGAACAAGATTTCGTTTGCGATTTTGGTGTTCTCGACGTACAAAAGGATATATCGAAAGACGATACGATTGGGGATTTTTTCAGGAACGCAGGCCATTTCGCGCAAATATGCCGCATAAAAATAATGATAGGTGCGCGGCAATGTTACGTAGCAAGCCAGAAACAATAATTGGTTTCCGTGGAAATCCAAAAACTCTTCAGGCCGAATTTGCCACGCGTCATATGCTTGATGCTTGCCTTGAACGATAAAATTATGAGGTGTCGATAGAAGCTTGACTGTCATATAAAAAAAGTATTACACTAATTTATAATGTGAGTCAGTTGAATTTGGACCTAATGTCCGATGTTATTCAGGATTAGTTATGTGCAATACGCAACACGAGATGAAGGATATTCATACTGATTGAAAACTGTTATGTATTGACTGTAAAAGTCCTTAAAGGTAATGGAATATCGTCAGAAAACGAGAAAAGCCGATTTTATTTAAGTTATATGAAAAACCTCGGCCACGACCGGTCGTTAAGTAGAATCAATAATTAACTACGCCGAATCAGTGTGCGTTTCCATCGTGACGCGAGGTTTTATTTTTTATCATCAGTTTTTATTGGCCCGGAGACATGCCGCCGCCTTGGTTTTGGTCGCCACCTTGTTTCAAATCGTCGTTATTGACGCCTTTTTTGCCTGCGTCGCTAAAACTCATTTTCCCGAAGTTGTAGCTGAACGTCAGTCCGAACGATCTGATCGGGTAATTGAAACTGCTCTGTTGCGTAAAGCCCGGCCCGCTCGATTCCGACTTGAATTCCAGACCGTTCCTGAACGGCGATGTAATGTTCAGACCAATTGAAGCCGTCTTGTTCCAAAACTGTTTCTTTACGCCGAAAACCATCAGGTTGAACGCTGGATTCACGCCTTGCAACGTGCGGCGACGCGAGTTCTGTATCATGAGAACCTCGGCGACCAAATCGTGTTTGAAGTTGTAGTTTCCGCTCACGAACGCCGAATATTGCACATACGTATCGTTCTGTGTCTGTTGGTCGACGAATACGCCCGACGCATTCGGTTTGTAGGTATATGCGTTGAAATTCCCTCTGAGCGACAAGTTCTTGAACAACGTCACCGACCCGAAAAAGTTCATTCCGAACGAATTGTTCTCACCGATATTCCGGTAATTCGTGATCGTTCCCGATTCGTCTTCCAACGGCGTCGCGATGCCTTCGATCAAACCTGAAATATGGCGATAATAGACCGATAGATTGATCGTGCGTTTCTGTGAAAACGTCGAGTAACCCAATTCATAGGTCTGAGAAATTTCAGGATCCAGGTCAGGATTTCCCTGCGTCTGCGCCTGTATGTTCGAACGGTTGATGAACGGGTTCAGGAAGTTCAGGCTCGGACGCGTGATGCGTTTCGTGTAACTGAGTTTCAACGAGGCGTTGTCGGTGAGTTTTTTCTGCAATGTCACGCTCGGGATGAACGTCGTGTATTTGTTTTCAAACGATTCGATATCGGTCTGCAACGCATTTGTCGGATCGCCTTTGATGTTCGTCTGTTCGATGCGCGCGCCTGCCATTACCGTATAATCTTTGGGCAACGTGATCGTCCCGACGGCATAACCCGCGAACACGTCCTGATCGTAATCGTACAGATTCGAATTCACGGGATCGTAGATGAAATCGCCGTCCGCATCAGGAATCATGTTCACGAAATTACTCGAGATGCGACGCAGGATCGTCTTTCCTCCTGCTTCCAATTTGAGTTTTTCCGAAACAGGCAACGTGTAATCGAGCTGTAACGTATATTCGTTGTTCTTGGCGTCGTTATTGGCCGATTGGTTCGGATAGAAATCTGAGAACAAACTCACGTAATCGGTCGTATTCTTACTGTGGCTCCATTGTGATGAGAACGTGAATTCGTGTCCTTCTTTCTTGAATTTCCGAGTGTAATCGAGGTTCCAGTCGAATCCGCCCCAAGTGTTTTTGGAATGTGTTTCGCCTGTGTAACTGCTGTTGTTCGCGGCGTTGTTGAGATCGGTGAACACGTTCGTCGACATGCCGTCCGACTTCCATTCGCCGTCGTTCACACGAAATGTCGAACGCAGATTGTGGAACGCGTTGAACTCATAACCGGCCGTGATCGAACCGTTTATTCCCAGGCGTCGCACGCGGTTTTCCCCGTCGGTCGTCTGTAGCGTATTCACGGTTCCGTTGTCGATCGTCTGGCGCGAACTGAAATCGGCATCCTGCGGCCAACCGTTGTTTCCGCCCAGGTTCGCCGATAACGAGAAACGATTCTTGTTGTAATTCACGTTCGCGTTCAAATTGTTCTGGCGCGTCCCGACTCCGCCGCTTACCGAGCCTGAAATCCCCGACGTGTTCTTCTGTTTCGTGATGATGTTGATGATGCCCGCCGAACCTTCAGCGTCATATTTTGCCGATGGTGACGTCACGACTTCGATGTTCTTGATCTGGTCGGCCGGAATGGTTTTCAGCACATCGGCGACATTGGCCGAGGTCGCGCCCGTCGGTTTGCCGTTGATCAAAATCCTCACGTTCGCATCGCCTCGCACCGAAACGTTTCCGTTGATGTCGACGCTGACCATCGGGACTTTTTGCAACACATCCGACGCGCTTCCGCCTGCCGCAGTCACGTCTTTTTCGACATTGTACACGATTTTGTCGATCTTGTTAGCGACCAATCCGTTGTTGGCCTGCACGACGACTTCATTGAGCGAGGTCGCGTTCGCGGAAACGCTTATGTTTCCCAGATCGAGATCGGGTTTTGCGCCCGTGGTTTCGATGAATTTCGTCTTGTCGGCATATCCGATGAACGAGATTACGAGTTTGTACTTTCCGGGTGCGATGCCGTCGAGTTTGAAACTTCCGTCGGTTTCCGTCACGACTCCAGCGACGGGCGCCGGTTGTTCGTCCTTGTACAGACTTACCGAAGCGTATTCTACCGGGATTTTCGCGATCGAATCGGTGACAGTTCCCGAAATTCGTCCTTTGATTGATGATTGTGCGCCGAAATTCTGCGCGAAGGTTGAAAATGTGCCGAAACACAACAAGAAGAAAAACAGTGCTTTTTTCATCGGATGATTTAATTTCCCGCAAAGGAACCTCACTCCTATTCATAATGCGAATCCGCTCGACGAAAACCCGCCGAACGTCGACGGAAAGTCACTGCCAGTTTTTGAAGAAGTCGGCGTAGTTGTCGCGGTATTGATCAGTAACGGGAATCGAGCGGCCCGAGACTTCTACCGTGCCTTTGGTCGCGGCTTTTATCTTATCGAGAGCGACGATGAACGACCGATGGATTCTCATGAACTTCGATTTCGGCAACTTCTCCTCGACCGATTTCAGACTCGTGAGCGAGGTGATCGGCTTGGCTTCGTTTTTCACGAAAACCTTGACGTAATCCTTGTCGCTTTCCACGTATAAGATGTCGGAAACATCGACGCGAACCATCTGGTATTCGACTTTCAGGTAGATATATTCGGTTTCATCCGACAGGGTTTCCTTCGCGATTTCGGTCGAACCGGAAACGCCTTTGAGCAGTTCGTAATATTTGACCGCCTTAGTGACCGACTTCGCGAAATCGGCATAACTGAAAGGTTTCATCAAGTAATCGAGCGCTTCCACCTTGTAGCTTTCGAGCGCGTATTGATCGTAAGCCGTCGTGAAAATCACACGCAGATTGCCGTTGTTCCTGTATTCGTTGAGGACTTTCGCGAGTTCGATGCCGCTCAGGTCGTTCATCCGGATATCGAGAAAAACGACATCGACAGGATTCTCATGAATGTATTTCAACGCGTCGACCGCATTCGTGAATTTGCCTTTGAGGTCGAGCGACGGCGTTTGCGAAATGTACGACGTGATCAGGTTGAGCGCGAGCGGCTCGTCGTCGACGGCAATGCTGGTCAGGATCATGATAATTCGAGTTTTAGGTTGACGCGATATTCGGAATTTGCGGCGTCTTCGATCGTGTCGAGCGTGAATTGGTTCGGATAGATCAAAGCGAGTCGACGTCGCGTGTTGACCAACCCGATGCCGTTGCTTTCCTCTTTCTCAGTCGGTTGGTTCGGAAACAGGGAATTTCGCACTTCGATCTCGAGGCTCTTTTCCTTTTGTGTGATTCCGATGTAGATGAAACTCGGCTGCAGCGAACTGATGCCATGTTTATAGGCGTTTTCGATGAATGGCAAGAACAACATCGGTGCGACCGAGACGTCTTTTAGATACGCGGGTTTGTCGAAGATGACCTGGACGTTTTCGGCCAACCGCAATTCCATCAGTTTGATGTAATCCTCGACGAACGCGACTTCTTTCGACAGCGAGGTCAAGTTGTGGCGCGTGTCGTAAAGCACGTAACGCATCAGGTGCGACAGGTTGTAGACGGCTTCCTTGGCTTCGGGATTTCCGTCGGATAACGCATAAATGCTGTTCAGGATATTGAAAAGGAAATGCGGGTTGATCTGCGCTTTCAGGAACGACAATTCCGAATTTATCTTATCTTTTTCAAGCGCTTCACGCGTTATCGATTCTTCTCGGATCCTTTTCCCGACGCCGATCACGGTGCTGCAGCCTACGAGCAGAAGCGTGATGATCGTCGTCCAAAAATGTCCGATGGCCTCTTTCTCAGGCTTTATCTGATCCGATGAAACCTTGAAATGTTTGTTCATGATCTGTCGCAAATCGAGCCAATCGTCGAAATAACTCGACAAAACCGTGACGCCCAAGATCAAGATAACGATCGCGACGAAAAAAAAGCCCGACCGTTGTTTGAAGAGTAAGTGCGGCAACAGGATTTTGAGGTTGACGTAAAACAACACAAACCACAACACAAACATGATGAGTTGCTTTTCCCAATAAACCGCGGGCATGGAAATTCCCCAGAATACCGGGAGACATTGTAGGATAAGCAATCCGGCGAAAACCAGTATTTGGCCGAGCGCCGAGATTTTATGGAAGGAAATCGGTTTCATTGTTCCAAAGATAAGTTGGAATGGTAAAAGTCAGGAAATCAATCGACAGAAAGCGACCGAACGTCGATGAAAGTTGTTTTGGGTTTCGGGTTCAGCCTTAGCGTTGCACCAAAACTCTAAACCCTAAACTCTAAACCATTAAAAATATTTTTGAAAAAACTACCTTTAAAAAATATAACGATCCGATGCTCGACCATTTTCCATTTTACCTGATTCTTGTCGTTTCGATCTCGATGCTGATCATGCTCGCGCAAAAAATCAAGGTCGCCTATCCCGTACTTCTGGTATTGGCGGGACTCGGCGTGAGTTTTATTCCCGCAGTTCCGACGCTGTCGATCGATCCTGAGATGATTTTCGTAATCTTCCTGCCGCCGCTTTTATACGAAGCCTCGTGGGCGATTTCATGGAAGGAACTGTGGCGCTGGAGACGAATTATCGGCAGTTTTGCGTTCGTTGTCGTGTTCCTCACGGCGATGTCGGTAGCGTTCGTGGCAAATCATTTCATTCCGGGATTTTCACTTGCGCTGGGCTTTTTGCTCGGCGGCATCGTTTCACCTCCCGATGCCGTGAGCGCCGGAACGATCTTGAAATTCGTAAAAGTCCCGAAGCGTTTTTCGTCGATCCTCGAAGGCGAAAGTTTGCTGAACGACGCATCTTCGTTGATAATCTTCAGGTTCGCGCTCGTCGCCGTCGCCACGGGACAATTTGTCTGGTATGAGGCCGTGGGCAGTTTCGTCTGGATGGTCGTGGGCGGACTGGGAATCGGATTGGCGGTTGGTTTCGGATTCATGAAGATGCATAAATATTTGCCCACCGACGCGAACATCGACATCGTGCTGAGTCTCGTCGCGCCTTACGCAATGTATATTTTGGCCGAGGAAACGCACAGTTCGGGCGTTCTCGCCGTCGTAAGCGGCGGATTGTGGCTATCGACGCACCGAAACCGCTTCCTGAGCAGTACATCGCGACTGCGCGGGTTAAACGTTTGGGAAAGTTTTACGTTTATTTTGAACGGCCTTGTATTTACGCTCATCGGACTGGAACTTCCTGAAATTACGCAAGGCCTGGCCCAAGAAGGCGTCGAACTTCCAACGGCCATCGGTTACGGTTTGATAATTACGGGCGTTCTGGTCGTCGGTCGAGTGATCGCGGCTTACGGAGCTGTTGTCACGACTCTTATCGCACGCAACTTCATAACGGTCGCCGACACCTCGAATCCCGGCATCCGAGGTCCTTTTTTACTGGCGTGGTCAGGAATGCGTGGCGTAGTTTCGCTTGCGGCGGCATTGTCGATTCCGATACGGCTGGAAGACGGGACGGCGTTCCCGCATCGCAATTTGATTCTATTCATCACTTTTGTCGTGATCCTTTTGACGCTAGTCGTGCAAGGATTGACGCTTCCGTTTTTTATCAAACGAATACATATTCCAGATCCCGACCATTCGATTCCCGAAGAACAGGAAGAACGAATACTGCAACGTGAATTGTCACGGGAAACGCTGATTTATCTCAAAGAAAATCACGCCGAAGCGATTTCAAGACATTCGATGCTCAGCCAATTGCATCAACGGTTGGAATCCAGTTGTTCGTCGAACGAGGAAAATCCGGTTTGGAACAAAGAATCGGCGGCGGTTTACCATGAGGTGCTGAATTACCAACGCGAATGGTTGTTAAAGAAAAATCGTGAAAACATGATTCTGGATGAAGATATTGTGCGCCGACAGTTGCAACGCGTCGATTTGGAAGAAGAGAAACTTAGGTTTTTATAAGTTTGAAAATGTTTTTATGACTCGAAGTCGGCTCGATATCAATAAAAAAGGCTCACGATTCGCGAGCCTTTTTTGTTTCTAATTTATCGGTTTTATCGTTTGACGATCTTTAGCTGTTTTACGCCCGAATCGCTTTTTGCTTCGAGAATGTAAACGCCCGAGGCAAGTTGTCCCAGATCGATGGTTCCCGCGTCTGACGATGGTTTTACCGAAAGCAATTGCTGGCCCGTCAAATTGAAAACCGAAATGTCTTGTATTTGTTCCGACGCTTTGAACGACAATTGACTTCCGACGGGATTCGGCCAGGAAACGAACGAGAATTTCCCGATCAGTCCGATTCCGAGGCTGCAATCAGGATCGGTTTCGACTACGGTAGGAAGCGACGTCTGCGAATAATTCGGGCACACCTGTGGCGATGCCGTCACATAATATTCGCCCGGTCCGGTCACGGTGTACGTCATCTGGTTCGCGCCGTCGATTATTGCGCCGTTCTTAAACCATTGGATGTTCGAGTTATAAGGCATTCCTGTCGAAAGCGTGAAAGTCCCGCCGTTGCACAATAGGAGTCCGCCGTCGGGCCCGATTGTCACGACGTCGTCATCGTAATCGGCAATCGTGAAAATCGGGAGGAAAGCATACCCGTCGATGAGCAACGTGTTCGAAAAGTAGGTGTTTGCGCCCAACGTCACGCGCACGCGGATATCGGTCACGCTGTAATTGAACGCATCATACGTGAAACTTGCCGAAGTCGCACCCGGAATGTCTTCGAACGGGTCGCTCGTGAACGCAAACCGGAACTGCCATTGATAACTGTCGTACACCTGGCTGTTGGTTACCGTCGCGGTGCCGTTGCTGTTCGGGCACAGGATCAGATCGCCGTCGATAGTCGGTGCCTGCGCGAAAATGCCCGCCGAAAACAAAGCGATGAAAATAAAAAGTAAAGTTGCCCTCATAGTTGTGTTGTTTTTAAAATTCACTTTAAAATTACACAATCTGCTACGGAAAATTTATTAAAATCGATGAATCGCCAATTTATTTTCATCGATTATCTGCATCGTTTGAGTTTTAGGGCCGACATCTTCTCATACGGCACGTCAAGCGTGAGATCGCTTTCGTGATAGTCTGAAAATCGCCAAATGCCGTTTCGTTTCTCCAAAAATCCGCGGATTTCGGCAAACGTCGGTGCAGGATCATCGGATGCGTAAGTAAACGAATCCTCGTGGATGCTGAATTGTTTCCGAAGCACCCATTGTCCCGAACAAAACGAGTAGATGCGGCAACTGTTTACGTTGCTGAAATCGAAATACGCAATGGAGAGCGCGATTTCGTCCCCGCCCTGTTTGTCTATGTTTCCAAGGTTGATCAGACAGTACAGCATGTCGGCGTAGCCAAAGTTGAGCGTCAAATTTTCTTTTTCGTTGAGCGACAAATACAGTTGCGTCGCCTTTTTCGAATACCAATCGGCAACGCTGTCGAATTCCATTTCATGCGCGTCGGCGACACATTCGGGCTCGTTTTTGTCGAGCTCACTATAGAGATGCGTCTTGATCTCGTCAGGTTTGCCGTCGCCGTCGAAATCGCCCTTTAGGATTTGTGGGCTGAATTTTCGGAAGCCTTTCGGGCAATCCTGGGCCGATGCAAACCAAGTCGCGAACAGTAAAACGAATAGGATTTTCATGATCCGAATGTACAGTTTATCGGCCGAAATCCAATCCTGATTTTATCGTATATTCGTAAAAACAACAAACGATGAACCAACGCATTTTCGCGGCATTATTGATTTTGTGCGCCGCATTTCCGACACATTCCCAAAACAAGGAAGGAAAAAAACTGTTGAGCGCGCGCTACGAAAAACTGCTCGCGTTCACACCCGATTCCACGAAGATCCCAAGAAGTATAAACCTCAAGACCAATACGTTTCGCGGCCACACTTCACTCGATTGGGTAAGCGGGTTCTTCGCCGGGAATCTTTGGGAAATCTACGCGCTCAAAGGCGATGCGCGTTACGAGGCTCAGGCCCAAAAATGGACGAAATTCCTCGAGAAGGAACAGTTCGACCGCACGAGCCACGACATCGGGTTCAAGATGATGTGCAGCGTCGGGAATGCGTACAAAGCCAAGAAAACGCCCGAATACAAAGCCGTGTTGATCCAAAGCGCGAAGACGCTCGTGAAGCGTTTCAACCCAAAGGTCGGCAGCATACGATCCTGGGACTTCAACCAAAAAATCTGGGAATATCCCGTGATCATCGACAACATGATGAACCTCGAATTGCTGTTCGAGGCGACGTTGCTTTCGGGCGATAAAACGTATGCCGACATCGCGATCAAACACGCGAACACGACTTTGAAAAATCATTTCCGACCCGACGGAAGCGCGTATCACGTCGTCGTGTACGATTCGATAAAAGGAAAAGCCAAAATGAAAATCACGCACCAGGGTTTCGCCGACGAATCCGTGTGGTCGCGCGGACAGGCTTGGGGAATTTACGGGTACACGATGGCGTTCCGATACACGAAGGACAAGGCATATCTCGACCAGGCCGTGAAAACCGCGAAGTTTATGATGAACCACAAGAATCTTCCCACCGACGGGATTCCATATTGGGATTTGAGCGACAAGGCGATCCCGAATGCGGCGCGTGACGCGTCATCGGCTGCAATCATGGCATCGGCGTTATATGAACTGTACGGTTTCACGAATGACCGTTCGTTTCTCATGTACGCCGAAAAAATCATGACGAGCCTACAGACGACCGACTATATTTTGCCCGCTTCAGAAAATGCGCCGTTCATCCTCGCGCACAGCACCGGAAACTGGCCCAAAAAAGATGAAATCGACGAACCGATTGTGTACGCCGACTATTATTTCCTCGAGGCGTTGTTGCGTCAAAAAGCGTTGAAAAAAGGCAAATGAGAATTTGGACAACGTTACTCTTTTTGTTCGGAAATTTCGTCGCGAACGCACAGCAATTCAGCGTTTCGAACAGTTTGGCCTTCAATGCAACCGATGAGTTGATCGTACTCAAACGATTTGAAATCGAAAAGGCTTTTCCGAATGTCCTGACATTTAAAAAAATCTCGGTCCAAAAATCCGACGGAAGTTTCATCGTGCTCCAGCTTGACGACCTGGACCAAGACGGAATTTGGGATGAAGCCGTTTTTCTAACCGATCTCGAAGCGAATTCAAAGACGACGTTCAAACTCGTCGACCTGAAGGCGAATGCGGTCCACTTCTACCCTCGCGCCCATGTGCGGTTGAGAAAAAAGACGAGTGAATCGGCTTACGGAAAATCACTTTCGAGCGAAATCATGCCTCTGCAAAATCCGCCAACCGATTTCCAGAAGACGCCGTTGCCACTGTATTTGACTGAAGGTCCGGCCTGGGAGAACGACAAAGTGGCGTTCCGTTCCTATTTTGACACGAGAAACGGAAAAGACATTTTCGGGAAACTCACCCGGAAAATGATGACGGACACCGTCGGCACAAAATCGAGCGACAACTATCACAAAATTTCCGATTGGGGAATGGACATCCTGCACGCGGGAAATTCGCTTGGCGCGGGCTCGCTTGCGTTCGGGATTAGTATAAATGGAAAGGATTCGATCGTGCGGCTCGGCGGAAATGACGTATCCGGACAAACCTTCACTCGAATCGCCGACGGTGCGTACCGCGCGATTTTCAAACTCGATTACGACTGGACAT
Organism: Flavobacterium sp.; assembly: GCF_004211145.1. Classification (GTDB taxonomy): domain Bacteria; phylum Bacteroidota; class Bacteroidia; order Flavobacteriales; family Flavobacteriaceae; genus Flavobacterium. The sequence continues at coordinate 1,562 of NZ_SEBS01000058.1, read as the reverse complement.
TTTTTGGGAAACCCGTAAAAATTTCCGAAGAAATAAGCATTTGGGGCGGACAGTATTTCTATGAAAGCCGCGTCACGATTACGGGCGCGCCGTCGGGAACGGTCATGTATGCGGGAATCGCTAATTTTTACAACAATGTGTTTGACCATTTTTCGGTCGATGAAAAGTCGATGTCGTATTCCGCGGGAAACCAATCGGAACTGCGCGACAAATTGATGCTCGCGATCGCGGTCGACGAGAAAAAATCGGTTCCTGTGATCGTCGCGCCCAAGGAACACGATTTGCCGCCGGGTTACAAACAGAAAATCTTTGACAGTTATCTCGTCGGGCAAAAAATCACCGACGGAAAAGCGGGTTTCAGGTTCTACTCGTTTTGGGAGAGAAGTTTGTCGGCCGACAAGAAAACGCTCGAAGCCGAAGCCGAGAAATACGCGAATCCGCCAATCATAACCTGGCTCGACCAAAAATAAAAAACCGCCGAACGAATCGAGCGGTTTTTCACGTCTTAGTTTTTCTGATCTTAAATCGCGTACATTTTGTCGATGTCCTGAAGAACCGAAATGTCGCCCGGACTGGCGAGTTGCGTATCGTCGTTGAACGAAACAGTCTCTACGAACGAATCGTTTTTAAAGTCTTTTGCCTGAGCGTCCTGCGCCTGGATTACCGAGCAACTGCACCCTAACGAGATGCCCAGCATTTTTATGATTGATTTGACCATTGTGTATGTTGTTGATTGTTTTTCAAAGTTCGGCAAAGTTCGGTAAATGATTCGCGCCAGTTCCATAAGTAACGCCTACCGCATGACAGTTATTGCCTATACTTGTTGTTTTAAAGGACCTTACAACACAGATTTAACTTTAATTTAGCTAAACGAGCGTTTAATTTTTTATCGACGTATTGAATTCGCTACCTTTATGCGACAAAATTTTCACAATGAAATCTTTCGCTTTCTCGCTTTTCATTTTGTTGTTTTTCGGAACACAATCGTTTTCTCAAAGTAAATTCGTGACCGTAAAAGGAACCGAATTTTTTAAGGATGGGAAACCGTATAACTACATCGGCGCGAATTATTGGTATGGAAGTCTGCTTGCGTCGAAAAAATACGGCGACCGCGAAAGGCTCAAACGAGAACTCGATGTGATGAAAGCGAACGGCATCGACAATTTAAGGATAATGGTCGGGGCCGATGGCGGAAAATACGATTACACAGTTCCTTATGCCTTGCAAACCGAACAAGGGAAATACGATGACGAGTGTTTCGACGGACTCGATTTCCTGTTGTCGGAATTGGGAAAACGCAATATGGTCGCGATCCTATATCTGAACAACAACTGGGAATGGAGCGGCGGAATGGCACAATATCTCGAATGGAACGGCTACGGCGAGATCCCGAATCCGAACGTAAGTCCTGAAAATACGTGGCAAAAATTCATGGATTACGTTTCGCAATTCCACAGTTGCGAACCGTGCAAAACCGCGTTCGACGCCCACATCAGGAAAGTGATCGGGCGAACGAACCGCTACACGAAAATAAAATATATCGCTGGATATCTCCGACCTTC
>NZ_SEBS01000057.1 GCF_004211145.1 Flavobacterium sp. | reverse complement strand
AATGGGGAACGCCCGCTGGAGATTCAGCCGAGAGTACGTGTCAGATCGAAGCAGGGAGAGCAGGCGGGAATCATCACAATTGCCAAAGCGGTTCCCACTCCTACTGCCTTTGCAAAGGGGAAGATGAAGGGAAAACCGAAGCCCCGGCTGAAGGGTGAGCCTGTCAACACCAACATCTCGGTGAATTTTACCGTAGCTTCCGACTCGTGCCCTTCCGGGGTGGAAGAAGTCACCGCGCTGGCAAAATGTTACCAGATCACCTCCTTGAATAATGGCTCAACTCCTGGAGTTGGGATCAGCTCCACGCAGCTTGCTGTCTTTCCTAACAATGCGACAAGTTATCCACTGACGATGACACCGGGCGTTGCATCGCCGGTAACTTTGAAATTCCCCAGCAGCACGGCGGGGATGCAGTTGATAGTGATCCTCACCGGTGAGGGAGAGGGAGAGAGTGGTCCTTGCACTTTTTCGGGGGCGCAAATTTTTGTTGTAAATCCATAAAGTGCGCGAAGAGTGCGCGGCTCATGAAGCCGCCCCGCTTAAGTCTTTCTGCCCTGACTGCTATTGCGTGTTACGCTGCCTCCGGTCTTACATCCGAGGCAGCGTTTCCTATTTACGAGCCATTCGATTACGTCAACGTGACGGAGAATGATGCGAATCAGGACGGGAAGACAGACCTCATGGGGCTGAATGGTGGGACTGGCTGGGGATCGGCCTGGCTTGAGACAACATTGAGCACAAATGCCGCAGCGGATACTCACCCTCGCGACTATTTTCAGGATTTCTCCTTGATGGCACCCACGGGGAATTCCGGTTTCTCATCGGGAGGATCGCTCCATATCTGGGGCTATGATTCCAAACTGGATACGCTCCAAACGAGCTCCAGGCTTAAACGCTCCTTTCTGGATCCAATCGTCTTCAGCGAGGTGAGTGAGATCGAACGGCAGCAGTGGCCGGGAGAAGCAGAGGTCGGCAAGTTCGATGTCGAAAGTCGGCGCCAGGCCAAGCTCGAATTCGAATTCGAAATCTTCCTTGTCAAGATCGAAGTTCTCGTTTGCCTTCGGAAGTGGATTTCCAAGGATTTCCAACTTTTCCTGTTGCAGGTATTTGTTCAGGTTTTCCTGAAGCACTTTGTTGATTTCCTCAAGCAAAACAGCCTTTCCGTATTGCTTTTTGATCAGGCTCATCGGCACTTGACCTTTTCGGAAACCTGGAATATTCGCATTCTTGCGGTAGTTCGCCAATACTTTTTCAACCTCCGGCTCGTAGTCGGCCTTGCTCATTTGAACCGTAACGACCGCGTTGAGCGCATCGACGTTATTTCTTGTGATATTCATTTGTATACGTACTAAAATTGGGTGGCAAAAGTACGTATTTTTTAGAATGTTGACAACTTAAAAAAATGTGCGATGTCAATAAGTCATTCTTTGCTGAACGAAAATAAGATTGCCTGGAAAAGCGATAGGATAAGGCTGAAAAGCAAAGCGGTTATGAACGAATCGATCGAAAATCCGCCGACTATTATGTCGCACAACAAAATTACGATCGCATTTATGACCAAAAGGAACAGCCCGAATGTGACGATCGTCACCGGCAACGTGAACAAGACAAGAATCGGTTTGATGAACAAATTCAACAACCCAAGCACGATTGCGACGATCAGCGAGGTGCCAAAACCGGCAACCGAAACCCCCGGCAGGAAATAAGAAATCAACATGACGAGCAATGCGGTGACGATAAGTCTAAGGATCAAATTCATAATGGAAGTTTTCCTAAAATTAATTCAAAAAAATATAATCGATTAAAATTCAATGAAACTTAACCTATTTTTATGAGGACAGCTTTACATTGGCTTGATTTATTTTTTACATTTGGGACAAATTAACGAAATACAGCATTTTATGAAAAAACTATTACTCTCTGTGTTTGCGCTTGCTTCTTTCGCATCATACGCGCAAACGACCTTGTACAGCGACGGATTCGAGTCGTATACTGACTTCGCGATCACTGGCTACGGCGGTTGGGTTACCATCGACGTTGATGGACTTGACACGTATATCGGAGGAACTGATTACGGTCAAGGTGAGTGGGCTCCACTTTGGGCTAATTCAGGCGACGCTATGGCGTTTCAAGTGTTCAATCCCACGACAGCAACGGGAACGGTTACCGCAACTGGAGCGACTGAAGCGGTCTTCAATGATCTTACCGGTGCCGGAGGCGAAACACGTAACTTCGATCCACACGGAGGCGCAAAGTACGCAGCGGCTTGGGGCGCAATTCCTGACGATAACACTGCCGGAAACAACGACTGGCTAATTAGCCCAGTAATTCAATTGGGAACTTCAGGAAACGTCGTGAAATTTTGGGTAAAAGCATTGTCTGACACGTATGGCCCGGAAGAATTCAATACCTATATTTTTTCAGGGACATCGGCTACTGCACCGACAGCGACTAATTTCACTCAAAAATTGAATTTGGGAACAGGTACTGTTTCGTCTTTCCTTAACTGGGTTGAACTTACATTCAACTTGCCTGCGACATACAACAGCCAGCAAGTTCGCATCGGTATCAATTACATCTCTGAAGACATTTACATGTTGCAAGTTGACGATTTCTTGGTTACTACGACCGGAAGCATGGGCGTGAACGATGCATTGTCATCTAAATTCTCAGTTTCTCCAAACCCAGCCAAAAACTCGGTATTCGTTGCGAACACAGGCGCGATCCAGATCGACAACGTGAGCATCGCCGACATCAATGGAAGAACTGTAAAAATGATTCCTTACGGAAACGTGACCGACGCTACGCTTGACATCTCTGATCTTGCAACAGGCGTTTACACGATGACAATCTCTACTCCTGATGGAAAAGCGGTTAAGAAGATCGTGAAGAACTAAGCATTTTTCAACATCATATCAAATCCCCTTTCGGTTTTCGGAAGGGGATTTTTTTTATGCTCATCCTGAAACAAAATAGTTTATATTTGTTATAAACGATTAAAAATCACTACTATGAAGAAAATTTTACTTTTGTCGGCCGTACTATCCGTTTCGGCTTTGCAGGCGCAATTTTTTACCGAGAAAGCCCTCGGCGCGTCAGTTCTTGGACGCGGCACCGACAACATGTCGATCGTGAGCGATAACGTGGTGTGGGCGAAATTGTTCGACGCACTCGGAGATGAAACTACTGTCAAGGAATACGCAAAAAGCACCGACGGCGGAAACACCTGGACATCGGCGACGATCACAGGAATCGGGATTCCCGCCACACTCGCTGTTGGATCCATAACCGCAGTTTCAGCCGACGTCGCCTGGGTTTCGATGTATCCGACGGCCGCAGCGAACGGCGGAATCTACAAAACCATAAACGGCGGAACGAGTTGGGCGAAACAAGCCACCGCATCGTTCAGCACGTCAGGTCAATCATTCGCCAACATCGTTTATTTCTGGGATGCCAACACAGGAATTTGTCAAGGCGATCCTGAAGGCGGATATTTTGAAATCTACTCGACGACGAACGGCGGAACGAACTGGACACGCGTCCCGTCGGCAAACATCGCCGCGCCTCTTACGAATGAATTCGGATATGTTCATAATTATGACGTGGTCGGAACGACGATGTGGTTCGGGACAAGCTTAGGCCGCATCTACAAATCGACGAATTCAGGTTTGAACTGGACGGCAAGCCAATCGCCGCTTACTGATTTTGGAGGAACGGGCGAATCGGGCGAATTGACATTCTCAGACGCCAACAAAGGACTTTTGATGTCGAGCACGGGAAGTTTATACAGAACGACAGACGGAGGCGCAAACTGGACCGTCGTAGTCCCAACAGGTATTTTCGGAACTTATTCGATGGAATACATTCCCGGAACACCGTCAGTGGTTTCATCGAGCGGCGCGGGTGACGCATTTTACAGCAACGATGACGGCTCGACTTGGACGCAGGTTACGGGCGATGGAATCTATCTCGATCTCGCCTTTAGAAATTACACGACAGGTTTCGCGGGCGGATTGGCATTGGATGCAACGACCGGCGGCATGAACAAATACACGGGAAGCGAACTTCTTGCACCTCGCGCCATAAAATCGGCAGTCGAAATCGCACCGAACCCGACGAACGGCCCATTGAAACTCAAAGGCGCGATCTTTACCGACGTAGCCGTTTTTGATCTCGCAGGAAAGCAAGTGTTCCAATATAACGGCGCCGGACAGGAAATGCTCGAGATCGATCTTTCATCACTTCAAAACGGAGCGTATCTCGTAAAGGCCACGACCGAAGCGGGAGCGTTGAGAACAGTCAAATTATTGAAATACTGAAATCCGATTCGCATAAAACAAAAAGCCCTCCATCACGAGGGCTTTTTTATTGTTTGAAGAAATACAGCGTACTTTCCAGAAATTCGGCGGGCTTTTCAGCGTGAAGCCAATGTCCGGCGTCTTTTATGGTCGCGATTACGGCTTTAGGGAAATGCTTTCGGATCAGATCGGCGTCTTCGTCCTTTACGTATTTCGAATTGCCGCCACGCAGAAATAACGTCGGCTTGTCGAAAGTCGCTTCATCGGGCAATGCTTCTCCGACGTTTTCGATTTCTTTGGTCAACACCGGCAGGTTGAACCTGAAACCCAATTGTCCGGGTTCGACCCAATACAGATTTTTCATGAGGAACTGAATCGTCCCGATGTCTTCCCCCAAATATTGTTTCATGATTTGCTCTACGTCGGCGCGGCTCGGCTTTTTCGAAAAATCGACGGCGTTCAACGACGCAAGGATGTCTTGGTGATGTTGTCGGTAATATTTCGGCGCGATGTCGGCCACTACCAATTTCTCTACCTTTTCAGAATACGTCGTCGCGAAAAGCATCGCGATCTTTCCGCCCATCGAATGCCCGATCATATAGCAGCTTTCGATTTGGTTGGCTTTGAGATATTCGGCCACATCATTTACCATCGCCTCGTAATTCGAAACATCCGAATGGAAACTCTTTCCGTGGTTGCGCATATCCAACGCGTGGACTTGAAAACCCTGTTCGGCGTATTGGCCTGAAAACGTTTTCCAGTTGTCGGACGTGCCCAAAAAACCGTGTATGATGACGAGCGGTTTGCCTTCGCCTTCTATCCTTGAATAAAGTACTTCCATTATTTAAGTCGTTGCAGATACATACTTACCACATTTTCGAGGCCGAGATACAAGGCTTCCGAAATCAACGCGTGCCCGATCGAAACCTCAAGCAAGTTCGGCACGTTCTGTTTGAAGAATTTCAAATTGTCCAGACTCAAATCGTGTCCTGCATTTACCCCAAGCCCGAGTTCACCCGCGCGTTTCGCAGCCGCGGCATACATTTGAACGCTTTGTTCGTTGCCGCCTGCATATTCGGTCGCGAACGATTCGGTGTAAAGTTCGATGCGGTCGGCTCCGGTTTCGGCCGCGCCATTTATCATTTCGAGGATGGGATCGACGAAGATCGACGTTCGGATGCCGTTGCGCTTGAATTCAGAAATCACTTCCTTCAAGAAGTCGCGATTCTTTATCGTATCCCAACCAGCGTTTGACGTCAAAGCATCCACGGCATCGGGCACGAGCGTCACCTGATCGGGTTTCACTTCAAGCACGAGGTCGATGAATTGCTTTTCAGGATTGCCTTCGATATTGTATTCGGTATGCACGATCGGCTTCAAATCGCGCGCATCCTGGTAACGGATGTGTCGCTCGTCAGGCCTTGGATGGATTGTGATTCCGTGGGCTCCGAAATTTTGGATATCGGTCGCGGCTTTGAGCAGATCGGGCACGTTTCCGCCTCTCGCATTGCGCAAGGTCGCGATCTTATTAATGTTGACGCTGAGTTTTGTCATGGTTATTACAGTACATTTACCTACAAAAATACAAAGTAAGCAAAGGCTTTTGTGCTAATTTTTGATTAATTTGCAGTCGCAACCCGAAGTGAAATTATGAGCGACATCACCGAATATATAAACAACGATTTCAGGCCGATAGACAGCAGCGAAACAGTAGGCGCGGTGAAGGATTTCTTCGCCGAGGAACATTTCACGCATTTTCCGGTGACTGAAGAGTCGATTTATATCGGTTCGATCGCCGCCGATGATGCCGAAACTTTCGAGGACGAAAAGGCGCTTACGCATTATCGTTACGCGATGGAAGGCTTCTTTGCAAGGACCAATATGATTTGGCTTGACGTGCTCGAACTTTTCGCACGCAACCAGACCAATGTGATTCCGGTACTCGACGAGACCAACAAATACGTGGGTTATTACGAGATTTCGGACATCATAAAATTGTTCAACGAGACGCCGTTTCTCAAGGAACAGGGCGGAATCATCGTAGTCGAAAAAGGAATTACCGATTATTCGATGGGCCAGATCACGCAAATCGTCGAAAGCAACAACGGGAAAATCCTGGGCATGTTCATATCCGAAGCCTCGGTCGACAAGGTCCAGGTAACGGTTAAGATCGCGATTGGCGGCATGAATGAGATTTTGCAGACGTTTCGTCGTTACGGATACGATGTGATCTCAGACCACCAGGAAGATACATACTTAAACAGTCTGCGCGATCGCTCGGATTACCTCGACAAATACCTGAACATTTGAGCAATCCAATGAAAGTCGCGATTTACGGTCAGTACTACCAAAACAGCACCGAGCCGATCATTAAGGACATTTTCGTGTTCTTTAATCGCAACAACGCCGACTTGTATATCGAGAAGAATTTCCTCGCGATTTTATACGAGAAGGAAATCGTCAAGAAGGAATACAAGACGTTTTCATCATACGAGGATTTGAATTCCGACTTCGATATTTTGATCAGCATCGGCGGCGACGGTACGATTTTACGCGCCGCGACATTGGTGCGCGACCTCGGAATTCCGATTCTTGGAATAAACGCAGGCCGACTCGGTTTCCTTGCGAGCGTCCAAAAAGACCACATCGACGAATTCATGCAATATGTGATCGACCGAAATTTCACGCTTTCGCCTCGAACGTTGCTAAGCCTCGAAGTCACACCCGAAATCGCCGAAGTCAAGGCGATCAATTTTGCGATGAACGAGATTTCGGTAAGCAGGAAAGACACGACTTCGATGATCACGATCGAAACCTGGCTCAACGGGGAATATCTGAATTCCTATTGGGCCGACGGCCTGATAATTTCAACACCGACGGGATCGACCGGATATTCACTGAGTTGCGGCGGTCCGATCTTGACGCCCGACGTGGAAAGCCTTGTGATAACGCCGATCGCGCCTCATAATCTCAATGCTCGTCCGCTTGTAATTCCCGACAAGACTGAAATCCGACTTCGGGTTACAGGACGCGAGGAACATTACTTGGTTTCTCTTGATTCGCGCATCGCCACGGTCAGGAACGAATCGGAACTGATTATCCGGAAAACGCCTTTCCAGATCAACATGGTCGAGATTCCGGGCGACACTTTCCTGAACACTTTGCGCAACAAACTTCTTTGGGGCGAGGACAAACGAAATTAAGCCAAATTTTCTCCCGGCGATACTATTAGCGGTCGCGTTGCCGTTTACGTGTTGTGTCCGCACAAAAATTATTCACTAACAGTGCCGTATAATTTTGACAGTTTTACTTCTAAATACCTTTAGAAGTGCTCTTAATTGTTATATTTGCACGCTATTTTAAATTCAATGAACAGGATTTTTGTCTTAGTTTTTTGCATATTCGGCCTGACCGCATCAACTGCGCAGATCCACGAGATCGGTGGCTTTTTGGGCGGCAGTAATTTTATAGGCGACGTAGGGAAAACAAATTATATCTCTCCAAATGAATTCGCATACGGAATTTTGTACAAATGGAATCGCAGCCCGCGCCACTCCTGGAGATTCTCATATACGCAGTCAAAGCTTACGGCGAACGACCTCGACTCGAAAGAAGCAGCCCGAAAAGCCCGTGGTTTCAACTTCGAGAACAATGTTAAAGAGCTATCGGCAGGACTCGAATTCAACTTTTTTGACTTTAATTTGCACGAAGGAAAAAAACTCGTGACGCCCTATGTTTTCACGGGTTTGAACTATTTTATATACGAGCAGTTGTACCAGCTTGACGGATATAAGAAAGACTACCGCGACGGCTCGCTCGCAATCCCGATGGTTTTGGGAGTCAAGTCGAACATCGCCGAGAATTGGATACTTGGCGTCGAAGTAGGTGCGCGCTGGACGTTCACTGACAACATCGACGGCAGCAACCCTGATAATGAAAACCTTACGCCGCTTGCATTCGGCAATATAAACAATAAGGATTGGTATATGTTTTCAGGCGTTACCCTTACCTACACTTTTGGAAACAGACCGTGCTATTGCGCTGATTAGATGAACCTTTTAGACCAAATAAACAAAGACAACCTGCCCAAGCATCTCGCCATCATCATGGACGGGAACGGCCGATGGGCGAAACAAAAAGGGATGTTGCGCGCATTTGGACATGAAAATGGAAGCAAGTCGGTTCGTATCGCGGTGGAAACGTGCGCACGTCTCGGCGTTGAAAACCTCACGCTCTACGCCTTTTCTACTGAAAATTGGAATCGTCCGAAACTCGAGGTCGACACGTTGATGAAATTGCTTGTGAGTTCACTCAGAAGCGAGCAGAAAACGCTTCACGAAAATAATATCAAGCTTAACATAATCGGCAATCCCGACAAACTTCCGAAAGGTGTTTTCAAGGAACTCAATGAGGTCATCGAAAAAACCAAAAACAACTCCAGAATGACGCTCACACTGGCCTTAAGCTATGGTTCGCGAGAGGAAATTACGAGTGCTTTTAAGGAAATTGCGTTAAAGGTTAAAAATAATATAATTCTAATTGACGAGGTTGACGAATCAATTATTAATCAGCATCTTTACACGCAAAATCTACCCGACGTGGATTTGCTGATACGCACCAGTGGCGAGCATCGGATAAGCAATTTTCTACTTTGGCAGATCGCCTATGCAGAGTTGTATTTCACCGACGTACTGTGGCCCGATTTCAGAGAGGAAGATTTATATCAGGCCATCATCAGCTATCAAAAACGGGAACGAAGATTTGGTAAAACCAGCGAACAAATTAAATAATTTTTTAGTGTTACAAAAAAACTCAGGGCTAGCTCTACTCATTCTGCTTTTAGGAACGTTTTCGCAACTTCGCGCCCAAGACAGGCTCCAAGGCAATAAGTACATCCTTGCCGATGTTGCCGTTACCGGTAAAATTACGTTCAACCAACAAACGGTCGTGACATTTACGGGACTTCAAAAAGGACAGGAAATCACGGTTCCGGGCGAGCAGATCAGTAACGCGATCAAGAAACTTGGAAAATTAGGTTTGTTCAGCGATATCGAATTTTATGTCGATCGCGTGGAAAACGACAGTATCTGGCTTGAGCTCTACATCAACGAACTTCCAAAGCTCAACGAGGTCAAGATCACAGGCGTCAAAAAGGGTAAAATCGACGATATAATCAAGGAAACCAGCCTTACGAAGGGTAAGGTCGTTAACGAAAACTTGATTACGACGACGCGCAACTACATCGAGAATAAGTACAAAAAAGACGGATATTACAGCACGAAAGTGAACATCAACACGGTCGCCGATACAACGTCAGGAAACAACGTGAACATGGTCGTGGCCGTAGATCGTGGCAAAAAGATAAAGATTGACAAGATCAATATCGAAGGCAACGAAAAATACACCGATGGCCGCTTGCGCCGCACGATGAAAGGCACTAAACAACGCAATTTCCTACGCGTTTGGAAAGCGTCCAAATTCATCCCTGAAAAATACAAGGAAGATCTTACCGCAATGACCGACCTATATAAGGAGAACGGGTATCGCGATGCGCGTATCGTTTACGATTCGGTGAAATTCAACCAGAAAGATAAAGACATCACGATCGACATCAAGCTCGAGGAAGGCCGTAAATATTATTTCGGGGACGTGAAGTTCCTTGGAAATACGGTTTATTCGGATCAGGCGTTGCAACGCATGCTCGGGATCAAGCGAGGCGATATCTACAACGGGGTTTTACTTGAAAAACGAATTTCAGACAAGACAAAACCTGACGGAGAAGACATCACCAACGAATACCAAAACAACGGTTACTTGTTCTCGAATATCAATGCTGTCGAAGTCCGAACTGAAAACGACACCATCGACTTTGAAATTCGCATAACTGAAGGACCGCTCGCCTACTTCAACAAAATCTCCGTAGTCGGAAACGATCGCACGAATGACGAAGTGATCTACCGAGAACTGCGCACCAAACCGGGCCAGAGATACAGCAAGGCTGAAATCGTACGTTCGATTCGCGAACTCGGTGCTTTAGGATTTTTCGATCCCGAGGCGATCCGTCCTGACCTCAGGAATGTAGATCCGGCTGCCGGAACCGTCGATGTGGAATGGAGCGTCGTCGAAAAAGGCTCGAGCCAGGTGGAACTTCAAGGTGGTTACGGAGGCGGTGGTTTCATCGGAACCCTTGGATTGTCGTTCAACAACTTCTCGATGCGAAACATCTTCAACAAGGACGCGTATCATCCGCTGCCGATGGGTGACGGACAAAAAGTATCGTTGCGCCTTCAGGGAAGCTCATACTTCCAGACCTACAGCGCGTCGTTCTCGGAGCCTTGGTTCGGAGGTAGAAAACCGGTACAGTTCAGTGCTTCGGTTTCACACAGTAAGCAATTCCTTACCAACTATAGTTCGGGAAGCGCCGACGTGGATCGCGAAAAGAGTTTCAACATCACGTCACTCACGGTCGGTTTGGCAAAAAGACTCACGGTTCCTGACGATTCATTCGTATTGTCGCACGCGTTGAGTTTCCAATATTACGACTTGAACAACTATAACACAGGCTTGTTTACTTTTGGTGACGGATCTTCGAGAAACCTTTCGTACACGATCGGTCTTAGCCGAAATAACAAAGGTGTCAACCCGATTTTCCCGACATACGGTTCTGAATTTTCGGTCACGGCCAAATTCACGCCTCCGTATTCGATGTTCAACAAAATCGATTACGGCGACCTCCAAAACCAAGCGGAATACAAGCTTACCAACAAAGGCGACGAATATTACGACGCAAACGATAATTTCGTGAGCCAGGGCGATTATATCGACGCCGACGGTAATCGAGTGGATAACTTCGAGGACGCCGCAGTCGACCAATCGAAAGTCGATCAAAAGAAATTCAACTGGCTCGAATATTATAAAATAAAATTCAAAGCTGATTGGTATACCAAAATTTATGGTAAATTAGTGCTTCGTACCTTGGGTGAATTCGGCTTGATGGGCGCCTACAACAACGAGAGAGGATTGGTTCCGTTCGAACGTTTCTTCTTGGGTGGCGACGGTTTGGCGAACTTCTCCCTTGACGGACGCGAGGTGATACAATTGCGCGGTTATCCAAACCAATCGTTATCATCGACCGACGGCGGTACTATTTACAACAAGTTCTCAATGGAATTGCGTTATCCGATCTCATTGGCATCCACAGCATCGATATTCGTCCTTACTTTTGCCGAAGCCGGAGCGGCCTATGACAATTTTAAGGAATATAATCCGTTTGTGTTACAGCGATCAGCTGGTTTCGGGCTTAGAGTGTTCATGCCTGCGTTTGGATTGCTGGGAATTGACTTCGGACACGGATTCGATGCGATCCCCGGGCAAACCGGAAGAAACGGATGGGAAACGCATTTTATCATCGGGCAGCAATTCTAGATCGTTTTGGCACGATATTTAGTAAAGCATTTTTAGTTATGAAAAGAATTCTTTTATTCCTGTTACCCGTTTTCGCAATCTCGTTAACAGCGCATTCCCAGAGCCGCGGAGTCCGTATCGGTTATATCGATATGGAATTTATCCTCGCAAGCGTTCCGGATTACGCCGAAGCGAAAAACCAATTGGAGCAGAAAGCCCAAAAATGGAAACAGGAAATCGAGACTAAAAGAGCCGATATCACCAAACTCAAAGACAATCTCAAAACCGAAAGGGTTTTACTCACCAAGGAACTTATCGAAGAACGCGAGGAAGAAATCGCCTTCCAGGAAAAAGAACTTTTGGATTACCAACAACAGCGATTCGGGCCTACGGGCGATCTCGTCACCCAAAAGGCGGTGTTGATCAAACCGATCCAGGACCAGGTTTTTACCGCGGCCCAGGATATTGCCGAAGCGAAGAAATACGATTTCATTTTCGATAAGTCATCTGACCTTACGATGTTGTTCGCCGCGAAGAAATTCGACATCAGTGAACAGGTCATCCGATCGCTTACAAGAGCGTCGCGCCGTGAACAGATGAGCAAGAAACAAATCAAGGAAGAAGCCGCGAAAGAAGCCAAGGAAGACATGATCGATGAGAATCCTGCTTTGGCCGAAAGACAAAAAGTCCTTGACCAGAAGAAAGCCGACCGCGAAAAACTCGTCGAAGAAAGAAAACTGGCGGCCGAAACTAGAAAACAGGAAGCCGAAGCGAGACGCGCCCAACTCAAAGCTGAAAAAGAAGCCAAGAAAAACGGTACTACCGTAGCTCCGGCAACGACGACTACGACAACTGACAATAAGACGGCGACCGACAAAACATCGGGCATGAAAACGGAAACAGCAGGCAAAACAGCTACTGATTCCACGCAACAGGATGCAAAAACCAAGTCGGCGGCTGCCCGTGCGAAAGCACTCGAAGACCGCAAAAAAACGGCAGACGAAAGACGTCAAAAAGCACTCGATGCCCGTGAAGCTTTGAAGAAAGCAAAGGAAGAGGAAAAACTAAAGGCGACGAAACCTTCGGATTCTGTTCCCGCACTCCCGAAAACAAATTAAAAACAAATAATAATTAATACTAAAAATGATGAAACAATTGAAAACTTTACTAATAGCTGCAGTTGCTTTTTTTGGCACGACTCAGGCCATTAATGCCCAGGCAAAAGTTGCTCATGTAGATGTTAGTGAATTGATGCAGAAGATGCCGGCGATGATAGACGCTCAAAAACAACTTGAAAAACTTAGCGGTACATACGATACAGAATACAAAACGATGGTTGAGGAATTTCAAGCCAAAGTAAAAAAATACGAGCAGGAATCGACTTTGCCAGGTACTACCGAGCAAATGAACGAAGAGCGTTCTAAGGAAGTTCAGGACATGCAAAAGAGAATCGTCGACTACAGGGACAACGCTCAAAAAGAACTTCAAAAGAAAGAGGCTGACCTCGTGAAACCAATCATGGATAAAGTGAAAGCTTCTATCACGAAAGTTGGGAAAGCAAAAGGTTACCAGTACGTGCTTAACGGAACGGACTTGCTTTTGGCCGACGGTCCGAACATCACTGCCGACGTTAAAAAAGACTTAGGTTTCTAATAAAAACCGAATCGATACCAAGAACTGCCCCAACAACGGGCAGTTTTTTTTTACTTTTGTTTTTATGGAGAACAACAATCCGATTGGCATATTCGATTCAGGCATTGGCGGAACTTCAATCTGGAAGGAAATCCACCGACTGCTTCCATCTGAAGATACGATTTATCTCGCCGACAGTAAAAACGCTCCTTACGGTCAAAAGTCGAAAGATGAGATCGTCGCGCTCAGCATCAAGAACACCGAACACTTACTCGAACGAAACTGCAAACTCATCGTCGTGGCGTGCAATACCGCGACTACGAATGCGATAAAGGAACTTCGGGAAACGTACGATGTGCCGTTCATCGGGATAGAACCTGCGATCAAGCCCGCGGCTTTGGATTCGAAGACGCATACAATCGGCGTTCTGGCAACGAAAGGAACGCTGAGCAGCGAACTTTTCAGCAAGGCGGTCGAGACTTACCAAAATACCAAAATCATCGAACAGGTCGGTTATAATCTCGTGGCGTTGATCGAGAACGGACAAATGCATTCGTCTGAAATGACAAGACTTCTCGAAGAATACTTATCTCCGATGGTCGATGCGAATATTGATTATCTCGTTTTGGGCTGCAGCCACTATCCGTACCTGATTCCGCAAATCCGAAAAATTCTTCCGGACCACGTGCAGATCATTGATTCGGGTGAGGCCGTCGCGCGTCATACCCAAAAATTACTGGTAGAAAAAGTAGGGACCGCAACCTCAGGCAAGGAAGCAAAAACTGAATTTTACACGAACGCCGACCCAAAAGTATTGTCGGACATTCTTTCAAACGAATATTCGGTACTTGTAAGGGATTTTTAGCTTTCCTCGGTAAACCAACTTGCGTACATCACGTAATTGTTCGAGATTCGGCCTATTTCGCCCGCAAACGCTGACTCATCTATGTCTTTCACTTTCTTCGCGGGAACTCCGGCATAAATGCTTCCTGATTCGACCACGGTATTTTGCGTCACGACGGCTCCGGCTGCGATAATCGAATTACTTCCGATCACGCAATTGTCCATCACAATCGCTCCCATTCCTATGAGCACGTTATCGTTCACGGTACAGCCATGCACGATCGCATTGTGTCCGATGGAAACGTTATTTCCGATTATCGTCGGATGCTTCTGGTAGGTGCAATGGATCACGGCTCCGTCCTGTATATTTACTTTATTGCCGACCTTAATGAAATGCACGTCGCCTCGTACGACGGCATTGAACCATACGGAGCACGAAGCGCCAAAGGTTACGTCTCCAATAATAGTCGCGTTGTCGGCTACGAAACAATCTGCTGGAATATTTGGCGTTTTGCCATTTACGGTTTTGATCAACATGGTATAAAAAATAAGTCCCGATAAATATCGGGACTTTCTATTAATTTACTGCAGGACAATTACAGTGGTATTTCTCTCGCTGGCAGAATAAGTTGAAGCCGAGCGTTATCTGGTGGAAACCTCCGGTCGCGAATTTCGCGTCCCCGGTCAAATACGAATACGTGTAGGCGAACATGAAGTTCTGGTAATTGATCCCGACAAGCGGCGTGAAATATTGTAGGTGTTGCTCCTTCGTATCGCTTCCGCTTAGGTATTCAGCTCCGTCGAGTTGTCTTCTATATGAAAGTCCACCCCATATTCTTCCGAAATCCATGTTTTTGTAAACTTTGAGGTTGACGTCAAATGCCTTTTCAGCAGTCTCGTCGGTGTATTGAAATAATACCGACGGCTCCCAAAGAAGACTGTCTTCCTTTCCGAAAACATAACCTGCGCTAAGCAAATACTTTCTCAAGTTGTCCGACTCATATCCCGAATAAATTTCTCTTCTCGTCTCGATCGCATTCTTTACGGTGAAATGCGCGTAGAAATCAAGGAAGTTATACGAAGCACCGATGTCGACGTTGAAGTATGAATCTTTTTGGACGATTGTACCATCAACACTCGGATCGTAATCCCCTGAGTTCAAAAAGTCCGTTTCATCAAGCCTACTTTGGATGAGTCCGATACTCATACCGAATGACAATTGGTTCAAATCGACAGCATCCCTTGAAAACATGATGTGGTGAGCATAGGTAAGTTTTACACCCGTTTGAGAATGATAACCGTTGCGGTCATTAAAAACGATGATACCGGCACCTGATCTCTCGCCAATGCTTCCGTTCAAACTCAACGTCTGCAAAGCTGGAGCGTCATCTTGACCTAACCATTGGTTACGCGCTGTCAACCTTACTTTGGCACAACTCGCAGCACCCGCCATTGATGGGTGGATCAAATAATAGTTATCCGTCAAATAATCTGAATAAACGGCTATTCCTTCTTGTGATACAGCTAATTGGCTTATAAATAATACTAAAAATAAATACCTCTTTTTAAGATTCATGGGGTTATCGTTTTAATGAAAAATGGGCTTTAAATTCTTTCATGCCTCCTGTATTAGGATCCGGATATTCAATGGTGAACCAGTAATCGGTCGACGGCATCGGGTGTCCGTTGTATGTTCCGTCCCATCCGTCCTGGCCTTCCTTGTTAGGGGCGATCTGCTTGATGAGTTTCCCATAGCGGTCAAAGATATAA
>NZ_SEBS01000020.1 GCF_004211145.1 Flavobacterium sp. | reverse complement strand
TGAAGTGCTGTCAATCCAATATGTCTATGAACTTGTCTACTCGTTTTTCGCTCGTCACTTGCGTTTCAAAGCGGGTGCAAAAGTACAACTTGTTTTGGCTTTTCCAAGCGTTTCGGAAAAAAAATTTTCATTTATTTTCGAAGCCGCTCATTTCCAGTAAAAAAGGTGAATTTTGGTGTGGCTTCCTCAAAAGCCGGATGGCAAAGGTAAAAACTCCCGGCCACCTGACCAAAACTTTTTTTGATCCCTTTATACTCTCTCAATAAAACCGAAGAACTTGTTGCGTTTAGCGGGTGCAAAAGTAGCACCTCTTTTCGCATTTCCAAATCTTTTGACAACCTTTTTTCAAAGTATTTTGCAAGTCGCTGGAAGTATGCGGATTGGAACGCAAAGTTTTTTTAGCCCGCAATCGAACTATAACGGTTTCCACTGAAGTCCTCGCCTTCTCCCGTGAATTCGAACTCGGTCATGACTTTGAACTGTTCCGGAAAATTGATGCGTTTAACTCGCAAGGCCAATGTACATACACATTCCATTTCTACGGTCTGAGCCGAGAATATCTCGTATGCCTTATCGACACGCTGCTGCTGCAACCTTCGGCCAATCGTCATGTGCGGTTTTCCCGACGGGATCGCACGCACTTTTCCCTTTAACGGAAAGTGTTCATGAAACTTCGCCGACAACCTGTCAAGCAGCAAAGCCGACTCATTGGTAGGCGCCACATAAAACACCCCGTTCTCTTTCGTATATTTCTCCGGGAACGATCCGTAGCGATCGAACCTATATATAAGGTTACAAACCGACGACGCGAAATCCTGCATGTATCGCTCGACGATCGCTATCTGATTCTCGCGCGCGAAGAATTCCAACACGGTAATATGTGCCTCGGCGTTGCGGCTGCCGTAGTTTCCTGTTTCGGCGAGTTGCCGCTTCATGTCCCGTATTTCCGCGATCACGGATTCAGATGGCCGGAATACGATCGAATAATGTTGTTCTTGCATAATCCCATTGGTTGTGTTGTGCCAGTTACAACTGCGTAAAAGTTCGATTTATTGCCGATTGGCGAATTCTTAACAGAACGCACGCGTGAGGGATGCGAGTGGAAATCCTTTTGCCGAACCTGAAAGGCATTCAAAACTTTTGAGGCGCGGCAAAAGATTGGAACGGGTCAGCCCGACGGCGGCTTTCCATTAGCACCGCGTCAGCAGCCAGTGCGCCCAAGCCGCCGGCACGCCAAAATAAAAAATACCGATAAAAATAAACTCCGAGGCAACTTCTAAATAAAAATCCCGTCTTTAGCATACAAACACGAACCAATTGAAGATAATCAAGCTGCACGAATCAGACGAGACGCTCCTAAAAAAGGCCCTCAAGCGCGACGCAAAAGCCGAGGAAAAGCTCTTCAGACGGCATGCGCCCAAAATGCTCAGCGTCTGCCGCTACTACATTAGCGACATGCATTACGCCGAGGACGTGATGATCACTGGTTTCACGAAGGTATTCGCAAACCTCGCGAAGTTCCGGTTCGAAGGCAATTTCGAAGGTTGGATGCGCCGAATCATGGTGCGCGAAGCCATCGATTTCCTGAGGAGCCGAAAGCAGATGCAGTTCACCGATGTAGCCGAAGCCGAAATCATCTCGATAGACGCCGACCCCGACGATTTCGACATGGACGCGCTCCAATCGCTGATCGACAATTTGCCCGACGGATACCGAACCGTGCTCGTCATGTTCGCGATTGAAGATTACAGCCATAAAGACATAGCGGCAATGCTCGGAATATCTGAAAGCACGTCGAAATCACAATTGTTCAAGGCGCGCAAGATGTTGCAGCAACAGTTGGAAACCTATAAAAAGAAAGCGCATGGAAAAGAATTTTGAAAATGAGATGAAGCGCAGGTTGGGCGAACGAAGCCTCGAACCGCAACCGAACGCCTGGGAACGCGTGGCTTTACAGCGCGGCCAACAAAAAAAGAACACTACCTATATATATTATTGGATCGCGGCCGCCTTGGTGATTGGGATTGGGTTGACGTTTTTGCGATTCGATGATAAGGTTCCGACGACGAACCCCGAAATCATCGTCGACCGACCTGAAGAATCCGCGATTCCTGATTCGGTAAAGGTTTTCGAACATCGTGTACGACAAAAAGTTGTTGCTGTTAATGAACCTGAAGTCGTGACGAAATCCGATTCGGATAACAAAACTGAAACTCCGATTGCGATCCGCCAACCTCAAATCGTCATCGAACCTACGATCGAAACCCGACAAAATCCAATCGAACAGCAAAAAATCCAGGAAATCCTGGTCGCGGTCGACGACATGATCAAAGCCGGCAAACAGCCCGACGAGGACGATGTCGATCTACTCATAGAGAAAGCAAGACGCGAAATCGCAGCAGGCAACGGGTTGTCCAAGCAAACCGACGCGAATGCGTTGCTCAAGGACAGCGAATCTGAATTGAATGAAAGTTTCCGCAGCGGAATCTTCGAAAGCCTCTTCAAACAAAAGCGGATCAAAATCGCGTTCAGTAACAAATAATCAATCACTTAAGTTTCAATCATCATGAAAAAAATCATTTTCGCCTTTGTGGCGACAGCAATCGGCATGTCTAATATGAAGGCGCAGAATCCGACCGAAGTAAAACCCGCAACGGTAGATTCGGCCGACGTCAAATGGCAACAACGCGAGAAAACCCTAGCATTACAAGATCTGGACGAAGAAAAAAAACGCATCGAGGATTCTGAAAAGTTCCGACTCAAACGCGAACTTGAAGCGATAAACAAGCGACTGTCCGAACAAAAAATCACATCAGAGGAAGCGAAACGCCTTAAGGAAGATGCGGCCAAAAATGCGGCGATCAGCATCGACACGAAACTTGCGATCGTCGAAAATCAGAAGAAACTTGTGGAACGAGGCGATTTCTGGACGTTCAGGCACGAGCGCGGCAGCCAGGTAGAACTCGGGCTAGGCAATGTTTATGACGACCGCGGGAGCTTTTTGGTCGGACTCAATTACGTCGACAAACGGAAATCGGTTCAATATGACAAGCGGACGTATGCAGATATCGTCTTGGCCGGCGGGATTTCGAATACGGTTTCAGACGAGCACAGCTTAAAAGATTCACCGTATAAGATCTGGAAGAGCGGTTTTTCAGAATTCGGTGTTACACTACGCACCAGATTGCTCAAGGATTCCAACTTCCTGCGGCTTGCATACGGAACCTCGCTTCATGTCCATTCGTTCGAACTCACTGGCAATCGCGCGTTCGCCGTCAATGGAGACGAAACGACCTTTGAAACTTTCGCACAGGACTTGAAGTACCAGAAGTTGCGCGTTACGAATCTCGTATTTCCTGTATATCTGGAATTCGGAAATTCCAAGAAACTCGAGTCTTACGATCGCGTGCGTTATTCCACGGTGGATAATTGGAAGTTTGGTCTCGGAGGTTATGCGGGAATGAACCTTTGGCAAAACCAAAAACTGCGCTATTATGAAGATCATCGAAAAATCGAGGACACGCAACGCCGCTCGTTCAACGCTACTAATTTCGTATACGGACTCGGCGCTTACGTAGGTTATGGCCCGATTTCAATTTACGCGAAATACGACCTGAACCCTTTGTTTAAGAATGGACCGACGCGTGACAATGTTTTCTCGTTGGCGCTGCGGATTGATCTGTGATTTATTTCGGTCAGGCTGGTGGCACTCGATTTTCGCAACCCTTTAAGGGTTCCATAAAATCCCAACGCCATCACTTCGACCTAAAATACTTAAACGGTACGAACAACATCCCAAAACATTCCCCATGTTCTTTCCCCAAGTGTTTGTGATGCATCTTATGCGCGCGTCTCACGGCTTTCGCATACCTATTATTGGCGTTCCTAAAAATCTTGAACCGCTGATGAATGAAGATATCGTGCACGACGAAATACGTAAAACCATAGCAAAAAATCCCAATCCCAATCGCAAGCCCGATCTGTAAAATATCGAAACGCCAAAGCAAACAAAAACCAATGCAGACCACGGCATACACGACAAAAAACAAATCGTTGCGCTCGAACCACGAATCATGGTTTTTCTTATGATGATCCTTGTGCCAATTCCACAAAAAACCGTGCATGATGTATTTATGGCTCAGCCACGCGATACATTCCATAATCGCGAACGTCAGCACGCCGACCAATATGTAAATCCAAATAGACATTAGACGATGTTGAGTTTACAGTTGATATAACATTTGGCGAACAACCCGAACTTCTGGTAATTCGGCACGCGGATCCTCGCATTCCGAATCCGTTCGGGCGGCGTATTCTTTAACTTCACAAGCAATTTCCGATAATAGCAATACGCGACGTAAACGCCCAGCTTCGCCTCGATCGGCAGACGCAAGACGCCTTGCAATCCCGCGCGAAGGTCGGCCTCGATCTCCTCGACGATCTGTGATTTCACGTTTTCATCGAGCGAAGTCAAATCGACACCCGGAAAATAACTGCGATCGAGTTGCTCGAAATCCATTTTGAGGTCGCGCAGGAAATTAACTTTCTGGAACGCCGAGCCCAAACGCATCGCCGAATCCTTGAGTGCCTCGTATTTCTGATCGTCGCCTTTCACGAAAACCTTCAGGCACATAAGCCCGACGACATCGGCCGAACCGTAGATGTAGTCTCGGTATTCATCGATAGACGCGTATTCTTTCTTGGTCAAATCGGCCTCCATGCTTTTCATGAACGACGAAATTAGCTGGGTCGGAATCTCGTATTTCGCGACCGTATGCTGGAACGAATTCAAGATCGGGTTCGTACTGATGCCGTCGCGCAAACAACGCTCGAGATCATCGCCGAACCTTGCGAACAACGCCGCTTTATCAAAATCGTGAAAACTGTCCACGATCTCGTCGGCCACGCGCACGAATCCATATATATTGTAAATGTCCTGGCGGATACAAGGCGCCAACATCTTCACCGCCGACGCGAACGACGTGCTGTAACGCTGCGTCACCAATCGGCTGCTCGCGAACGAGACATCATCAAACAGCGACTTCATGGCGATTTTTTTTTTGGATTAGACCGGCGACGAGTTTTCCCGAAATCAAAGCGGGCGGAACTCCGGGACCGGGAACGGTAAGTTGACCAGCGAAATATAAATTCCCGACTTTTCGACTGCGCAGTTTCGGACGCAGGAAAGCGGTTTGCATGAGCGTATTGGCCATTCCGTACGCGTTGCCCTTATATGAATTATAGTCGGACACAAAATCGTTGACACAAAAACTTTCCTTGAAAAGAATATTCTCACTCAAACTCTGGCCCGTATTTTTTTTCAATCGATGTAAGATTTTCGAGAAACACGACTCGCGCAATTCAGGCGTGTCGTCAATCCCGGGCGCAAGCGGAACGAGAAATATCGCGGCTTCGCAACCTTTCGGCGCGCAATCTTGTTCGGTTTTCGATGGAAAGCTCGCGTAAAAAAGCGGTTCCTCGGGCCATTTCGGATCGTCGTAAATCGCCTGGGCGTGCACATCGAAATCCGTATCGAAAAATAACGTGTGATGTTCGACGTTCTCGATTTTCTTGTCGAACCCCACATAAAACAGCAGGCACGAAGGCGCGAAAACACGGCTTTCCCAATATTTTGGAGAATATGTGCGCAATCTTTCGTCGAGCAATTGTTCCGAATGGTGGTAATCGGCACCGCTCACGACGATCTCGGCCCAAAGTTTTTCACCGTTCACGATAATCCCGTCGACTTCGCTATCGGCATCGACCGTGATTTTTTCGACGTTCGAATGTGTTTGGAACTTTACGCCAAGTTCAAGCGCCAATTTTTCGATTCCTTTCACGACCGAGAACATGCCACCTTTCGCGTAGAACGTCCCGAGACCGAAATCGGCATGGTTCATAAACGTATAAAACGATGGTGTTTCTGACGGTTTCGCGCCCAAAAACAACACCGGAAATTCCAATATCTTGCGCAGTCTTTCATTCTTGAAACGCTTGGCTACATCAGAACTCACGGTCGAAAAAAACCTGTCGATCTTTCCTACGGTTTTCATCGAAACAAGCTCAAAAGCCGATTCTCCGGGACGATACACAATGTCGCCGATCGCTATGTCGTAGTTGGATTTCGCCTCGTTTAGAAACGATTCGAGCTTCTTGCCGCTTCCGGGTTCAATGGATTCGAACGTCTTTTTAATGTCCGACGGATTGTCCTGGATCGTGACGAAATCATCCTGCCCGAAATACACGCTGTATGCGGGCGACAGTTTCTCAATCGAATAATAATCGTTTGTCTTCGCTCCGAAATCGGCAAAAAAACGATCGAACACGTCGGGCATCCAATACCAAGTCGGCCCCATGTCGAACGTGAAACCATCTTTTAACAATTGACGCGCGCGCCCGCCGATCGTGGCGTTCTTCTCGAAAACGGTGACGTCGTATCCGTCGCGTGCCAAATAGCAGGCGGCCGACAAAGACGAAAAACCCGAACCTATTATGTAAACCCTGTGCTTCATTTTGTTTAACGAATATAGATAATAATTAAACAAAACTTTAGCGTTTTGAAAAACTTTACAATTTGTTTAGCCGAGCGATTGCGTACTTTTGAAAATTACAATGGAATACGACTACATTTTTTCAGGATTCGGACTCGCCGCGATGTTGCTGCTCGATGAACTCATCGACACGGGCCTGGCCGATGCAAAAAAAATCCTGATTATCGAAAAATACGAAATTCCGACCGAAAAAACATGGTGTTACTGGGAAAATTCGACTGGAAAATACGATTCGATACTCGAACATTCGTGGCGAAAAGGTTTTTTTACCGACGAAAAGAAATCGACCGAATGTCTGGGCGGAAGGTTCATCTACAAATGCATTTCATCAGAAAAACTGCGAGAATATATTGACAAAAAAATCGAACGATTCCCGCTCATCGTTAGACAAAATGATGAACTTGTTTCACTTTTCGATGATGGAAATTCGGTTTCGGTCGTCACGACTTCAGGAACATTCCAAGCCGATTTCGTGTTCAACAGTGTCGTTCCGAAAATCCCGACTGACGATTCCCGAAACCCGCTGTTGTTGCAGCATTTCGAAGGTTGGTTCGTAAAATCGAAGCAATTGCCGTTTACAGCCGACGCGATCACGATTATGGACTTTTCAGTTAAACAAATGAGCCAGACGCGGTTCATGTATGTGTTGCCGTTTTCAAATTCGGAAGCGCTCGTTGAGTTCACGCTTTTCTCGCCCGAATTGTTGCGTGAAGACGAATACGAAATTGAGATAAGACGTTATCTGTCGCAAAAGGGAATTTCAGACTTTGAGATCGCGAAAAAAGAAACCGGCGTGATCCCGATGACGACGTATCCGTTCCACAAACACAATTCGAAAAACGTGCTCAACATCGGAACCGCAGGCGGATGGACGAAAGCGAGTACTGGTTATACGTTCGTGCACGCTTTGAAAAACGTGAAAAAAGTCGCGTCGGAGCTAAAAACCGCGAACCCGAATTTCAGCCGATTCCACAAGACAAACCGTTTCACGTTCTACGACCGAATTTTCAACCACGTACTTTTCTACAATAATGAACTCGGAAAACAAATTTTTTCCCGCTTGTTCACCAAAACGGATCCGGTTTCGGTATTGCGATTTTTAAACGAGGAAAGCACGATTCTCGAAGAGCTCAAAATCATCCTTGCCTGTCCGAAAAAACCGTTCCTAAAATCGTTCTTCAAAACACTTTTCTAACCTTTTCCCGTCGCGATTTTCCTGATCATCCCATTGAAAATAAAATAATGGAACGGCAAGACCGAATACCAGTACAATCGTCCCCACAACCCGACGGGCCGGAACGTCGCGGTCTGTCGCAAAATATTGTCTTTGCCCATCCGGAACTCGAGCCACGCCTCGCCGGGCATGCGCATCTCAGCATACAAAAGCAAACGCCTTTCCTCGCGGCTTGAGTAGATCACGCGCCAAAAATCGAGGGTTTCTCCCGCAAAGATCGCCGACGTGTTTTTCCGGCCGCGATTGATTCCGACGCCACCAAAAAGTTTGTCGAGAAATCCGCGAAATTGCCACAACCAATCGGCGTAATACCAACCTGAATTTCCTCCGATCGCAAACACGCGATCAAGCGCCGCCTCGGGATCATCGACCTTCATGCGTTTCTTGTCTTTGAAACAACCAAAAAGCGGCACTTTGATGTAACGCGAAAGTCCTTCAGTAAAATACGTATACGTGAGCGCGTCTTTCCAGGTCGAAAGCACAAGGTTTTGCTCGATTTTGTCGAACGCGATCTTTATGGCTTCCTTGTACGTAAGAATTTTAATTCCGAGTTTTTGCGCCAGATCGTTGGGCCGCGCGATCACATCGACTTTCATGCTGTCGACGAGATTCTGCGCGAGGATGTATGAGGTCGAAGTGATGAAATACAGCCAGTACGACGACAGTTTCGGCGACATGACGGGAACTGTAAAAATGTAGCGTTTTAACCCGCGAACCTCACCGAATTGCAACAACATCTGTTTGTACGTCAAGATATCCGGCCCGTAAATGTCATAGTCGCGGCCAAACGTATCTTCACGCCCTAGAACACCTGAAAGCATTTCGACAACATTCCGAATCGCGATCGGCTGGCAACGTGTTTCGAGCCATTTCGGTCCGATCATAATCGGAAGTTTCTCGACGAGATCGCGGATGATTTCAAACGACGCGCTTCCTGACCCGACAATTATGCCGGCGCGCAATGACGTAACGGGAACGCTTCCTTTTCGAAGTACTTCCTCAACCTTTTTGCGGGATTTCAAATGTTCCGAGAGTTCTTTTTCGTTAACGATTCCGCCAAGGTAAACGATTTGTCTGGCCGACGTCGAGGCGATTCCATCGATGAAATTTTGGGCCGACGTTTCCTCCATTTTCCCGAAATCGGCCGTCGTACTCATCGAATGTACCAGATAATAAGCGGCTTCCACATCGGTCGGGATATTTTTTAGCGTTTCCTTTTTTAGCAGATCGAGTTCCACAAGACTTATCTTGCGACCGTCAAATCGCTTGATGTTGAATCGCGAAACATCACGAACCGCACAAACGACCTCGTGTCCTTGTTCCAACAGAACGGGAAGCAAACGTTGTCCGATATATCCGGTCGCGCCGGTGAGCAGAATCTTCATAATTATTTATTTAAAAATGGTGCCGAGGCCGCCGTTCACACCAATGATTTGTCCCGTTGTCCAAACAGCGTCCACTAATAAATGTACGGCGGATTTTGCGATAATCCGCGCTTCGCCGATCGCTTTTAGCGGATGTCGCTCCGCATTCGCGAGTCGTTTGGCGTCCGAATTCAATAATTGGGAGGCCAAAGGCGTATCGGTGAGCGAAGGTGCGATGCAATTCACGCGGATTTTAGGAGCGAGTTCAGCGGCAAGGGCTTTCGTTAAACCTTCGACGGCCGCTTTGGAAGCCGCAACGCTCGCATGGAAAGGCATTCCTGTTTGGGCCGCGACCGAACTGAACAACACTATCGACCCCGAATCGGAATTCTTAAGATTGGCCGAATAGGCATTTACGAATTTGAAAGCGCCGACTACGTTGATCCTGAAGTCATTGAGCAAATCGTCGTCTTTGAGCGCGCGCAGCGGTTTGAGCGTGATGCTTCCGGGACAATAGACCAGACCGTCGATCGCATTAGGGATTTCAGGCAACGCGGCATCCGACATGAAATCATGCTCCAAAAATGTTATATCGGTGTGTTCCTCGAGTGTCTTTTTGGAGCGGCTCATCGCCAATATGGTATGTCCCGCGGCTTTCAACTGCAATGCGATCTCGAGTCCTATTCCGCTACTGGCGCCTGCGATCAAATATGTCTTTTTGTTTTCCATAACCGATTTTTTTTAAACATGAAAAAGGGGAACCTAACACAAATTCCCCTTCCTCAATCAATGTTAACTATTCTACAAATTTGGCAAAAGTACTTTGTCGATCGCGTGGACGACTCCGTTCGAAGCCTGGACGTCGGTCGCGATGATGTTGCTCACACGGTCGTTGAAGTCGGTGATTCTTGCGCCGCCCGTGACATTTACCGTGAACGAATCACCGTTGAACGTGGTAACGCTCATGTCGTCGGTCAAACTGGCGGCCAATACGTTCGCTCCCGTAACGACATGGTATTTCAATGTTTTCTCGAGCGTGACCTGGTCGATGTCGGCCAATCCCGATGCGCCAAGTTCAGTAAGCAAGTTCCCGAATGCCGTGTTCGTCGGTGCAAAAACCGTGAACGGCGAACTCGCGGTGCCCGACAGGATTCCAGCGAAATCAGGTTGGTCGTCTCTCGTGAGCGCGGCAACCAAGGTCGAAAAATCAGGATTCGCGATCGCATGGTTTACGACAGTCGGCAAACCGATCACTCCGTTTACGACGTGGATGACGCCGTTTGAAGCCATGATGTCGGCAGTCGTGACGGTCGCGCCACCGTTTGCGGTTCCTCCGTTAAGTACGACGCCCGATGCAGTGTTTACGAACATGCTCATCGTGTTGGTTGTCGATGCGGCGCCTTTTCCCAACGTTTTCACATAACCTGTCGTCAATGCCGATGACATCACGCTGCCCGAAACCACGTGGTTCAATAAAATTTCCTTCAATGCCGCAGTCGGGACCGCGTCGAGGTTTGCATAACCGTTTGCCGATAAAAATGCCGTAAACGCTTCATTCGTCGGCGCGAATACCGTAAACGGTCCGGAACCGTCGAGTGTCGCGACCAAACCAGCCTTGTCCAGGGCTTGCACCAAAATGGAAAGGTTTGGTGTGTCAGCCGCGATCGCTGAAATGGTCTGTGGCTGCGTTACCGGATCCGAATCATCGTCACTGCACGAAATCGCTGCAAATCCGATGAAGGCGAGCAAAATCGATTTTTTAAAAATGGTACTTGTTTTCATAATGAGTTTATTTTGTATTTGTTCATCTGCCGAAATTACGCACTTCACCACTTTTGTTTAACGTTTTTTAAATTTATTTAAACAATGTTTAATCAGTACTTTACCGTTGCTTTTACGAAAATTCCGAACGTCAGCCATACCATTGCCCTAACATAAGTTTAACAATAATTTTGTTTAATGAATTTCATAAAATCGTTAAACAAAATCTTGCGTAAAAAAAGGCGGCCTCCAAATCGCGAAACCATTGGCTCATCATCTTGTATACGTGTGTCCAAAGCCCTATATTTGCACACTTAATTTTTAATTATGATCAAGATTACATTGCCCGACGGTTCGGTAAAAGAGTTTGAAAGCGGTGCATCCCCGATGGATGTCGCCAAAAGCATCAGTGAAGGCCTCGCGAGAAACGTGATTTCGGCCTCGTTCAACGGCACGACCGTGGAAACTGAGACGCCACTCACGACCGACGGTTCTCTCGTACTCTTTACCTGGAACGACAAGGACGGCAAGAAAGCGTTCTGGCACTCGACTTCGCACGTGTTGGCGCAGGCGTTGCAGGAATTGTATCCGGGCGTGAAATTGTCGATCGGGCCTGCGATCGAAAACGGATTTTACTACGATGTCGATTTTGGCGACCTGAAGATTTCAGATGCCGATTTCAAAGCGATCGAAGACAAAATGCTCGACATCGCACGCGGAAAATTCGAATTCACTATGCGTTCGTCATCAAAGGCCGACGCGCTTGATTTTTACAAAAAAGAAAACAATCCATACAAGGTCGAACTCATCGAGAATCTCGAAGACGGAACGATTACATTCTGCGATCATTCGACGTTCACCGACCTTTGCCGAGGCGGACACATTCCGAACACGGGCATCATCAAGGCCGTGAAAATCATGTCGATCGCCGGAGCTTATTGGCGAGGTGACGAGAAGAACAAGCAATTGACGCGCGTTTACGGCATCTCGTTTCCGAAGCAGAAAGACCTTACCGATTACCTCGAATTGCTCGAAGAAGCGAAACGCCGCGATCATAGAAAACTTGGAAAAGAACTCGAATTGTTCGCGTTCTCACAGAAAGTCGGGCAAGGCTTGCCGTTGTGGTTGCCGAAAGGTGCCGCATTGCGCGACCGCTTGGAGCAATTCCTTAGAAAAGCGCAGAAGAAAGCTGGTTACGAGCAGGTCGTAACGCCGCACATCGGGCAAAAAGAACTATATGTGACTTCCGGTCACTACGCAAAATACGGAGCGGATTCTTTCCAACCGATCCACACGCCGGCCGAAGGTGAAGAATTCCTTTTGAAACCGATGAACTGTCCGCACCACTGCGAGATCTACGCCGTGAAACCTTGGTCGTACAAGGATTTGCCGAAACGCTACGCGGAATTCGGAACGGTTTATCGCTACGAACAATCGGGCGAATTGCACGGTTTGACACGCGTTCGTGGATTCACCCAGGACGACGCCCATATTTTTTGTACGCCCGACCAATTGGACGCGGAGTTCAAGAACGTGATCGATTTGGTGTTGTACGTATTCGGATCGTTAGGATTCGAGAATTTTACGGCCCAGGTTTCGGTTCGCGATCTGGACAATCCCGACAAATACATCGGATCGGTCGAAAACTGGGAAAAAGCGGAACAAGCGATCATCAATGCCGCGAAAGACAAAGGTTTGAATTATGTCATAGAATCGGGAGAAGCTGCGTTTTACGGACCGAAACTCGACTTCATGGTGAAAGATGCACTCGGTCGCCAATGGCAACTTGGGACGATCCAGGTCGATTACAATTTGCCCGAGCGTTTTGATTTGACGTACAAAGGTTCGGATAATGAATTGCACCGTCCGGTTATGATTCACCGCGCGCCGTTTGGCTCCATGGAACGTTTCATCGCGATTCTGCTCGAGCATACCGCAGGAAACTTCCCACTTTGGCTGATGCCCGAACAAGCTATCATTCTGTCTCTGAGTGAGAAATATGAAAATTATGCCAAAAAAGTTTTGGAATTGCTCGAAAATCACGAAATTCGCGCCCTAATTGACAATCGCAACGAGACGATCGGGAAGAAAATCCGCGAAGCCGAAACCAAGAAATTCCCATACATGCTCATTGTCGGCGAGGAAGAAGAGAAGAACGGAACCATCTCCGTGCGCAAACACGGGCAGGAAGGTAAAGGCAACGTAACCGTTTCGATCGAGGAATTCGCCAGGATGGTCAACGAAGAGATCAACACAACATTAAAGACGTTCAACGTCGAATCTAATTAGTCTAACTTAATAATTTAAGCCATAGCAATACGGAATAACAGAGGTTATCAACCTCGAGTAGAAAAAAAAGATGCGCATCGCATCAACCAACACATCCGCGGTCTTCAGGAAGTTCGCCTTGTTGGTGAAAACATTGAGCCTGGAGTTTACTCACTGGCCGAAGCTTTGAGAAAAGCCGACGAATTCGAATTGGATCTCGTCGAAATTTCACCCAACGCGGTTCCGCCGGTCTGTAAGATCATGGATTACAAGAAGTTCGTTTACGAGCAAAAGAAACGCGACAAAGCCTTGAAGGCAAAGTCTACGCAAGTGACGATCAAGGAAATCCGTTTCGGTCCTCAGACTGACGAGCACGATTACGAATTCAAACGCAAGAATGCCGAGAAATTCCTCAAAGAAGGTTCGAAAGTAAAAGCTTTCGTATTCTTCAAAGGACGTTCGATCATCTACAAAGATCAAGGCCAAATTTTGTTGTTGAAACTTGCCACAGACCTTGAGGAATGGGGAAAAGTCGAAGCGATGCCGGTTCTTGAAGGAAAGCGGATGATTATGTTCATGGCGCCGAAGAAGAAAAAATAAAGTGACGAAAGACAAATGACGAAAGACGAAGGACTAACAAAAGGTTAGAAATTTATCTTCAAATATATGTCTTAAGTCCTTCGTCATTTGTCATTACGACATTTGTCTAAAAATAAGTCAAACCACAATACTTAGGAATTATGCCTAAAATGAAAACCAAATCCAGCGCCAAGAAACGATTCAAAGTTACTGGTTCCGGTAAAATCAAGAGGAAACACGCTTTCAAGAGCCACATCCTTACCAAGAAGTCTAAAAAGCGCAAGCTTGCTTTGACTCATGCCGCTTTGGTTCACCCAACCGACATGAAAAGCGTAAAACAACAGTTGCGTATTATCTAAGACGCTGTTGTAATTGTCAATTGTCAATTGTCAATTAAAGGTAATTTATAACCCTGTATCAGGCCAAACAAGTTCCTTCGATTAAATTCAGGACGCCTGCTGCAAAAAACAAGAAAAGTATGCCAAGATCAGTAAACTCCGTAGCTAAAAGAGCTCGCAGAAAAAAAGTCCTGAAGCAAGCCAAAGGTTTCTTCGGACGTCGTAAAAACGTTTGGACAGTAGCTAAAAACGCTGTCGAAAAAGCAATGCAGTACGCTTACCGCGACCGCAAAGCGAAAAAGAGAAACTTCCGTGCGTTGTGGATCATGCGTATCAACGCTGGTGCACGCCAAGAAGGAATGTCATATTCTCAGTTCATGGGATTGGTTAAAAAAGGTGGAATCGAATTGAACCGTAAAGTTCTTGCCGATCTTGCCATGAACCACCCGGAAGCTTTCAAAGCTATCGTGAACAAAGTAAAATAAACGTTTTTAATCCGGTTTGACTTATAGAAAGTCCGTTCGAAAGAGCGGACTTTTTTTTTGCGAAAAGTGCAGCGTGCAGAGCGCAAAGTACAACGTCTGTCGGAGTAAAAACTTTGTACTTTGCACGCTGCACTTTGCACTTTACCTGGGCGCGCCGGCGATTCAACTTCCCCTTCCAAACCAAAACCGTGCGCCGTCAGGCTATCCGCTATTAGTCCTCGGCACGACGCGATTTTGCCGTCGCCGTTTTTGTGGCTTCCGTCGGTCGCCCAAAACGTCGGGCAAAAGACGCGTCGCGCCTGCGGGCTAACCGCTGCTATCCTTCGCGCGTCGAACTCCGAATTACATTTCTTAAAAACTGTCGGAATATCAAAAATTCAACATCTCCAACATTAAAATAACATTAGAATATCGCATTTCCCGTAAAAATTAAACAAAAAATTAAAATTTTGTAAAACCAAGCCTGCCAATCGCTCGTAGATTCACTTCATAAAACATAACACAAATAACCATGAAGAAAACACTTCGCACCTTTTGTCTTGCAGCCACGGCGCTGGCAGGAATTACGCTCACAAGTTGCAGCGATGACGACAACGGCAACAATGGATCAGGCGGCTCAAAACCTGATTTGGAATTTTACGGGCTTATCGCGGGCAACACGTTGGTAAAACTAAACGCCAATGATTCCGATGACGCCATTTCAACCACGACGATCACCGGACTGGAATCGGGCGACAACATCATCGCAATCGACTTCCGTCCTCAAACCGGACAACTCATCGGGCTTGGCAGCACGAACAGATTATACGTGATCAACCATTTGACAGGAGCTGCGAAAGCGCTCGGAACTGCACCGTTCACTCCCGCAGTCGCAGGCGATATGGTCGGATTCGATTTCAACCCGACTGTGGACCGCATCCGTTTGGTAACATCGACAGGGCAAAACCTCAGGCTGAATCCTGAAACCGGAACTGTCGCCGCAACCGATGGCAACCTAAATCCGGGAACGCCGCAAGTCGGAGCCGCCGCTTACACGAACAGTACCGCAGGCGCGACGACCACTGCCCTATTCGCGATCAATTTCGCTGACGGCATGCTCTACAAACAAGATCCGCCCAACGACGGAACGCTTACCGCAATCGGAAGCCTCGACATCAACAACTTCTCAACGATGAGTGATGGAGGTTTCGATATCGCCCAAGACAACACGACGGCGTTGGCGAGCTTCACGATCGGATCTGAAAGCAAACTATACAAAATCGACCTGACAACGGGGAAAGCGAGAAACCTTGGAGAATTGGACATGCCGTTGATCGGTCTTGCGATTCCTGTTGCGCCGGTCGCTTATGCAGTTGCTTCGAACACGCTCCATATTTTCAATCCTATGGACATCGGAACACCAACTACGAAAACCATCCAAGGTCTTGACGCAGGCGTAAACATCGTGGGAATCGACATGCGTCCCGCAACAGGGCAACTGTTCGCATTGGGCAGCAACTCGCGTATCTATACGATAAACGTGAGTAACGGAACCGCAACCGCGATCGGAGCCGCGGCTTTCGGAACGCTTGACGGAACAGACTTCGGGTTCGACTTCAATCCGCTCGTCGACCGCATCAGAATCGTGAGCAACACAGGCCAAAACCTGCGCGTGAATCCTAACGATGGCGTTTTGGCGGCAACTGATGGCAGCTTGAATCCCGGAACTCCGAACGTGACATCGGCGGCCTACACGAATAATTTCGCGGGAACAACGTCTACCGAACTTTTCGTTATCGATTCGACTATGGACATGTTGTTCAAACAAAATCCACCCAATGACGGAACATTGGTTACCGTGGGAATGCTCGGCGCCGATGTGACGGCACAAAGCGGATTCGACATCGGAGGAACTTCGAACACAGGCTACGCAATCCTTACCGTCGGTTCGGCGAGCAAGATTTACTCTGTGAATACCGGTTCTGGAGCTGTTACCGCGATGGGTAATTTCCCTGCTGCCGTAAGCGGTTTCGCGGTCGGACTCGGCTTCTAAAATCTCAGTTCAAATAAAAAGCCCGATTTCGCGATCGGGCTTTTTTTATGCGTTAAAGTTGCGCTAACGGTTTTCCAATTCAATCGATTTTTGAATATCTATGCAAAATCAATAACACCTAAATGAGGAAAATTTTTACGCTGCTTTTGCTGTGCTGCACGTTTTTGGCGTCGGCACAATTATCCGAAACCGACAAACTTTACGCCACCGCGAAAATTTGGGGCTTTTTAAAATACTATCATCCGCAGGTCGCGAAAGGAAAATTCGATTGGGATAAAGAACTTCAAGACATCGTCCAAAAAACTAAGTCGGCAAATGACAAAGAGCAACTTTCCGAAATTTATTTCGATTGGATAAACGGTCTCGGCGAAATTCCGAACTGTAAATCTTGCGCAAAATCATCGGGCAAAAAATCCTTCGACAAAAATTTCGATTTGTCGTGGACACAAAGTCCTGAATTGTTTACGCCCGAATTATCGGCCAGACTAAAACACATCGAAAACAATCGCGCCCAAGGCAATCTTTACTACGCCGACAGTTTTAAAAACACTAAACAATTAGAACCCAAAAACGAAGCTCCGTACCTAAATTCCGATTGGAAAAACGAAAACATCCGGCTGATCGCACTTTTCAGGTATTGGAACCAGGTCGAATATTTCTATCCGTACAAATACATGACCGACGAAAAATGGGACGATGTGTTGAAAAGGATGCTTCCGAAATTCGTGTCTACAACGTCCGAAACCAATTATCATTTGGCGTTGCGTGAGCTTGTAGTTTGCCTCGACGATTCGCATGCGAACTTGTACAGCCCGAAACTAAAGGAACATTTCGGTGAATATTACGCGCCTTTCGATTACAAGATCATCGACGATATGGCGGTTGTTTCGGAACTGTTTGACGAGGCGATTTGTATTTCGAACGACATAAAAATCGGAGATATCATTCAAGTTCCTGTTGCCGATTCATTGGCTTCCCAATGGAAATATTTGTCGGGCTCAAACCCCGATGTGAAACGTCGAAGCGCATTCGCAACGTTGCTGAACGGAAACACGAAGTCGGTAAACGTCACATTTTTGCGCGACGGAAAGCCAATCGAAAAAACAATTCCACGCGACATCTTCAAAAATTTCAAACCGAAAGAAAAACCCCAAACCTCGCCGTGGAAAATCATGGACGGGAACATCGGCTATGTAAACATGGGAACGCTCGAGTTCGACATCAAACGAGTCGGCCGAATGATGGACAGTCTAAAAGGAACGAAAGCCATCATTTTCGACATCCGAAATTATCCGAACGGAACGGTCTATCTAATTGGACGTGAATTGTTCGAAAAAAGCAAACCGTTCGTCAGGTTCATTTTCCCCGACTTTTCGTATCCCGGGAAATTCCTGTTTAAAGAAGCGCACGAAGTCGGAAGATCCCATAAAAATTACTACAAAGGAAAAGTCATCCTTCTTGTGAACGAACAAACGCAAAGCCACGCCGAATTCACCGTGATGGCGTTTCAGGCCGCGCCCAACGTAACGACGATCGGTAGCCAAACCGCGGGCGCCGACGGCAATGTGAGCCTAGTCGAATTTCCTGGCGGCCTAAAATCGTACATAACAGGCTTGGGCGTTTTCTATCCCGACGGAACCGAAACCCAACGCAAAGGCGTGAAAATCGACATTGAGATCCGCCCGACCGTACAAAGAATTGCAAGCGGTAAAGACGAAGTGCTTGAAAAAGCAATTGAAGTCGCGAATCGGGGAAATTAACGATTTCGACTTTGTAACACTTCTTCGACTTCAATCAGTGAAACGCCTTTCGCGCGCAACAACAGTAAATAGTGAAACAACAGATCGGCGGCTTCATTCACGAACAGCTCGCGATTGTCGTCTTTTGCTTCGATGACCAATTCGACGGCTTCCTCCCCGACCTTTTGTGCGACTTTGTTGATTCCTTTTTGGTAGAGTCGGCTCACGTACGAATCGGTTTTCGCGTTTTCTATGCGATCGGAAATAATCGCTTCCAACTCATACGTAAAGCCTTTCGCATCGGGATTCCCGAAACAGGTCGCGCTTCCCGTATGGCAAACGTTCCCGTTAGGCAAGACTTTGATCAGCAAGGTGTCGTTGTCGCAATCAGGCAAGATTTCAACGACGTTCAGGAAATTCCCCGAGGTTTCGCCTTTCGTCCACAGCCGATTCTTGGTTCGCGAAAAAAACGTGACTTTCTTCTCGGACACTGTTTTTTCATACGCGGCTTCGTCCATGAAACCAAGCATGAGCACGCGGTTTGTCACGGCGTTTTGGATTACGACAGGCAAAAGCCCGTTCATTTTATTGAAATCTGGTTTCATCGTATCGGTATGTTTTTCGTTCGTAAATAATTTTTGAGATCAGGAATCCGCAAATCGCCATAATGGAAAATTCCCGCGGCGAGCGCACCAGTTGCCCGGGTTTTGAGGAATACGTCGGCAAAATCCTGTTCGTCTCCGGCGCCGCCCGACGCGATTACGGGAATCGAAACGTTGCGGCTTATTGCGTCAGTAATCGCTATCGAAAATCCCGACCGAGTACCGTCGCGATCCATCGAGGTCAACAGGATTTCACCGGCTCCGAGTTGCTCGACACGCTTGCACCAACCCATCGCATCCCAACCGGTTTGTTTGGAACCGCCGTGTGAAAAGACGCAAGAATTTCCGCCGACTGTCTTCACGTCGACGGCAACGGTTATCGCCTGGCTTCCGAAAGCGTCGGCGAGTTCTGAAATGAGTTCGGGTCGTTTGAGTGCGCCAGAATTTACACTTATTTTGTCGGCTCCGGCCTTAATGAGTTTTCCCGCTTCGGCCACACTGTTTATGCCGCCTCCGACCGTAAACGGAATGTCGATTTCGACTGCGATTTTTTCGACGAGTGCGATCAACGTTTTCCGACCTTCGATTGTGGCCGAGATATCGAGGAACACCAATTCGTCAGCCTGTTCGCGAGCATAGTACGACGCCAGTCCGACGGGATCGCCCGCATCGGCCAAGGCCACGAAATTTACGCCTTTTACCACGCGCCCGTCCTTGATGTCGAGACACGGAATGATTCGTTTCTTCAACATAATTTCGAGAGTTCGGTTAGTGTGATCCTGTTCTCGTAAATCGCTTTTCCTACTATCGCGCCTTCACAACCCAACCGTTTCAATTCGAGTAAATCCCGTAAAGATGAAACGCCTCCGCTTGCGATGACGCCGAGGTTTTTCATCGCAAGCAAGTCGCGGTACAAGTCAAACGCCGGTCCGTTCAACATGCCGTCGCTCGCGATATCGGTGCAGATTATTGAAATCGGATCCTGTTTCGCGAACGCTGCGACAAATTCAAATATGTCGATATCGGTTGTGTTTTTCCAGCCGTTCGTCGCTATTTTTCGATTCGAGCAGTCGGCGCCCAGAATGATACGGTCGGTTCCGAAATCCGCAAACCATTCGCGTACGAGCTCGGCGTCGTGAACCGCGATACTGCCCGCCGTTACCTGACTCGCGCCGCTATCGAACGCCTGTCGCACATCGCGCGTAGTTTTTATTCCACCACCGAAATCAATTTGCAAACTGGTTCCCGATGCGATTTCCTCGAGTACTTTCGCATTTGCGATTTTGCCTAAACGCGCTCCGTCAAGGTCGACCAGGTGCAGAAAACGCAAGCCGTTATCTTCAAAAAGTTTCGCCATTTCGAGCGGCTTCCCGTAGGTTTTGCTCGTGCTGAAATCGCCTTGCGACAACCTCACGCATTTGCCGTCGATGATATCTATTGCAGGTATTATCCTCATAATTCCAAAAAGTTTTTGAGCAATTGTTGGCCCGCTATTCCCGATTTTTCAGGGTGAAATTGCACGGCGTAAAAATTATCGCGTTCAAGCGCGGCGCTGAATGGCGTCAGGTAATCGCATCGGGCCGACGTGTTTTCACTGACGGGCGCGAAATAACTGTGTACGAAATAAAAATCCGTACCGTCAGAAATCCCGTCAAACAACACGCTGTCAAGTTTGTCAACCGAATTCCAGCCCATGTGCGGTACGATTCCTGTCTCGGGAAATTTCGCGACGCGCGTTTTAAAAATCGACAAACCATCGGTGTTTCCTTCTTGTGAAAACTCGCACATCAATTGCAATCCGAGGCAAATTCCCAAAACCGGCTGTTCGAGTTCGGGCAATAACGTATTCAATCCCTGGTTTTTGAGGTTTTCCATGGCCGACGCCGCTTGCCCGACTCCGGGAAAAATTACCTTATCGGCCGATGCAATGAATTTCGCATCACGAGTCAACAACGTTTCGTATCCCAACCGATTTACGGCGTTTTGCACCGACGCGGCATTTCCGGCGCCATAATCCAGTATCGCTATCATAATATTCCTTTCGTGCTTGGTATTCCTGAAAATTCCCCTGTTTTTACGGCCATTTTGACAGCGCGAGCGAAACCCTTGAAAATCGCCTCGATCTTGTGATGCTCGTTCTCGCCTTCAGCCTTGATGTTCAGGTTGCAGGCCGCGGCGTCGCTGAACGATTTGAAGAAATGGAAAAACAATTCCGTTGGCAACTCGCCTACTTTTTCGCGTCTGAAATCGGCTTCCCAAACCAGCCACGGCCGTCCGCCAAAATCAACCGCGACCTGGGCGAGACAATCGTCCATCGGCAACAAAAAACCGTAACGCGAAATTCCTTTCTTGGAACCCAGTGCTTTCGCGAACGCCGACCCGAGCGCCAAAGCCGTGTCCTCGACCGTGTGATGTTCGTCGATGTGCAAGTCTCCGTTCACGTTTATCTCAAGGTCGATTCCGCCGTGTCTTGCGATTTGTTCAAGCATGTGATCGAAAAATCCGATGCCCGTTTTTATGGATGATTTTCCGGATCCGTCGAGATTCAGCTCGATCGAGATTTCCGTTTCGGAGGTTTTGCGGGAAATTGAAGCGCGTCGTCCTTCATTTTTCAGACATGCGAAAATCTCATGCCAATTTGTAGCTTTTTGACATGCCAATTCCGTTTTCACATCTCCGAGCAAAATCGCTTTGCAGCCCAGATTTCGCGCGAGTTGTACGTCGGTTTCCCTGTCGCCGATCACAAAAGAATTCGCGAGATCGTAATTTCCGAAAATGTATTTCGAAAACATTCCGACACCGGGTTTTCGAGTGGGCACGTTGTCCCGTTCAAAACTTCGGTCGACCAAAATATCGGCAAAAGAAACGCCCTCATTTTCGAATGCGCGAAGCATTTTCTCGTGCGCGGGCCAAAACGTTTCCTCGGCGAAAGAATCCGTACCCAATCCGTCCTGGTTCGTCGCGATGACGAGTTCGAAGTCGAGTTCGGTCGCGATTCGGTACAGGTTCCTGAAAACGCCGGGCAAAAACTCGAGTTTCTCAAGGCTATCGACCTGCTGATCGGTTTTGGGTTCGACGATAAGCGTGCCGTCGCGGTCTATGAACAGTATTTTTTTCATGTGATTTGTTTTAAGGTTTGGATCAGCGACAGGTTTTCCTGCGGAGTTCCGACAGTAATCCGAAGCGCGTTCGGAATTTGAGAGGTGCGTTTCCTGACGACGATGCCAAGATCGATAAGCTTTTCATATACCGATTCGGCTCTATCGATTCGGATCAATATAAAGTTCGCCTGTGATGGAAAAATTTTCTCGATCGATGGAATTTCCGCGAGTGCCGACATCAATTTCTCTCGCTCGACTTTTAAGATTTCTATTTCCGAATTTACTTTTTCAACATCGATTAATCGCTTCAAAACCGCGTCCTGATTCAAGCTGCTCACGTTGTACGGCGGTTTTACTTTATCGAACCAAGAA
Organism: Flavobacterium sp.; assembly: GCF_004211145.1. Classification (GTDB taxonomy): domain Bacteria; phylum Bacteroidota; class Bacteroidia; order Flavobacteriales; family Flavobacteriaceae; genus Flavobacterium. Next base: position 45,392 of record NZ_SEBS01000020.1, on the reverse strand, counting down.
ATTATTTCGGGATTCGAAATCGCGATTCCCACGCGTGCGGCCGCCAATCCGAAGGCTTTGCTGAACGTCTGCAATACGATCAGGTTTGGGAATTCGTAGATTCTTTTGGCCCAGGAAGGTTCGTCCGAAAAATCGATATACGCCTCGTCGATCACCACGATTCCTTTGAACGCCGACAAGATTTTTTCGATCCCAACGATACCATTCCCGGTCGGATTATTCGGCGAACAAAGGAACAGCAAACGCGCGTCGGAATTTTCAAGTCGGTCGATCGCCGTCCCGAAGTCGATCTGAAACACATCGTTCAATTCAATTTCCGAATAGCCGACGTCGTTTATCGCAGCCGAAACTTTATACATGCCGTAAGTTGGCCCGAATGATAAAACCTCACTTTTTCCGGGTTCGCAAAAAATCCTGAAACACAGATCGATGGCTTCGTCGCTGCCGTTTCCGACAAAAATCGATTGACGATACAAGCCTTTCAATTCGGCAATGCGTTGTTTCAGACGCGTTTGCTTCGGATCGGGATATCGGTTCAGGCTGCCGAACGGATTTTCGTTCGCGTCCAAAAATACCGACGCTTCCGAGCCGAACTCATCACGCGCGCTCGAATACGATTCGAGTTTCAACACGTTTTGCCGTATGTAATTCTTCACGTCAAACATAATCTTGTGATTTAAGCCGGATGGAAACGGCGTTTGCGTGCGCTTGCAACGATTCGGCTTCGGCCATTGCGATCACCGACGGCCCGATGTTTTTCAACCCGTCGAACGAAAGCTGCTGGAATGAGATTTTCTTCGTGAAACTGTCGGTCGAAACGCCGCTGTAGCTTCTCGCGGAACCGTTCGTCGGCAACGTGTGGTTCGTTCCGCTCGCGTAATCTCCGGCGCTTTCGCAACTGTATCTGCCCAAGAAGACGGAACCCGCGTTTTTAATTTCAGATACTATATTCTCCGGGTCCTCAATCGCGAGAATCAAATGTTCGGGCGCGTAATAGTTGCTGAATTCGACGCACGAGGAAAGACTTTCTAGCACGATTGCACTGCTGTTGGACAACGCTTTCCGGGCGATTTCCTTACGCGGAAGTTCTTCGATTTGCCGCGCTATGGCCTTTTCTACTTCCGAAACAAATGTTGCGTCGGTAGCGACGAGCAAGACTTGGCTGTCGGGCCCGTGTTCGGCTTGGGAAAGTAAGTCCGAGGCGACAAATTCGGCGTTCGCGAACTCGTCGGCGATTACCAGAACCTCGCTCGGTCCGGCGGGCATGTCTATTGGCGTTCCGAGTTGCTGTGCGAACAATTTCGCGGCCGTGACGTATTGGTTTCCGGGTCCGAAAATCTTATCGACTTTCGCGATCGATCGTGTTCCCAATGTCATCGCGGCAACGGCCTGGATGCCGCCAATCGCATAGATTTCGGTGATTCCGACGATCTTGGCCGCGTGTAGGATTGCCGGATTGATGTTCCCGTTTCTATCGCTCGGCGTGAAAAGCGCGACTTCGCGACAACCAGCTAGTTTGGCTGGAATTCCGAGCATCAGAACCGTCGAAAACAAAGGCGCGGAACCTCCGGGAATATAAATCCCGACACGGTCTATCGCGCGTTTTTCACTCCAACATTTTACGCCCGGCATGGTTTCGATCACGACTTTTTCATCGGCCGGCTCTTGAAACTTTGAGATATTCGACTTGGCAAGTTGCATCGCATCTTTCAAGTCGTCGGTAAGTATTGCCGAAGAATTTTCGATGGTAACGGGTTTCACGCCGAATTCGGTCAAAGCCGAACCGTCGAAAAGCTCGGAATACTTTGCCACGGCAAGATCGCCATTTCGCTTTACTTCGTCAAAAATCTGGGCTACCAGTTCGTTGAGCGATTCCGTATCGGCTTTAGGACGCTCGCATAGTTGCGCCCAAACGCCTCTGTCGGGAAATTCATATACAGTCATCATACGATCATTTTTTCAATATTTGTCACTAAAATCCCTTGAGCGCCAAGTGCTTTGAGCTGGTCGATCACGTCCCAAAAATCGTCCTCGCGAATCACCGAATGCACGCTGCTCCAACCTTCTTCGAGCAACGGCAGCACGGTCGGGCTTTTCATTCCGGGAAGGATTCGGGAAATTTCGTCTATGGCGTTATTGGGCGCGTTCAATAGAATGTATTTGTTCTCGGCGGCACTTCGGACGGCATCCATCCTGAACAAAAGCTTTTGCAAAAGGACGTCTACCTCTTTCGTCAAAAAGCGATTCGAAATCAACACGGCTTCGCTTTCCATAAGCGTTTCGACTTCCTTGAGGCCGTTGAGCTGGAGTGTGCTTCCCGTGCTTACGATGTCGAAAATCCCGTCGGCCAAACCGATTCCGGGTGCGATTTCGACGCTTCCACCAATGGTTTCGATTTCCGCATCGACATTCGATTGACGCAATTTTGCAGAAAGTATTTTGGGGTAACTCGTTGCTATACGCTTGCCTTCGAAATATGAAAGCCCTTGATATTGCTCGTCTTTTGGAATGGCGAGCGACAATCGGCAGGAAGCGAAACCGAGTTTTTTTATCGTCGCGACGTTTTTTTGTTGTTCGGCGACTTCGTTTTCACCGAGGATTCCGATGTCGGCCACACCTTGCTCAACATATTGCGGAATGTCATCATCTCTCAAAAAAAGGACTTCCAGCGGAAAATTGCTTGAAACGCTCTTGAGTTTTCGTTCTCCGTTCGACAATTGGATGCCGCATTCCTTCAAAAGACTGAGGGATTTTTCGCTGAGCCTGCCACCTTTTTGTATGGCGATTTTTAATTTGTCCATTTGACTTTGATAATGTCTGAACAAACTGATGATTTCGCGAAACAACAAAAAACCCGTCAGATTGCTCAGACGGGTTCGTGTATTAGGATATCATCCAATCATTACCTGCTCGCCTGAGGGCCAGTATGGAAATGATGTTGATGAAGTTGATTGTACATGCTTTGAACGCTTTGTTTCGGGACAAATGTAGAAAAAAATTACAAGAAATATACTTTCACTAAAAAATCTATAAAAATCTTAACATTTCAAATCAAAAAAGACTGTGTATTTTTGAGCATGACCAAACAACTTTTATCGCAAAATCCGCTTTTCGTATTCGCGCTCGAGATCGAGGCTGCGGCGGCTTTCGAGAATTTCAACAACGCGTTCGTCGGCATCGGGAAAGTAAGTTCGACATATAACTTAATGAGACGGATTGCTGTCGAAAAACCGAGTATCGTCGTCAACCTAGGTTCGGCGGGAAGTACTGAATTTCCAAGAGGTTCGGTCATAAATTGCACAAAATTCATCCAACGCGACATGGACGTCGGACCGCTGGGTTACGCGAAATTCGAAACGCCGTTTTCAAATGAAAACCCGATTCTCGGCTACGGAATTTCAATCCCGAACCTGACGCAAGGCATTTGCGGAACGGGCGACTCGTTTGAGGTTGCGCACGTGAACCACGAATACAATGTGATCGACATGGAAGCCTTTCCGCTCGCGCTCGTTTGTAAGAAAGAAGGCATTCCATTTTTGTGCCTGAAATATATTTCGGACGGGGCCGACGGAGCTGCGGCTGAAGACTGGCTCGTCTCGGTCCATCACGCCGCCTTGGTTCTACGCGCCGAGATTGATCGCCTGACTTAATCTGAAACTATGCAAGCCGGCGAAATTCTCATTTATATTTTGATCGCGACAAATCTCTTGGTTTCCTACAAAGGACTCAAGGACAATGCGTTTTTCAATCGGTACAAATTCGATATCGACGGGATTCTGGTACACAAAGAATACGACAGAATGATCACGTCGGGATTTCTGCACGTGAGTTGGACGCACCTTTTGTTCAACATGATTTCACTTTACTTTTTCGCGCCGAGTCTGGTCGAAATTGTCGGTATCGGATATTTCATTTTGCTGTATTTCGCGGCCTTGGTCGGAGGTGATTCGTTTGCCTTGCTCGCGCATCGGGAACACGGAGACTATTCGTCGGCAGGAGCGTCGGGCGCCATTTGCGGTGTTATTTTCGCGTGTGTCGCGCTCGATCCAGGAATTTCAATAGGTATGTTTTTCTTGCCGATCTTCCTTCCGGGCTGGTTGTATGCGCTGATTTTCGTGGGAACTTCTATCTACGGGATTCGCTCCGGACGTGATAATATCGGACACGAAGCGCATTTGGGCGGAGCGGTCGTTGGAATGTTGGTCGCAATCTGCATCTTCCCGCAAGCGATTATCTCGAATTATTTGCCGATAACGATCGTTCTGGTTCCGACTATAATCCTGATTTACATCATCCTGCACAAGCCACATCTTTTACTTGTGGACAATATGTTCTTCAAAAAACACGATAAATTCTACAATATCGACCATCGCGACAACGCCAAAAAAGCGAGCAGGCAAAAGGAACTCGATGTGCTTTTGGAGAAGATCCACAAAAAGGGAATGCAAGGTTTGAGCGCGTCCGAAAAACGAAAACTCGAAGAACTTTCTAAATGACGGAAACGATTTTCGCTTTTTGGGCGGCGACGTTTCGACCCCACTCGGCAATTATTTCGAGCATCGGAACTACGCTCTTGCCGAACTCGGTCAATTCATATTCGACTTTCAACGGCGGTTTTTGCGTGTAAACCGTCCGCTTTAAAAGGCCGTCTTCTTCGAGTTGCTTGAGTTGCAAACTCAACGTGCGTTCCGTGACAACAGGCATGAATTTTCGGATCTGATTATAACGCAACGCACCGTTCCTTAAATGAAACAAGATCACGGTTTTGTATTTCCCGCCGATGAATTCCATCGTGATGCTCGTGCTGCACGGGAACAGTTTCCCATCGATGCTATATTGTTGGTTCTGGCAATCTATCGTCATTTTTGAACCTATCCTTTTGGATAGTTATTGCAAAGATAAAAAACTATAAATACTTTTGTTACTATAATTAATATAGTTTAATATGAAGGCATATATCTTAAATGAACCCGGAGACAGCTCAGTACTGAAATTGTCTGAAGTAGCGAAACCGAACGTAAAACCAAGCGAAGTTTTAATCAGGACGAAGGCGATTTCCATCAATCCCGTCGATGCAAAATCCCGCGCCGGCAAAGGAATCTTCGGCCGATTCAAGGATCAATTGCCGTTGATTTTGGGTTGGGACATCTCAGGAACGGTCGAAGAAATCGGTTCCGACGTAACCGAGTTCAAAGTGGGCGACGACGTGTTCGGCATGGTAAATTTCCCCGGACTCGGAAAAGGCTACGCCGAACTCGTTTCTGCTCCGGCTGACCAAATCGCATTAAAACCAAAAAGCATCTCATTTGAACACTCGGTCGCGGCGACATTGGCAGCGTTGACCGCGTATCAAATCCTCAAACCGAACGTAAAAGCGGGCGATAAGGTATTGATACAATCGGCTGGGGGCGGCGTCGGACATTTCGCAATCCAGATCGCCAAGATATTCGGAGCCGATGTCACGGGAATCACGTCGACAAAAAATTTGGATTTCGTGAAATCCCTTGGTGCCGACCATGTGATCGATTACCATGAGACGCCGTTCGAGGATGCACGCGGTTTTGACTTTTCGCTGGACACGCTTTCAGGAGAAATGCTCGAAAAATTGTCGCACACGGTAAAGGACGGCGGAATTCTTTGGACGCTTCCCTCGGGCGCAAATCACGATGTGCTTGAGGCCGAAATTGCAAAACGAAACGTACGACTCGGTTTTCACATGGTCGAAAGTAACGGAGACGACATGAAGCAAATCGCCGAATGGCTTGAGTCAGGCCAATTAAAACCCGAAGTTTCCCAAGTATTCGACTTCGACGAATTGCCAAAAGCTCATGAAAGTATTGAATCCGGGCACACGCGTGGAAAAATCGTTATCCGTTTGCAAACGTTTGTTTCCGTTTGTAAACGGACATAATCGTTTGTAATCGACTGCAATCGACGGTTAATCCTATATTTGTGTCATGCAAAACCTGTTGGCACATATCGACAAATTCGTAAGCCTCGACGATCGTGAAAAAAATCTGCTGACATCGGGGCTATATGAAATCAATATCAGAAAAAAACAGCATTTGATGCGTGAAGGCGAACTCTCGCACAAACAATTTTTCGTTTCCAAAGGCTGCTTGCGATTATACATCATCAATGAAAAAGGTGTCGAGCAGACGCACCAATTCGCCATTGAAAACTGGTGGATGGCCGATTACCTTTCATATCACAACGAAAGCCCGACAACGTTTTACATCCAGGCGTGCGAGGATTCGACCGTAATCGCATTCGATAAAAAACAAATGGAAGAACTGCTTGCCAAAATCCCGAAACTCGAGCGTTACTTCAGGTTGTGCTACCAAAAATCGGTCGGAGCGTCGCAAAAACGGATTCGTTATTTGTTTTCGATGTCGGCCGAGGAACGGTTCAACAACATGAACTCGATGTTCCCTGATTTCATACAGCGCGTTCCCCAATATATGATCGCGTCGTACCTTGACTTCTCGCCCGAATTCATGAGTAAGATACGCGCGGGCAAAGTCTGAAAATATAAAATCGCACCTATAATTTATGATGGATACATTGCGTAAATATTTAAACATTCATGAAGATAAAATGTATCTGCGACTTGCGATATCGTTCTTTATCGTCTGGATTTTTTGCACCGGGCCGTTGCGATGGATCGTAAAAACCGACAGCGATTTCCTAAGGTTGTTGCTGGGCGTGGCACCTAATTTCTTCGCAGGGATAACCTTGTTCTTCTGGCAAACATACATGACAAGTTCACGTCCGGTCTTGGCTTTACTGCTCGCCGTGGCGATACTTGCTTTGGTCGAAATTGTCCAGATGTTCATGCCGTCGCATCGAGCCGATCTTCTCGATGTTATCGCTGCAATTTTGGGTGGCTTGGTCGCGATGATAATTGCGATCCGGAGATCGAAAATCGCAATTGGTCGTGGAGTGGAATAACTCGGCCGAAAACGAAATCACCACAATTCTGTTTTTTTTCGCGTGTAAAAATTTTTAGAGTGTGCGAGTAAACGAGAAAAAATATGCGCCGATCGTTTCTTGAAGTACTTCAAGTTTTTTAGTTACCGATAACCTGAAATTTGTCCTGTAACTGTAAAACACTTTATCATGACTACTCGAGTAAACATCGCAAAAACCGCTCAAGGCGCTTACACCGCGCTTATGGGAATGGAAAATTACATAGCTTCGACCCAGCTCAGCAAAACGCACAAAGAACTCATCAAACTTCGCGCGTCCCAAATAAACGGTTGCGCATTTTGCATAAACATGCATGCGACCGACGCGTTGAAACAAGGAGAAACGATGCAAAGGATTTACATGCTAAACGGTTGGCGCGAATCGGATATTTACACCGACGAAGAAAAAGCGATCCTCGCCTTGACCGAAGAAATTACACTGATCAGCGACAAACATATCAACGACACGACGTATGCGAAAATGAAGGAACTGTTCGACGATAAATACATCGCCGACGTAATCGTCATGATCGCGACAATCAACACCTGGAACCGAATCGCGATCTCTTCAGGCTGGAGAGTTTCGTAATCAAGCTCGCAGATTTGGTGCGATCAAAAGTTTAAGCCGATGCGAAAATCAAGCTGGTTTTGACGATTGATTTGTGAAACCAGCGTCATTCATGGCTTACTTTTTTCTTAACTTTGAATATGCCTGAAATAGAAATTAAAGAAAACCCAACACGAAAAGGCGAACGCGCAAAGCAAATCACCGAGGATTTCCTACGTCTTTTGGACGAACACCTGTCAGAACTTTTCGCGGGACGTGCGCCGCATCGTATGACAACCGGAAAATATGCTGAAAAATTATTCCTCAACCAGCGCCATCTGACCACGACATTGAAGTCGACGACGGGCAAATCGCCCTGCGAATTCATGGAAAATGCGATCGCCGACGAATCCAAACGCCTGCTTCTCGAAACCAACTTATCGGTCGCCGAAATCAGCACGCGTTTCGTTTGGGACGAACCCACGAACTTCGTTAAGTTCTTCAAGGGAATGGTCGGCGAAACGCCATTGCAGTTTCGAAAAAAACATTCGGGTTACCAATCTTTAAAATAAGTGACCAAAGGCGGAACCGGACACGCCCGCGAACCGAGCGCCGGTCCTTCATTGTTTGTCGTTCGTCGTTCGTCTTTCGTCTTTCGTCTTTCGTCTTCCATCATCAAACCAAAAAAACTGACGTCTCCACCATTTTTGGCTTCAACTCCGAGCGTAACTTTGCGCTATAATTTAAAATCAAAAACATGTCATCAACAAAAATAGCACTCGTTACGGGTGGAAGCCGCGGCCTCGGAAAAAACATGGCGATCGCACTCGCCAAAAAAGGACTCGACGTAATCCTGACCTACAACAACAAAGAAGATGAAGCCCAAAAAGTGGTTTCAGAAATCGAAAGTCTCGGTCAAAAAGCGGCCACACTCCAACTAAGCGTCGACAAAAGCAACTCGTTCGAATCGTTTTTCGCGAATATAAAAAACGTCCTCAATGACAAATTCGGCGTCGAAAAATTTGATTTCCTCATCAATAACGCGGGAACGGGATTGTACGTCCCGTTTGCTGAAACGACCGAAGAGCAATTCGACGAAATGTTCAACATCCATTTGAAAGCCACGTTTTTCATTAGCCAAAAAGCGCTTCCGCACCTCAACGATGGAGGCGGAATCGTGAACGTTTCTTCAGGATTGGCGCGGTTCAGTTTTCCGGGATCGTCGGCTTACGCGGCCATGAAAGGCGGTATCGAAGTCTTGACACGTTACCAGGCAAAAGAACTTGGAGCGAGAAAAATCCGCGCAAATGTGGTCGCTCCGGGCGCGATCGAAACCGATTTTGGCGGCGGACGCGTGCGTGACAACGCCGACATGAACGCACAGATCGCGTCAATGACGTCGTTGGGACGCGTCGGTTTGCCCGATGATATCGGCGGTGTCGTCGCTTTCCTTTGTTCCGATGACGCGCGTTGGGTAAATGCTCAACGCATCGAAGTCTCGGGCGGAATGTTGATTTAAGGTTTACGCGCGAATTACACGAATAGCATGAAATCAATTCGTGTAATTCGCGACAAACTTATTCCGGCTTGTTTGAATTTCATAACTTTGCAAAATGAAAACATCAATCACGATCGAAGAATTTTACAAGGACAAACTCAACAGTCTTCCTCAAAATTACCAGCAAGGCATCGGGCATTTCAACATATTCCGAACTGAAGATTGCTTCACCCACGGCCAACAGACCGTGCATTACAGCCGACGCGAGTTCTACAAGATCGCACTCGTACGCGGTAAAAACCGTTACCATTACGCCGACAAAAGCATGGACATCGAAGGTTCTACGTTGATGTTTTTCAATCCGCATGTTCCGTATACGTACGAATCGCTCACCGACAATCCTTCAGGATATTTTTGCATTTTCACCGAGGCGTTCTTCACCGAGAAAATCCGCGGCGGCATTTCGGACCTTCCAATGTTCTCACCCGCCGGACGTCCCGGTTATGTCTTGACGCCCGACGAAGATGCGCAGGTCGCCGATATCTTCAAGAAAATGAGCGACGAACTCAATTCGGATTACGCATACAAATTCGATCTGCTGCGAAACTACACCATGGAACTCGCGCACTTCGCTCTGAAACGCCAACCGTCGGAAAACCTTTATCGTCATCCGGACGCAAATTCGAGGATTACCTCGGTTTTCATGGAATTACTCGAGCGTCAATTTCCTATAGAAACCACTTCGCAACGATTCGGACTCAGGTCTGCAAAGGATTTCGCCGACCAATTGTCTGTTCACGTCAACCATTTGAACCGCGCGATCAAGACGACCACGGGCAAAACGACTACGAATGTGATCGCCGAACGCATCGCAAACGAAGCGAAAGCCTTGTTGCGCCACACGGATTGGAATGTTTCCGAGATCGGATACTGCCTCGGTTTCGACGAGGCATCGCACTTCAACAACTTCTTCCGCAAGCAAACCGCCCAAACGCCAACATTTTTTAGAAATGTTTGAATTTCGTAATTTTTGGTTTGAGTTTCGCTAACGCAGGCCTCGATTCACTATGTAATTTTGTCTCGTAATAAAAACATAGTATGAAGACAGACAATCAATCAAAAGTTTGGTTCGTGACCGGAGCGTCGAAAGGCCTCGGCTTATCTTTGGTCACGCGACTATTAAATCACGGCTACCGAGTGGCAGCTACTTCGCGTGACGCGGCGACCCTTCAGAAAGCCGTCGGACGCACTGAGAATTTCCTGCCGTTGGCGGTTGATTTGTCCAATGAAGCGAGTGTGCAAAAAGCGGTTTCGGACACCATCGGCATGTACGGGCAACTCGACGTGATCATGAACAACGCGGGTTACGGCATCGGTGGAAGCCTTGAGGAATTGACGAATTCTGAAATCCAGGACGCGTTTAACGTGAACGTGTTCGGGACGATAAACGTGATCCGTGCCGCGATGCCGCAGTTGCGCAAACAGCAGTCGGGACATATCATTAACATCTCGTCGATCGCGGGATTCGATGGCGGAACGGGCTGGGCAGCCTATTCAGCCGCTAAAGCTGCCGTGATCGCTTTGACCGAGGTGCTCGCGCTCGACGTCAAGGAATTCGGTATCAACGCCACGGTTGTAATGCCCGGCGGTTTCCGCACGAACTTCCTTAAAGCCGATTCGATTATTTTGGCCGAAAACAAGATGCCCGAATACACGGCGGTCCGCACCTATCACGACCGACTTCTATCTATCGACGGCAAACAAACCGGCGATCCCGACAAAGCTGCCGACATCTTTATCGATTTGGCTGAAAACCCGAATCCGCCAGTGCGTTTATTCTTGGGCAGCGACGCCGTGAAACGCGCTTGGGAAAAGACCGAAACACTTCAGGAAAATATCAAGGAATGGAAAATCACGTCTAAATCTTCAGACGTTTAATTCAATTTTTAAGCTGCGAATTGGGCGAACAATTTCTAATTCGGAAAACTAGTGCGATTCGCGGCCAAATCTTTTACCCAGAACTAAATTCAATTAAAATGACAAAAACATGGTTTATTACCGGAGCCTCAAAAGGTTTCGGACTGGAACTCGTGCGCCAACTCCTGGCCAAAGGCGAGAACGTTGCCGCAACGACGCGCAACAAAAAAGAACTTGAAAATTTGGTTCCCGCAAGCGACAAATTCCTTGCGCTCCAAATGGATTTGACAAACGAAGCGAACGTAAAACTCGCCATCGATTCGACGATCGAGAAATTCGGAAGCCTCGACGTCGTGATCAACAATGCAGGCTACGGATTATTGGGCGCAGTCGAAGAATTGTCGGACGCTGAAACGAAACAAAACTTCGAGGTGAACGTCTTCGGTTCTCTTAACGTGATCCGTCAAGCATTGCCTCAAATGAGAAAGCAGCAATCTGGACACATTTTCAACATTTCGTCGATTGGCGGTTACTTGGGCGATTTTGCAGGATTCGGCGTGTATTGTGCGACGAAATTTGCGGTTATCGGATTCACCGAAGCACTCGCGGTCGAGGCGAAACCATTCAATATCAAAGTGACGGCGGTTTTACCGGGATATTTTAGGACGAACTTCCTGAATTCGGATTCGTTGGTTACGCCTAATAACGAAATCGCCGACTATCAAACCACGCGCGATTCGCAGCAATGGCATCAGCAGCAAATGGCAAACAACCAGCCCGGCGATCCTGTGAAAGGTGCGAAGGCGATTATTGATGCGGTTTACGTTGAGAATCCGCCGGTTCATTTGTTGCTTGGAAGCGATGCGTTTAAATTGGCGAGCGAGAAAGCCGAGGCGATGTTGGGTAGTTTTAGAGATTGGAAAGATGTTTCGGTTGGGACTGATTTCGATACGGTGAACGTTTGAGAGATTGAATTTTGTTTGAACAATTAAGATAGTTGAGCGTAGTTAAGAATATGTATTAGGTTTGATCTTGTTAGGCTGAACTTTTAAGTTTTTTTCTTCCGATTTTCCTGAGACTATTTTTTACCATCAAAACATTAAGTTCATTAAGAGTCGGGAATTTTTAGTTTTCTTACCTGCCTGATTTTACCGAGCGTGTTTTTTTAAACATTAAAAAGATTCAAGACTTTGAGCTTTTAACTACTCTCAACTATCTCAATTGTTTAAATTTTAATTTCCTTTTTACTCAATTTCCGAGCTTATTTTTTACAATAAAAACATCTAGAGCATCAAATTCACTAACAAATCTTAGTGAACTTGGTGCTCTAAATGTTCTTAATGATTTTTCCAATTTTTCTTTGAAACAAGTTGCTTTCCAAAATGGTTTCGCCAAATAAAATCTTCCCCGTCAAAGCAACTCCGACAAATGTTTGTAATTCGATTTGACCATATCAAGTACTTCATCCATTCGTCCGCCCAGAATCATCTTTGACATCGTAAGCGCATAACCTTTCATTTGATCGAACTCCAATTTAGGCGGCATCGCGAGTGAATCGGGATTCGTCATCACGTTTATTAAAACCGGTCCGGGTTCGGCGAACGCTTTTTCCAACGCCGTTCTCAACGCGTCAGGTTGATGCACGGTCAAACCGATGAATCCCATCGCCTGCGCCACCAACGCGAAATCCGGATTGACCATTTCCACCTGATTACTCGGCAAACCTGCCACGTCCATTTCGAGTTTCACCATACCAAGCGAACGATTGTTGAACACCACAAGTTTTATCGGAAGTTTATATTGTTGTATCGTGGCAAGATCGCCCAACGACATCGAGAGTCCGCCGTCTCCGCAAAACGCGATTACCTGCCGATCCGGATACGCCAATTGCGCCCCGATCGACATCGGCATCGCGTTCGCCATCGAGCCGTGATTGAACGAGCCGAGCAATTTCCTTTGGCCCGTTCCCTCCAGATATCGCGCGCCCCAAACGCACGACATTCCCGTATCGACGGTAAAAATCGCATCCCGATCCGCAAGTTCGTTGATCGTATGCGCGACATATTCCGGGCTGATTGCATCCTTTCCACCGCGATCGTTCACGTACGTGAGCAGGTTTTCCTTTACTTTCTCATACAAATGAAGTTGCGCTTTCAGGAAACTATCATCAGGTTTTTCCTCCACGAGCGGCAACAACGCTTTCACCGTATCCTCGATCTTGCCGCACAAGCCGAGTTCCAATTTCGCACGCCTTCCCAATCGTTCGGGTTTTTCATCGATCTGGATTATCTTATTTTTCACGGGCATGAAATTCTCATACGGGAAATCAGTTCCTAATAACAGAACCACATCCGATTCGTGCATCGCATGATACGCCGACGGCACGCCCAGCAAACCCGTCATCCCGACCTCGAACGGATTGTCATATTGCATTCCCATTTTCGCGCGGAACGAATAGCCGATCGGTGCCTTTAATTTCTCGGCCAACCGAATCACGTCGTCATGCGCCTCGACAGCTCCGAAACCACAATAAATCGACACTTTCTTGCCTTCGTTGAGCAACTGCGCAAGTTGCTGCATTTCCTCGTTCGGCGGACGGGATTCCACTCTCGTCCTGAAATTCTGCATCGACGTCACACTTTCCACCGCCGGTAAAGCCGTAACATCTCCGGGCAAAGCCAACACAGCGACACCTTTTTTGGAAATCGCGTGCTGGATCGCCGTCTGCAACATACGCGGAACCTGGGCCGGCGTCGTCGCCAACTCGTTATAACAACTGCAATCGTCGAACAGACGCGTCGTGTTCGTGCTTTGGAAATAGTCCATGCCGAACTCGGCCGTATGAATTGTCGACGCGATCGCGAGCAATGGAACGCCCGTGCGGTGCGCGTCATACAATCCGTTTATCAAATGAACATGTCCGGGCCCACAACTTCCGGCGCAGACCGCAAAACCGTCGAGTTCGGCTTCGGCGGCCGCAGCATACGCTCCGGCTTCTTCGTGCCTCACGTGGATCCATTGTATTCGGCCATCGCGTCGAATCGCGTCGTTAAGTTCGTTCAGGGAATCGCCCGTCACGGCGTACAGTCGTTTTACGTTGTTGGCGACCAGCATTTCTACGATTTGGTCGGCTACTTTTTTGCTCATTTCGTTGTGTTTTAGAGGAACTTAAAGTTATCGATTATAAATTTTCAACCACTGGCTTTTGTGGTTTTGTTGGCAGTTTTTGGGCGTGCCGGCAAAACGGGAACAGTTTGTAAGCCGAAACCTTCATTCGTTTTGCCGTCCGGCTGTCCGCTGCTATCTTTTGCAAACCTCAAAGGTTTCGAAACCTTTGAGGTTTTTAGCAAAAGGATATCCGCTTCCATCCGTCACGCGGTCAAAATACAAGCGCGACCGTGTGCTAAACTTATCGTAAAGTGCCGATTCACGCTGCATTTTTGGATTAATTTGAGTACTTTCTGCACCACTAAACAAAATACGAGAAAAATACGAGACATGAACATAGAGACACGCGTTCTTACCATAGACGATTACCAGGATTTGAGCAATTCGATGCGACAGGCTTACGATACGATGGGCGGACAAGTTTGGGGCCGCAACAGCATCGACAGGCTTTTGAAACTCTTTCCTCAGGGTCAGCTATGCATTGCCGTCGACGATAAGGTCGTGGCCTGCGCGCTTTCGATCATCGTGGACTATGACGAATTCGGCGACAAACACACCTATCGATTGATTACGGGCGACTATTCCTTTTCCACACATAACGAAAAAGGCGACACGCTGTACGGGATCGAGATTTTCGTACATCCTGATTACCGCGGCTTGCGTCTGGGCAGGCGTTTGTATGAAGCGCGAAAGGAGTTGTGCGAAACCCTGAATTTAAAAAGCATCATCGCGGGCGGTCGCATTCCGGGTTACCACAGCCATTCGGACACGCTCACGCCAAGACAATACATCGACAAGGTCAAGAACAAGGAATTGTATGACAAGACGCTCACGTTCCAAATCTCCAACGATTTTCACGTGCGCAAAGTGTTGACGAATTACCTGCCCGGCGATCACGAATCGAAAGAATTCGCCACGCTTATCGAATGGAACAACATCTATTACCAGGGTTTGAACGCATCGGCGCGGTCGGCGATGAAGATCAGGCTGGGTTTGGTGCAATGGCAAATGCGTCTGTTCCCCGACATGGAAACGTTCTACGAGCAGGTCAAGTTCTTCATCGACGCGGTTTCAGGATACGGTTCTGATTTCATTATGTTCCCCGAACTGTTCAACACGCCGCTTCTCGAGCCGTACAACCATCTGCCCGAAACCGAAGCGATGCGAAAACTCGCCGAAAAAACCGAGGAAATCGTCGCGAAAATGCACGAATATTCCCTTTCATATAACGTGAATATCATCACGGGAAGCATGCCGCTCATGGACAACGGGAAATTGTACAACGCCTCATATCTATGTCATCGCACAGGGAAAATTGACGAGTTCCGAAAAATCCACATCACGCCCAACGAGCAAAAATACTACGCGATGACCGGAGGCGACAAAGTCGAGGTCTTCGACACCGATTGCGGAAAGGTCGGGATCCTGATCTGCTACGACGTCGAATTTCCGGAGCTCAGCCGTCTGTACGCCGACCAAGGCATGCAAATCCTGTTCGTCCCTTTTTTGACCGACACCCAAAACGGTTACACGCGCGTGCGTCATTGCGCCCAGGCAAGAGCGATCGAGAACGAGTGTTATGTCGCGATTGCAGGCTGTGTCGGGAATTTGCCTAAAGTAAACAATATGGATATCCAATTCGCGCAATCGGCGGTGTTCACGCCCTCGGATTTTGCATTCCCGACGAACGCCATAAAAGCCGAAGCCACGCCGAATACTGAAATGATGCTTATCGTGGATGTCGATCTGGATCTATTGGATGAACTGCATCACTACGGATCAGTACGCACAATGAAAGACCGACGACTCGACCTGTACGAATTGAAGTTGCTTAAATAACGAATCGTGGATAGGAACGCCCGCGTGAAGGATGGAAGCGGCATCCTTTTTCCCGCTTTTTCAGCGGGAAAAAGATAAAACGGACAGCCTGACAGCGGCTGGAAACGGGATGTCGAATGAGGCGAGCAAAATGCGAATAGCTTTTTGCGAGCCTACCAATGAGTCTTTTTCCAGCCGGTGGCACGCCCAAATTAAAACAGTAAGAGCATCGAATTCAGTAAGAATTAATCTCATAATGAACCCAATGCTCCAAATGTAAACCTTCGTGCCTCCGTGCCTTCGTGGCAAAAAAAAAATATCAAATGATTAAAGTCACCAAATTCGCAAAAACCATCCGCTAATGATCGTAACGCTCCTAATGGCAAACCTTCGTGGCAAAAATATTAAATGATCAAAATCACCGAATTCGTCAAGAACTATTACTTAATGAACGTAATGCCCTTAATGGTAAACTTTCCTAGCTAAAAAAAACTATCTTACTATTAACCGAAAACCTCAAATTCCTCCCCATCAAAACTCGCGAAAACCATACTCGGATGCGAATCCTGATGGAATACATTTCCTTCACGGTCAATCGCGATCGCGCCCGCAAAACCATCGAAAGGTTTCAATTCGTCAAACGTCTTGGCGAACGCGTCCTTTAACGTGAAACCGTCGGTGACGCGCGTTACGATCTTCGCCGCGACGGCTCCGCTCACGATGTCCTCGCCTACTCCGGTCAAACTCACGCCACACAATTGATTCGCGTAATTGCCCGCGACCGTTGCCGAATCCGAGATGCGACCCGGAATTTCAAAACCTTTTCCGCCCGTGGAAGTCGCCACCGCGATTCTACCGAGTTTGTCAAGCGCGACACAACCTACCGTTCCGGTTCCCGTCGGCGCTTTTTTGGCTTCGTATTCGGCGCGTCGTTGTGGGATTTCGGTAGAAAAAACTTCAAAACCGAGTTTGCGTGCGAACGACGTCGCTCCGTCTCCACCCAAAACCTTGTCCTCGCTGTCGAGTAACATCTGCGCGACATGAACCGGATTCTTGACGTCCTGGATGTTGATCACGCCGCTGAATTTCTGGGAATCGCCGTCCATGATCGATGCGCTCATGCGGATCTTTCCGTCGCTTTGGATTTGCGACCCGATTCCCGCGTTGAATAATTCGTCATCCTCCAAAAGCGCAACCGCGAACACGACCGTTTCAAGTGCGGAATGGCTTTCCAAATGTTCGAATGACTCCTTCGCGATGCGTTTGAGCGCATTCTGCTTTGCGGTTTTGGTTTCGTGGTTGGTTGCGGATTCAGAGAAGAACCCGCCGTGTATGATGATTTTCATAATGGACGAATGAGTGGTGACGAAAGACTAATGACGAAAGACAAACGAGTAATGACGAACGAGTAATGACGAAACACTAATGAATGAACAGCGAAAGATGACTCGCGTCGAGTCCTTCGTCATTAGTCTTTCGTCACCATTTTCAATCAGTCGGAATCCCCAAATCCTCCGCGTACTGCGAAGATTGAATCGACATCTTATGCGTCTTCAAATTAAACGTATCGTATTTGCTCATCACGTGCGTGACCAAATGGCTGATCGAAATCGGTTGTCCGAGCTCGACCTGCGTCAAGTTCGTATCCTTGATTTCGCGTCCGTCGACCAGGATCACGAGTCCGGAGCCTATCGCTTCCATTTCGTTACCGTTCGTAATCAGTAAGCCCGTGTCTTCGCCAAGCCCGATTCCGAGTACTTTCGGATTCCCGACAACTGCCTGGAACAAACGCCCAATGCGGCCGCGTTGCACGAAATGCGTATCGATCACGACGCCGTCGATGAATCCCAGGCCCGACGTGATCTTGACTTCGCCTTTCAAAAGCGCCTCGCTCGAACTTCCTTGGTAGATCATGGAATTCGAAGCGGCTGCCGCTCCTGCCGATGTTCCGGCGTATATGAAATCTTCGTTGTGGTATTTTTCAAGCATCAGATCGTGCATGCCTGTTCCTCCGAGGATCGACGTAAGACGCAATTGGTCGCCTCCCGTAAACATCACGACATCGGCGGCCTTGATGCGCTCCAAAACTTCAGGATCTGAAGCCATTTCACGTTTCTCAAGGTGAAGCACGTCAACGTTCGTCGCATTGAGATATTTCAATGCTTTCACATATTCAGGCCCGATGATGCGTGGGATCTTTGAAGCGGTCGTAATGATTTCGATCCGCGATTTTTCCTTGTGCTTCGATTCGTTGATAATACGTTTCAGGATGCCCGTCTCAAAAAAGTTTATATTTTTGGCGGCATTCGTGTCGATGTCGTTTTCAGTAAAACTGCCTTTGTCGACAGCTCCTCCAATGATAATCAGTTTTCCTCGTATGTTCATGGCGGTAAAAATAACCTAAAAAGATAAAAAGGGCAATTTAACCTCAGTCTTTTTGGATTTTTTTGAGATTGTAAAATAAAATCCGCAAGGAATGAAATTTAATTTTGAATACTCTCCTAAAAAAATTATTTTAGTCAAATTATAACTAGCTTTTTTAACGAAATCGCTGATTATTTTATTATTCCGGAGACCAACAAACTCACTATCAAAGCATTAAACAGAATTAACTCTTTCCCCTTATGAAAATCCTAAAAATACAGGCTTTGCGCGGCCCGAACATTTGGAGCGTGCAACGCAAAAAGCTTATACAGATGCGCCTCGATCTTGAGGACATGGAAGAAAAACCGACGAACAAGATTCCCGGCTTCCGCGAGCGCATCGAAAAACTGTTGCCGTCGCTGTACGACCATCGTTGTTCTGAGGGCATTCCGGGCGGATTTTTCTCGCGTATCGAACGCGGAACCTGGATGGGCCACGTGATCGAACACATCGCGCTTGAAACCCAGACGCTTGCGGGAATGGAAACCGGATTCGGACGCACGCGCGAAACCAAAACGCCAGGAGTTTACAATGTCGTATTCAGCTATACCGAGGAAAACGTAGGATTATTCGCTGCCGAAAGTGCCGTCGCCATTGCCGAAGCGCTTATCGCAGGAACCGAATACGACCTCGAGGCCGACATCAAGAAAATGAAGGAAATCCGAGAGCGCGACAGGCTCGGCCCGTCAACCGGAAGCATCGTCGAAGAAGCGGTCGCGCGCGACATTCCGTGGATCCGATTGGGCACGAATTCACTCGTACAATTGGGTTACGGCGTGAACCAAATGCGTTTCCAGGCAACGATCACGTGCAAGACATCGAACATCGCGGTCGACATCGCCTGCAATAAAGAGGAAACAAAACGCATGCTCGACATGAATTCGGTTCCGGTTGCGAGCGGAAGCATTTGCGTCGACGAGGAAGACCTCAAGGCGACAATCGAAAAAATCGGCTATCCGATCGTTTTGAAACCGCTTGCGGGCAACCACGGAAAAGGCGCGTCGATCAATGTCCGAACCTGGGACGAAGCCGTTGCAGGACTTGCCTTCGCACAAAATTACGGCCGACGCGTGATCGTCGAAAAGTTTATCACCGGATTCGATTTCCGAGTGTTGGTCATCGACAACAAACTCGTCGCTGCGGCCAAACGCGTTCCGGCTCACGTCGTCGGGAATGGCGCCGATTCCATTCAGGCGCTCATCGATGAGACGAACAAGGATCCGCGTCGTGGTTATGGACACGAAAATGTGTTGACCGAAATCTCAGTCGATCGCGACACCACGGATTTACTCGAAAAACTGAATTATACGCTCGAATCGGTTCCGAAAAACGGCGAAATCGTCTATTTGAAATCGACCGCGAACCTTTCGACGGGCGGAACATCGGTCGACGTCACCGACATGATGCATCCCGAAAATATTTTCCTTGCCGAACGGATTTCAAGGATCATCGGCTTGGACGTCTGCGGCATCGACATCATGGCCGAAAACCTAACACAACCGCTCAAGGAAAACGGCGGTTGCATACTCGAGGTCAACGCCGCTCCGGGATTTCGCATGCACTTGGCGCCGAGTGAAGGTTTGCCAAGAAACGTTGCGGCTCCCGTAATCGACATGTTGTATCCTCCGGGAAAACCGAGCCGCATTCCAATAATTGCAGTTACGGGAACAAACGGTAAAACCACGACGACGCGACTTTTGGCGCACATCGTGAAAAATAACGGGTTCCGCGTCGGGTTCACGACCTCGGACGGCATCTACGTCCAGAACCACATGATGGAAAAAGGCGACACGACCGGACCGCTTTCAGCCGAATATATCCTGAAAGATCCGACGGTCGAATTCGCGGTTCTCGAAACGGCCCGCGGCGGGATCCTGCGCTCAGGACTCGGTTTCAGCCGTTGCGACATCGCGATCATCACGAACATCCAGGAAGATCATTTAGGTTTATCCGATATTCATACGCTCGACGATTTGGCACGCGTGAAAAGCACGGTCGTGAAAAGCGTCAAGAAAGACGGTTGGGCGATCTTGAACGCCGAGGACGAACATTGCATGAAAATCGCGTCAGACTTGAGCTGCAACATCGCATATTTCGCCATGGACGAGGAAAATCCGACGGTCAAAAAACTCAGCAAAGAAGGAAAAATCGTCGCGGTCTATGAAAACGGATTCATCACGATCAAACGTGGCGAATGGAAAATCCGCGTGGAAAGGGCAACGCACGTACCGCTGACGTTGGGCGGAAAGGCGAAATTCATGATCGCGAACGCGCTTGCCGCAACGTTGGCCGCCTACCTGTACGGTTTCAAAACCGACGACATCAGCCTTTCGTTGCAAACGTTCATCCCAAGCGTGGCGCAGACTCCGGGCCGAATGAACATTTTTGATTTCAAGAAATTCAAGGTGCTTATCGATTTCGCGCACAATCCGTCGGGCTATTTGGGCGTCGAGGATTATTTGTCGAGCGTTGAGGCGACCAAGAAAATCGGGATCATTTCAGGTGTCGGCGATCGTCGTGACCAGGACATCCAGGAATGTGGAAAAATCGCGGGACGAATGTTCGACCATATCATCATCCGACAGGAAAAATACCTGCGCGGACGAACCGAACAGGAAATTATCGACCTTATTCTAGCGGGCATTCAAGAGTCGGAATCGGGCAAAAACGTGACCTACGAAATCATTCCCAAGGAAGTCGAGGCGATCAAACACGCGATCAATTCGGCCGAGGAAGGCACGTTCATCACCGCTCTGAGCGATGTCGTGACCAACGCGATCGACATCGTGCAGGAATATCTGGATAAGGAGAACGAGGAAGGCTCGATCTAACACCGACCGCATATTTTTTAGCCGCGGATACGCGAATTTCAAACTGTTCGAAATTCACGTATTCGCGGCTAACTTTTTACTTCGAATCAGTAACGAATCGTTCGCTTCGATGACAAACGTTTACATTTGTATCCCAACTACATTCTTATGATCAGAAAAATAATTTTGGCTTTAAGCCTTTTCATCGCCGTTTCAGCGTCGGCACAAACCAAAAAAATAACGCTCGAAGACGGCGTCCTACAGCAGTTCCGACAGTTTCGCGCTGACGGAATGTCCGGTTTCCAATGGATTCCGAATACTGACAAATACGTGTATTTTACCGATTCGGGCCGCAAACTCATGATGGCATCGGCGACTCACCAAAAAGCCACCGAAATTTTTACCGTCGACGACCTGAACAAGATCATGGGCGTGAATTTCCGAGGATTTTTCGGTATCGAATTCAAGGATGCGAACACGTTCGTGATGACGAGTTCGAATAAATTCTTCGAGTACGACATCAAGACAAAAACGGGAAAATTGGCGTCGGCGATTACGCTCGAGGCCGAGAACGTAACGTGGAGCGACGACAAAACCGCGGTCGCTTATACTGAAGGTAACAATCTTTTCGCCAAGAAAAATAACAGGATTTTCGACGTAACCGCCGAAATGAATCCTGGAATCGTTTCGGGGAAATCGATCGCGCGCAATGAATTCGGCATCGATGGCGGAATCTTTTGGTCGCCAAAGGCAAACCTGCTCGCGTTTTACCAAAAAGACGAGACCGAGGTTGCGGATTATCCGTTACTCGACATCAACGAAACGCCTGGAAAATTGGAAAACATAAAGTATCCGATGATCGGGCAGAAAAGCGAAAAACCCAAAGTCGGAATCTTCAATCTGGCTTCTGAAAAAACGGTCTTCATATCGCCACGCGGTGCGGCCGACGATTACCTGACGAACGTTTCATGGACGCCCGACGAGAAATTCATCCTGATTGCCGAAGTTAACCGCGCCCAAAACCACATGCATTTGAATTTATATAATGCGAATTCGGGCGCTTTCGTGAGAACTTTGGTCGAAGAAAAATCAGATGCCTGGACTGAACCCGAACACGCGGCGTTCTTCCCGAACCCGAAATCGAACAACTTCGTCTGGACGAGCGAAATCGACGGATTCAACAATTTCTACTATTATTCGATCGACGGAAAACTCATCAAGAAATTGACGTCGAACAAATTCATGGCGCGCGAAATCATCGGTGCGAATCCTGCGGGAACTGAATTTTACTTCAAGGCGACAGGCCCGAACCCGACGAATATGCTGGTTTACAAAGTCGATCTGAAAGGAAAGCAGACGTTGCTGACCAAGGACGAAGGCACGCATTCCGTTGCGATCTCGACCGATGGAAATTGGGTTTTCGACGAATTCTCGAACCATTCGACTCCCGGAAAATCCCTGCTTTGGAACAAGTCGGGAAAGGCGACGACGTTGGTTGAAAGCGCGAATAAATACAAGGATTACATCATCGGGACGTCGGAAATCAAGACGATCAAGGCCGCCGACGGAACGACAGATTTGTACACGCGTTTGATCAAACCAAGCAACTTCGACGCATCCAAAAAATACCCCGTTCTCGTTTATGTCTACGGCGGGCCGCATGCGCAATTGATCACGAACTCATACCTCGACGGAGCGAACTTGTGGATGTATTGGATGGCCGAGCAAGGTTACCTGGTATTCACGGTCGACAATCGCGGCTCGGATAATCGCGGCGTCGCATTTGAAAGCGTGATCCACGCGCGCGTCGGCGTGAACGAGATCGACGACCAGATGAAAGGAGTGGATTACTTGAAATCGCTCCCGTATGTCGACGGAAATCGGTTGGCGGTCCACGGTTGGAGTTTCGGTGGTTTCATGACGACATCGCTTATGTTGCGAAAACCCGACGCGTTCAAAGTCGGTGTTGCGGGCGGCCCCGTAACCGACTGGAAGTATTACGAAGTCATGTACGGCGAACGCTACATGGACACGCCGGCCGAGAACCAAAAAGGTTTCGACGAGGCCAGCACGTTGAATTACGTGAAAGATTTGAAAGGAAAATTGCTTTTGATCCACGGCACGAGCGACGACGTTGTGGTGATGCAACAAAATTTCGCACTCATCAAAAAGTTCGTCGAAGCCGAAAAACAAATCGACTTTTTCGCGTATCCGATGCACAAGCACAACGTGATCGGCAAAGACCGCGTGCACCTGATGCGGAAAGTTCTCGACTACGTGATCGACAACAACAAATAAAAATACCACTATAAAATAAAGCGTCCTCGGGCGCTTTTTTTATGCCCAGCCTTCATTGACGACCTTCGAGATCAACTCATAAGTCGATTCGCAATTGGCTTTTCGAAGTATGTTCTTGCGATGCGTGTCGACGGTCGCTTTTGAAATGTGCAATTCCTCGGCGATCTGTTTGCTGCCCAAACCCGTCGCCAAACGCCTCACGACTTCGTTTTCGCGTTGGGTAAACAAACGTTGCGTGGGTTTGAAAATGTTTTCGACTTCGACATTCACGTACGACGGTTCGCCTTCGAGCCCGATGAACGACAACATGGGTTTTCCTGTTTCCTTTAAATGCGTGATATCGGTATGGATGCCGAGCGAACGCAACAGGCTGCCGTCTTGCTCGAATTCGATGATGACCATCTGGTGCAGGATTCTCACGTACTTCCCTGAGTTGTTGCGCACCCGGAAATCGTAACGGATTTTGTATTTGCCAAGTTTATCGTGCGGAAGTTGCCTGAAAAACGTATCGACCGTTTTCTCGAAATTGAGGAAAACCGGCTGATCCTCAGGATGAAGATGACTCAGGTGCTGACGCGCCGAAATCGTGTCGTCGAAACCAAGCACGTCATGGATCGACGGACTCAGGTAATCGAAATCGCCGTTCTTGACGTTGAAAATAAAGTAATAGTAGTCGCCGACCTGAAACATACTGAGTAATTTTCGGTGCTTTTCAAGATCAAAGCCCGATTTCGCGAGCGCGCCTTTGCCCGAAATCCCGTCCCAAATCTTGTGTGCTTCCCCGAAAAAATCCAACTGCTGTATCATGCGGGAAAAGTACACACAAATGGGTAGGTAAAAATATGGTTTTCCGTAAGAGGTTTCGATTTTTTCCCCTAAAGTTTAACCACGCGTGAAAGACAATTCGTGCATTCGGGTCCGGCTACTGTTAATTGTCATTCCCAAATCAGCCCAATTGACTATTATTGCGAAAAAAATATGATCTGGCCGATTTCATCCTACAACAACATAATCAAACGTCGCAATCAGGTCGAAAACGCTCGCGCGGCCGTAGAAACCGTCCTTAAAAACCGATACGACCTGATCCCGAACCTCGTGGAAAGCGTCAAGCAGTATATGCGCTACGAAGAATCGACGCTCGCGAAAATCACCGAGATTCGGAATTCGGTGCCACGGCACGACACTTCGGCCGAAAGCCTGCAGAAAGAAAACCAATTGAGTCGTTTGCTCGGCGGAATCCTTGTCTCGCTCGAAAACTATCCGGATTTGAAATCGAATACGAATATGTTGCAGCTCCAACGCTCGATCGCTGAAGTGGAAGAAGAGATTTCGGCGGCGCGAAGGGCGTTCAATGCGGCCGTAATGGCATACAACAACAGCGTCGAGACATTCCCGTCAAACATCGTTGGAAATATCATGGGCGCGAAACGCATGTCCGCCTTTGAAGCCGCGGCGAACGAACGCGAAAATCCATCGGTAAAAAACCTGTTCGATGCAAAATAAGGTTTCGACGACGTTCGATTCGTCCCGTTTCGACGCCATTCTCGACGAGATGGAAAACAAGCGGGTCGGGCAATCAAAGACAATAACGAACAATGAAATCCAAAACCAAAAAGACAGGCGCGCCATAAACATCGGCACGTTCTCGATGGGTTGCGGTTTCATGGCGGTATCCGGAATCGGCATGCTGGTATTGTTCGTCGCGTCTATTTTCGCGATGCTTTACTTCGAAAATCCGTTTTTCGTCGTATTGCCATTCATATTCGGTCTTTTCATCATGGTCGCCTTTCCAATCGTGGCGATCCTGTTTTTTATGAAAAAGCAGAAATCAGTACAGCAACGAACCAAGACGAACTCACTGATAGCAACCGAATACTACGTCGATTTCAAAGACAAATTGATGCGTGAGATCGTGAAATCGTTCAACGGGACGTTTGAATATTTCCCGAAAAATGCGATCAGCGCGAAAGACTTCGCCGCGATGGAAGTGTATGCCAAAAACGCGATGGCGTATCGAGGCGAGGATCTGATCATTGGGAAAATCGGTGGTACGAACGTCGAGATGTGCGAATTCGCAACGGCAAAAATATCGGGCCTTTTCATGGTTGCCGACTTCAACAAACGTTTCAGGGGCGTGACCAAAGTACTCACGAAAGTCTGGGGCAAAAAATCGCTCGACATCCCGTTGTTGTTGCTCGAGGGAGAAATCGAAATCGATACCACGGGAAATTTCGAGCAATACGAAAAAGACAGGAAACGATTCTCGGGCGCGACCTTGGAAGATGTTGAACTTGAAAACATTGACTTCAACGATCGGTTCGACATCTATTCGTCAAACCAAATCGAGGCGCGATACATCTTGTCGTTGCGGCTTATGGAACGCATGGTTGATTTCAACAAATCGAACGATTGCGACATGAATTTCGTCTTCGCGAACTCAAAGATGTACTTCACGATCCATTGGGGCGCGAATTTGCTCGAACCGTACGACATCCACACGAACCTTCGAGAAAAAAAGCTGGACCTCATCAAGAAAGTGCACACGGAACTTTCCCATTGCATCAAGATCGTCGAAGCCTTGAATTTGAATGACGAACTTTGGTATTCGAGATAACGATGCTTGAATGATTACTTCAACTGCGTTTCACGCGTATTCGGAGACGTAGCGGCCGCGATGGAAGCGGTTAGCCCACAGCGATACAACCGGATTTTGCCGATGTGCGTCCGCGACCGGAGGAAGCGCGTTGCACGGCGTTGCAAAATGCGGTTGTATGCGAGGACTAAAAGCGGACAGCGCGAATCGCCGCCCAAAAACAAATCAGGTTTTTTGTTTTTTCTTGCGGGCCGCAGGAAACAAAACGTTGTTGAGGATCAGGCGATAACCCGGTGAATTCGGGTGTAAGTCGAGAACTGTTGGTTCGTCGCCCACGCGGTGTTGATAATCTTCAGGATCGTGGCCGCCGTAGAAAGTGAACATGCCTTTGCCTTTCTGGCCGTGGATGTAGCGCGCCTCTCCATTGATCTGGCTCTCGCCGAGAACGAGAACGTTCGACTTCACCAATTCGCGCTCGAACGACGTCGTCTGGCCCATGAAACCCTTGACCAACTGGGTGTGATTTTGGCACAGCATGCTTGGGATGACGTCCCATTTCGCCGAGAAATCCATGAGCGTGAAATAATCTTTTTCGAATGGGATCCGACGTTTTTCAGTCATGTCGATGTCAGAGAATTCGTAGCGTTCCGGCCGTCTTTCGAGCGTAAAATCCTTGAATGCGAATGATCTCGTGTAGTCGAGTTTGGATTGGTAGTTGGCGTCGCTCGCGTCCCCGTCGAACATGGGTTCGCAGATGTCGATGCCCTCAGCCGCGAGCGCAATGTCGAAACTGTCGGTGGCCGAACACATCGCGAACATGAACCCGCCGCCGATCACGAAATCGCGGACTTTTTTGGCGACGGCTAATTTTTCCTCGGAAACTTTATTGAAACTGAGTTTTGCTGCGAGCGCCTCGGCGTTTTTCTTTTCTTCGATATACCAAGGCGCGTTGCGGTACATGCCGTAGAATTTCCCGTATTGTCCCGTGAAATCCTCGTGGTGCAAATGCAGCCAATCGTACAGCAAAAGTTGGTCGCTCATGACTTCCTCGTCGTAGATTTCGACATAAGGGATTTCGGCGAATTTCAAAACCAATGTCACGGCGTCGTCCCAAGGTTGCTTTCCTTTTGGCGTGTAGACGGCAATTTTGGGCGCTTTTTCAAGTACGACGGTTTCCATGTTCTGCGACGGACTAGAAATTTCATCTAAAATGGCATTGGCCTGGGAATCGCTCAACACTTCGAAACTCACGCCGCGGATCTGGCATTCCTTTCGGATCTCGGGCGCGTCGGGCAACAAAAACGAACCGCCGCGGTAATTGAGCAGCCAACTCGCTTTGTACTGTTTATCGAGACACCAATACGTAATCCCGTATGCTTTTAAATGGTTTTGCTGCGTGGTTTCATCCATTGGGAGCAGGATGAAATTGGCTTTGGCCGTTGCCGATAGTATCAGGAGAAAAATGAGTAGAAATTTGCGCACGGACATTTGGAGCATTTTTTTCAAAGATAAACAAATTCGACACGCTGCGCTACAGACACGCTTAGCTTTGGACACGCCCTGCGGGCTGTGGACAAGCGCTTCGGATTTGCATTGATAGGTCATAAGAATTCCAAGTCAATCGGAAAATATAAAAATCGAACGCATTAAAAATCCCGCCAAAAAAAAACGGGACAATATTCTTGCCGAAACCGAATCCAAAGCGAAGCGCGTCCAAAGCACAGCGTGTCCAAAGCGAAGCGTGTCCAAAGCGACGCGCGTCCAAAGCGCAGCGTATCCAAAGCGAAGCGTGTCCAAGAGCGAAGCGTGTCCAAAGCGCAGCGTGTCTAAAACGGAACGTCACTATCGTCGTCAAACGAATTCGAACTGCTCCCAAACGCCTCATTCGCCGACGGCAAGCTCTTAGGAGAGAACGGCATGTCCTCGTTCATCTTCGAAGAGAATTCCCCGAAACCGCCGCCATAATCTTCAAGGTTGTCAAATTTACCGAGGTTTCCGATGAACTTGAGTCGAATGTTTTCAAGCGACCCGTTACGGTGTTTGGCGATGATGAATTCGGCCTGGCCTTCAGTGGGTGAATGTT
The DNA here is from genome assembly GCF_004211145.1 of Flavobacterium sp. Taxonomy (GTDB): domain Bacteria; phylum Bacteroidota; class Bacteroidia; order Flavobacteriales; family Flavobacteriaceae; genus Flavobacterium. The sequence goes on along the minus strand of NZ_SEBS01000020.1, from coordinate 17,268 downwards.
CGTCGTCGTCCCATTCCTCGATCTTGTAATATTCGGGTCGGTAAATGAACGACACGATGTCGGCATCCTGCTCGATCGCTCCCGATTCACGAAGATCCGACAGCAACGGACGCTTGCTCGAACCACGCGTTTCCACGGCACGCGACAACTGCGAGAGTGCGATCACGGGAACACCGAGTTCCTTCGCGAGCGCTTTAAGGTTACGCGAAATGGTCGAGATTTCCTGTTCGCGGTTTCCGCCGCCTTTGCCATTTCCGCCGGCCGTCATGAGCTGGAGGTAATCGACGATGATCATCTTGATTCCGTATTGGGACGCCAAACGACGCGACTTCGCACGCAAATCGAAGATAGAAAGCGAAGGCGTGTCGTCAATGTATAAAGGCGCTTTCTCGAGGTCTTTTACCTTGGTCGAAAGCTGTTCCCATTCGTGTTTTTCGAGCTTTCCGGTACGCAGTTTTTCCGACGACAATCCGGTTTCACTCGAAATCAGACGCGTAATGAGCTGCACCGACGACATCTCGAGCGAGAACAGCGCCACGGGATGTCCGAAGTCGATCGCCATGTTGCGCGCCATCGAAAGTACGAACGCGGTCTTACCCATACCCGGACGAGCCGCGATAATGATAAGATCCGATGGTTGCCAACCGGAAGTCACTTTGTCGAGTTTTTCGAAACCCGTCGCGACTCCTGAAAGCCCTTCCTTGTTCGCGATTTCCTCGATGCGTTTCTTGGCCTGGATCACCAAACTTTGCGCGGTTTCCGACGAACGTTTGATGTTTCCCTGCGTGACTTCGTACAGGCGCGATTCGGCCTTGTCGAGCAAATCGAAGACGTCGGTGGTTTCATCGTACGATTCCTCGATGATTTCCGACGAGATCCGGATCAGGCTTCGTTGGATGTATTTCTGCAGAATGATGCGCGAGTGGAACTCGATGTGAGCCGACGACGAGATCTTTTGCGTGAGTTGGATCAGGTAAAAATCCCCGCCGGCCAACTCGAGTTTCGCGCTCTTTTTGAGTTGGGTCGAAACCGTTAATAAGTCGATGGGCTGGGAATCGGTGAATAACTGGAAAATAGCCTCGAAAATGTGCTTGTGCGCGTCTTTGTAGAACGCGTCGGCGGCGAGGATGTCGATTACTTCGTCGACACCTTTCTTGTCAATCATCATCGCACCCAAAACCGCTTCCTCAAGCTCGATGGCCTGTGGCGGGAGCTTGCCTTTCTCGAGGTTGATAATCGTCGTTTTATCGACTTTGACAGGGCTTATATTTCGGAAATTTTCCATGTGGCGAAAGTAAGCTAATTTTATACGTTTGGCGTACCGGAGTTATACAGTAGCCAATGTTGATAAGTCGTTTTTTATTGTTTATAACGCAAAAAAAATCCGAAACCACAGGGCTTCGGATTTGATATCGTCTTTCAAGTCGTTTACTCCTTGAACTCGCCCATTTTGCTGTATTTGTCCATTCTTTTGGCTACCAATTTCTCTGTTGATAAATCTTTGAGTTCATTGTAACCTTTAAGGATGTATTCCTGCACCGTTTTGAATGCGGTTTCCCTGTCGTAGTGCGCGCCTCCGAGTGGTTCGGGGATTACGTCGTCGACGAGGTTTTGTTTCTTCATGTCGGTCGAAGTCAATTTCAACGCTTCGGCCGCCTGTTCCTTGAAATCCCAGCTTTTCCAAAGGATCGAGGAACACGATTCGGGAGAAATCACCGAATACCATGTATTTTCCATCATGAACACTTTGTCTCCTACGCCGATTCCGAGTGCTCCGCCCGACGCGCCTTCACCTACGATGATCGCGATTACGGGAACTTTTAGTCGGATCATTTCAAAAATATTGCGTGCGATCGCTTCGCCTTGTCCGCGTTCCTCGGCTTCCAATCCGGGATATGCTCCGGGCGTGTCGATGAATGAGACTACGGGAATGTTGAACTTTTCGGCCATTTTCATGAGGCGCAATGCCTTGCGGTAGCCTTCAGGATTCGCCATTCCGAAGTTGCGGTATTGACGCGTTTTGGTGTTGTAGCCTTTTTGTTGTCCGATGATCATGAACGACTGGTCGCCGATTTTCCCGAGACCGCCGATCATGGCCTTGTCGTCCTTAAAGCTTCGGTCGCCGAACAATTCGAGGAACGTTTCGCCGCACAATGCACGCACGTAATCCATCGTATACGGGCGGTTCGGATGTCGTGACAATTGCACGCGCTGCCAAGCCGTAAGGTTCTTGTATATTTTTTTCTTGGTTTCTTCCAGTTTCTTTTCGATCTGCTTGCAGGTGTTCGTCACGTCGACGTTGGATTCCTGCCCGATGATCTGGCATTTGTCTAACTGATCCTCGAGTTCCTTGATGGGAAGCTCAAAATCTAAATATTCCATGCTGGCGTTTTTAGTTTAGTTGAGGGGCAAAGATAGGAATTGTTGTTGTTTTTTGTTCATTTGAGTTTTGTTCATTTGTTCATTTGAGTCAAATTTTGTCATTGACAAATAATAATACGCAGTGAACACATTCAACGGAAGACAAAAATCAAATGAACAATTGAACAAATGAACAAACCTCAACTTCTCGTCCGCTGCTTCACAATCCCATTCAAAACCACGACCGCAATAATCAACGCCGCGCCAAAGTAAAACGGCGTACTCATGCGTTCGGTTTCGCCGATGATGAACCAGGCCATCACGATGCCGTAAACCGGTTCGAGATTCGTGGTGAGCATGACCGTGTAGGGCGTTAGTCGGCGCATGATTTCAACCGAAGCCGTGAACGCATATGCCGTGCAGACCGAAGCGAGCAAAAGTAAAAGAAGCCAATCGTTTCCCGAAAGTTTAAAGAAATCGGGCGTAAAGGAATTATTGATCGCGAGATAAACTGTCACGAACAAAAAGCCCGAGACGAATTCATAAAGCGTAATGACCGTCGGGTTGTGTTCCTTTGTGAGTTTGCCGTTCAGCAATGTGAAGATCACGCCGAAGAACACCGACGTCAGCGCCAAAACCATTCCCGTAAAATACCGAAATTCCACATTCAAAATCAGGCACAAAGCCGCGATGATGACGAGTCCGAACAAGACCTCGTACCAAAGCATCTTGCGATCGTAGAAAAACGGTTCGAGCACGGCCGCGAAAAATGCGCCCATGGAAAACATCGCAAGCGTAATGGAAACATTCGAGACCTTGATTGCCGTGAAGAACAACACCCAATGGATTGCAATCAACAATCCGACGAAAGTGAGCCGCAGCACGACTTTCCACGGTAAAATAAAGGGTTGTCTCGTAACGACGAGATACGCGAAAAGGAAAACCGACGCGAGCAACATGCGGTACCAGACCAAATCCGTTCCGCCGATCGAAATCAGTTCGCCGAGCACGCCCGTGAATCCCCAAATGAAAACGATCAGATGAAGATTCAAATAACTTTTGAGGTTAGCGTTTGGCATTTCGCAGTAAATAAACCGCTAAAATACCGAAAATGAAGTTCGGAAGCCAAACCGCGAGAAACGGCGGGATGCTCGATTTTTCAGCCAATGTCCCGAAGATCTTGTCGAAGAAAACGAACGCGAACGCAATCAAAATCCCGATCGCGAGGTTCATTCCCATTCCGCCGCGACGCTTCATCGACGACACTGAAACCGCGATGATCGTCAGGATGAACGCCGAAACCGGCAAGCTGTATTTCTTGTAAAGCACGACCAGATACGTATCGATATTGCCCGATCCGCGTTTGCGTTCCTTCGCGATGAAGTCGTTGAGTTCGCCCAAAGTAAGCGTTTCGGCTACGTAGACCGTCGGTGTCAATTCCTCGAAATCGAAACTGAAGACCGTGTCTTTTTTCTCGGCCGATTTGATCCGGTCGCCAAGTTCGCCCACGTTTCGACGCGTATAGTTGAACATGGTGTAATTCTTCTTCCTGACGTTGTATTTGATGCGGCTCGCAGTGATTTTATACTCGAGTTTCTTGTTCTTGTCGAACTTTTCAAGCGTAAAATCGAAAGCCATTTTGGAATTTTGGTTGAAGTTGGCGACGTGGATGAAGACGTCGTCGTTGATTTGTCGGAACACGTCGGTATTCTTGCGCATCTTTTCTTTTCCGCCGCCTTTGAGGTATTCGTATCGGAAGTCGTTAAAACCTTGGCTCGCTTTGGGAACGATGAAGAATCCGGCCAAAAGCACGATGATCGAAACGATTGTCGCTCCCACGATGTACGGACGCAAAAATCGCGTGAACGAAATCCCCGAACTCAAGATCGCAATGATCTCAGTGTTGTTCGCCAATTTCGACGTAAACCAGATCACCGACAAAAACAGGAAAATCGGGAACAGCAAATTCGCGAAGTAAATCGTGAAGTTCAAATAATACAACGCGATCTCGAGAAACGGGATCTTGTTCTCGATCATCTTGTTGACCTTTTCGCTCACGTCGATCACGATCCCGATCGGGATAAACATGAGCAACATCACGGCAAAAGTCGCGAGGTAACGTTTTAGGATGTAGAGATCGATTATTTTCATTAGACGAATGACCAAAGACGAATGACTGAAGGACAGGCTATCGCGTTAAAATTACCGTTTTGTTTTCCTGTTGACATATATTGCTATCGCGGTTTAAACCAATTTTTACTACAATCCAAAAAATACGAACGTCCGCACTTGACCTTCGGTGATCGACTTTTAGACTAAAGTTGCTTATCGTTATTCTTTTGTCCAAAGTCCTTCGTCGTTCGTCATTCGTCATTCGTCATTCGTCTACAATCTACAATCTACAGTCCATCTGTTTCACCATCTTCTCCTTCCATTGCCTAAAATCTCCCGCTAAAATACGGTTTCTCGCTTCCCGAACCAACCACATGTAAAACCCGAGGTTGTGGATCGTCGCGATTTGTTTCCCGAGGTATTCGTCGGCCACGAAAAGATGGCGCAGATATGCTTTGGTATATTCGGTGTCCACGAACGTGTGGCCCATTTCGTCAAGCGGGGAAAAATCGTCGGCCCATTTGCGGTTCTTGATGTTGATCGTTCCCTGCGAGGTGAACAACATTCCGTTTCGCGCGTTTCTCGTTGGCATCACGCAATCGAACATGTCGATGCCGAGCGCGATGTTTTCGAGAATGTTTATCGGAGTTCCGACGCCCATCAGATAACGCGGTTTATCTTCAGGTAAGATCGCGGTCACGACTTCGGTCATCGCGTACATTTCCTCGGCAGGTTCTCCGACAGACAACCCTCCGATCGCATTCCCGACCTGTCCCGAATTTGCAATATATTCCGCCGATTGCTGGCGTAAGTCTTTATATGTACTTCCTTGTACGATCGGGAAAAACGCCTGCTCGTAACCGTATTTGAACGGCAATTTATCGAGGTGGGAAATGCAGCGGTCGAGCCAACGGTGCGTCATGTGCATCGAACGCTGGGCGTAGCGGTAATCGCAGGGATACGGCGTACATTCGTCGAACGCCATGATGATGTCGGCGCCGATCGTGCGTTGGATTTCCATCACATTTTCGGGCGTAAACACGTGGTACGAACCGTCGATATGCGACTTGAACTTCACGCCTTCTTCCTTGATCTTGCGGTTGGCCGACAACGAATAGACCTGGTATCCGCCCGAATCGGTCAAGATATTGCGGTCCCAATTCATGAATTTGTGCAAACCGCCGGCCTGTTCGAGTATGTGCGTTTGCGGACGCAAATACAGGTGATAGGTATTTCCGAGAATGATATCGGGATTGATGTCGTTCTTAAGCTCGCGCTGGTGCACGCCTTTTACGGATGCGACGGTTCCGACGGGCATAAAAATCGGCGTTTCGATAACACCGTGGTCGGTAGTGAGTTTGCCCGCTCGCGCCTTGGTTTGCGGGTCTTTGGCTAATAGATCAAAAGTCATGTTCGGCAATTACTGCGCAAAGATAATTTTTTGGCGTTTTGGCGTGGTGTTATTAGTGGATTATTTAACATTAGTGGGATTGGCCGATTTTATCGCTCGATTTAATTCTAATACTTCTGCTGCGTTCGGTACGCTTATCTGCACAGGAAAACAAAATCGACAGCCTAAGAACAATCGTCAAATCAAAAACCAGACGCGATTGCAGTGACCCGTTTGATGCACCCGACTATCTTAAAGCTTCAATTTTACTCTTTTTGTTTCATCTCTTACCAACAAACCGTACACGAATTGCACTTCAACGAAATTTCCTGCCATTCATCCTCAAAATGCAATCCTTAACATTGCAGTTTGCTGGAATTCATATATTTGAGTCAAAACCACCAAGGATTTGGATTTCAATATTTACAACAGCATCATTCTCGCGGGCATCATTCAAGGGCTGATTTTTGGTGCCGTCGTGGCGTTCTCGAAAAAATACCGCTTCGCTCCTACTTTGGTTTTGGGCGCGCTGATCGCATTTTTTTCGCTGAACAATCTACAATATTACTTGTCTGAAGTCAGACTCATCACGTCCGACCAACTCTTCGGGATCATGTTCATGCCATACCAATTGCTCACCGGGCCGCTTTTACTGCTGTACGGAATAAAACTCATGCGTCCGACGGCAAAAATCAAGAAGCGGACTTTCCTCCTATTTCTACCATTCGCGCTGATTTTCGCGCTTTCGCTCTACTACAAAATCATGTATGTGAGCGGCAGTGCCACGAAAGAACTTTCCGAGATTTGCCGGTTGATGCTCGGCGTGATGGAATTTTTCGCGATTCCGTTTGACCAGATCATCGTGCTTTGGCTGCTTTGGGAAATCCGTAAAGTAAAAAAACACGATGCCGCGACATTCAATTTATCGAAAGTGCGGCCTGAGCTCGGCTGGTTTAAAAACATCCTGATCGTATTCTTTTTCCTGAGTTTCGTTTGGCTGTACATCACGTTCATGACGTTTGTGGGCGGCGCATCCCAAGACCTTTGGTACGTGATCTGGATCGCGATTTCGGTGATGATCTATTGGCTCGGTCACATCGGAATCTACAAATTCGGTGTCATGGAAGAACGCAAAAAAATGCGCACGTTTACGCTCGACCAGACATCGCTTCCCGTGTATGAAAGACAACGAAACGAACACGTCGCGGCCTTCGAATTTTTGATGATCGACCAAAAGCGCTTCCTCGATTCGACCTTGACGCTCGACAAAGCCGCCGACGAACTGAAGATCAGCAAAAGCCACCTGTCGCGAATGATCAACAGCGAACTCAAGACGGGTTTCCCCGATTACATAAACGCGCTGCGCGTGGAGGAAGCCAAAATCTATCTTCTGCATCCGGATTTCTCGAACTACACATTGGTCGCGATCGGGCTCGAAGCGGGATTCGCGTCGAAAACCACGTTCAACAGCACGTTCAAAAAAGTCACGGGTTTCACGCCTTCGGAATTCAAAAACCAAAGCAAGATCATCCCGATTCGCCAACTTGAAAAACCGGTTGCGTGAACCTCAACATCTACAATAGCCTAATTCTCGCGGGAGTCGCACAAGGTTTGGTGTTCGGGGCCGTCGTGCTGTCGACCAAAAAATACAGGCATCGCGCCACGATGTTTTTGGGTGCGATGATACTTTGTTTCTCGTTGAGCAACCTGCAGTATTTCCTACTCGATTCGGGCGTTCTCGACTGGGCGCAGTTCACGACTTGGGTGTTCGTGCCTTGGGGAACGTTGGTCACGCCGCTTTTTCTGTTTTTCGGATTGAGTTTTTTGTATCCCGACATAAAGTTCTCCAAACGGCATTACTCGTTTTTCCTTCCGTTTTCACTGAGCATGCTTTGGATGGGAATCATCCGGATTTTCGTGATTTTCAGCTGGGACGACACATTTTTCGACGACACGTTCGACATTTTCTACGCGATGAACGAAATGGTCGGATTCACATTAAACGGCGCGATCACGGTGTTCTTGCTCATGTCGGTGTTTGAATTCGAGAAAGACCACAGCACTTTTGACGGCACGACGGTCAAAGTCGGCACGAAATGGTTCAAGATCACGCTGTTCGGGTTGTTCGCGATTTCGATTCTTTGGATGTACATCACGATTTTAAATACCATCGGGCCCGAACTGCCACTGTCGTATTATTATCCGCTGTGGCTCGCAATGTCGATCATGGTTTATTGGCTCGGACACGTCGGCATCTACAAATACGGGATCCGGGAGGAACGCCAACGCATTCGCAACCACGTGATCGAACAGATCGCAGCGCCGATCGCCAAACCTAAAAGCGATCGCATCTTTGAAGTCGAAAACCTCATACTGTCGCAAAAACGGTATCTCGACCCAAATTTGACGCTCGATTCTTTGGCCGACGAACTCGGCATGAGCAAAAGCCATCTGTCGCGCATCGTGAACGCGTCGTGGCAGACCGGTTTTCCCGAATACATCAATAATTTGCGCACCGACGAGGCGAAACGCTACCTCAACGATCCCGAATTCGAGAATTACACCTTGGTCGCGATCGGGCTTGAAGCGGGATTCGCATCGAAGACGAGTTTCAATACGGCATTCCGGAAAAATACGGGCATGACGCCGTCAGAATATAGAAAATCGGTGCGAGAATGAACTTCAACGTCGTCAACAGCATCATTCTCGCGGGCGTCGTCCAAGGTCTCATTTTTTGCGGCATCGTGTTTTCGTCGCCCAAATACCGAAATCGCACGACGACTTTCCTGGTTTTGATGATCTTGTGTTTTTCGATGAGCAATCTTCAATATTACCTCGACGACACGAACGTTGTCTCGCGCGAGGTTTTCACACGTTTCATCTATGTGCCGTGGGCCGCACTGGTCGCGCCTTTCCTTTTGCAGTTCGGATTGAGTTTCCTGAACGAAAAACCGCTTTCCAAAAAAGTGCGCTGGATGTATCTGCCGTTCGCGTTGAGTTTCGCATGGATCTGCGCTGACCGGATCAGCGATTTTTTTAATGTACGCGAGAAGTTTTTCGACGACGCATATTTGTATTACGCCGTCATCGACGAGGTCGTCCCGATCCTGATGAACATGGTCGTCGACATCGTCTTGCTCGCGAAAATCATAAAGTTCGAGAAACAGCACAGTGATTTCGACGTGAACAAAGTCGTCATCGGGCTCAAATGGCTAAAGGCGATCCTGATTTTCCTTTGGCTGCTCGCGATCCTGTGGATGTACCTTTTGGTGTTGTTCTTCTTGGAAGACGAATCGGCGATCTCGCTGTTCTATCCGTTTTGGATCGGATTGGCGATCTTGATCTACTGGCTCGGCCACATCGGAATCTACAAATACGGCATCCGCGAGGAACGCAAAAAACTCCGTTCGTTCGCCATGGAAACTTCACATTCCATCACGACTACGCCCAGAAACGACCACGCGTCGGCTTTCAAAGAATTGGTTTCAGGTCAAAAACTCTTCCTCGACCAGAATCTTTCGCTCGATTCGGTGTCTGAAAAATTGGGATTGAGCAAAAGCCATTTGTCGCGCATCATCAATTCGGAACTCAAGACCAGTTTCCCCGATTACCTGAACCAACTGCGCGTCGACGAAGCCAAATCCTATCTCGCGAATCCCGATTTCTCGAATTATACGTTGATCGCGATCGGGCTCGAAGCAGGTTTTTCTTCGAAGAGTTCGTTCAATAACGCGTTCCGGAAAATAACGGGGGAAACGCCATCGGAGTTCCGAAAAAATCTTTAGAGCAGACAATTTTCCACTACGCATTCCGAAAAATCCGCCGTACCGACAACCGTGTTCGGCGCCGATGTACCATTTTACTCATTTCTGTAAATCCTGCAAATTCGGGGTGTGCCAAATATTGTCATCACAAATACGTCCTGTTTTTTGCGTTTCCGCAATAATCTGAACGTTGCTGATTTTTTGTTAAGATAATTTTAACCTGCCTCTTCTACCCAACTTCACGTCCTGAAGCTCAAAACCACAAATTATGAAAAATCGTGTTTTGGACGGGATGAATTTTCTCCGTTCGGCAGGAAAACTGTCATCGTACTACAGCGATTCGTGAGCCAGCAAAACTTTCAGGCAAACCAATCTTTTAACTCACCAATCTTTATTTTATGAAACGAATTTTATTATTGCTGGCAATCGCCATGTCGTTTGCGTCCTACGGCCAAAAAACCTGGGACGGATCGACCAACAACAACTGGAACGTCGCCGACAACTGGACGCCGGTAGGAATTCCGACCGCAACTGACGACGTCATCGTTCCAACGGGAAGCACGATGACGATAAACGTCGCGGCTTCGATAAACTCATTGACGCTTCAAGGCAACGCGAATGTGACGCTCGTAAACACATTGAATTTAGCGGCCGCATCGACATTCTCGTCAGGCACGACGTTCAACTGGAATGACGGAGCGATTGCGGGAGCGACAACAATTGCGGCTTCGGGATTATTCAACTTAGCGACTTCAGGCAGCCGATACCTGCAATCCAATATCGTGATCAACAACTCGGGCACGATGAACGTCACGGGAAGCGGCGTCACGTATTTTTCTGACGGAACGATCAACAACACGGGGACTTTTGACGTCCAATCGTCGGGAACCATGAGCTACGTCGGCGGTTCGACGCACCTGTTCAACAACACGGGACTTTTCAGGAAAACGGCAGGCGCGGCGTTCACGTTTTCGAGCGTTTTCCAAAACCAGCCTTCGGGAACTGTGCAGATCGAAACGGGCGCCGTCACCGTACAAGGCTTGACCTCGACTTTCAACGGCGGAACGTACAATATTTCATCGGGCGCAAGCTTGAACTGGAATACGAACATCAACCTTTCGGGGATTTTCACGGGGAATGTCGCGGGCGCGATCAACTGGAATAATAATATTTTTGTACCGACGACGGCCACGTTCAATTTCTCGGCGGGCGCATCGAACATGAACTGGAACGACGGAACGCTCAGCGGATCAGGAATTTTAACGAACGCTTCGACGTTATATTTCCCGACGTCGGGCAGCAAATACATAAACGCCAATACGACACTGACCAACTCAGGAACGATTACGATATCAGGTGGCGGCGCCATGTATATCGTCGACGGACCGATCATCAACCAAAGCAGCGGCACGATCGATTTTCAGGTCGACAACATGACGTTCAGCTATTCAGGAGGTTCGAACCACCAACTCATCAACCAAGGCCTGATCAAGAAAACGGGCGGAACGGGCAACAACAACATGACGGCCCAACTCATCAATTCGGGAACGATCCGGGTCGAAACGGGAAGCCTTTCCATGACGAATGCCGACATCCAGCTCAACGGCGGAACATACAACGTATTCACCGGCGCGGCCTTCAACACGAACAACAACGTGAATTTGAGCGGCGCCTTTTCAGGAACGCTTTCGGGCGCTTTCAACGTAAACAGCACGATGACGATCGCCCCGAGCGTAACGGCGACGCTTAATTTTTCAGGCACTTCAGGATTCACCTGGAACGACGGCGCGTTGCAAGGCGGAGGAACATTCCACAATACGAACGCGATGAACATCAGTACGGCAGGCAGTCGGTACATATATAACAATTCGATTTTGCGAAATACGGGAACGATCGACTATAACGGAAACGGTGCATTTTACATCACCGACGGAAACTTCCTCAACGAAACGTCAGGAACGATCAACTTACTCACCGACGCCACGATTTCCTACAGCGGCGGCAGCGTGCACGATTTTACGAATCACGGACTCGTTCGCAAAAGTATCAGCACCGGCAATTCGACACTTACGGCGCGCACGATCAACGACGGCACAATCGAAGCCCAGACGGGAGTTATCCTTTTCAACAACGCGGCAACCGAGTTAAACGGAGGCGTTTACAACACTATGGCCGACGCTACGATCCGATTAAGTTCTACGGTAAACCTTTCAGGAACATTGACCGGAACCAACAACGGATCCTTCAACTGGACATCGACCGTGACGTCGAACAACGCGACATTGGCATTGACGGGCGCGAATCCCGTGAACTGGACCGACGGCGCACTTGCGGGAGGCGGCACGCTCAACGTCGCGACAACCTTGGACCTTACCACAGGCGCCTCGAAATACATGTACAACAACAGCGTGCTCAACAACAATGGATCGGTCGTACAAAAAGACAACGGCCAGTTTTACATCACCGACGGCACGCTGAACAACCAAGCCGGCGCAACCTGGGAACTTCAAGGTTCAGGCACTCTTAGTTACAGCGGCGGTTCGAACCATTTCGCGAACAACTTCGGGCTTTTGCGCAAAACCGGAGCCGGTATTTCCTCATGTTACGCATCGTTGCACAACACAGGAACGATGTCGGTAGAAGATGGCACGTTCCAAACTATGGTAAGTAGCATCTGGTTCGATGGTGGCATTTACAATACATCGGGAACGGGAATTTTGAGTTTGGCCAACAACATCAAACTCAGCGGGACGCTCACGGGAACACAGAACGGAACTTTTCTTTGGTCAGGCGCGGTAACGGCCGACCCGGCTGCCACGTTCAATTTCGGCGGATCGAATCCGGTTTCATGGACCGATGGAACGCTCAACGGCGGCACGCTCACTTTCGCCAGCCCGGTCGCCATGTCGGGAGGTTCGAGATATTTATACAACAATTCGGTACTCAACAACGCTTCGTCAATTGCGATGAACGGCGGGCAGTTTTACATCACCGATGGAATCTTCAACAACCTCGCTTCGGGAACCGTTACGATAAATTCGGGCGACATCACCTACAGCGGCGGAACGAACCATATCTTCAACAACTTCGGATTGGTCACGAAGCCATCAGGTTCGACATCATTATGGGCGACGACGACCAACAGCGGCATTTTCGACATCAACGGAACGATGTCGGTCCAGGCGCCTTTGAACAACACGGTTGACGGAACGATCCGAGGAAACGGAACCCTAAACCTGAACCTATTCGCCTCTTTCACGAACGACGGAACTTTCGCTCCGGGCGGAACTCCGGGAACGTTATCAGTCACGAACGGCTACAAATCATCGACTTCTTCTAAAATCGCGGTCGACCTCAACGGCCTGAATGCGGGGCAGTTCGATGTTTTGGCGATCACGGGAAATTCGGTCACGAACGGTTCGGTCGAAGTTAATCTGGGCTTCACTCCCGCCATCGGAAACTCGTTCGTAATAGCAACGGTTGCCGGCGGCACAATCACAACTTGCTCGCTCCAGTCTGAAACCACGAGCATTTACAACGGCTTGCTTTTCACGTTCAGCGTCGCATGCCAGGACAACAATAAAATCGTGTTGACGGTAACTGAAATCGCAGCCGCTCCGCCAACCGCCGAACCGCAGACGTTCTGTCAAGGAGCGACGGTTTCCAATCTTGTCGCCGACGGAGAAAATATCCAATGGTATGCGAACGCGATCGGAGGTTCGCCTTTGGCCGCGGGAACTTTACTCGCGTCGGGTTCGTATTATGCAACCCAAACCGTCGATGGATTCGAAAGCGAGCGCGTTCCGGTCCAGGTAACGGTAAACGTTACGCCTCAACCGACCGCGACGTCGCCTCAAAACTTCGTGAGCGCCGCGACCGTTGCGAACTTGACGGCCACGGGAACTGCGATTCAATGGTATGCGAACGCGATCGGAGGAACGGCGTTGACATCGGGAACTTCGATTACTTCAGGAACCTATTATGTCACGCAAACCCTGAACAGTTGCGAAAGCACGCGTTTGGCAGTTGTCGTGAACGTGACCACGAGTTTCCCTTTTTATGTTGATGCCGACGGCGACGGTTTCGGAGCCGGAAATCTCGTGAACGTTCCCGCTTCAGGGCCGAACGATCCGCCAACAGGTTATTCACTCAACGGATCGGATTGCGACGACACCGATGAAACCATCTGGCAAACCGGCACATTCTACGCCGATGCCGATGGCGATGGTTACGACGGCGGGCAGGAAAGCGTCTGCTACGGAACTTCGACGCCGGCGGGTTACATCGAAACGACTTCAGGTCCTGACTGCGACGACGACAATCCAGCCGTTTTCGAAGGGACGTTTTTCTACGTCGATACGGATCTTGACACCTACGGAGGCGTCGAACAATCGTTGGTGTGCGCCGATGTGCCGCCAGCCGGATATTCGTCGGTCAACACCGATTGCAACGATCTCGACAACACCATTTGGGAATCCGAATTTCTATATGTCGACAACGACGGCGATGGCTACGACGACGGACAACAAACCGTTTGCCGCGGAACTTCAGTGCCGACAGGTTACGCCGAAACGACACTCGGAAGCGATTGTGACGACGATGACGAAAACGTATTCCAAGGTTATGATTATTTCGTGGATGCCGACGGCGATTCCTACGGAAGCACGACCTCGCAACTCGTTTGTGCCGCGAATCCGACGGTTGCTCCTGCCGGATATTCGACCAACGACGACGATTGCGACGACACCGACGACCAAGCTTATCAAACAAGTCTGTATTACATCGATGCCGACGGCGACGGATATGACGCGGGCCAGGTCTTGCTTTGCTTCGGGGAAACGGTTCCCGATGGTTACATAGATGAAAGCGCAGGAACCGATTGCGACGACACCGACGAAACGGTCTTCCAAGGCTATAATTATTTTGTCGATGCGGACGGCGATGGTTTCGGAAGCACGACATCGGAACTCGTCTGTGCCGCGAATCCAACGATCGCACCGACAGGATATTCATTGAACAACACCGACTGCAACGACCAACTTTCAACGGTTTGGCAGAATGCGTCACTTTTCATCGATGCTGACGGCGACGGTTATGGCGCGGGTCAGGAAACGGTTTGCTATGGAACAACGATTCCGGCGGGTTACATCGAAACGACTTTAGATCCTGACTGCGACGATACCGATGAAACGTTGTTCAGCACCTATTCATTCTACCTCGATTTGGACAATGACGGATTCGGCGGTCCCGAAGCATTCCAGGTTTGCGCGATCAATGCGACGACCGCGCCTGCCGGTTATTCGACCAACAACACCGATTGCAACAACACCGATCCGCTCGTGAACGCGACTTTCGGATTCTTCGTGGATGCCGACGGCGACGGTTACGGAACCGGTTCGTCCCAACAACTTTGCGCTGCCGACGCGAACACGGCTCCGAACGGTTTCGCGGTCGTAGACGGTGATTGCAACGATTCGAACGACGGGATAAATCCGGGCGCGACCGAAATCCAGGGCGACGGCATCGACAACAATTGCAACGGAAACGGCGACGAAGGCACGACCGGAATCACGACCACGATCTTGCCGGCGAACTGCGGTTCCACGTTGGCCACGATGAATTCATTGATCGGGGCGGTTTCAGTTCCGAACGCGACGTCTTATCGGTTCAGGGTCGAGAATACGGCGACGTCACAAGTGCAGACGATCGTCCGCACGGTTCCGAATTTCAGTTTGATGATGCTCGCCTCGTACGACTTCTCGACGACGTATTCGGTATCGGTCGAACTCCAGATCAGCGGTGTCTGGCAAGGCGTTTACGGACCGGCCTGTAACGTGACTTCACCGGCGATTTCAGGAGCCGGCGGCGCTCAGGTCATCCCGAGCCAATGCGGCATCACGGTTTCGAATCTCGCCACATTGTTCGCGACGAACAGCGTTGCGGGCGTCACGGGTTATCGCTTCCGAATCACGAACCTGACCGATGCGACGGCGCCGAACCAAGTCCAGGTGCTCGACCGTCAAGTACATTGGTTCGCCTTGACGATGTTGTCGACGTACACGTACGGAACGACTTACGCGATTGAAGTCGCCGTCAAAACAACGGGAAGTTTCGGGCCTTATGGTTCGCCTTGTAATGTTTCGACGGCTCCAATTCCGACGCTCGTCAATTGCGGCGCGACGATCGCCAGCGCGAATACCTTCGTACTTACGACGAGCACGAACCGCGTGACGATGTATCGATTCGAACTCACGAACACTACCAATTCGATCGTTACGATTCTGGATAGGCCGACATATTATTTCAACTTCAACCAGGTTTCAGGCTACCAGCCGGGCGCGACATACAGCGTGAGAGTCGCGTTGATGACGACGGGAACTTGGTCGATCTTTGGAAGTGCGTGTACGATTACCGCTCCGGGAATGTCAAGAACGATTCCAGGTCTTGACGAAGAGCCGCAAACGCCATTCAAGATCGTCGCTTATCCGAATCCATACGCCGAGACTTTCGCGCTCGACATGGAATCATCGAGCGACAGGAACGTCAACGTGAAAGTGTTCGACATGATCGGAAAATTGGTTGATGAGCGTGAAATCTCAGCCGATGTCATTGAAATGCAACAGTTCGGAGATCGCTATCCATCGGGCGTTTACAACATTATCGTTACGCAGGGCGCGACCGTCAAAACATTGCGCGTGATAAAACGCTAAACCTCATATTGATTTTTTTGGAGAAAGGCCGTCAGTAAGTTGACGGTCTTTTTTTTTGTAGGGTCGGACAACGAGTTCGTCCCGGAACAAAGCGACGTGCAAGCTGCGCTAAAAAATTTCACCTTCACTGTAACAATTTCGGAAGTTTCTCTTCTTTACTACAAATCATCAATCTGCAATCACAAATCACAAATCAATTAAATCATCGATCGAAACAGGAAATCCCGCACATACAGCGGGATTTTTTGATTTCTCGATGTACCGATTCTTGTTATTCTCAACATTCGGCACACCCGATTTTTCGCGACCGCATATTTTTACACTGCCAAATATTTTTAGGAAACAAAGTTTTATTTGTGGTTGAAAGGCTCTCGCAATCTTGCGCGGGCTTTTCTTTTACGCCGACGCGTCGCACAAAAAAAATCTACCTTAAAACCAATTTCTTCACCGTCGTGCCTTCATCCCAAAATCGACCAAACACCAAACCTTCAAACGAATGCCTTAACTACTCTCAACTATCTTAACTGTAAAAAAATCTTCGTGCCTTCGTCGCAGGATCAACCAAACCTAACGTCCTATCATCCAAACGAATGCCTTAACTATTCTCAACTATCTTAACCTTAAAAAAATCTTCGTGCCTTCGTCGCAAAACAACCAAACCTAACGTCCAATCATCCAAACGAATGCCTTAACTACTCTCAACTATCTTAACTGTAAAAAAATCATAGTGCCTTCGTCGCAAAACAATTAAACCTAACGTCCAATCATCCAAACGAATGCCTTAACTATTCTCAACTATCTTAACTGTAAAAAAATCTTCGTGCCTTCATCGCAAAACAACCAAACCTAACGTCCAATCATCCAAACGAATGTCTTAACTATTCTCAACTATCTTAACTGTAAAAAAATCTTCGTGCCTTCGTCGCAAAAC
>NZ_SEBS01000056.1 GCF_004211145.1 Flavobacterium sp. | reverse complement strand
ACTGGACACCGAGTGATTGTAGTTCTCTTGGACCGAAATGGGCCAGACCCTTGCACAGGGACCTCGGGAGCCACAGCGAAGCGTGGCCGGGTACTCTAGTAAGCCATAAACCATATGGAACGTCACCCAGGTATACAGTCCGCAACACGAAATTATCGACACCTGAATTTCCGTGATAATTCGTGCGGAAAGTGGATCAGAGTGCTCGCGCTGCTATCGGATGCTCGCTGCAGCTCGTTCATACTTCTTTTGAAGCGACAACCGGGATCCGATGGAATTCAAGTGCAAAAATCTCGAAAATCAAAAAAAAACCGTAACGTGAAATTATCGACAGGGTGGTCTCGTGCATTATTGATAGGAATATACAGATCCTGATGTTTTGTAGAGCCACCTCTTCCCTTGATGACAGCGAGAACACGCATTGGGAGTGAATCATAGAGCGGTCCGAACTCACGCTCTCCAATTTTGGCCCAAGATGCGAGCATTGCATGTTTCAGCTCATCCCGCGTATCATATTGTTTCCCTTTCGCATAAACCAATCAGAAAAGCATTCTGAAGGGGTTCTCTATGATGTTCAGATCGGGACGCTTCGATGGCTAACCCAGATGCCTCACTTTTTCGCCCGGAACCAGTTCTCGACAGTCTCCGCCGTATGGAAATAAGCACAATCTTGCTTGAATACAAAATCGTTGCCGACGACAAATTGCTCGACGAGCAAGTGTTGCGCATCCGCAAACAATACGGGAAAATGATTTCTAAGGACGTCGTGGCCGATGGCGATGATATCTCGGGAACGTTCACGAACGAAGAGAAAGGTATCAACGCTCCTGCGACGTTCACCACCGACGTTTTCAAGAACAAGAAAGAAGCTGCGAAATTCGTCGGAAAGAAAGTCGGCGATGTCGTGAGCCTGTCGACGAAAGGTCTTTTTGACGACGATCACAAATTGATGGATTACCTTAAGGTCGGGCATGATGACGTGCACGGGCTTGACATCAACGTCGATTTTACGATCGAGGAAATCACGACGACAGAGCCTGCTGAATTGAACGAGGAACTTTTCGGAAAACTTTTCGGAGAAGGAAATGTGTCAAGCCTCGAGGATTTGAAGGCTAAGATCAAGGAAGATGCTGAAAAGCAATTCGCGTCCCAAGCCGACCAAAAGTTCCTGAACGACGTTACCCAGTCGCTTCTCGACAACGCGAAATTCGAGCTTCCGGCCGAATTCCTTAAGAAATGGATCCAGCAAAACGGCGAGAACCAATTGACCGCTGAAGAAGCTGAGAACGAATACAACAAGTCCGAGAACGGTTTGCGTTACCAATTGATCGAAGGAAAGATCATCACTTCGAACGGTTTGCAGATCACTTTCGACGACTTGAAGAATTTCACGAGCGAGCTTATCCGCAAGCAAATGGCGCAATTCGGGCAAATGAACCCGACCGACGCTGACGTTGACGGAATCGTGGCACGCGTGCTTCAAAACCAGGATGAGGTCAAGCGTTTGAGCGAGCAGGTGATGAGCGAAAAAATGCTGAATCTGTTCAAAGAAAAAGTAAAAGCGAAGACTAAGGAAGTTTCCTACGAAGAGTTCGTTAAAGCCAGTTACGGCGAGTAAATTTGTAAAAAAAGTATTATCTTTGAGCGCCGAATTCTTTAAGTTTTCGGCGCTTTTTACATTTCCTAAAGCAACTAACGCTCAGACAACTATGAACTACGGTAAAGAATTCAGGAAATTCGCCACGAAACACCAAGGCGTAAATTCCATGTATTACGATAAAATCGTCGGTGCAATGACCCCGACAAATATGACTCCTTATATCATCGAAGAAAGACAACTCAACGTTTCCCAGCTCGATGTATTCTCACGTCTGATGATGGACCGAATCATTTTCCTCGGTACAGGAATCGACGACCAGATCGCAAACATCGTACAGGCGCAGCTCTTGTTCCTTGAAAGTGCCGATGCTTCGAAAGACATCCAGATTTATATTAATTCTCCGGGCGGAAGCGTTTACGCAGGCCTCGGGATTTACGATACGATGCAGTACATCAAGCCCGATGTAGCGACGATCTGTACCGGAATGGCCGCCTCAATGGGTGCCGTTTTGTTGTGCGCCGGAGCTGAAGGCAAACGTTCGGCATTGCCACATTCGCGTGTGATGATCCACCAACCATCAGGAGGCGCGCAAGGTGTCGCAACCGATATGGAAATCAATTTGCGCGAAATGCTTAAGCTTAAAGAAGAGCTTTACAAGATCATCGCCCAACATTCAAAACAACCGTACGACCGCGTCCACAAAGACAGCGAGCGCGATTATTGGATGAAAGCCGATGAAGCGAAAGAGTACGGAATGATTGATGAAGTTTTAAGAAGAAGCTAAAGAGTAGTCGGAAAGCCGAAAGTCGAAAGTCTGAAAGTCTTCGATTTTCGTAAATGAGTACGATTATTAATCAGTCGGAACTGAAAGTCAAGGCCAGTCCTTTCGACTTTCGACTTTCGACATTTGACTAAAAAAACATGGCTAAAGAAGTGTTGGATTGTTCGTTCTGCGGACGAAAAAAACCTGAAACCAATTTGCTGATCGCGGGCATCAACGCGCATATCTGTGATAAGTGCATTGAGCAGGCGCATGGAATCGTGCTCGAAGAATTGAAATCGAGCGGGAATTCAAAATTGTCGGCCGACCTCGTCCTGAAGAAACCGCATGAAATCCGTGCGTTTCTCGACAATTACGTGATCGGGCAGGAGCAGACAAAGAAAGTCATGGCCGTTGCCGTATACAATCACTACAAGCGATTGATGCAGCAACAACAGACCGACGAAGTTGAAATCGAAAAGAGCAACATCGTCATGGTCGGACAAACAGGAACCGGAAAGACATTGGTAGCGAAAACCATCGCAAAAATGCTTGACGTGCCGTTGGCGATCGTCGACGCGACGGTACTTACTGAAGCCGGTTACGTGGGCGAAGATGTCGAAAGCATCCTCACGCGTTTGCTTCAGGCCGCCGATTACGACGTCGCAAAAGCCGAACGCGGTATCGTTTTCATCGACGAGATCGACAAAATCGCGCGCAAAAGCGACAATCCGTCGATCACGCGCGACGTTTCGGGCGAAGGCGTGCAACAAGCGCTTTTGAAATTGCTTGAAGGAACCGTCGTGAATGTTCCGCCAAAAGGTGGACGAAAGCATCCGGACCAGAAATTCGTCGAAGTCAATACGCAAAATATATTGTTCATCGCCGGTGGCGCATTCGACGGGATCGAGCGCATCATCTCGAAGCGTTTGAACCGACAAGCCGTCGGATACAGCACCTCGAAAAACGCCGACCATATCGACAAGGACAATTTGTTGCAATACATCATTCCGAAAGACATTCGTGACTTCGGTCTGATTCCTGAAATCATCGGTCGTTTGCCGGTTTTGACGCACATGGATCCGCTCGATCGCGAAACCTTGCGCGCCATCTTGACCGAGCCTAAGAACGCGCTCATCAAGCAATACCAAAAGTTGTTCGCGATGGACGACGTCGACTTCAACATCACTGAAGAAGCGCTTGATTTCATCGTAGACAAGGCACTCGAGTACAAACTCGGCGCGCGCGGATTGCGTTCGTTGTGCGAGGCGATCTTAACCGACGCTATGTACGATCTGCCAAGTTCCGACGAGAAAGTGTTGCGCATCGATCGCGCGTACGCCCAAGACAGTTTGACGCGCAATTTGCTTAAACGTCTCGAAATCGCATCTTAATTACTCACTTGATTATAAAAGAAAATCCTGCCTTTAAGCAGGATTTTTTTATGCGTTTCGTTTTTGTGAAGTCGGTTGCTTTTTCGCATCGCAATACCTACTCGTGCATTTCCAACCGCTCGAACACGAAGCTAAAAGCAACGCGAGGGCGGCAATCGTCATCATCTTCTTCATTTTGCCGTTTTCGTTTATGTAGTTGTCGAATACTGCAGCGTCTTGAGCTTTTCGAGATAGTCGCGTTGGTTGGAAAGACGCGGAATCTTGTTTTGTCCGCCGAGTTTTCCTTCGTCCCGCAGCCAATCGTAGAACAGATTCGGGCGTGCAATGTTGAGGGTTAACGGATTAAGCGTCATATTATTGTATCGCTTGGCTTCGTAATCGGAATTTAACGATTGCAAAGTTTCGTCGAGGATCTTCGTGAATTCGGAACTGTCGCGCGGCGGATTTCGGAACTCGACCATCCATTCGTGCGCGCCTTTTTCTTTTCCGTCCATGAAAACAGGAGCGACGGTGTAATCGAGGACTTCGAGCCCGGTTCGTTCGCAGGCTCTCGCGAGTGCGGCGTCGGTATTTTCGACCATGAGTTCTTCGCCAAAGACGTTTATGTGGTGTTTGGTTCGGCCCGTGATCCTGATCCGGTAAGGACTCAACGATGTAAATCGTACGGTATCGCCGATCAGATAACGCCAAAGACCCGAATTCGTCGTGATGACGATCGCGTAATTTTTATGGAGTTCGACTTCCGACAATCGGATCGCTTTCTCTTTCGATGTGCCGAAGACGTCCATCGGAATGAATTCATAAAAAATTCCATAATCGAGCATGAGCAACAAATCGCTTGAACCGTTTTGGTCCTGGATCGCGAAGAATCCTTCAGACGCGTTGTAGATTTCGTAATATTGGAAGTTGTTCTTCGGCAGTAATTTCTTGTATTGGTCGCGATACGGTTCGAAGCTCACGCCTCCATGGAAATAGACTTCGAGGTTGGGCCAGATTTCGAGCAGGTTTTGTTTTCCTGCGGTTTCGAGAACGCGGTTCAACAAGACCATCATCCACGACGGAACGCCTGCGAAACTCGTTACGTTTTCGTTTCTCGTTTCTGAAATGATCGCCGCGAGCTTGCTTTCCCATTCGCTCATGAGCGAGACTTTGTTGCTTGGCGTGCTGCTGAATTCGGCCCAAATCGGCATGTTTTCAATAAGGATCGCCGACAAGTCTCCGAAGAACGTGTTGTTGTCCTCGTAAATCTGCGAACTTCCGCCCAAGCGCAAACTCTTGCCCAGGAATAATTGGGAATCCTCGTTATTGTTCAGGTACATGCACAACAAATCCTTGCTGCCCTTGTAATGGCAATCTTCGAGCGCTTCGGGACTGACCGGGATGAACTTGCTCTTGGCGTTCGTCGTACCGCTTGATTTCGCGAACCATTTGATCGGGGAATGCCAGAAAACGTATTGTTCGCCCTGTCGCGTACGCTCGATGTTGGGTTGTAAGTCTTCGTAGGTGGAAACGGGAACCCGTTCTGTGAAAGTCTGGTAGGATTTGATGGATTGGAAGTCGAATTCCTTGCCGACAGCCGTAAATTCTGAAGTCCTGATGAGGTTCAACAGCAATTCTTCCTGTACCTCGTTCGGATATTTGAGGAACAATTCGATCTGGTGGATGCGCTGTTTGAGCACCCAGGACGCAATCGAATTGATTATAGGTAACGGCATTTGTTTTATCTTTACGCTAAAATACTACTTTTTAGATGCAGTACGAAGGCACGCTCGCAAAAATGCCCACCGAGATCGGCGATCCCATACAATATTACCTCGTTTTTGAAGACAGTTTCCTGAATGTGAACCAATTGTTGGATCGGGAGATTTCGATTACTTTCAAAGGATATCAATGCCTGAATTGCAGCAGACGCAAGAAGATTTTCCGACAGGGATTCTGCTACGATTGTTTCTACGCGAGCCCTGCGGTTGGCGACTGGATCATGCGCCCCGAATTGAGCACCGCGCATCTTGGCATCGCTGATCGCGACCTCGATTATGAAACGCGCGTGCAATTGCAGCCGCATGTGGTGTATTTGGCGTTGTCGAGCGATGTGAAAGTAGGCGTGACCAGACGAACACAGGTTCCGACGCGATGGATCGACCAAGGTGCGTGCGAAGCGGTTTCAATTCTCGAAGTCCCGAACCGATATTTGGCGGGAATCACTGAAGTCGCGCTCAAAGACCATTTCGTCGACAAGACCAACTGGCGTAAAATGTTGCAAAATGAAGTGTTGACTTTGGATTTGCTCGAAGAGAAAACGCGTATTTACGATTTCTTGCCTGATGAGGTAAAGCCCTATTTCAACACCGATCTGAATGAGCATGTGATCTTGACGTACCCGGTTTTGGAACATCCGAAGAAAGTACACGGTTTGAACCTCGATAAGACGACTTCGTATTCGGGGAAACTAATAGGAATTAAAGGGCAATATTTGATTTTCCACGACGGGACGGTTTTCAACGTAAGGTCGTTTGAGGGGTATGTGGTGAATATTACCGTTTAGATTTTTAACCATTGAGAGCATTAAGTTCATTACAAAAGCCGACGCGCTTGTCTGCAATTTTTTGAACAGTTAAGATAGTTGAGGTTAGTTAAGGAAATGTCTATGAGCGAGATTTCCGATTTGATCGCCGTAAAAAGTACCGTCTAAACTAATCTCAACTATCTTAGTTGTTCAAATTACTTAGTACATTTCAATTTCAAAATAAGCTACGGCGTTTTCGCCGGTTCCGCTTTTTTCTTCTTTTTTCCGAATAAATCCAGCACGCCTTGCGCCGCGTTTTTGATATCGTCGTTTTTCTTGGTCGACGTCTTGGTTTTGGTCGTGTCGGTCGTCGTTTTGTTCTTGTCCTTGTTCAGATAATCGGTGATCGCCGACGTTCCTTTCGAAACCAATTGATCTTTCTGCGCCTTCACGATCTGGGACGTGAGATTCGTCATCGCCTGCTTCATGTCGGTCGAAACTTTCGGGTTCGAGAAATTTCCTGTAAGGTTCGCCGTGACGGGAATATTTTCGATTTTATTCGCTTCTCCGGGCGATAATTTCGCCAACAGGTTGTTCACGTCTTTTCCGAAATACTTCGCCGGAACATCGAATTTCACGTTATACGCCATCGTCTGGTCGAATCCGTGCGAACCCGCGATATCGAGTTTGATATCCTGGTATTTCAACGTAAACGGCTTCACGTTCACGCGTCCGTTCGTAAACGTGAGCGCGGCTTTCAAATCGTTGAGGTTGAGTTTCTGCAAGTCGATGAAACTCACGCTTTCGTCCAATTTACTAAGCAGTGGCGAGGTTTTGTCGTTCACGGTCGTCGACAGCAATTGCCCCATCAAATCCCCGTTTATGGTGCTCAGGACAGGCGTCATTTCCTTGGCGTCGAGTTTGCCTGAAACGTTGATCTTCGAGTTGAGTTTCCCGTTGATCACGCCCGCGATCGGTGCGATGCTTTTCAACATTTCAAGTTGCGTGAACGTCTGTTGGATATCGACGCCGTTCAAGCCCAAATCCACGTTGAAAGTCGGGACGGCTTCCTTGGTCGAGACGTCGCCGGTCACCGCGATCATTCCGCCGAAGATATTTGTTTTCACGTTCTGCAACGTCGCCTTTTGATCCTTGATGAGGATTTTTCCCGATACGTTCTTCAATACGAGATTGTCGTATAAAACCGTGGTCGCTTTCGCATCGAGCGTGCAATCCAGGAATGCGGGAATTTTCACGGCTTCCTTGTTCTGAGGCGTTTTTTCGTCTTTTTTCGGTTCGGCGTCGGTCATGAAATCCGAAACCGCGAATTGGTTCGAGGACAAATTGAAGTTGCCCTTCAAGACTTGGTTCTTAAACAAGAAGCCGTAGAAATTGTCGAGCGTTCCATTCACGTTCAAATCGGTTTTTCCGGTCGTCGCATTGAGTTGCTGCAAGTTGATACGCGTCGTGTTGAACTGGACGACGGCCTTATTGATGTTGATCGCTTTGTTGTCCTCGTCGACATATTTGAAACCCGTGAGCGTCATGTTGCCTGAATTCTGCATATTCTCGTACTTGCTTTCCTCAACCGATTTCATGTCGAATTTCGTCTCGACGTCGGCGTCCAAAACACCTGAAAGCGGTTTGTCGAGTTTTACGGGATAGGCTTTCGTGAGGTTTCCGAGATTGATCCGTCCGTTGAGGTTCGCGTCCACGAGCGGATTTTCGGCCAGATTTTTAATGTTCGCCTTCGCATTGAAAACGTCTTGGTCGATTCTGAATGAAAGCTTGTCGAGATTGACGTACGTGTCATTCATCAAGCCCGTTTCGTTAATGATTTTGGTGTCGATCACGATATTTTCGACCGATTTCGGCAAATCCGGATATTTGAACGAAGCGTTGTTCGACGCGATCGCGATGTTGAATTTCGGAACCGTTGTGTCCGACAAAATCCCCTTCGCAAAACCTTCGACCTTGAAATCTCCGGTCGTTTTCACGTTCGCCAAACTTCCCGAGTACGCCGATGGAATCAGCCCGAGGAAATTCTGGAAACCCGATACGGGCGTCTTAAACGTCAGGTCGTATTGCTGTCCATTCTCCAAAAGTTGGATGAAGCCGTCGAATTCCAACGGCAATTGGTTGATGAGCGCTTTGTTCTGCTTGAACGAATATTTGCTGTTTTTAAGATCGATCCCAAGCACGGCATCGAGTTTCAAACCGACGCGGTTCAAGTAATTCGCCTTGTCCATATCGAACGAAACGACGGTAGATGAAGTCGTGGTCAAATCGAGTTTGTCAGACGTGAAATCGCCCGTTCCCGAATGGTTCAGGCTATCCAAAACGAGTTTGATTTTAGAGCGCTCGTCGAAATACGTGAACTTGTAATTTTCGATTTTGTAATCCTGGATTTTGAGTTTTAATGGTTCTGACTTGCCGTTCTTGTTCTTTTCCTCGGCGTTCTTGATTGCGATGTCAAAGTTTCCGACGCCGTTTTTGTCGAACACAATGTTGACTTTTCCGTCCTTGGTCGAAATCGATTCTATGTTCATGCCTTCCGACGAATCTTTCCACAATTCCTTGACCGACATTTTCAAACTGACTTCGCCCAGATAGACCAAAGTGTCGCCCGCGAAAGGCGCTTTGTTGATGATCGAAAGTTTGTCGACGGTCACGTTCGCTTGGGGAAAACTCTTGAAAAGGCTTACATCGACGTCCTCGAACGCTACTGTGGCGTCGACGTTTTTATTGATCGACTTGACAATCATCTCCTTGATTTTATCCTTGAACAGATACGGGATCGTAAAAAGCGCGATGATGACGACAAGGATGAATATGCCGAGTCCTTTGAGGATTTTCTTAACCATGATGTTGACTTTAGGGCTGTGTTTGGTGCGCAAGGCTCGCGTAATGGGCTTGCAGCAGTAAACTTAGCGGATTTTTTTAACAAAAATTGTGTGGCGGTTGGAATTTATGAATTTTTTAAAGTTACCTGTTTATTGTTTTTTGCCGCGAATTATGGCAAATTTAGTTCACTTGATGCTTATCGAATTTTTGCCACGGATAAACAGGTTTTCATAGATTTTTTAGACTTGGGTGCGCGTTGTTTTTTTTGTCCAAACAAAGCCTTTAGTCGAACTGGTAAGGCAACTCACAAATAGTTTTTAAATGCGGCGATTGGGAAACGATCGCGATTGAAAGGTTGGCCACGGATTGCGCAGATTTTGGCGATAGATCCGTGTAAATCCGTGCAATCCGGGGCCAACTTTTTTGATCGTTGCCGTGATCAGAAAATGATTGGCAATATTGGTTAGCCACGAATACACGAATTTTCGCGGATTTCTTTGAAAAACGGAAGGTCGCCGATTGTGGTTCTTAGATTTTGCGGCGAATTGAGGTTAGCCACGGATGCACGGATTTTCACGGATTTCTTTGCAAACGGACGGTCGCTGATTGTGGTTTTTAGATTTTGCGGCGAATTGAAGTCGGCCACAAATTGCACAGATTTTGGGCGATAAATCCGTGTAAATCCGTGCAATCCTTGGCTAAACTTTTCCTAAGTAATTTTTGACTTCCGTCGCCAAGCGTTATCGCATATCGATTTTGATCGGAAGCATCGCCTGAACTCCTTTGCGTCGGCTCACGTCTTTTAAGGCTTTGTAGACTTCGTAATTTTCAGATCCGAGTTCTTCTTTTAAGAGTGCGTCTTTTGATTTCGCGAGCCCGAAACCTGCCAATAAATCAGCGAATTTCTTGTCGTATTCCGGGAAATCCTGTGTGCGGTATTCTTTGATCTTGGCGAGTTTAGCTGCCGCTTTTATCGCGTCGTCCATGCCTCCGATTTTGTCGACAAGCCCGATTTTCAGCGCTTCGGCTCCAGTCCAGACGCGTCCCTGCGCGATCGAATCGACTTGGGCGACAGTCATTTTTCGTCCGTCTGCCACGCGTTTTAAAAATGTTCCGTAGATGTGTTCGATGTCCGACTGGATCACGCCGCGAAGATTCGGATCCAAAGGCGAGAACGGGCTGTAACCTGCGGCGTTTGTATGTGTTTTGACGAGTTCAGTGTTGATTCCGATCTTGTGAACGAGCTCAGTCGCGTTCGGCAATGTCCCGAATACGCCGATCGATCCCGTAATCGTACCATTTTCGGCGAAAATCTGGTTCGCGTTGCACGCGATGTAATAGCCGCCCGAAGCTGCATAGTTACCCATTGAAACCACGACGGGTTTTTCTTTTTTCGTGAGTTCGATTTCCCTCCAGATCAGATCTGAAGTCAACGCGTTTCCGCCCGGACTGTCGACTCTCAAGACGATCGCTTTCACGTTTTCGTCTCGTCGGGCTTCCTGTAACGAGCGTCGGATCGAGCCTTCGCCGATGTAACTCACGTCGCCTTCGCCACTCAAAATTTCACCTTGGGCGTATACGATCGCGATTTTGTCTTTCTCGAAATTCGTCGGGGTCGTGGCGACATTGCGCGCGTAATCGAGCAGTTCGACCTTGTTGTATTTTTCGTCCTTGTCGACTTTAAGGCGTTTTCGGATCGCGTCGTGGTATTCGTCTTCGTATGCGATTTTGTCGATCAACCCTTGCTGTTTTGCGCTTTCGGGAGTTCTTGCAAGCAAGCCGTTCGCGATTTCGTTGAGTTTTTCGAGTGGAATTTTCCGACTTGCCGAGATTTCGGTCGCTACGGAATTCCAAACTGACGTGAGCAAAGCCGTCAATTGTTCGCGGTTTGCCTCACTCATTTTATTGTCGAGGAACGGTTCGACGGCGCTCTTGTATTTTCCGTGTCGGATCACTTCGATCTTGACGCCTGACTTTTCCTGTAAGTCCTTGAAGAACATGACTTCGGTCGACAAACCTTTGAAATCGATCTCGCCCAACGGGTTCAAGTACACCGTGTCGGCCACCGAATTCAGGTAGTATTCTTTTTGAGTGTAACCATTCGAATACGCGACAACGAATTTGCCCGATTTCTTGAAGTCCAAAATCTCGTCACGGATCGCCTTCGTCTGTGCGATTCCCGTTTGCGTGTTGTCGTTCAGGATGGAAATTCCTTTGATGTTATCGTCCTCTTTCGCGGCTGCGATCGCATTGATGATATCTGAAACGCCTATGCTCGCACCTTCAGAAAACATCGTCACGAGCGGATCCTTGTACTTTCCGCCGTAGTCGTTGGTCACGTTTTCCATGTCGAACACGAGTACCGAATTATTTTCGACGACGACCGCGTCCGAATCGCCTCCGAACAATGCCCCGAAAAGCAAAATCATAAAAAACAGCATCATGAAGAATACAAATATACCGACGATCGTGGCCAAAACGTTTCCGAGGAATTTCATAGGATTTTTTTCTTTTTAAGTCGGCGGATGGCGCATCGCGTTACATCGAACTGATATGTTCCCGACCGAATAAATTTATTAACAGAAGCTGCAAAGATAGACTTAATCTTAAATTGTTTTAGTTATTTTGTGACCGATATGGGCGTTCAACATCAAGTCGTTTTGGCAATCGGAAGCAATCAGGGAAACCGGTTGGAACACGTTGTCGATGCCGTAAATTTCATCCACACGCAGATCGGCACGGTCGTGAAGGTCTCGAAGTTATACGAAACGCCAGCTTGGGGTTTCGAGGGCGACGCGTTTTACAATTGCGCGATCGTGATGCATACGACTCTTTCAGCTCATAACGTGCTTGAAAAAGTGTTGGATGCCGAACTGAAACTCGGTCGGATCCGATCGGAAGCGAATGGATATCAGGCGCGCGTGATCGACATCGATGTGATCACGTTCAATGAGGATATCGTGGATTCGGACGATTTGAAAGTGCCGCATCCGCTCATGCAGGAACGTCTTTTCGTGCTGTTGCCGATGCGCG
The DNA here is from genome assembly GCF_004211145.1 of Flavobacterium sp. Classification (GTDB taxonomy): domain Bacteria; phylum Bacteroidota; class Bacteroidia; order Flavobacteriales; family Flavobacteriaceae; genus Flavobacterium. The sequence continues at coordinate 4,076 of NZ_SEBS01000056.1, read as the reverse complement.
ATCTCGAACTTGATTGGCGCCACCCGATACTGCAAAAATACTTGCCCGATTTGTTGCGCGTTTCCCAGGACACGAGCATTTGCAAACCCATCGGAAACTTGGAAGTGCCGTTGTCGAAAATCAGTCTCGACCGCTTCAACCACATTGCGATCGAGGGAAATATCGGAGCGGGAAAAACGACTTTGGCCACGATGATCGCGTCGGATTTCAATGCCAAGACGGTTTTGGAACGTTTTGCCGACAACCCGTTTTTGCCGAAATTTTACGAAGACAAGAATCGGTATGCGTTCTCGCTCGAGATGTCGTTTTTGGCCGATCGTTACCAGCAAATTTCCGATGATTTGGCGCAATTCGATCTTTTCCGCGACTTCATAATCGCCGATTATCACATCTTCAAGTCGCTGATTTTCTCGAAAGTCACGCTCAGCGAGGACGAATACAGGTTGTACCGAAAATTGTTCGAGATCATTTACAAGGAAATGCCCAAGCCGGATCTGTACGTGTATCTGTACCAGAATACCGAGCGTCTGCTTGAGAATATCAGGAATCGCGGCCGCAGTTACGAGCAGGAAATCCCGGCGGAATATCTTGACAGCATCAACCGCGGTTATCTCGACTACATTAAATCGCAGGTGGATTTGAATGTGCTTGTGATTGACATTTCAGACAGGGATTTCGTGAAAAACCAGCAGGATTATATTTTCATCCTCGACGAAATCGCCAAGAAAATCCCGCACTAATTTATCGTTTCAACGCGAAATGTCCTTTGACTTCAGGCAGTTCGTCGTTGAGCTTGAGCACGAACCAATAATCGGTCGAAGGAAGAAACTGGCCATTGTATGTGCCGTCCCAAAACATTTTTTGATTAGTCAATGTCGTGATGAGTTTGCCGTATCGGTCAAAAACCGTGATGCGCGCGTCCGGGTGGAAAATCATGCCGTTGACCGTCCATTGGTCGTGAAACGAATCGGCGTTGGGAGTAAAATAGTTCGGGATGACGATTATTTGTTCGAACGGCAAGTCGTCGGATCCACAATTGGAAACCGATTGGGCGTAAACCATCGAGATCGGCGAACCATCAATCACGAAAACGGGTGAACTTTGCCACGTCACGCCGTCAATCGAATATTCGAAATTCCCCGTGTTGGTCGTGTAAATAGTAAGTTCATTCCCAACGACGACGGCGCCGCCAATTACCGGAATGGCGTCGTGCAGCACTTGAAAATATTGAATTGCGGTACAATTTTCAGGCGTCGACAAGGTAACCGAATAAATGCCCTGAGTCGTGATCGTAATTTGGCTCGTCGTTTCTCCGGTCGACCACAAATACGAAAGATTCGGTTGGAACGCGTTGAGAACGAGTGATGAACCTTCACAAAAACCCAATTCTATAGTCGGGGAAACTTGCGGAAGCGGATAAATGATCACATTTAGCTGCACTCGCGCTCCGGGGCAATTCCCGCCGCTCAAAGCTTCGGCGTAGTAGGTTGTCGATTCGGAAAGATAAGGCGTTTCGAAAGTTTCCCCCGTGGCGATCGGAGTACCGCCAACAGCTTCAGTATACCAGTTTATCGTGCCAGAGCTCGCTGTAGCGCTTAAGATTGCGACTCCTTCGCATTGGGCCGGAGCGGTCGTGGCGACAACGGTCGGAATGTCATTTACCGTAGCGACCACGGGAATGCGGGTTCCTGCCGAACAGCTCGCGTCGAATGCGTTGACGTAATACGTCGTGGTCGTGCTCAGCACGGGTGTCGTCAGGCCGTTGCCCATCGCGATAAGATTTCCGCCTGTCGCGCTGTCGTACCAATGGACGGTTCCGCCCGTCGCCGTGGCCTGTAGGATCAACGCGCCCGGACCGCATTGTGAAGCCGGGGTAGTCGAAGTGATCGTCGGAATCACCATGGTGGTGCTTGTCGAAATGTTCAAAAGCGGATCGCCGGGCATTCCGCCGAATTCCACGATATATCCTTTGGGTTCGTAGTCGCCCGGACCGCCGCCTTCATCGCCCAGATCGTTCCAAGAACCTGTGATTCCAACGCCGGGCGCGGTGATGTGCGCATAGTCTTCTTCATCAAGATTATTGGGTTCGCCATTGTTCCAAAAGGCAAAGTTCGGTGTTGTGCCGTTCGCCGCGCCATTCCAGAAAATCGTTCCCGCTTCAGGGCCGGTCATCCATTTCCAGACGCCTTCTTGTTGCGAGTCGCTTCCGCCGATCCAGCCTGCGCCGTTTGATTGCTCGCCGCAAAGTTGGGCTTCATCTTGGGATAAAATGGTCGCCAAGTAGCCTTGTAGTCCGAAGTAAGTGCTGTTCTCGGCCGCCACTTTCGCAACCGTCCAATGAATTCCCGTGAATGGGACGAATAAATAATAATGTCCTGTGGAAGCCAGATAATTCGCTTGCCCGATAGTGATCGAAAAAGTTCTTGATCCGCTGGGATTTTGATTACTGTTGGTATACAGGACATCTTCAATCGCAACCTCAAATGCCGTATATGGAACCAGAATATTTGTGGGACTTTTCAGAGTGAGTTTTCCCGACAGGGAATCCCATGTCGTCGTGATCAAAGGATGGTTTCCTGTGAGTGTAAGCAAATCCTGGGAACTGATGTAGCCCGATGAAATCTGGATGTACATCGCCTCGACGCTTATATTGTCGGCATCGGTGATGGTCATGTTGCTGACAATTCTGTTTTGGCCTCCGGGACAATACGCTCCGGGTCCGAATGCCGACAGAATAGGCGGAGCATTCGTCGTTTGGGCTTCAATTGAAATCGACCAAACGAAAAGCACAACGAGTATCAGGCGTGAAAACATCTTAGGAGTTCGAGGTGAATTTGATTTTCGTAAACAGATCCCAGACGACAATGCCCGCCGAGACTGAAATATTCAGCGAATGTTTCGATCCCAACTGCGGGATTTCTATGCTGCCGTCGCATTTTTCAATCGCTTGTTGTGAAACGCCGAATACCTCATTGCCGAAAACCAAGGCGTATTTTTTGTCCGTTTCAGGTTCGAAGTTTTCGAGGGAGATGGAGTTTTCGACTTGTTCAATCGCGTACACGGCAATTTGTTCCGACTTTAGTTTTTCGATTGCCGAGACGACATTTTCAGCGTATTCCCAAGCAACTGTTTCGGTCGCGCCCAAAGCCGTTTTATGGATTTCCTTATTCGGCGGACAGGCCGTGATGCCGCACAAATAGATCTTTTCGATCAAAAACGCGTCGGCCGTCCTGAAAACCGAACCGATGTTGTGCAGGCTTCGAATATCGTCCAAAACCAAGATAAGCGGCGTTTTGCCTGCTTCCTTGAAATCGTCGATCGAAAGGCGGTTGAGTTCGCTGTTGGCGAGCTTTCTCATAACAAATAGGTTATAAAAAAAGCCTCCCGGTTAGGGGAAGCTTTTCGTATTATAAGTAAGATTGATTAGCCTTTAGGAGCTTCTTCCTGAAGAACCGTACCTTTAATGGTAAGCACTTTTGGAGTTTCAGAAGCATTAGACGTAACAGTTACCGTTTTGCTGAACGGACCAACACGGTCAGTAGCATATTTTACTCCGATAACTCCTTTTGCGCCCGGCATGATCGGCTCAGTCGGTTTTGTTGGAACCGTACAACCGCATGAACCCGTAGCGTTGGTGATGATAAGTGGCTTGTTACCGTTGTTCACGAATACGAATTCACGTTTTCCGTCAGCATTTTTGTTGACAGTTCCATAATCGATAGTTTCGTTTTCGAAAACGATACCAGGACCTTCTACTTTTGGAGCGGAAGTTGTCGTTTTCTTAGCTTGTTTTTTAGCATCTTGTGCATGAGAAACCGTTAGTCCCCCGATTGTCAGCATAGCTAACAGCAAATATTTTTTCATGTCTTTTTGATTAAAAGTGACCGACAAATCTATAGAAAAAAAATACACGTGTAAGGATTTGACTCTTAAAATTAATTTAATTTTTCATTCCATCGATTTCGGGTCAAAAATAATTAAATTCGCCCTTCCATTTTTAAGTAAAATCCCAGCATTTTGGCAGTCAAATCGAAAGAAGCAAAGGAAACTCCTTTGATGAAACAATACAACGAAAT
>NZ_SEBS01000019.1 GCF_004211145.1 Flavobacterium sp. | reverse complement strand
AAAGACGAAAGACGAACGACGAAGGACTGACGTAATCGGAAGGCAACGACTCAAATCAACGAATCAACAAATCAACAAATCAACAATTAAGCGAATCAACAAATCAACAATAAAGCGATTAGTTCAAACACCGCATATTATTCAAAGTTTACCGTTTTCAATTTTCTTTTCGTAATTGCGATTAGCGTCGGATTGAATTTTTACATCGCACGAAAATTCAAGTGATCATAACGAAAAAACCGTCGTATTCTTCACCTCGGCGATCATTAACGAACTCTGCGTGCTGCCGATGTGCTGCAACGTCGTAAGTTTCGTAACCATGAATTGGCGGTATTCTTCCATGTCGTGTACGCACACTTTTAAAATGTAATCGTAATCGCCGCTCACGTGGAAACATTCGAGCACTTCGTCCAGTTTCACGACCTCGGTTTCGAAACGCGTCAGGAATTCGCGCGAATGTTGCATAAGCTTTATGTGGCAGAACACGACGAAATTGCGATCGATCTTTTTCCGGTCGAGCAACGCCACGTATTTTGAAATAATGCCTTCGCGTTCCAGCTTGCGGATGCGCTCATAAACCGCCGTGACCGAAAGATCGAGCTTCAACGAAAGGGCTTTCGTCGTCGGCGTGCTGTCGGTTTGCAGTAATTTGAGCAGGTGTTTGTCTTTATCGTCCAACATCATCGGATAAAAAATCTAAGATTCAACTTAATCGCTTTTGAATTCCGTAAAATAATCCATCAATCGAACAAATATCAGACTAAAAAACCAATACAATCAAAACCCATTGATTATAAATCTAATTGTTTTCAACTTTGCCAAGAAAATGAAAAGCCAAACGGAAGACAAGTACAATATCCGATTTACCGATTAAACAATTAAACAAAAATGAAATTCCACCCCGCAAACAACATCCAGGACCTGCAATACTTCGGCGAATTCGGAGGCGTAAATCCATCGATATCCGATTCCTCGACCTATACTTTTTTGTCGGCCAAAACCATGTTCGACACGTTCGAAGGCAACGCTGAAGGCTGCTATTTGTATTCCCGACATTCCTCGCCGAGCAACCTGTATCTCGACAAAGCGCTCGCCGAAATGGAAGGCACCGAAGCCGCTTGCGTCGCGGCATCGGGAATGGGCGCGATCACGTCGACGCTTCTGCAATTGTGCGAAAACGGCGATCACATCGTGTCGAGCCGCACGATCTACGGCGGAACGTATGCATTTCTCAAAAACTTCGCGCCCAAACTTGGCATCGAATCGGCGTTCATCGATTTCACGAAACCCGAGCTCGTCGAAAAAGCGATCACGCCCCAAACCAAAATTTTGTATTGTGAAACCGTGAGCAATCCGCTGTTGGAGATCGTCGATATTTCGGCCATTGCGAAAATTGCGAAAAAGCACAAACTCAAACTCGTCGTCGACAACACATTTTCGCCACTGAGCGTTTCGCCCATAAAACTTGGCGCGGACATCGTGATCCACAGCATAACCAAATACATCAATGGCAGCAGCGACACGGTTGCGGGAGTAAGTTGCGGCTCGCGAAAATTCGTCGACGATATGAAAAACGTAAACAACGGAGCTGCGATGTTACTTGGCCCGACGATGGACAGTTTGCGGTCGGCGAGCGTGATGAAAAACCTGCGCACGTTGCATATCCGCATGAAACAGCACAGCCATAATGCCCAATATCTAGCCGAGAAATTCGAGTCGATTGGCATCAAGACCGTTTATCCCGGGCTCAAAAGCCATCCCGGATATGAACTTTACAAGACGATGATGAACGCCGAATACGGTTTTGGCGGCATGCTTACAATCGACGTCGGGTCGCTCGAAAAAGCAAACGAACTCATGGAACTCATGCAGCAGCGCAACCTGGGTTACCTCGCGGTCAGCCTCGGGTTCTACAAGACGTTGTTCAGCGCGCCCGGAACGTCGACATCGTCTGAAATTCCGCTTGACGAACAAAAGGAAATGGGTTTGACCGATGGTTTGATCCGGTTTTCGATCGGGCTCGACAACGACATTGAGCGTACGTTCCAATCGATGTTGAAATGCATGCAGGAAGTCGGTGTGCTGACATTGGTTTCCGCCTAAATAAACTATGGTTTGAAAATTTGACCTGCTTTGACGAGCAGGTTTTTTTTTTGCTATATTTCGGAAAAACAATCGCATGATGAGAAAATTACTTTTATTGTTTTCATTTCTAGCATTTTACAATGCGAACAGCCAGTTTTACGAGGATTTCGACGCACTTACGACGTTTCCGCCGCCCGGATGGTTGGTTACCGACAATGGTGTGGGGACAATTAATTGGGATTTTAATGTCCCTATTGCAAATTTCCAGATAAACAACACGAACTGTGCGTTCATGAACCGTCAAAATATCGGAGCGGGAAATACGTCCCAGGATTGGCTCATAATGCCCGCCATTTCGATAAACACCGATGACGCGCTGCTATTTTTGACAAAGCAGGGCATTGCCGGAACCCAATTCACCACTTTTCAGATTATGGCTTCAACAGGAGCGCAAAATGACCTTTCGGGTTACACGACAATCGCCAATTGGAACGAAATCGAACTCAACCCAGTCTATAATCAACCTACCCAAATGCTTGTTTCCCTGAACGAATTTGCAGGTCAATCCACACATATCGCCTTCGTGCGCACGTATACACAACCTACTGCATCGTTGAGTGGAGACCGCTGGCTTGTCGACAACGTTTCGGTCGGGCCTGCCGTACACGTAAGCGGAACGGTGTCGTACAGCGATTCGCCCGATTGTACCAATGGAATTGGAATTCCCAACATACAAGTAGAAGGAGTCGGTGACCAGCAACAAATAACGGTCTTTACCGATGCCGATGGAAACTACACATTTTACATGCCCGGAACGTCAGCTACGGTAACGACTGAATTGTCGGAAACTATTTCACAATTATGCCGCCGAGTTACAATTTTGAACTAAACGACGCCTCGGTCGATAACGCCGATTTTTGTGTCGTGCCAAACGGTATCCAGAACGATCTCACGATCCAAGTGATACCCATAAATCCTGCGCGTCCTGGTTTCGATGCCGCATATAAAATTATTTACGCGAACCGTGGAACGAGTACGCTTTCAGGTACGATAGAGGTGCTTTTCGACGACGCGCACACTGACTTCGTTTCATCAGATACGGCTTTACAGTCGCAGTCACTCAATACGCTCGTTTGGCAATATCCGACGTTGTTGCCTTTCCAAAGCGGCGAGATAAATTTTACGTTGAATTTAAACGCTCCGATGGAAACGCCACCGGTGAACATCGGCGACCAACTCAACGTATCGGCGACTATTTTCCCGATCGAAAACGACGTCGTTCCCGCCAACAACCAATCGCTGCTCAAGCAAACCGTCGTAGGTTCGATGGACCCGAACGACAAACAAGTGACGGAAGGCGCTACGATTTCTCCATCGCAGACCGACGAATTCCTGCACTATTTGATCCGATTCCAGAACACAGGAACGTTTTATGCTGAAAATGTGGTCGTGCGAGACGAGTTGAGCCAGATGCTCGATTGGTCAACCGTCGAAATAATCGGGGCAAGCCATAATTTCCGCACGTCCTTGAACCAAAACATACTCGAATTCGCATTCGACGACATCATGTTGCCCGCAGTGGGCGACGATGAGCCCGGAAGCCACGGTTTCGTGATGTTCAAGGTCAAGCCGATCGCCGGTTTCAGCCTCGACCAATCGGTTTCGAATACGGCGAATATTTACTTCGACTTCAACTTTCCGATCGTCACTAATACGGTTACGACTACGGTTACGGCACTGTCGGTACCTGAACAACAATCATCTGCCTTTACGCTTTTTCCGAATCCGGCGAACAGTCGATTCACCGTGAACGGAAATGACGTGAATTCGATTTCGATTTTCTCGATTACGGGAAGACTTTTGTTGCAAAAAGATTTTTCTTCAGGCGACGAAATCGTGATGGATGTCGAATCGCTTGCTTCAGGAACGTACGTTGTAAAGATTAAGGGTGCCGCATTAGAAAGCGTGAAAAAGTTTATAAAACTGTAAGACAAAACGCAAATAAAAGCCAATTCGCTTACTGCAAAAGCGGTTTTGGCTTTACAATTTCCTATCGAAACCCAAAGTATAGTAGCTTTAAAAACCAAACGACACTATATTAAGAAACTCTACCTTATCGCATTCCTTTGTTGTTTATCGACGCACGCCCAAAACATCGTATTTTGAAGATCCTGATCTCAAGGACGCTTTTCTCGTGCTCTATGATCTGGATTTCGACAACGAGATCAGCATGGACGAAGCCGCGGTGGCAGGATCGCTTTTCATTTTTGGTGAAAATATAGAATCCGTCGGCGGAATACAATATTTCACAAATGCTAATACGATCATGGTCGTGCAGACGTCGGTGCCAACTCTTGACTTGACGGTTTTCCCGAATCTCTACGACGTTTCGCTCATGAATAATGCGTTGCTTACGACAATCAATTTTGATACGCAGCCGAACATCTGGACCCTGGAAATTATAGGTAACGCCGTCGAATTGCTCGATTTGACGGGACTGACTGCTTTGACGCATGTTGAAATTACTCAAAATACGTCACTTACCGGGCTTCTTTTCGCCGAATTGACGTCAGTACAATCCATGTGGATCACGCACAACGGCCTAACTGAAATCGACTTGTCAAATGTTGCGACCGCCGATCTCGACTTGAGTTACAACGAGTTGGAAACCATTGTTTTTCCATCGTCCGAAATTCAATACCAACTCGATATCTCGGGTAACAATTTCACGTCTATCGATTTGTCGGGCATAGCTTCGAACACTTTCACATCCCATCTTGTCATTGAGGAGACGAATTTGTCGGCACTGGATTTTTCGTTTCCGCTGTATTACGCATCGATCCACGTCAATAACAATTCGCAACTGCAGACCATCAATTTCCAAAATGAATCGTTTGATGGTTGCGCCTCGAACTGCAACGTCGGGCAAATCGAAATGAGCAATAATCCCGCGCTGGCTTCCGCTTGCGTGGATGCGTTCGAAGTTTGGACGACAAATCCTGACTTTTGGGTCGACGGACAAACTTGGATTGCACAAATTACGGGAAATCCGAACTTGATATTCAATACCGATTGTTCGCTCGAATCTATCCAAACCGAATTTCACGAAGCCAAGCTGTTTCCCAACCCGGCGAACAATCGTTTTATGGTTTCGTCAAGTTCGGACATTTCAAGCGTAAACATCTATTCCATTTCGGGATTGTTGCTACAGCACACAAACGCCGACGCGCGAACAAATAGCATGGAAATTCCCATTTACGGGTTGTCATCGGGAACATATTTCGTCGAGATTCTTTCAAGCTCCGGCAAACAAATTAAAAAGATTGTCAAGTTGTAATAAAAAACCCGCTCGTGAAGCGGGTTTTGATTTTATGCGTTTTTCACATTAAGCTTGCTCTTCTTATATCCGTAGCAAAAGTAGAACACGAGCCCGATCACGAGCCAAATGCCGAACCATTTCCAGTTGCTCGGCGCCATTCCCGTCAAAAGGTAACAACATGAAACCAGTCCGAGCAATGGAATCAGCGACAGGTTTTTCACGAACGCCAAAACAGCCATCACGACGCAAAGCACGAAGAACAATATCATCGACAGATTCGCAATGATCGCGTCGCCTGAGAAATTGAATGTGTCGCTGAAAAACGTCGGAAATAAATATTGGATCAATCCGCCCGAAACGACGAGCATCGCTGGATAAATAAATTTCGAATTGATATACGGAATCCTGAATTTGCCGCTGGCTTTGCGTTCGGCCATTTCTTCTTCCGACTGTGGAGAAAGTACCAAAACACCGCCGCAGACCAATACGAACGCGAACAATGTCCCGATGCTTGTAAAGTCGAGCACGAAATTCTCATCGGTAAAGAAAATCGGAATCCCGACGACAAGACCGGTTACGATCGTAGCGAATCCCGGTGTCTTGAACTTCGGATGGATGCTCGAGAATTTCTTGGGCATCAACCCGTCGCGGCTCATCGTCATCCAGATACGCGGCTGGCCCAACTGGAACACGAGCATGACGCTTGTCATCGCGACCACTGCGGCAATCGACACGATGAACAGCATCCATTTCACGCCTTTCAACGCGAAAATTTCGGCCAACGGATCGCTCACGCCGAGCAACGTATAGGAAACCATTCCCGTCAATACGAGCGCGAGAATTATATACAAAACGGTACAGACCACGAGCGAATAAATCATTCCTTTTGGCAAATCGCGTTGCGGGTTCTTCGATTCTTCGGCCAAGGTCGAAACGGCGTCAAATCCGATGTACGCGAAGAAAACGGCCGAAACGCCACCCATGACGCCACCGAATCCGTTCGGCATGAATGGCGTCCAGTTGTCGATATCGACATAGGTTGCGCCGACTACGATGACCAACGCGATGATCACGAGTTTTACGACAACCATCACGTTCGAGAAATTCTTGGATTCCTTCGTTCCGCGGTAAACCAAATATGTGATCAGGATATTTATGACGACCGCAGGCAAATCGAAAATGATGCGCAATCCGCCGACCACGGGTGCATTTTTCCAAGCCGCTATGCCTTCATTGCCCTTTCCGGCTTCGACCGCATCCCAAGCCGATTGGTAGTTTATCGTGAGCCATTCCGGTAAATGCAGATGGAAACTTTCGAGCAGGTTCGTGAAATAACCGCTCCATGAAAATGCGATGTAGATATTTCCGATGGAATATTCCATGATGAGCGCCCATCCGATGATCCACGCGAACAGTTCGCCGAACGAAACGTAAGCGTACGTATAAGCACTTCCCGAAACCGGCACACGAGACGCGAATTCGGCGTAACACATGGCCGTGAACCCGCAAGCGATCGCGCAAATCACGTAAAGGATGACGACTCCGGGGCCGCCTGAAAAACAAGCGTTTCCGATTGCGCTGAATGTTCCACCGCCAATAATCGCCGCAATCCCGAAAAACGTAAGGTCGCGAACGGTAAGCACGCGATGCAAGCCTGTGAGTTCTTCGCCGTCGCCTCCTTGTTGAAGGATTACTTTGGTGGGTTTCTTTCGGAACAAATCTGAAAATGCCATGTATGGTTTGGTTTGGTTAAAATTTTCTCGCGGACAAATATAGGAAAGCAAAAATTTCAAATTGCAATATGACAAAAATCATTTGATTCAATTTACGACGTACATAATTTTACTCCCAATATTTTAAGGTATTCCCAAACATCGTGAGAGTATAGTCGAAATTGATTTTGAAATCAAAATATATAATGATTCCTGATTGAAAAATCGCACAACCGCAACCTATTTTTGCGGCATTAAAAATAACTTATAAACCGAAATAATTATGTCATTCGTAGGTAAAAAATTTCCAAGCATTGCAGTAGACGCCATCTCTGAAATGGGCGACAACCTCAAAATCAACGTATTCGAGGAAGCGGTGAACAACAATAAAAAAGTGATCCTTTTCTGGTATCCGAAAGATTTTACTTTCGTTTGTCCGACTGAACTTCACGCGTTCCAGGCAGCTCTTGGTGAATTCGAAAACCGCAACACGATCGTGATCGGCGCGTCATGCGATACGAACGAAGTACACTTCGCCTGGCTGAACACGCCAAAGAACAACGGTGGAATCGAAGGTGTTACCTACCCGATCCTTGCCGATACGAACCGCAACTTGTCGAACATCCTGGGCATCCTTGACATCGAATCGTCATCGTACGACGAAGAAAACAACACGCTGATCGTAGAAGGTTCGAACGTGACATACCGCGCGACATACCTTATCGACGAAACCGGAAAAGTATTCCACGAAAGCGTAAACGACATGCCACTCGGACGCAACGTGAACGAGTACCTTCGTCTGATCGACGCCTACACGCACGTCCAAACCAAAGGCGAAGTCTGTCCTGCGAACTGGGAAGAAGGAAAAGAAGCGATGAATGCGACGAGAGAAGGAGTTGCTTCGTACTTGAATAATTAATAATGAATAATTAATAATGAACAATTGATAATGAATAATAGGTTCCGTGCATTGAAAGAACGATTTGATCGGCTCGGCGAGAATCATTAATTATTCATTATTAATTATTAATTGAATCAAATGCTAATAGAACTCTCCACGGACACACTTTCTGAAATCGTCCAAAACAACGATAAAGTCATTGTCCAATATTCAGCGTCGTGGTGCGGAAACTGCCGTATCATGAAGCCCAAATTCAAGAAATTCGCAACCGAGAACGAAGATGTAACTTTCGTGATCGTCGATGCTGAAGCCGCGCCCGAATCGCGCAAGCTCGCCAACGTATCGAACCTTCCGACGTTCGCGTCGTTCAAAGGCGGCAAATTATTGAACGAGACCCAAACGAACAAGGCCGAGGTCCTGGCCGAATTGGTAACCGAAATCTCGTCGAACTGATGAAGCTTCCCGTTATCAAACACCTGACCGAGTTCATCGAGGCCAACGACCAGGATTACGTGATCGAAGCCGTCGAAGTTTTGGAAGCGCTCACCGAAGTCCCGTCGCTCAAAGACGAAGAGCTCGATGTGATAGGCGAACTCATCTCGAACATGTACGGCGCGCTTGAAGTCAGCAAGATGGTAAAGAGCGGCACCCCGAAAAAGGAAGCGCTCAACGCCTTCATGCAGCGCGTGCTCGGTTCGATAGACAAATAAGAAGTTACATTGATTGGTAAAAGGCGCCCTTGTTTTCAGGGGCGCTTTTTTTTGTTTATTATTTTATGCATAACTTAAATTTCAGGATTCGATCATCTGTGAAAAGGTTTTTATCTTGCATCGGATTATAATAAAAACCAAACCTCGAAGTAAATTTGGATTGACGCGAAAAACCGCGATTAACTCAGGGCTTTTTTTTACTTTTGGACTTTAAAACCTAAACCATATGGCAACAGTGACTCTTGGGGGAAATCCCATCCACACATCAGGCAACCTTCCGCAAAAAGGCGAAAGCGCCAAAGATTTCCAACTCGTAAAAGACGATCTTTCGACCGTTTCACTCGCTGATTATAAAGGGAAAAACGTGATCCTCAATATTTTCCCGAGCATCGATACTTCTACTTGCGCCACATCGGTGAGAAAATTCAACGAATCGGCCGCCGGGCTTGAAAACACGGTCGTTTTGTGCGTGTCTCGCGATTTGCCATTTGCCCAAAAACGTTTTTGCGGAGCCGAGGGAATCGACAACGTCTTCTGCCTGTCCGACTTCAAGGACGGAAGTTTCGGCAAGGATTACGGATTGGAAATCACCGATGGGATATTTGCCGGCCTGCATTCACGCGCCGTCGTCGTGATCGACCAAAACGGAACCGTAGCCTACAGCGAACAGGTTGGCGAGATCGCCGACGAACCAAATTACGAATCCGCGTTGGCCGCCCTATAATTAATGGAGTTCGAAAAAGACAATACATTCCTGACGGGTAGGCTCAAAAGCGTGAAGTTCGCCTTTTTGGGCGCCGTGAAACTCATCACGACCGAACACAGTGTCATGGTGCAGTTTTCGATCGGGATTTTGATGGCGATTGCGGGAATCATATTCAAGATTTCGGCTACCGAATGGCTGTTCCAGACGCTCGCGATCGGATTGGTGATGAGCGTCGAAGGCTTGAACACGGCCGTCGAGAAGATCGCCGATTTCATACATCCGCAGTACCATGAGAAAATCGGATTCATAAAAGACATTGCCGCCGGAGCCGTATTTTTCGCGGCCATCACGGCAATTGCCATCGGGCTCATCATTTACGTACCAAAATTCATCTAGATAAACGCATCGCATCGCGCTGAATATGGCAAAAACAAGAAAAGCCGCCGACACAAACGAAAAGGCCACGACGAAAAAACCACGCCGATTATCGCGCCGACATGAAATATTCATCGGTTCCATATTCGTGCTCATCGCAGTGGCGTTGCTATTGTCGTTCATCTCGTTCTTCATTTATTGGAGAGGCGACCAAAGTACGCTTGCTTCGTGGTCAGACCGCAGTTTGAAGGCCGCGAACTGGCTCGGAAAATTCGGGGCCTGGCTCGCCGACTTCTTCGTCTACCGAGGTTTCGGCGCAGCGTCGTTTCTGTTCGTGAAACTGTTTTTCCTGACGGGAACGTTCCTTATTCTCGACGTGCCGTTGCGCAAACTCAAGAACATCTGGTTCTGGGATTTGTTCGCGCTCGTCGTGTTGTCGATATTGTTCGGATTCTTCGCCGACTCGATTCCTGAACTCGGCGGAACCGTGGGATTTGAAATGAATACGTTTTTGCAGGATTATATCGGAAGCACGGGAACGCTTTTGGTCCTGGTGCTCGGCATCATCATCTATCTGATTTACAAAATAAAAGTTTCGCCCGACGCGATCAAGAGTTTCTTCGAACGCAAGAAAAAGGAAATCGACGAGGAAATGGCGAGGAAAAAAGCCGCAGCGGCAGTCGCAGTCGCCGAAAATCCGGCGGGTTACAACCTTGAGGAATTTGCCGTTGAAGATAATCTCGAGGATGAATTCATTCCCGAGCCAGAACTGAAACCCGCTTCGAAATTCGAAATTGACAAAGACGCGTTGAAACCGACGATCGAACATTCATCTGAAATTCATTTGTCGTCCGACATAAAACCCGAGACCAAATCCGAAAAACCCGAACTTAAGCTCGATGTATTGCCGACTCCGGTTGCCGCACCACACATTATCACGACCGATGACGAAGCGTTCACGATCGAACAGGCGCCTGAAGAAGATATCGTCGAAGAAAATCTCGCGGCACGTCTTGTCGAAGACTTCGGCCTTTTCGATCCGACGCTGGAACTTTCAAATTATAAATTCCCGACGATCGACATGTTGCGCGACTATTCGGGCGGCGGCATCACGATCAATCAGGAAGAACTCGAAGAAAACAAGAACCGTATCGTCGAAACCCTTCGCAACTATAAGATTGACATCGCGCAGATCAAGGCGACGGTCGGTCCTTCGGTAACACTTTACGAAATCGTACCCGAAGCTGGAATCCGAATCTCGAAGATCAAGAGTCTGGAAGATGATATCGCGTTGTCGTTGTCGGCACTCGGAATCCGTATCATCGCGCCGATTCCGGGAAAAGGGACGATCGGTATCGAAGTCCCGAACAAAAATCCTACGATGGTTTCCATGAAATCGGTGATCGCGTCGGCCAAATTCCAGGAAGCCGAAATGGAGCTTCCGATCGCGCTCGGAAAAACGATCTCGAACGAAACCTTCGTCGTCGATTTGGCAAAAATGCCTCACTTGCTAATGGCCGGTGCGACAGGACAGGGAAAATCGGTCGGTTTGAACGCGGTCTTGACGTCGCTTTTGTACAAGAAACATCCGGCTGAAGTAAAATTCGTTTTGGTCGATCCGAAAAAAGTGGAACTCACGCTGTTCAACAAGATCGAACGCCATTATTTGGCCAAATTGCCTGATGTCGAAGATGCGATCATCACCGACAACAACAAAGTAATCAATACCTTGAACTCGCTTTGCGTCGAGATGGACAACCGTTATTCGCTGCTCAAGGACGCGATGGTGCGTAACATTAAGGAATACAACGACAAGTTCAGGAACCGAAAACTCAATCCCGAAGCCGGCCACCGCTTTTTGCCGTACATCGTTCTCGTCGTCGACGAATTCGCCGATCTGATCATGACGGCCGGAAAAGAAGTCGAAACGCCGATCGCGCGTCTGGCCCAGCTTGCGCGTGCTATCGGAATACATTTGATCATTGCGACGCAGCGTCCGTCGGTAAACGTGATTACGGGAATCATCAAGGCGAACTTCCCGGCGAGGATCGCATTCCGCGTGACATCGAAGATCGATTCGCGTACGATTTTGGATACGCAGGGCGCCGATCAGCTTATCGGACGAGGCGATTTATTATATTCGAACGGAAACGACGTCGTGCGTGTACAATGCGCGTTCGTCGATACGCCTGAAGTCGAGAAGATTACGGATTTCATCGGAGCGCAAAAGGCGTATCCGAATGCGTACCTTCTTCCCGAATACGTACCCGAAGGCGAGACTGGCATCAATCTTGATATCGACATTTCTGAAAGGGATTCTCTTTTCAGGGAAGCAGCCGAGGTCATCGTGACTTCACAACAAGGTTCGGCCTCGTTGCTGCAACGCAAACTTAAATTGGGTTACAACCGCGCGGGAAGGCTCATCGATCAACTCGAGGCTGCCGGAATCGTCGGGCCTTTTGAAGGCAGTAAGGCAAGAAGCGTGAACATTCCTGATTTGTCGTCCCTGGACCAGTTTTTCGCTAATGAACAAAACAATTTGTAACATGAAAAAGATCCTCCAAATTACTTTTGCGTTTTTGGTTTCCGTGTCGCTACACGCGCAGGACAAGAAAGCGAAAGCGCTGTTGGACGAAGTGACCGCCAAGGTAAAAAGCTACAGGAACATTACCATCGATTTCAAGTATTCGCTCAACAATGCCAAAGAGAACGTAAACCAGGACAGCAAAGGAAACGTCGTGATGCAGGACAATATGTATGTGCTGAATTTCATGGGCGTGACCAAAATCTTCGACGGAAAGAAAACCTACACGATCATTCCCGAAGACGAAGAAATCACGATCTCGAAATACAACGACAAGGACGAAAACCAGATCACTCCAAACAGGCTGCTTACGTTCTTCAACTCCGGTTACAAATATTCGTGGGATATTTCCCAGAACATCAAAGGCCGCAAAATCCAATATATCAAGCTCACTCCTATCTCGTCGAAAGACCAGAGAAAGGAGATTTTGCTGGGCATCGACAGCCAGACGAAGCACATCTATAATTTGATCGAAATCGGGAAAAACGGGTCGAAGACGACGCTCACTGTTAATTCTTTTAAAACCAATCAGCCGTTGTCGAAAAATCAGTTTACTTTTACCGAGAGTAAGTATCCGAATTACTACATCAACAAACTAGACTGACCCTGGCGTGAAAATTCTCGACCGGTATATCCTGAAATCATTTGTGATTACATTCGCTACGGTGTTTGTAATCCTTTTTTTTATATTCATCCTGCAAACCGTTTGGCTGTTCATCGCCGAGCTTGCGGGAAAAGACCTCGACTTCTTCCTTATCGTAAAATTTTTGATGTTCGCCATGCCGCGCATCATTCCGCTGGTTTTGCCTTTGTCGGTTTTGCTCGCATCGATCATGACGTTCGGGGCTTTTGCCGAGAATTACGAGTTCGCGGCGATGAAATCATCGGGAATCTCGTTGCAACGCGCGATGCGTCCGCTGATCGTGTTCATTCTTTTATTGTCGGTCGCGTCGTTTTTCTTCGCTAACAACGTGATTCCGTATGCCGAGTATAAGTTTATTAACTTCAGGACCGACATCGGAAAACGACAGCCCGCAATGGCGATATCGGAAGGTCAATTCAGCGAGGTCGGAACCTACAACATCAAAGTCGACAAGAAATCGGGCGAAAACGGCAACCAGCTCACGGGCGTCACGATCCACAAAAAAGCCGTGAACGGTAACGGAACTTCGACCGTGATCCGTTCCAAAACCGGCGAACTCCAGACGAGCGAAACTTCGAACATCCTGAAACTGGTACTCAAGGACGGAAACTACTATGAAGACGTTCCCGCCAAGAAATTCGAGGACCGCAAGAAAATGCCGTTCGCCAAGAGTGACTTCAAAAAGTACATCATCAACCTCGATTTGGGCAAACTCAACAAGACCGACGAATCGGGTGAGAAAGTGACCACGAACGGGATGCTCAACATCAACGAGCTCAATTATACGCTCGATTCGCTGCACAAGAATTTCGACAAGGACGTCGTTTCTTTTGCCGACAACATCTACCAACGCACGGGAATCGTCGCGAACGCGCGCACGTTCAACCCAAGGATCAAAGACACCACGAAACAAAAATCGCCTACCGAGGAATTGCCCAAAGACCTGCTTTCAGGTTTCAGCAACGGCGACAAGGAAGCACTCTACCGGATCGCGTCGGGCAATGTCGAAAGCACGAACTTCTCGATCGACGGAACTGTTTTCGAAATGCAGGACAAAATCAAGAACATCAACAACCACGAACTCGCGTTGTACGACAAATTCGTGATCGCGTTCGCTTGTATACTGATGTTTTTCATCGGCGCGCCTTTGGGAGCGATCATACGCAAAGGCGGAATTGGATTGCCTATCGTATTCGCGATCCTGATCTTCATCACGTTCCACTTCATCAACACATTCGGAAAGAAAATATCGCAGAGCGACGGAATTCCGCCATTCATGGGCGCTTGGATGTCATCGTTCATATTGTCGCCTTTCGCCGTTTTACTTACGTATCGAGCGACCAATGACATCGGGTTATTCAACTTCGATAGCGTGACCGAGCCGATACAAACATTTTTTACCCGTATTTTCTCGAAAAAGAAGAGAATACACGAACAACCTGAATCAAATGTCAATTAAACTCAACACCATAGAAGAAGCCATCGAGGACATCCGCCAAGGAAAAGTCATAATCGTGGTCGATGACGAAGACCGCGAAAACGAGGGCGATTTTTTAGCCGCCGCTGAAAAGACGACACCTGAGATGATCAACTTCATGGCAACCCACGGTCGCGGGCTCATTTGCGCGCCGCTGACTGAAAGCCGATGTAAGGAACTCGATCTGCGTCCGATGGTGACCAACAATACCGATCACATGGAAACGGCCTTTACGGTTTCCATCGATCTGAAAGGAAATGGCGTCACAACCGGAATCTCGGCCGACGATCGTTCAAAAACTGTGATCGCACTTACCGATCCCGATGTCAAATCGTACGACTTTGCTCGTCCCGGACATATTTTTCCTCTTATCGCCAAACAAGGCGGTGTGTTGCGAAGAACAGGACATACCGAGGCCGCCATCGATTTTGCGCGCCTTGCCGGATTCAAACCCGCGGGCGTTATTTGCGAGATCATGAACGAAAACGGCTCGATGGCGCGTTTGCCCGAACTTGTGGAAGTCGCCAAACGATTCGATCTGAAACTCGTCTCTATCGAGGATCTGGTCGCCTATCGCATGCAACACGACAGCTTGATCGTGAAGAAAGAGGATTTCGACGTGGAAACACGATTCGGGACGTTCAGGCTTCGCGCTTACGTACAGACGACGAACAAACAAGTCCATATCGCGCTTACGAAAGGAACCTGGAATTCGGGCGAACCGATCCTGACGCGCATCAATTCCACGCAGGTGAACAACGATCTGCTCGGAACCCTGACCAACAACGCCGACCAGAAACTCGACGATATGTTCAAGCGTATCAACGACGAAGGAAAAGGCGCCGTGCTGTTCATCAACCAGAATATGGAAGCCTACGGTTTGCTCAACCGCATCACCGAACTCAAGGATTTGCAGTCGCAGGGAGTTTACAAGGCGCCAAAGATCATCATCGACAGCAAGGATTTTGGAATCGGTGCGCAGATTTTGCACGACATCGACATCTGTAAAATCCGTTTGGTCTCGAACACCGAGCAAGGAAAACGCGTCGGGATGATCGGGTACGGACTTGAAATTACCGAATACGTCCCGTTTTAATCCGTTAAGATCTTTCCGAGTTTCATCCTGATCACGAGTGCCGAATCTTTCGAGACGTTCGCGGGATAACCCGTGCGTTTCACGAGATTTGCCGATGCCTGAAGCACGCGTATTTCTCCGGTTCGCATGCCGCGCAAACCTTCATCGACGGCTTGCGTAGCTTGGTTCGCCCCTATTTTTACTTTTACGGGTTTGCCAGAGTTCTCGTTCGAATACAAAACCGTTCCATCGCGATAACTCGTGGTTTCGAAAATGAGTACTTCGTCGCCAACTTTTGCGGGCTTTCCGTTGCCTTTTTTAATGATCGTATATTTCAAGCCCGACGCCGTTTCCACCGTTTTGGAAAGTCGGACACCGCATGAAACCGCGATAATAAGCGCGCCGATCGATAGTAATCGTTTCATTTCCATTTATTTTTTGGCGACGATCGCAATATTGAATTCGATGTAATCCGAAATGGTCTCATCGGCTAAATTCGCATAAAACCTGCCCGATTTGTACCGGATATCCCATTGCGTGCGATCGATGATCAGCCTGCCCGTCATTTTCGCGATTCCGTCCTTAATCTCGACTCTGGTCGGAAATGTAACGGAATGTGTAATTTCTTTTATGGTAAGGTTTGCGGTGACTTTGGCGTTTTCACCATCGGATTCCACGTTCGTGATTTCAAAAATCGAAACAGGAAATCGGTTGACGTCGAAGAAATCGGGATCCTTCAAGTGTTTCACAAGCCCGTTATCGCTTTCACGTTTCTCGTCTTGGATCGTGTTCATGTCGATTCTTGCCGAACCCGCAACCAGCAGGTCATTGTCGATCATCAAATTTCCGTCCGACACATAAATGTAACCCGTATGAAAATTCGAACCGAACGCATTCGAACCTTTCCACATCACGACACTTTCCTTCGCGTCCATTGTATATTTCTCTCCTGAAACCGAAGAATTCGCTGTTGAAATGGGCACACTTTCGGCTTTTACCGATTCACGGCAGCTGAAAACCAAAAACGCAAAAATCAAAACTAAACCCGTGACTGTTATCCTTTTGTTCATACGATAAAAACTATTTTGATTGATAAAAAATGAGATTACTTTTTGTTAGCGGATTCGTTGAAATCGGTAACTGTTTTTCCATCGTACCGATGCACGCCATCGAGATCGCCGAACCAAATGCTGCCATCGGACGCTTCCAGAATGCCGAATATCATGGCTTTGGTCGCTATTTCGGTCACCTTCGGATTTTTATCCGACAAAGAATTGCCGTCGTATCGCGAAAGCGCCCACAGCTTGCCGTTTATTTCGGAACTCGTCCAAACATTCCCTTTCTTGTCCTCGATAATATGCCCGACGAAACGCTGCGTGAAATTCGTAAACGTGCTCCCGTCGTATCGCCAGAGTCCATCGGCGCCGCCAAGCCAGATGTTGCCTTTTTTGTCTTTGATCATCGAGCGCACGTTTTTAAATGCTTTACCATTATTCGTAATTGTCGTAAGTGTCTTCCCGTCGTAAATCCTTGCGTAACCTCTCGTCGCAAACCAAAACTTCCCGGCTTTATCTTCGATTATGGCGTTCACGTCGTTGTGCGTCCAGTCTTGCGAAACTGAAAGTCTTTTTGACGAAATATGGACGGAATCGCGCCCGACATAAACAGAATCGTTTTTGTTGACCGACAACGGTTCGGTCATTTTCAAATTCCGAAACGATTTTCCATCGTAACGGCTTGCTCCATTTTCAGTTCCGAACCAGATAGCGCCCGACTTATCCTCGTAAATATGTGTCACGCGGTCGCTGCCAAGCCCATCTTCGGTCGTAAAATTTTTAAACGACTTCCCATCGTAACGATAAACGCCCGCACCGACAGAAGCGAACCAAAAGTTACCATGCCTGTCTTGCAAAATTGAAAAAAATCGCGCCGCGCTCACGTTTGCCGTAACGTTGACGAACGACTTCCCATCGTATTTGAAAATACCGTCGAACGCCGCGATCCAAATGTTGCCGTTTCCATCTTGGATGATATTTCGGGTTATCGCTTTCGGACCTTGAGAATTGATCACCATTTGGCTTTCGGTCTGCGTTTGCGCCTGAAGCGTACAAAAAACAAACAGCACGAACAGCATAAATAATTTCACGGGTCGTTTCATATCGTTTCCGGTTTTTCGTCAACCGACTCTTTCGTCCGGTTAAGCAAAACTATCAAGGTCGAAATCGTCCGAGCGTAAATTCGCGTAAAACCTTTGTAAAGAATTGTAAAAATCGATTTCCGATTGAAAACGCCATCGCCGAATTGGCTATTTTTACACATGCCAAAATCCAAACGCTATCTTATCGCCACCGCGTTGTCGTGCTTCCTGCTCACGATCGCGTGCGCTTACGTCGAACACGACGAAGGCGAAGCGTGGCGGCTTATCGCGTTGCGCAACATCGGGCATCACTTGTTGTTGCAGAGCGGCGACAGTACGTCGAGAGTCTTGCCGATTTCGAAATTGTCAAAAACCGAATATGAAATCCGGTTCGAAAAAGCGTTCCAATACGACGCGGATTCACTCGTCAAGCTCATCAGTCGCGAAGTCGCAAGCGGGCATTTGCCCACGAGTTATGTCGTGAACGTTGTCGACAGTAAGACGAAACACCAATATTATACGTTCGGGCAATCGGAAATGGGAGAACTTTGGACGCCGTGCGTCGGTCGAAAAAATCCAGTAAAGTTGTATTCGCTGCAATTTGTTTTAGCCGACAATTCGAGTGATTTCCCAAAACTGTTGTACGCGGGCGCGATTCCGATCGTATTGCTGCTCGTCGGATTCAGGCGAAACGAAAAGCCCGCAAAAAACCCTGTTCCTGACGAAAACAACGGTTCGATAACCATCGGAAACTACCGTTACAAGGTCAATACGCAGACCTTGACGTTAGGTCCGGACACGATCGTGCTCACGTCGAAAGAGGCGAAAGTGCTTGAAATCTTCGCGCGTCATCAAAACGAAATCGTCGCGCGTGAACTTTTGCAAAAAGAAGTGTGGGAAAACGACGGTGTTATCGTCGGACGAAGCCTCGATGTCTTCATTTCGAAACTTCGCCGCAAACTCGACGCCGACGCACGAATCAGGATTTCAAGCATCCACGGCAAAGGCTACAAACTCATCGTCGACGAAAGCATCATTCAGGCTTGAGCAAATGCGGTTTTTCCCTTGAGATTTTCCAGATCAGTTCCCCGAATAACGTGTTGGCCCATGCGAACCAGGAACGCGTGAATTTCTTCGGGTCGTCCTTGTGAAACGATTCGTGCATGAAACCCGTGTCGGCATGCGTGGTCTTGAGCGTATAAATGCATTGGCGGATCTCGTCGTCGTTCACGCTCGTAAGCGCCTGCATGATCAGGCTGATGTGCCAGATGTAATTTTCGGGCGTATGTGGCGCGCCTCCGCCTTTCGCATATTTCCCGACGTAATAATACGGGTTCGATGCGCTCAGGATCATTTTGCGCGTGTTGATGTAGATCGGATCGTCGACCGAACAACTTCCAAAGTACGGCATCGACAGCAAACTCGGCGCATTCGCATCGTCCATGTACATGCGGTTTCCAAAACCATCGACCTCGTACGCGAACACTTTTCCGAATTCGGGATGATCGACGATCGCGTATTTCTTCAACGCCGACTCGACTTCCGACGCCAATTCCACACAGTCCAGACTCAACGATTTGTCTTTCGTGATCACCGACGCCATTTCACTGAGTTGTCGCAGCGAAACGACCGCGAAATAATTCGACGGAACCAAAAACGGGAAAACCGTCGCATCGTCCGATGGTCGGAACATTGAAGCTATCAATCCGACGGGCTTTATCGGAAAACCATATCCGTCGAGCGGCGGCGTATCGATACTGCGCGGAGACGAACGCATGAAACTGTACGGACCTTTTCCGTCCTTGCGTTGCTGGTCGCGGAACGTCTGCACGACCAATTTCATCGCGCGCGTCCATTCGTCGTTGAATGGCGAAATATCCTTGGTCTGTTTCCAGTAGTTGTACGACAACCGGATCGGGTAGCACAGCGAATCGATTTCCCATTTGCGTTCGTGCAATTCGGGTTTCATCAATGTGATATCGTCTTTGAAGTCGGCGCTTCCCGTCGCATTTTTGTTGAACGCGTTTGCGTACGGATCGATCAGTATGCATTTGGTCTGCCTGTTGATCACGCCCAGGATCAATTTCTTGAGCTGCGGATCCTGTTTCATCAATGCGAGGTACGGCATAACCTGGGCCGTGCTGTCGCGCAACCACATCGCGTTGATGTCGCCCGTGATCACGAACGTATCGGGTTTGTTGTTCTTGATCGAAAAGTCGACCGTGGTGTCGAGCGTGTTCGGAAAGCAATTGTTGAACAACCAGGCGAGTTCGGGATCGCGAAGTTTGGTCTGCATGTCGGTAATCAACTTCTCGACTGCGACGCTTGAAAATTTGCGCTTCGATTTTGAGACGCGAACCGTTGGGAAGTCCTTGGCCGAAAGCGGCAAAAAATCGTAAAACATCATGCCCAAAGCTGCCAACGACGTGGTTTGAAGAAACTGTTTCCGATTCATTGCGTAGAAGTTAACTATCGCTAAGTTACGAAAAGTGTTTTACCGAGTTACTTTTTATAGGCGATGAACCCGTTCGTGCCCAAATCGGTCGTTCCGATCAGGATTGTTGCGCCTGTCGGAAGATTCACTTTCATTGGTTTTCCGAAATTCACGACAACCGTGATCGATTCACCTTCGAAACTTCGCACGAAAAGCAATCGGTCGTCGTCGAGTTCGAGTTTCTCGTAGGTTCCGTATTGCAAGGCTTTTTCGCGGTTGCGCAACGAAATGATTTGTTTGTATACCGACAACAGCGAATTTTTGTCGTTGATTTCCGATTTTATATTTGTCTTCAGATAGTCGGGCTGAACCTTGATCCAGCTTTTTCGGCTCGAAAATCCCGCAAATTCCGAGTCGTTCCATTGCATCGGGCTTCTCGATTTGTCGCGGTTCTGGGCGTTGGCGTCGACCAAGGCTTCCGAAACGTTCTTGCCTTTCTCAACCGACAATCTGTATTGTGTTTTGCCCTGAATGTCGACGATTTCGTCAAGATTTTGCGCGACGATGTTCCTCATCCCGATTTCCTCTCCGTAATACACGAACGGAACGCCTTTGGCCGTAAGCATGATCGCGGCGAGTGCGGCGGCTTTCTTCGGGTCTGAACCCGCGAGACGATCGATCATCCTGGGCATGTCGTGGCTGCCGAAGAACAGCGTCGGATAATTGCTCATGTTGGCTTCCATGCTTTGTAACTCGTCGAAAATCCGCTCGATCGAAAACGAAGGAATGCTGCCGAAGTTGAAATTGAAAACGACATCGAGCAGTTCGTCGCCTTGGTATTGTTCCAACACCTCGATCTTGTCGCTTCCGATTTCGCCGACGATGAATTTATTGGGATATTCGGAAACGGTCGCCTTGATCATCTTCATCGCCGGTTTTACGCCCAATTGGTTGATGTCGTAGATGTGTTCCTGTTTTCCATCGACGATCGGATTATCCTGCAAAATGCCGTCGGTCGTGAGGAAATTGATGACATCCAGTCGGAAACCATCGATACCTGAATCGAGCCAAAACTTCAATATTTTCCGGACTTCGAGTTGGACTTTAGGGTTCGACCAATTCAGGTCGGCCATTCGGACATCAAATTTATGGTAGTAAAACTGATTTGTCGCCTCGTCTTTTTGCCAAGCCGTTCCACCGAAAAACGATTCCCAATTATTGGGTTTATCTCTCCAGATGTAGTAATCGCGATACGGATTGTCCTTTGATTTTTTGGCTTCCCGGAACCATTTGCAATCGGTCGACGTATGGTTGAGCACCATGTCCATGATGACCTTGATGCCGCGTTTGTGGGCTTGTTTCAGGAAGTTGTCGAAATCGGATTTCGTTCCGTACGTCGGATCGACCGCGTAATAATCGGCGATGTCGTAACCGTTGTCGACTTTGGGTGAAGTCAGGAACGGCGTGAGCCAAATTCCTTTGATGCCCAGATCTTTAAGATAATCGAGTTTGGACGTCATGCCCTTGAAGTCGCCATAACCGTCGCCATCGCTGTCGGCATAACTCGGCATGTAGATTTGGTAGAAAACCGTTTCCTTCCACCAGATTTTTTGGCTCCCCGACTGCTGGGCAATCAGGGAGTTACTAACCCAAAAAAATGAAAATAATATGGCGATCGAAGGATCGAAGTAGGATCGCCTATTTGTTTTTCGCTGTTGCATGATAATCGACGACGATTCCGTTTACGAGCATTTTTGAACCTGAATGCGTGATTTTCGCGCCGCTCGGAACCATCACGATCACGGCCGAATTCTTAGCCTTGAGTGTAATCTCTTGAGATTTCGAAACACTTTTAGCTATGAAAGTTCCCGAAACCGTGTCGTAGAAATCGACTTTGTTTCCTTCGTCAACCGTAACCGAAAATGATTTCGGCTCGTTGAACGGGTTGTAAAATAAATACGACGGATAGGATTTGTCGGCGAAAAAATCAGTCGCATTCAAATCGAGGCGCAAGATGCCGTCGACTCCGGTTTTCTTGATGATGCTGCCGAAGATTCCTACGTGTCCGCTTCCGTAAACGCTCAATTGGGATTCGGGCGGATTCTGGTTCTCGACCCAAAGCGGGCCGTCGCCTTGCGCAACCGGAGCAGGAACGTGCTCGTATTTTTTCATGTTCGACTTCTTGATGATGCCTTCGTAAGCGATCACGCCTTTTCCGACCGATGCTTCCTCAGGAATCGATTCGTGTTCGTCGGGCATGTGTTCGGGATAGAAAAACTTCGAGGCGTTTGCCGCGTTGAGCATCCATTTCCCGATCGCATTTGCGTACGATTGGTCGTAACGCACCATCGGAATCAACGGCCAAGCCATATCGTATGTGTTCATCAGGAATCCGTAACCGCCGCGATCGACCGTACTTCCGACGATTCCCGAAATGTCGTAACCGTTCCAGTTTCCGACCAAAACGCCCCAACCTTCACGACAGATAGGCGTGCCGTCGAACGTCCAATGCAACATTTTGTTGACGTCGAAATTCTTGCCTTGTTCGGCATTAATACGGGCAGCAAGGGCAGCGCCGAAAGGCATAAGCAGTTCGTAGGTCGGGTTTGTCTTTTGCGCTTGCAACGCGTTCAACGCCGAGATCGCTCCGTCGAGATATTTCTTGTCCCCGAATTTCTTATACGCCGCATACAACACCCAAGCGTGTCCCGCCGACGCATCGGGCTGGGCGCAGATATTGTTCTTCATGGGCGTCATCTTCCCGTAGTCGAAATACGAATAGTCGTAGTTTCCGGCGAGGATTTTATCGGCTTCGTAGAATTTGTCGGCGATCGTGCGCGCCATTTTCTCGTATTCAGGTTCGTTCGGATATTGGTCGTAAATCGCGTAGAACAGCAAATTCGGGTACACGTCGTACCACCAATCGCGCCCGTAACCGCCGCCAAGAAGCGCGACTTCAGGACATGTATTGTTCATCATGATGTTCCAACCGGTTTCGCTGTTGTAATAATTCTTGAGCATCGCCACGTAATTGCGCCCGTCGCTTTTGGTTTTGTCGATACCGACCAGACTCGCACCCAAAGTCGCGCCCATCGTAGCCAACGCTTCGTGGAACATGCCTTTGTTGTGGTTCGGGCCTTGACGCACGTCGCCGATCGCGGTGTAAATCCCCACGACATCCTGCTTCGAATTCTTCTGGCTGTTATCGACCCAGACCAACGGCCAGAATTCGCCTTTCGCATTGAAATCGTAAACTGTCCTGTCAAAATCAAGCGCGAGTTTGTTGTAATCGATGATCTCGAAATGAGCCGGCACATCAGGCATCTGATCGACACGCGGAATCGGCTGTTGCTTTACCTGCGCGCCGCACGAAAGCACGACGAATAAAATGGAATAACTTAAGAATCTGTATTTTCTGTTCATATGAATTTATAATAATGAGTCGCAGCCTTTACGACTTTCGACTTTCGACTTTTAACTTTCAATTTTCACCTACACTATCTCTGCCGCGACTTCCTCCAACACCTTCGGATCTTCACCCGTTTTTTCAACTTCAGGTTCGATGGCATTGCCCTGTGCGATGATCTTCTTGCTGATCCAGATCGAACACAACTGCAACAATGCGATGATTCCTATCGCGTAGCGCAACGCCACGTCTTCAGACACCGCAAAATACAGCACCAAAAACGTACTCGCGCCTAACAATCGGCCGGCGTAAAGACCCGCTTCATGATTCAAAATATACGTGAATTCGCCTCGCTTTTCGATTTTGGAAACGATGTCGATCACGCGCAATTGGATCGGATAATACGCCAGATCCATCAACGGTTTCGCGATCAGCAACAGTAAAAGGAACACGATCACGCCCGTTTGGTTGAACAGCAATCCGTTCATGCACGCTCCGATAGCGAAAAGAATCAACCCGACCGAAAACGTTTTGATGCGATCCGATGGTTTTGAAAAACGTCCGATGAAATAAATGATGATCGCCGCCAAAATCGCCCCGATGGATTGTGCTTTGCCAAGCGCGCCTTCCTCGCCCAAAATCTTGAAGATCAACATGGCGGGCGCGGTAACCAAAAATCCTTGCGCGAGCCCTTTGAACATTGCGAGCGACAGCAGTTTATGCCACAGCGGATGGAACTTGAAGAAAACATAACGCTTCTGTATCGGGTTCTCGAACCGTCCGCGAAAGCATACGACCGATGCGATCATCGTAATCACGAAAACAACTCCGGTAATGATTTCGTAGGCCAAATGCTTCTGGTCGGCCCCGACTTTGGACTGGATGAACCAACCGATAGTCGCCGGGATCACGATCGCGATGATCGTATAGAAAAACGTTTCGAGCCCGTAGTAATAATTGCGGTTCTCGTCGTGCGTGGTCGATAAAACGAGGTAATCTCGGTTCGACCAATACAGCCCGAACGACAATCCCATCGTAATTCCCGCAACGCCGATCCCGATCAGATCGAGGTTCGTGAGCGACATCATGATGATCATCGAAACGCCGCTGAGCATCATTCCGGCCGAGTATAATTTCTTGATCTTGAAGTGTTTCAACAAGAATCCGTTGAGCAAAAACGTGAGCGGAATTCCCGTATAAATCGCCAACTGATAGATCACGACTTTGGACGTATCGTTGGAATTGCGCATGATGTAGGCCGCGACGAAGATGTCGATGACCGGCTGTACGAGCGCGTAAACCAAATTCGTGAGCACAAGAATCTTGAAATTGTGTTCCTGCTTCCTGAAATGGTTGAGTTCGTTTTGAAGTTTCTTGAACATTCGTCTTAGGTTAAGAGAGATAGGATTTCCTTGATCGAAAATGTCGCGCCGCACACGAATTCGTCGGCGGCACCGTAATACATCGTGATCGTGTCACCGTCCGGTTCGACGATATGGCCGTTGGTGAAGACGACGTTCCCGAAAAATCCGCTCGTTTCGTAGATTTCGGTGGGAACCATGATCGGTTGTTCGGTTCTTGAGAGCACTTTCGTCGGATCGTTCAAATCGAGTAGAAACGCGCCGAGACAATATTGGTGGTCTGCGTTGGCGCCGTGGTAAATCTCGAGCCAGCCTTTATCGGTCTTGATTGGCGACGCTCCGGCTCCGACGCGTTTGCTGTCCCAGGAATTTTTGCGGGTTCTCACGATGCAATGGTGGTTTCCCCAGTGGATTCCGTCGGGCGATGAAGCGATCCAGATGTAATTTCCGCCGATGTCGACGCTGCTCGGACGATGCAACGCATAGAATTTCCCATTGATCTTTTCCTCGAAAATCGCGCAATCCTTATTGTGAGCGGGCAAAATCATGCCGTGTTTCTCGAAGTTTTTCCAGTCGGTCGTTGTTCTTAGTCCGACGCCGACGCCATTGCTCGACACCGATGTGAACGTCAAATAATACGTGCCGCCGATCTCGACCACGCGGCAATCCTCGATTCCGAAAGCCTCGAGAATTCCTTCGCCCACGAGCGTCGGATAATCTTCAGGCTCGTAAAATTTCACGCCATCGTCGCTGCACAACAACCGCAGATGCGACAAGGTTGTCAAGTAATCGGAACCTTTGTAATTGATCACGCGAGCGTCATCGTCATTGAGATCGGGATCGTTTTTGGGGATTTCGATAATGTCGACGCTGCCGGTTTCAGTCAGGATCGGGAACGAAATCATATCGTCGCTTTGCTTGGGTCTTTCGGCAACGCGCACGATGAGCCAGGTCTTGTCCTGGAATCGGAAAACGCCAGGATTCAACAAACAAGTAATTTCGAGACCTTCCCTACTCGATGGTATATCGCCCGGAGACAATAAAGGATTCTCCGCAAAGCGTTTTGCGATGTCTTTCATAATTTGGGAATAAAAAAGTTAACCCGAACCCATAAAGGATCCGGGCCAACTATGGTGTAAAATCAATAACCATCATTTTGAGTGAGCGTGCCCGCCGATGCATCTCTTTCCGATTGTGGGATTGGATACAAATTGTGTTTGGCTTCGAAGTCGATGCCTTGCGCGTTCAAGACTTCCTGGGCGATTCCCCAACGTTTCAAATCAAGGAAGCGTTGGTTTTCAAAACCGAGTTCCACGCGGCGTTCCTGAATGAGCCAGTTCTTGACTTCGGCGGCGTTGGTTGACGCCGGACGGTCAGACAAGGTTCCTGCGGGTGGCGTCGATCCGTCGGCCGCGACTGAAGTTCTGGCACGGTTGCGGATTTGGTTGATGATCGCGACTGAACCCGCGTAATCGCCTGATTCAAGAAGCGCTTCGGCCTTCCACAACAACACATCGGCGAAACGGATGTAGATTTTGTTCGTCGGAGCATCGTCGTTGCCTTTGAAAGTTCCGTCGAGCGTACCCAACATTTTATTGATGTTCTGAGGGCCGACGTTCACCGTGTACAGCAAACGCGGATCGTTCGGTTCAAATGCGTCAAGGAAATTTTGCGTCGGAGCGAAAAAGCCCCAGCCAAGCGGCGCACAAATCCCGTTTCCGCGTCTCGGCGTCGCATTGGTCTGGTGATCGAATACGAATACGTCCTCATTTTCATTGAATTCCGATGTTTGTCGGAACGAGTCGAAATAGTTTGCGTTCAGGCTGTATCCCAAAGCCGCGACTTGGTCGACAAGGCTTGGAACGGCCGTCCAGTTTTCAGTGTACAGCTCGGACTTCGCCAACAATGCGATCGCGGCTGCTTTTGAAACACGCCATTTTTCAGTGTCCGATGAATATTTTGAATTTGGCAGCAATGAAATCGATTGGTTCAAATCGGCTTTGATCTGTTCCCATACGATGGCTTTGTCCTGACGAACCGAAACTTCGTAAGCCGTTTCAATGTCAATCACAGGCTCCAAAAGCAACGGCACGTCGCCGAAATTCGTCACCAATGAAAAATAATAATACGAACGCAAAAACAAACACTCGGCTAGCAATTGGTTTTGTCTTTGCTGACTGATTCCCGTGATCGTCTGGATGTCGGGGTTGTTCAAATGCTTGATTACGACGTTTACGCGCTTGACGCCTTCATAATTGTATTTCCAAAGACCGTTCGGCCCGCCGTTCGTCGATGTAAACGTAAAGTTGTTGAGTTCGTCGATCCACGGTTGGTCGCCATCGAGAACCCATTTTTTCTGCATGTCGTCACTCGCCACATCCTGGACAACGTAGTCGTTTTGGAAAACCAATCCGGCGTTCCAGTTCCACGTATCGAGGATATTCAATCGGCTTGAAAGCAAATCATACGATGCTCTCGTCTGGTTTTCGATTCCCGTCAACGTGGGAGCATTATCAATTTGATCTTGGGTAAGGTTCCCGATCGGGTCCTGCTCCAATTGATCTTCACAGGCCACTATCGTAAGCAGTCCTAATGCCAATCCTAATTTTAAAAACTTTTTCATCTTCTTTTCTTTTTACAATTTAATTCGTGCACCAAACATTACCGATGTCATTTGCGGATAAGTTCCCTGATCTTTCAGGTTAACAGACTCAGGATCAAGTCCTGTATAGTTCGTCCAGGTAAGCAAGTTTTGCCCCGAAACATATATACGTAAATTATTGAGCGTTTTGATGCTCGAAGGGAAAGTATAGCCAAGTTCGATATTTTTAAGTCGTACGTAAGACGCATCTTCGATCATCGCACTTGAAATTCTCTCGCTTCCATTAGCGTTGAACGTAAGGCGAGGCATTGTGTTGCTCGTGCCTTCCCCGTTCCACGCATCGAGCACTGCCGTAGTCGAATTGAACGGTCGTGAATCGTAATCGAGGATCTGTTTCAAGTCGTTGTAACGATCCACATTCGAGACGCCTTGAAAAAGGAACGATAAATCGAAGCCTTTGTACGACGCGCTGAAATTCAATCCATACGTAAACTCCGGAATTGGATTTCCGATGAACGTGCGGTCATTCGCATCGATCTTACCATCGGCGTTTATATCACGGAATTTCATATCGCCGGGCTGAGCGCCGTTGGCGTCTGCAAAAAGATAATTGTCGATCTCGGCCTGATTCTGGTAAATCCCGTCAAACTGGTAACCATAGTAAGACGCTATCGGTTGCCCGACTACCGTTCTCGTGTAATTGATGTTGTCCTCGATGTTGTTGACGTAGGTGTACAATTTCGTGACCTCGTTTTTCAATGTCGCCAAATTCGCCGAAACGCCGTACTTGAACTCGTTGTCGTTGTTTTGGTAACCAAGGAAGAATTCGAAACCTTTGTTTTCCACGGCACCTGAGTTGATATACGTCGCGGCATAAGAACCCAATGTTCCCGGAGGCGTGACCGTAAGCAAGATGTCGTCGGTCTTTTTGAAGAAATAATCGGCGCTGAACGTCAATTTGTTCTTGAAAAATCCAAAGTCAACGCCAAAATTGGTCTGGGTCGTGGTTTCCCATTGCACGTCGTCGTTCCCGAAACGAGTCAACTGAGGGCCATTTTCAGTGTTTATGTAAAGCGCCTGATATGCGTAATTCGGGATTTCCTGATTACCGTTCTTACCGTAGCTCGCACGCAATTTCAGGTTGCTCAACCAACTGACTTCCTTCATGAAACTCTCGTTCGACAAGATGTAGTTGGCTGACACCGATGGAAAATATCCCCATTTGTTGTTCGGTCCGAAGCGGGACGAAGCATCGGCACGCATCGTGCCCGTGGCAAACAATTTATTCTTGTAGCCGTAAGTAGCCGTGGCGAAATATGAAAATAACGTCCATCCTGATCCTGAACCGCCGGAGTAAGGGCGCGCGATCTGATCGCTGCCGACACTTCCGTAGTCAAGATAAAGGAACGGATTCAGCGTGATATCGTAATAAGAACGGGTTCCGCCGATTGTCTCTGAACTGTTCGTAATGTACTCCGTTCCGATAAGCGCATTGATATCGTGATCACCGATCGTTTTTACGTAATTGAGCGTGTTGCTCCACGTGAACGTAACATCCTGGCCACGGTTCTCGCTTAAATTGTTCGGCAAGTTGTTGCGTCCGAGCCCGAAATATGGATGATCCTCGGCAAAAATCTGGTTCGCGTCGCCGTAATTCTGCGCGAAGTTCTTGTTGTGGATGAATTTCGCATCGACACCAAGGTTACTCCTGAACTTAAGCGATTTGTCTCCAAGGAACGAATATTCAGCGTAGACATTCCCGAATGTTTGAAACAGTTCACGCTTGTCGTCGGTAAAGTGAACGATGGCCAAAGGGTTCGATGTGAATTCCAAGGCACTGTTCCAGCCTCCGTTCGGTCCTGTGTAGAAAGGCAAATCGGTGTACGGATCTTCTGCAGACCAAGTTGGATCGCTCGGATCTTTAAAGACCGCAAGTGCCGACGGACGGATCATCGCATGGCGGATCACACCCGGTGCATCTCCTGCCGACGACAATTTATCCTGTTTGATGAACGTCAACTGCAAGTTTGTCCCGACACTGAAACGGTCGCTGACCTTCGCGTTCAGGTTAGTACGGAAATTGACGCGTTTGTAACGGTCATTGTCTTCTTTCACGATACCATCCACGCCATAATAACCACCCGAAATCAAATACGAAATCTTGTCCGATCCGCCGCTGGCCGTAACCTGCGCACTTGTGGTGATTCCTGTCTCAAAAAGCTCGTCGAGCCAATCGGTGTCGGCCAGGTCAGTCCTGCTGCGCAATGCCGTATACGGGTTATTCGCGGGATTGTTGCCTGCCGTATTGTTATAAGAAGTCTCCTGTACATTCAAATATTGCTCAGTATTCAGCATATCGGGAAGATTCGTCGCGAAATGTACGCCCGTGAAAACTTCTGCTTCAAATGAACTTTTGCCTTCAGAACCTCTTTTCGTCGTAATCAGGATGACCCCGCCCGCGGCACGTGAGCCGTATTGTGAGGCTGAGGCGGCATCTTTCAGAACAGTCATGCTCTTGATGTCGGCCTGGTTCAAAAACGTAATGCTGCGTGACGGAACACCGTCGATTACATATAGGACGTCATTGTTTCCAAGCGTTCCTTGTCCACGTACACGCAATTGTATACCATCGCCCGGAGCACCTGTGCTTGCGGCAACGAATACACCCGCAACTTGTCCTTGCAGGGCTTGGGTCACGTCGGGAACTCTCGTTTTCGACAAATCTTCCATATCGACCTGGGCAACGGCTCCTGAGATCGATCGTTTTTGCTGGCTCGAATAACCTGTTACGATTACTTCGTTGAGCAACTGCGGATCCTGCACCAACACCGCGTTCACGATGCTTTCCCCATTTACGGGAACCTCTTTTGGTAAGTATCCTACATAAGTGAACACAAGAACCGCGTTCGGCCCTGCGTCAAGCAACGTATAGTTACCGTCGATATCGGTCGCAGTGTTGATCGACGTTCCTTTTACATTGACGTTTACCATAGGCAAAGGACCGCCGTTATCAGAGACAGTACCTTTAACAGTCTGCGCGTAGATGGCGCTCGTGGACAGGAACGCCCACATCAAAAACAGATAGTACGTAATTTTCCTCTTCATATTAAATTCTGATGAATTGTTAGTAATGGTTTGTTTTTTTTCATTTTGGTTAAAAATTGGTTGGAATAAAAATGAGATTGTTTACTACAACGTTTTAGTTGTTTTGATAAATGTACTTGTTGGACGCAAGATCATGTGTACACTATTTCGCCAAAAGTGTACACAAGTCGTGAAAACGTTTAAAATCAGTTGTTTGAAAAGGACAGCGCGCGCGTCTTGTATTGAAGTTGATAGCTTTTGGGCGTCGTTTGGTACATCTTATTAAACTCCCGATAGAAGTAAGAACGGTTGTTGAAACCCGATTTATAACAAACTTCCGACACTGTAAGCACATTCTTGCGCAACAATTCGGCCGCGTGTTTCAATCGGATCGTGCGAATGAGGTCGCCCGGCGAAATCCCGAAGATCTCCTTCGTCTTCCTGTACAATTGCGAAGAACTGATGCCGATTTCCTTTTCGATGAACGCGCTGTGCAGATTCTCGCTGTCGATGTTGCGTCGGATCAAATCGATGACCTGCCTGATGAATTCCTTCTCGCTGTGGTCGATCGGAAGCACCGACAGATCTTCGACGAGCGAATCCTGCGTGAAATGTTTCAGGATCAAATCCTTCTCCTGTAGCAATTTCTGCACACGCACGAGCAGATGATCGGGATAGAACGGTTTCGGGATGTATGAATTCGCGCCGCTTTCGAGTCCTTCGATCCTGTGGATCACCGAATCCTTCGCGGTCAGCATGATAAACGGGATGTGGCACGTCCTGATGTCGGTCTTGACTTTTTTGCACAGGTCGACGCCGTCCATATTGGGCATCATGACGTCCGAGATGATTAAATCAGGCAGCTCTTTTTCAATGAGTTGCAATGCCTCAACGCCATCGTAAGCCGTCGAAAGGTTATACGTTTCGCCGAGCAGATCGCGCAGGAACAGATGGATTTCCTTTTCGTCCTCAACGACCAAGATGGTTTTTCGCTGGTTTTCAAAGCGTTGCAGCAACTCGATCTTCTCGGGAACGTTCTCGGGCGATTCCTCTTTTTCCTCGAGGATATTTTTGAGGTGGTGCGAAATCAACACCGGCGACGTGCCCAAATCGATTTCATTTTCCTCGAACGCCGACTTTTCGCACGGCAACAACACCGTGAACTTCGTCTGTTCGTCGGGAATGCTTGAGACCTCGATTTCGCCGCGCAGGACCGTGACGAGTTTCTTGATATATGCCAATCCGATTCCGGTTCGGAACATTTCGGTATCCGATGCCTGATTGAGATCCGACAGGAAAAATCGGTCGAACAATGAATCCAGTTTCTCCTTCGGGATGCCTTTTCCCGTGTTCGTGATCGTGATGTTAAGTCGGCCAGATGTTGCGTTCTCAATCGCGAAACTGATCCAGATCTTTCCACCCGCAGGCGTATATTTGAACGCGTTCGACATCAGGTTGAACACGATCTTCTCAAGTTTGTCCTTGTCGAACCAACCCTTTAGTTCCGACGGGATTTCAAGATGGTATTCGATTTTCTTTTCGAACGCCCAATCGTCGAACAATTCCGCGATCTGCTCGATCAGGCTGACCAAGTCGAAATGCTTTACCGTGACGCCAAGATAATCGTGTTCGGCCTTTCGGAACTCGAGCAATTGCTGGGTCAGGAACAGCAACCGCGACGAATTGCGCTGGATCATGTTCACGAACTTCTGGTTGCGTTCATTGAGATTCTGGACTTCTGACAATTTCTGGATCGGCCCGACGATAAGCGTGAGCGGCGTCAGGAATTCGTGGGCGATGTTCGTGAAGAACGCCAATCGGTTCTCGTGCAGTTCCTCTTCGTTCTTTCGGAATAGGATATTTTGGCGCAACGACAGTTTCTTGAGCTGGTAACTGCGGACGAACAACAGGAAGCAAATCCCGAGAACCAGGTAAATGATCACCGCGAGGTTCGATTGCCACCAAACCGGTTTGATCTTGAGGTCGATCGCGCGCACGGGTTCCGTCCAGACACCATCGCTGTTCGACCATTTCACCCAAAGCGCATAATCGCCTCGCGGCACGTTCGTGAACGAGATGATCTTTCGGTTGTCAATCGTATTCCAGTTCTTGTCGAAACCTTCGAGTTGGTACGCGTACTGGCATTTCTCGGAATTCGTGTACGTGAGCGCCGACATCTGGATATCGAAGAAATTCTGGTTGTGTTTGAGCGTGATCGCCGGATTGGTCTTCGAATCGGGCGAAATGACGAGGCCTTGATAATACGGAACGGCCTGGTTCTGGCCCGAAATCTTGTCGATCAACAAATCAGGAATGACAGCCGATTCCTTGATTTTCTGCGGCAGGAAATAGTTGAAACCTTTGATGCCGCCCATGAAAACATAGCCCGATTCAGGATCGTCGTAGAACGCGCCGTCGGCAAACTCGTTGTTCTGCAAGCCTTCGTTCTTTGAATAATTGATGAATTTGTCCTGCTGTACCAAAAAGTTCGAGAGCCCGAAATTCGTGCTGATCCACAGGTTCGATTTTTGGTCGGGCACGATGCCGTGGACGGTGTTGTTGGGCAATCCGTTCGCGGTTGTGTAGCGTTTGAACACAGCCGTTCCGTCGGCATCCAATTTGTCGAGAGAATTAAGCCCGAAGCTCGTTCCGATCCATAATTTTTTCTTCGCGTCGAGCACCAGGCACAAAATATCGTTGTTCGACAAACTGTTCCGGTTGTCGGCCACATTCTTGAAAGTCGTGAACTTACCCGACTTCATGTCGAACAGATTCAATCCGCCGAGCCGTGTCCCGATCCAAAGCTGGCCGTCGTTTCCGGGAACGATGGAGAATACGATGTTACTGCTCAGCGCGTTCTCACCTCCCGCGTTATACTTTTGGAAATCCGAAACCGCGAGCCCGTCGCCCGATCTTGAAATCCGGCAACGCACCATTCCATAACCGTTCGTGCCCAGCCAGACAAAACCGTTTTTGTCCTGATAGATCGCGTAAACCGACTTGAAATATTCATGATTTTTGCTCCCGGCAACATCGCGCCAACTGATCATTTTTGACTTTTCAAGGTCGTAGATCGTCAATCCTTCGCCATCGGTTCCTATAAAAACGAGATTTTCCCTGCCTTTGCTGAGCGCGAAGACCGCGTTGTTCAACACACTGTTGCCTTCGTTGAAATTCACGTACGACAGCGGTTTCTCAGGATTGCGATAAAAATCGTCCGAAATCCGGAACAAGCCTCGGCCTTTCGTGCCCAGCCAGAACGAATTTTGTCCGGCTTCGAGGAAAGCGCGCACGATGCCGCCGTCGAGTTCGGGCAGTTGGGATTTGGAAACGAGGTGAAACGATTTCTTGCTCGGGAACATCTTGAAAACGCCGTCGCCGTCGGTTCCCGTCCAGACGATGTTCTCGTTGCCCTGCACGAGCGTCGTGATTTTTTGGTTCTTTAGGAATTTCGACCACGGACGCACGATTTCGTTTCCGTCGGCGCTTACTAAAATGTAACCCGATTTTGCCGAGAGTACGATTCCGTCGGGCGTTTGGCCAACTATATTTTCGACGTTCTTGACCGAAAGTAGTTTCGACGTTTTGCCAGACATCGAAAACAACGATGCCGTTCCATCAGACAAGACCATGCAGATTTTTTCGTCGCGCAAAATCTCGAAACCGCGCACTCCTTTTGATATAATGTCGATGTTTGCAATGGTTTTCGATCCGTCGGCGAGCGTTTCGAATGTAACCGAATGCAGGCTTCCGTCTTCAAGCAGCAACAGCAGATCGTCGTTTGAGAACGCCATTTTCGTGACCGTTTTTTGCGATAAGGTTTTGTTTCCGAGTGACTTGAAAACACTTCCGTCGAAATAGCCGATTCCCCAATCCTTGACGGCGCAGAATACGTTTTTGGAACCGTCGAGCGCCATGTTGAATTCGGATTCGGTCAATGGCGGCTTGTTCTTGCGGTCGAAATAATACTGCTCGAACGTATCGGTTTTCTTGTCGTATCGGTTGATACCGTGCATCGTAAGCACCCAAATCCGGCCGTTTTTGTCTTCTCCCATTTTGAGTACGACCTGGTTGCTCAGCGAATTCTTATTGTCGGGTTCCGACCGGAAAATCTTGAAATTGTTGCCGTCGTATCTGTTCAATCCGTCCCAGGTCCCGATCCACAACAGGTTTTGGGAATCCTGGAAAATACAGTTGACCGAACTGTTCGAAAGCCCTTTCGTATTGTCGAGCTGTTCGACGGAGTATTTGACATCGGGGTTTTGCGATGCGTTTTTCGTTTCGTTCTGTGCGACACCGACGGTTGGCGACTCGGCTTGGTCGTTGGTTTTTGCACACGACGCCAACACGGCGATCAACACGCAAGCATATAAGGTACGCCCGATGTTAATTTGGCGCAAACGGAATCTGGTATTTTTGGAAGTCATGCGTCGTGTCGAAATCGGCTTGAAAAATTTGCCGATTACTCAAATATACGAAGTAAATCGATTGCGAAACGAGGTTGACTTGGTTTAGGGATTCAGGTTCTGGAAAGGTTTATCTGACAATCAAACAGGCACGCCGGCATGAAGGAAAATTCCAAATTTTGTACGGTTGCGTTGCTGGACCCAATTCCTCTATAGCCGCCGATGTTCGCTCACGGCAACGACTTAAATCACGTCGCCCAAAACAGGAAACTCCAACGTGAACACGGTTCCATCGCCCGGCACGCTTTTCACCGACACTTCGCCTCCTAGGCTTTCCACTTGTTCCCTGACCATGAAAAGCCCCAACCCTTTCCCGCTGCCACGCTTGGTGAACCGTTTGTACAAACCGAACACGTCGCCTGCATGTTTTTCAAGGTCGATCCCGCTGCCGTTGTCGGCGAAAACCAGTTGCAGTTTTTTACAAGCGAGCCTGCTTTTGATCTTGATGTATGGCGTTCGGTCGCCATGTGCATACTTGATGCTGTTCGAAATAAGGTTTTGGAAAATGCTATACAGGTACGCGCGCACGGTGAACATGCCCGATATTTCCCCAAAATCGGTTTCTATGGTCGCGCCTGATTTTTGCACCTCGAACAGCAACCCGCTTCTAACGATGTCGACGAGTTCATCAAAGTTCACCATTTCATTGCCGTCCGACGGTTCGAACCGCACTTGCAAGATCACGTTTAAATCGCGTACTACGCTGTCCAATTGGCCGATGGCCTCGAGCAGCGCCTTTTGCAGGTCAAGCCGTATTTCGTCTGTAGCGGCGTCAAGCAACAATCCAATCCCGATGATGTTCGTGATCGGACCACGCAAATTGTGCGAAACGATGTATGCGAATTGCCTGAGGTCGGCGTTTCGTTTTTCAAGGTCGCGCGCAATCTTGACGAGTTTCTTCTCTGTTCGTGCACGCGTGGCGACTTCAGCTTCAATGCGTGCAATTGAATTCTCGAGGTTTCGCGTGCGTTCGCGAACCAATTTTTCGAGCATTTCGTTGGTTTCGAAAAGTCGGGCTTTGCTTTGCCTCATTTCCTGTTCCTCGAGTACGCGCCATTGTCCTTCTCTTTTGGCGATCACCTTTTCATGCACATGAGCGACGTCCAACAAATTCGAGGCGTTGCTTTGCTTAAGCGGATAAGTACATTGTACGATTATCTTTTTGTCGGCCATGAACGTGTTCAGGTCATCTTCATATTTCATGAACGCCTGCCATTGGTTTTCATCGATCCAACTTTCCATGCCGTTGGCGCGCATCCCTGAAAATCCGGCTTGTAACGCTTTATCGTAAGAGAGTTGCCATCGTTGGAACGTCTTCGCGGCATCGAATCGGCCGTTTTCAAAATACCATTCGTCATACGGAATGATCGTCAATTGCTTCTTGTCGAGATACAGCTCGAGATCGGGAAGCACGCCTTCAAGCGACAACAAGGCCTGGGCAGGCGAAACCGGAGGCGAAACCGCCCAAAGGCACATTTCATTGTTTTGCAGGCCCGATTTGAAAAACGAGGTCATGATGCCTAGCAGATCGTCGGTCGAATTAAAAAAGGTACAAAAATGCGAACCCCAGCTTACATCACCCAGCGCGGGAACGCCACTGTAAGTCGTTTGTGTTTCCATATATCTGAATACGTTTATTATTTCAGTCGCCGAATCTAAAACCGACAGACGAAGTTGAACCTGTTCCTCTCGATACCGTCCCATTCCATTTCTAGCACTTGGGCAACCGCGCCTCGAAGTGCCTCGATCGAAGTCGGCTTAACCAGATAGAGCGACGCGCCCAACCTGAAACATTCCTCGATTCCCTGCAACGCGCCCGATGTCGAGAACATGACCACGGGGATAGACGTATACGAATCAATTTTCCTTATTTCCTTTAACGTCGCGAAGCCATCCTTGCAAGGCATATTGAGGTCGACAAAAATAATTGACGGCTTAGGCGACGGATCTCGCAGCGACAAAAGCAATTCGTCGGCCGACGCAAAAAGCACCGTTTTGATGCCCATCGCATTAACTACATCTGAGAAGAAAAATCGGTCGTCGGCGTCATCGTCGACGTAAAATAATACATGCGTATTTTTTTTAATCATAAACCAAGGCGTTGAGCAAACATAAATCGTCAAGTATTTCTAAACCGATTTCTTTATTTCCTGCATATATGAAACAGTAACTGTATACGATTTGATCGAATTTCAACATCTTGAAACTGTCGAGATTTTGATGATAAGCGCCATAAAAAAAATGATAGTCCAGCGGCAGCGTCACATAGCAGACGAGGCAAACCAAATCCGTTCCCTGAAACTCTTTCAAGTGGCGCGGCCTGATTTCCCAACATTCATAAGCCTTCTCCTTACCTTGAAGTTTACGGTTGGATGTCAATATCTGCGTAGAGAATTCCATTACTCCGTTACATCTGTCGACAATGCCATGAGCCTGAAAAGCGGCTCGAACGTTTTGAAATGCTGTTGGATATCTCGTGTTGCCGTTATCGGTCCGACGCTTCCCTGCAAGCACAACAGTTTTCCGCCCGCGACAATCATGAATTGCAGCATCCTGACTTTGAGCCGTTTTCCCGATGCTTCGAACTCTTCCTCGGCATCGACTGAAACGGCGCGGTATCCATCGATTTCAATGGATTCGATCGCGTGCAGTTTGGCGTTTGGCGGAATCATCTCCTTTATGGAATTTTCTGAGAGTAAGTCGCCCTTTGATTCGGACACATCGTAAGCGATCACGATCATGTGCTCGCTTCCGTTGCCTGACATGCTCGTAAAATGTTTGAGCGCCTGAGGCATCGCGGGATCGATTTCCTTCCAGCTTTTAGGCATCGGCATCTTGAGGCGCAGATTTGCATTTCCCGCCACGGCAAAATGATTCGGGTCGAGCAGCCATTCGTTGTGCGGTTCGTCAATATAGGCCAAATGTAGAATCGCTGCAGGCAATTGCTTGTCGAGATCGCCGTTTGCGCGACGACGGACTTCTTGAAGGAAATCCCGTGCGTGCGCTTCTTTTTCTATGGGTTTTTCGTATTGCTTGTCGAGCGTCGATCTGATCTTGAGTTGTAATGCTCCGAAGTTCTCGCGACCCAGCTCGGCCAACAGCAATTTGTGCGCGTTCGTGCGCGCGCTTTCAAATATCGGATCGACCACTTTTCGTGTGGCGTGCACATCGTGCCTCAGCGTCGGATATTGGTCTTCAACTGTTGATAAAGCTTCATGCTGCCCTTCTAAAAAGGCGTAAGTATCCATGAT
The DNA here is from genome assembly GCF_004211145.1 of Flavobacterium sp. Classification (GTDB taxonomy): domain Bacteria; phylum Bacteroidota; class Bacteroidia; order Flavobacteriales; family Flavobacteriaceae; genus Flavobacterium. The sequence goes on along the minus strand of NZ_SEBS01000019.1, from coordinate 33,388 downwards.
GATCTGCACGCGCCGCCAACTTGTATCCTGTGAGTAAGATGACGCGGCAAGGGCATATAAAAGTAAAAGTAATGCTCTTCCCATTCCGGTTTTGTGTCTGGAACGACCGCCGGATCAAATCGCTAATAATAATAATTGAGGTGGATTACCTAACGGTACCGGAGCGAAAGATTGCGGCGATGTATTCCCGTTTAATGTTTTTCAAAACTACAAATTGCGATAAATTGCGCAAAAAAAATTCTCATTTTAACACTAACTTTTAATAATTGTTCACCCAATTTTGACAGTTTATTAAACAACTAACACAGTATCTAATTCTACCGAAGATGCGTCAAACCCTGTAAAAATGTTGCCCAGGATTCCAGTTACATTTGAGTGTTGCTTATGATCGTTCCAAAATACATAGCGCCTTGAAAAATACAATCAAAATAACCGCGACGTTTGCAATTCCAAGCTATTTAAATCTCGATTCGTCGCTCGACAATGACATTCACGAGGCGATCGTTTCATTGTTGGCATGGGGAAATCTGCACCATTCGAATTTGATTGTAGTCGATCAGTTCATTTCAGATTCATACATTAAAAATATATTCAATCGCGTCGAAACTGAAGATCCGTACCTGTATTTCCATCTCGTATTCGACGTCGACTTGCTCCTGCTTTCAGTGTTCGACGACGAATGCACGCGCCAGCTTACACAATACATCAAACGCATCGCCGATCCTGAAACCATGTATTGCCGCTCGCGTTTTATGGTCAACTAATCGAAGCATTTTATTCTCGACCTCGATTTCATGAAAGCCGACATCGAGCCGTTATTGCGCCTGATCCATAACTAGATTGCGTTGAGAACAGGAATGCTACTAAAATCTTCCATCACAACCTACAAATTCTACAACGCATTTGCCCTTGGAGATTCGGAAATTGTTGTTCCGAAAATGTAAATCCCATGGCTAAATTTCTAACCGTTTCAATTGCCTTCGCGATCCTGTTCAACATCAGCGAAACGTCGGCTCAAAAAGGAATTCCTCCAACCGATGTCGTCAATATTTCTACCACGACCAAATACGCACAGCACGTCGATTTCTCTCAGGACCATTTAAAGAACCTCAAAGTTCCCGAGGGCTGGCAAGTGTCGATGGTCGCGTCGGGACTTGGAAAACCCAGAATGTTGTACCTGGGCAAACCGGGCCAACTCTACGTGACGAGGCGGGACGCGGGCGATATCTTATTATTGACCGACAAAAACAACGACCGTAAATTCGACGACGTTTCCATTGCCGTGACCGATTTCAAAGGCGTGCACGGCATCGCGATTAAAGACGGCTGGCTCTACGGCTGCAACAACAACGAGGTGCGACGCTACAAGCTCAAACCCGACGGAAGCGCCGACAGCGACACGCCTGAAATCCTCATCAAAGACCTGCCGAGCGGCGGACAACACTCGAACCGGACCATCGAATTCGGCAAGGACGGATTGCTTTACATAACGGTCGGGAGCGTGTGCAACGATTGCGTCGGAGATAAGGAAACCGCGACAATCCTCGCGATCGATCCCAAAACCTGGAAGCGCTCGATCTATGCTTCGGGCTTGAGAAACACGATCGGTTTCGATTGGCATCCCGCGACGGGCGAACTCTGGGGCGTCGACAACGGGTCGGATTTCAAAGGCGATACGTGGCCGCCCGAAGAATTGAACAAACTAAAGAAAGACGCCGACTACGGTTTCCCGTTCGCATACGGAAAGCGCGAAGTCGACAATACGCGTGAAGATCCCGTTGGAGCCACGAAGGACGAAGTTGCCAAGGCCAGCGAACCGTCAATCATGGAATTTCCTGCTCACTCCGCTCCGATCGCGTTCCAGTTTTTCCCGACGGGCGCGCCATTGAGCGGCGATGCGCTCGTGTGCTGGCACGGCTCGTGGAACGCGTCGAACGTCGTCGGATACAAGGTGCAGCGCATTATGTATAAGGACGGAAATCCAACGGCAGCCGAGGATTTTCTTTCGGGATTTTTGATCAACGACAAAAAAGAACGCTTCGGGCGACCCGCCGGATTAGTCATCTCAGAAACTGGGACCGTCTATGTTTCAGACGACGCGAACGGCAACATCTACTGCATTTCCCCACAAAAAAAATAACCATGAAAAATCTGATCATAGCAACATTGGCCGTCTTTTCAATGACGATCCCGCCACAGCAAAAAATCGAATTCGAAGCGCCCGAAGCCTATCCTGAAGGTGTCGCGTTCAACCCTGCCAACAGGAAATTCTACGTCTCGTCGGCGCGATTGGGAACGATCGGAGAAGTGTCCGAAGACGGAAAATACAAGGCGATTTACACGTCGCCCGATCTGAAATCGTCGTATGGAATCAAAGTCCACGCCGACCAAAAACGGGTTTTCGTGTGCCTCGCCGACGCGAATTACAGCAAATTCAAATCGCCTGAAACCGATAAGAAAATGGCGCGCCTGATCGCGATAGACATCAAATCGGGCAAGAAAGTCCTCGATGTCGATTTGTCGAAACTCGTTCCCGGAAATCATTTTTCAAACGATCTGACATTCGACAAAACCGGAAACGCTTACGTGACCGACAGTTTCGCGAACGTCGTCTATAAAGTCACGCCTGACGGGAAAGCATCGGTATTTGCGAAAAGCGACTTGTTCAAAACCCAAGGTGTCGGGCTCAACGGCATCGCGTGGCATGCCAAGAATTTCCTGCTCGTTGCGAACAGCGGCAAAGGTTCGGTTTTCAAGATCGATGTCGCGAATCCCGCGATGGTCACGAAAGTCGAACTGCCCCAATTTTTGATGAACGCCGACGGATTACTGCTTCTTGATGCAAACACACTTATATTGGTGCAGAACGGCGGCAGCAACCGCATCCATAAATTACAGAGTTCCGACGACTGGAAATCGGCCAGGATCGTCGCCTCAACGCAATATGAGGATAGATTCGCGTATCCGTCGACCGCGACCGCCAAAGAAAATGATGTTTGGGTCATGAACGCCAAATTCAACGAACTCAATGACAGCACGGCCGTGTTCTCGAAAAAGTTCAGCATGCAGAAGGCTGAGTTTGTAACAATGAAATAGAACAGCACGTTCGTAAACTGTAAACTAAGAGTTATGGCGTCACGAAAAAAGAAATGGTCAATCGGAATCGGGGTTTTCATCGCACTGCTCGTCATCCTGAACTTTGCACTCGAACCCGTTGCGTTGCATTACGCTAACAAGGCGCTGTCGGAATTAAAAGGCTATAAGGGCAGCATCAAAAATATCGATATCCATTTGTATCGCGGCGCGTATCGCATTGATACACTCGTGATTGAAAAAGTCGGCAATGGAAAGACTTCCCCGTTTTTTAGGGCCGACGGCATTGACATTTCGATCGAGTGGAAAGCGTTGTTCAAAGGCGCCATCGTCAGTGAGTTTTATGTGGAACGGCCGGTCATCAATTTCATCAAGCAGGGCGACGACGTGGCGACGGGAGGCGGAAACGACTTTCTCGACGTGATAAAGAATCTCTCTCCAATTACCATAAACAAATTTACGGTGCAAAACGGGCAAGTCCATTATCTGGATTTCAGTTCAAAACCCAAAGTCGACATCGCAGCGACTCAACTTAACGCCGAAGCCACGAACCTGCGTAACGTCGACGATAAAAAAGACAAACTCCCTTCGAGCATTTTCCTGTTTGCGAATACGAGCGGAAACGGCCGCATCAGCAGTCACATGAAAATCAATGCGCTCAAGAAAGTTCCTGATTTTGATTTTAATCTGGAACTCAAACATATGGATCTCACGTATTTAAAGGATTTTACCGACGCTTACGCAAAATTCACGTTCAAGCGCGGACAACTGTATTTGTCCACCGAACTCGCCATGGAAGACGGCAGATACAACGGTTATCTCAAACCCGTACTTGAAAATATCAAAATCATCGACCTTACGCCCGATACGCCCGAAGAGAAAAAACGTCCGTTCTTCAGGCGTCTCTGGGAACTGATTGTGGGCGCGGGCGTTTCTGTCGTAAAGAACCATCCAAAGGACAGGCTTGCCACGAAGGTTCCGCTTAAAGGTGACGTCAATTCCAACGAGAGCTTCACGTGGACAGCGATCGTAAATATCCTTAAAAACGGATTCGTGAAGGCATTCGACAAAGATGTGGAAGGCTCGATCGATATCAATGACGCGAAATCAGGGAAAGTGGAGAAATAGCGGCCGGAGACGGAAAGGTTGGTTGGTTATTTGGTTAATTGGTTAATCGTTTAGCTATAAAATTTGCCTTCTGATTATAAATAACAATCACTAACCGCTTAAACGACTAATCGTTTAAACGGTTAATTGGTTAATTGTTTATCTGTGGAAAATTTGCCTTCCGCCTACGAACTGAACTGATGTCATCGAGATTATAAAGTCGTCGAAGACATAACGCAAACGACCAATAACCGCTTAGACGATTAACCAGTTAAACAAAAAGTCATCAAAGGCGTACCTCAAACGACCACTAACCAATTAAACAAAAAAAAGCCGGCAAAAACCGGCTTTCAAACAAAATAACAAAACCAACTATTGTAACGTATAGGTGTAACCAACGTTACCTGTGCCGTATTCAAAATCGCCGGTCGTTGCGTTGATACTCGGATACTGGGCATTGGCCTGTGTTCTCGATAACGTTGTGCCTGATGAATTCCACGTCCAGCTGTTTGTTCCAGATCCGCCCGCGGTAGTCGTAGTTGCAATCGTATTGCCTGTTCTCGTCCAGGTTCCGCTGCTGTTCACTGACGACGCGCATGACGAAACTCCCGAACTGATACCGACGCCATTATAGGTCGACGTGAACGTACCGTCTTCATTCAACGTCATGACCGTATTGTTATAGCAATCGCTCTCCGTCATCATATTGACCGAACTGTCGCCGTCGTCATCGTAGTCGATAGCGGTTGGAGAATTGAAGGCAGTCATTCGATACGTCCCGACGATATCGGCGTTTTGATTGTTGTTGTTTCCGTCATCGTCGCTGCTGCATCCTGCCCACATGCATCCCGCAAGGGCAAGCAGGAAATAAGTGATTTTTTTCATGTTGTGTTGTTTAAAAAATTAATACTGACACAAAGTTATAGAGGCATACAAATAAAAGATTTGTAGGATTTTATAGGATTTTGACAGGATTTAAAACGGTTTATAAATTATTCCATAATTATTGAAAATATTGTAAAAGGCGTCGTAGATCGAATTCGGAAATTTAAAGGACGAACATAAAACATCAACCAATGTCCCAAAAAACACCTTTCGACAGCGACGTAACATCAGGCAGGAATTTATCGTACTGGAACCAATCGGCACCTTCGTTGTCTTTTTCCGGATTGACATCTGATCTAAATACAGATGTCCTGATTATCGGCGCCGGAATCTCAGGATTGACCGCCGCGTACTGTCTGCTCAAAGCCGGAAAAAATGTAGTCGTCGCTGAAGACGGAAATATCGCAAGCGGCGAAAGCGGCCGTACTACGGCACATCTGAGCTGCGCACTTGATGACCGATACCATGACCTCGAACGAATTTTCGGGAAAGAAAACAGCGCACTTGCGGCTCGAAGCCATAAAGAAGCTATTGCGTTCATCAAAGACCTTGTCAAGATGGAGAAAATCGATTGCAACTTCAAGGAAGTTGACGGTTATTTGTTCAGGCACGAAACCGATTCCGATCAAAACCTCGACAAGGAATTCGAGGCCACGACAAATGCCGGACTGCTAACCGAAATGACCAAGAAAGTGCCCGGAATCCAAACTGTTCCGGGCAATCGCGCCATCCGATTCCCCTTTCAGGCGCAATTCCACGCCACGAAATACTTGAACGGACTTGCAAATTCGATAATCGGGCTTGGCGGAAAAATCTACACCCAAACCAAAGTTACGGCGATACATTCAAAAGGAGCGACCGCTAACGATTTCGCTATCCACGCCAACCATATAATCGTGGCGACGAACAGCCCGATCAACGATATCGTAACGATGCATACAAAACAAGCGCCGTATCGGACGTATGCGATTGCGGGAAAGGTAGAAAAAGGTGCATTACCCTACGCACTGTGGTGGGATACGGGCGACCAGAAATCAAAATGGACAAGTTTTCCTTATCGATACATCCGTCTGGAACCGTTCGACGACGAATACGACCTGTTGATTTCAGGAGGTGAAGATCATAAAACCGGGCAAGCTGAAGCAGAATCCTTGTGCGAAGAAATGCGATATGCAAAATTGGAAAACTGGATGCGCGAGCATTTTCCGGCATTCAAAAATGTCGAATATCGTTGGTCGGGTCAAGTCATGGAACCCGTCGATTGTTTGGCGTTCATCGGAAAAAATCCCGGAGACGAAAACATTTACATCATCACGGGCGATTCAGGAAATGGGTTGACGCACGGTACAATTGGCGGACAACTCATCTGTGATATGATTTCGGGCAAGAAAAATCCGTATGAAAAACTGTACGATCCGTCGCGCATTTCGGTTTCTACCGCTAAGGATTTCCTGTCGGAACAAGGCAATGTCGCCAAACAATATCTGGATTGGCTTTCATTTGAAGACGGAAAGGGAACTGAAAAACTGCTCCCCGGTCAAGGTGCTATTGTGGGCAGCGCGCTCGCAAAGAAGGCCGTTTATCGCGATGACGACGGCAACCTCAACATTTTCAGTGCCATATGTCCGCACTTGGGCTGCATCGTGAAATGGAACAACGACGAAAAAAGCTTCGACTGCCCTTGCCACGGATCCAGATTTGACACGAACGGCGATGTACTCAACGGGCCGTCGATTTCGGGATTGAAGAAATTAGAACACTAACAAGCAACGATATGAAAAACTACAGCGAATATACGCCCCAGCAAATCGAGGGCAAACGCGTCCTGATAACGGGCGGAACAACGGGAATCGGGCGCGCCACGGCCGTGTTGCTGGCACAAATGAAAGCAAAGGTCTTTGTGTGCGGACGGCACCGGCAGGAATTGGACGACACCTTTGCCGACGCGGCCGAAGCGAACACGCCGATACAAGGATTGGTCGCCGACGTTTCCACAGAGCAGGGCATACAAAAACTATTCGAAGCTGCCGACGCTTCCCTGGGCGGACTCGACATCTTGATAAACAACGCCGCAGTCGCCTACCAAAGTATACTCGACGGGAATTTCGAGGATTGGCAATACGTAGTCAACACTAACCTGCTCGCGTATTTGGCGTGTGCGCGCGAGGCTGTCGACCGCATGAAAGAGTCGGGCGGACATATCGTAAACGTAGGTTCGATGAGTGCCGAAGTGCGCGAGAAAGGCAGCAGCGTGTATGTCGCAACCAAGTCGGGGATCGAGGGTTTCTCAGCAGCGTTGCGCAAGGAAGTGTCCGACATGAACATCAAGATTTCGCTCATAGAACCCGGCGCGACGGCGACCAATATGCAAGGAGACGACGCGCCTACGCTCACCAAAAAGACCGAAGATCTCGAAATGCTCACAGCCGACGACGTCGCGGTCAGCATCGCCTACACATTATGCCAGCCCAAACGGTGCAACGTCGTATTGTTGCAATTACGTCCACACAAACAGGAGATTTAAACTACCAACTGATCCGAACGGTAGTGTTTCCTGGAATCGCGAACTTCTTTTTGGATTTGCTTTCCACACTTTCGTATTTGCGATATTGCATCGATTCGATTGTCAATGTCGCGGCGACCTTGTGCGGAACGTGCATGAGCTCTACCGAGCATTGGAGCGATTCGCTGCCGACGATTGTAAACTTGAACGCGTTTTCACCGTTTCGTACGTGGGTTACGGGATAGTCCACAAAAATCATAAATCCCGCCTTGGTCTTGAAATACTGTCGCGGAACGACGGCGAACGGCAAACCCGAACCGTACACTTCCTGTCCTACTTTCCCGCTTTTGTGCCAGCCGTCCTGCATATCCTCGAGCGGCACGGCAAGATCTCTTTGGATTTCGCCGGTCTTGACGTCGGCTGAAATCATTGCGGCGGGCAGCATCGCGGGATAGTAATACGGCAATCGGGTAATCGCGTACTTGATGAACTCGGGGATTAGGATTTTGAGCGCGGGCATCAGGTCAACATCCTTCGCGCGGATCAGGTATTCCGACAGCGCGGCGTAGACTTCCAACTCCTCGTACGCCGCCGTGTAAGGTGCGTCGTTCAACGGGAAAACCGCAAAAAAATCGGGGATATTTTTTCCGAAGCCATACTTACAATCCCAAAGTCGCACATTCCTAAAGATTGCAGCGAGGCAACTGTAACTCAATTGCAGGTACTTCTTATCATTCGTCTCAAGATACAGATCGAGCAACACGCCCGCCGAGAATGCGGTGTTGTTCGCCTGATAGAAAATTCCGAAGCCGAGCCCTTCGAGTTTTTTGACGGCTTTCTTAGCCTCGTTGAGATATTTCTGCTCGCCCGAAAGCTTGTAGGCGAGCATCATCACATGCGCGTAAGAGCCCGCGACGTCGAACTCGCCGCCTTTTCCTGGTTTCGTTTCGGCTTTCAAGACTTCAAGCGTCGTCATTTTATAAAACACCGGCCATTCGTAGTCGAAATGATGTGCAACGCGGATTGCGAAGTCGATAGAATCGAAAAACAATTTCCCGTCTTCCTCTTTTCCTTTCAAACCCATGCGCGCGAGGTTCATAAGCGGATGGTGCAGATACCATGAATCCATGACCATGGCGCGCTTTTGTTCCTCGGAATTGTCGAGTTCATCCTCAAGCGCCGGATGCCATCGCACGATCGACTTCACGCGCTCGTCGTAAAAATGCTCCAGCCCCGAATTCAGGTCATCGAACAGTTGGTGGCTTTCGCCTTTCCATTCCAGATATTCCTGAAGCGGGAGTTTAACGGCTAACTGCACCATGATCTCCGACGGCGTCTTGTAATCGCCTACATATGCATTCAGGTACGGCACCCCAAAGGTCTGGGTCCAGCACCCCTTGTTGTGGAGCAAGTCGGCGGCAACCTTCTCGGCTATCTCGGGCCAATCGTGCGAAACGGTTTCGGGACGCGGCAGTAACAGATAAACCTTCGCAAGATAATCGAGAAACATACAAGTGGTTTGAATATCGTCGCGCGGCACGGATTCATCGAGTACGACAAACGCATCTGAAATTATGAATTCGACATCGGCGGGAATCGGTTGCTCCTTGTTCACGGGAAATTGAAATCCGATCTCAGGCCATTTGCCTCCGACCGAATCGAGTACGTCGGTCTTCGAAGTGTCGCAATACTCACCCATGGCCGTGAGGTTCTGCATATAGAAAACCGTAGCTTCCTTAGGTGTCGTCATACTAAAGAACATTTGTCCCGACCTACCGCCTTCCTGGTGCGCATGAATCGCGCCAGTGGTGTTCTCTATTCGACCGTTATCGGTAAGCGGTAAAATATCGCGAGGCCAGAACGGGATCAATATCGGGAACTTTACCGTGAATTTCGTCGTGTATCGGAATATCGGTTGCCCAGCATCCGGAAATTGGACTTCGATAGCATAGGCCGCAAGGCGCGTGTCAGCGTTGATCACGACATCTTGACAGCTATCGAGAAATTCCACATCATCAAAATTACTGTTCATGCCGAAAGCCAAACGAAACGCGAATCTCGCTGCACTCGGCCACGTTACCGTAACCCAAATAGAATCTCCTGTGTTGTAAAATTGAAAATCGTAACCGCCGACTTTTTTTTGATAAAGTACGTCGCTTCCGTCTATATCGTTTTGAGCGGTTGCAGCCCATGGCGTAACGGTCGTAATCATTATTTTTTCTTTTGGTGGGTTTTGATATTAGTGGTTATTAATTCAGCCGCTTTATCGATTGTTCGCAAAACGACTGCTTCTGCCTCACCGTCAAACCATTCTGAATGCGGCACCTCCCCGAAAGGTGTGATGATGTGAAGAAACATCGTGCCCACGGGCTTTTCTTCAGTCTCGCTTCCGCCCGGTGCCGTGAGTCCGGTCACTGCGACTACAATATCGGCATCTAACAATTTCTTTACTGATTTGGCCATGAGGGCCGTGATCTCGCTCGATTCGGGTGTGAATTTCTCAAAAAGCGCCCTCCGAATCTTCAAAATTCCTTCCTTGACGCACATGTCGTAACACGTCAACCCACCCAGCAGTATGTCTCCCGAATTCGGCGTCATCGCAAATTCGGCACACATTCGGCCCGCAGTCGCGCTTTCCGCGAATGCTATTTTAAATTTTTGGGCAGCCAACAATTTGCTGCAGTCGATTACTTGTTTTGAAGGCATATCGAATTATTCTCCGGTTTCAAAATTGGGTGCGTCGACGGGTTTTGATTGGGGCGAACCTTTCTGCCTAAGAAATATCGACAGTACGATGATCGCAAACACTGAAAGGAATTCGCTCTGCCAGTTCTGGAACGATTCGAACCAGAACCGTGAGTCTGAAATATAGTCGGACACGTTTTCAAGAGATTCGCCTTTAAGTGCCAATCGCACATTTTCATCTTTCAAACTGCCGTAAAAGTGAAGGCCGAACGCGGCTATGAAAAGCAGTGTGAGTGCGATGGTCAATGAATGGTTGTAGATTGAGAGCATCCATCCTCCTCTTTTGACGGGCCATGGCGCATTTTTTCGATTCGGCGAAGGCTCGCGATCAACTTCTTCTTGTTTGTCGAAGTCTTTCGATTCAGACGAGCCTTTTTGCTGAAGCACTATCGTGACCAATACGAATAATGCCATTTGCAGGAATTCGCTTTCCCAATTCTCAAACGTCGATTGCAGGAAATGTCCCGAGGTCAGGTACGAAACCAACGTGACTTTTTGGCCACCGTCTTCGATAAGTTCCTTGTTGTATTCCTCGAATCCGAACCATATCTGACCCAACATCGAAACCACGAAAGCCGACAAAAAGAAGAGCGACAATCCGTTATTTTTAAGTAGTTTTCTCATGGCGTTTCAACTTACCCAAATTTCGGAATTAACAAATGTTCATCGTTATATGATGTTTTTCAGTGGTTGTAAAATTTTTATTATGATATAATCTGTTACAAAATCCAACTAGTTATCATTCGGAATATTGTCAATCCAGTTCAAACATTCAGTCACCCACGAAAGCACCCTGCGATGCAAATCTGTGCTTCCCTTGTCGATTCGTCTGAGTACTGCGAGGCATTCGTGCGGTCAACGCGACGCAAAGCCTCAAATTTTTTCAAGTGTCGTTTACATGACAATCGCACGTCTTACTTATCAGGCGCAGTTCCCGTAGTGTGCGGTTTGACGTCACCCTTCGGGTTGCTGCTTTTAGTATCGATCGTGTCATTTTGGGAAATCGTAGCCGATTCCGTCCGCTTGGCGTGTGCCGGTTCCTGTGCGGGAACTGACGGGTTGCTTTCTTCATTTTCAGATGGGTCGACGTGCGTATATCTGCACGATGCGAGCGTAATTAGTGACAAAAGGCTCGCTCCGATAAGGATTTTTACATCTTTCATGACGGTATTCTTTAGTTAATATGATTTGTAAGTTCGTATCCTAAAGTTAAATACCAAACCAGCTTTTCGCATTGTAAGATTGAAGGAAGTGCGTGCATAATTTTTTAAGACGATAGCCGTTTACGTCGATTGAACTTATATCCGTGTTTCTTGGATAGTTGCTGTGACAACCAAACTCAAAATAAAAAGGTGCAACACATTTGGTGACAAAAATTTTTCGCAGAAAAGTTTGTCACAGCCTCCCGGTATAAAAAAAGCCCTTTAGTAAGGGCTTGTGAATTAAAATTTATTTTTTCGATAGCGGTTTATTCGCGGACCCCGATTCGAGCTCTTCAGCGGCATCGAAGTTAATCGCGTTGTAAGCTACATCGCTCAACAGCATATCGGCTTGTTTTTCTTCGGCCAATGTTTGCATCAGCAGTTTTGCGGCATCGTTCTCTCCCAACGTCTTCGCGAATGCGCAGAGCGTGCCATAGGTGGCAATCTCATAATGCTCGATTTTTTGTGAGGCCGAGATGATGCCCGCGTCGCGAACCGGTCCATAAGCGGTTTCCTCGAGGATGCCGTCGCCTTCCTTGACCAAACCAGCCATGGCCTCACATTTTTTCCCTTCGGCTTTTTCGCCAATCAGCTCGAACACCTTTTCGAGACGCGCTACTTGATTTTGGGTTTGCGTAAAATGGTCTTTTATGATTGAGGCCAAATTCGGCGAAGACGCATTGTCGGCCATTTTGGGCAACGCTTTAAGCAAGGCATTTTCAGCCCAGTAAATGTCTTTCAGGCTATCGACGAAAAGTGTTTTCAGTTCTTGCGCAGCATCTGCCGCCGCGGCTACTATTTTAGGATTTGAATTGTTCATAATCGTATTTTTAAATTAAAGAATTGCTTCGCGCTCCCAGATTCGGTGCGCGCCCATCGCTTCAGTGAAGCGTTGTGCGAATTGTGCCAGGTCGGGTTCGGTTTCGAGCAACAAGCCCGTATCATCGGCGTTTTCATTTTTAGAGGCGAATTTCGTGCCCGCAATCAGTTCGACGCCTTCAGATTCCGCGGCGATCACTTTACAATGCTTGTACGCATCTTCAATGAACTCCATCACATCTCCGTTTTCGGCTAGTTCTACCAATCCCGAACCGCCCGGAATGTATATCGCATCGAACAACACCGACGAAGAAGTCAGGAAACTGAAATCAACCGGAACCTGCCCGCCCTGGTCAGTCGTGATGAATCCCATATGAGGCGCAATGATACAACCTTTGGCATCCGCCTTCAAAAGCGCCAGCTTTACCGCGGCTACGCTTTCTTCGTTCGTTCCATCGGCGCAAAGGATCGCTACTTTCCTCGAAGCGATCGTGGGTGAAATCGTCGGGTTTTTGATCATGCTGAGTGCGTCCGAAGGGGCAAGCGATGTATCGACCGGCTTCGGCTCTTGTGCATTTGGATCACTGTCGGGCGAAACACCATGGTTCATAGGCGTCTCGGGTTTCGGCGGAACGGGTAATCCAAGGCCTTTCGCGACTTCCTGGGCGAGTGAATCATCGATCTGAGACAACAGTCCCAACATCCTGACGCGGATCGCAGTGGTCTTTACTTTTCCGAGTTCGAACCGCAACGCCCGAATGATGTGTTTTTGCTCCACCTCGGTCTGGCTGATGTAGAAAAGCCGCGCCTGGCTGAAATGATCCGAGAAACTCTCACTGCGCGAACGTACCTTCACGGCGTCGATGCGTTCATTGAAACTCGTGAAGCCGCCTTCGGCAACCATCGCCTGGTATGGACATCCGCCGCCAAGCGAATTGGGGTGATAACTCACGCGGCCCGTATTAATCTCGTGTCGTGCGATACCGTCGCGTTGGTTATTGTGCACGGGTGCGACGGGACGGTTGATCGGGATTTCGTGGAAATTCGGGCCGCCAAGCCTTGAAAGTTGTGTGTCGGTATACGAAAACAGACGTCCTTGTAATAGCGGGTCGTTCGTGAAATCGATTCCGGGAACGATATGTCCCGGATGAAACGCTATCTGTTCCGTCTCGGCAAAGAAATTATCGGGGTTGCGGTTCAGTACCATGCGTCCGACGATAGTTACGGGAACCAATTCTTCAGGAATCAACTTGGTCGGGTCGAGCAGGTCGAAATCGAAATTGTGTTCGTCGGCATCGGGTATGACCTGGACACCCAGTTCCCATTCAGGGAAATTCCCCGTGTCGATCGCCTCCCACAAATCCTCGCGGTGAAAGTCAGGATTCTTACCCGATATCTTTTGCGCTTCATCCCAAACAACGGCATGCGTGCCCAGTTTCGGTTTCCAATGGAATTTTACGAAATGAGATTCACCTTGGTCGTTGATCAACCTAAACGTATGGACGCCGAATCCTTCCATCATTCGGTAACTCCGTGGAATGGCGCGGTCACTCATGGTCCACATCACCATGTGCATCGATTCGGGCATCAATGAGATAAAGTCCCAAAATGTATCGTGGGCCGATGCCGCCTGTGGAATTTCATTGTGTGGCTCGGGTTTCACCGCGTGGATCAAGTCGGGGAACTTGGCCGCATCCTGTATGAAGAATACCGGAATGTTGTTCCCGACGAGGTCAAAATTTCCCTCCTGTGTATAGAATTTAACAGCGAATCCGCGTACGTCGCGAGCAAGATCGGTCGAGCCGCGCGAGCCTGCGACAGTTGAGAATCTCACGAACACAGGCGTCTTCTCGCGCGCCTGTTGCAGGAAATTGGCTTTCGTAAACTGCGGAATCGGGTTGGTCACTTCGAAAAATCCGTGGGCGCCTGAGCCGCGTGCATGTACGATCCTTTCAGGAATGCGTTCATGATCGAAGTGCGTGATTTTCTCGCGCATGATAAAATCTTCCAAAAGCGACGGACCACGTTCGCCGGCCTTGAGCCAATTGTTGTCGTCGTTGATACGAACGCCGTGATCAGTAGTCATGGCCTTTCCGTTAGCGTCGGATTTGTTGAGCGTCAGATCCTGCTGCTTGTCGTTCTGATGGTTTACTCGGGTATCTTGTTGTTTCATGATTTGTGCTGATTATTAACGGGTGAAGTAACAAAATGAATACACGTTTCGCGTTACACAATTTGAGCGCACTAGTGTACCTTTTTTTATCGGGTCAACCCGACTGTTATATTTATCGCAAAAAAATCCCGACACGGCCGGGGATTTGGATTACTTGGTTGGCGTTCCACCACTTCCTGTGGGAGTCGGAGATGATTTGGAAGTACTTGGAGTGGTCGTGCCGGGAGTAGTTGTTGGTTGCGAGCCTGTCGAGTTTGTCCTGCGATCTGTGCTGTTCGTAGAAGGTGTCGTCGTGGTCGAACCGGATTTCTTCTTATTCTTCGAAGACGTACTCTTCGATTTTTCCATTTTCGATTTCGAGGTTTTCGAAGTCGTTGTCGTATCGGTCTGGGCCGATGCGATTCCTACGCAAAGCAATGCGCTTAGCAAAAAGAAGGCTTTTTTCATGATCTTGATTTTTATGGTTTCATTACTTTTTAAGATTGTTGTTTGCCGAGCTGTCGGCAATAGTTTCACTTGATTTTGAAGCCGTCTTTCCGTCGCGCTTCTCATCGTCTTTCAATTCGTTGAACGGTCGGTCGAGCTTGCGGTCGTCCAAATCCTCGCGACCCATTTTCTGCTCGTCGGTGCTGAAATTCTTGCGGTCTTTGTTTACTTGTCGTGTTCCCATGATGTGATGTCGTTTATTCGGCTCTTTCAGTTGCTCCGCTGCCGTCGTCGAGATTATCGTCATCGCTTTCGAGGTCATCGCCAACATTTTCCGATTGTTCGCGTTTGTCGTCCTCATTGTAAGGTTGGTCCGTTTGGCGGCCCGGATTTTCAAGGTCGCGCTCTTTGTCGTCTCGTGTCATAGTATTTGGATTTAAATTAGAATTGTAATCGGTGTTTAAAACATGGAGCGTCGCGAGTGCCGTAAGCCCGAAGTGAAACGCGAGCGCGCTTTTGTCTTTCCTTATCATCCTGGCAGCGAACATTCCATATAAAATCGACAGATTGACTATGTCGAGTTTCTCATGCGTTTTGACCGAAATCAACCGCCGGAACCCGACGCCGTGGTCTGTTGTGCCGTTTATCGCGACCACGTTGCCTCCCATGATGTCGTAAAACGTCTTGGCTTTATGGTTCACGCCCATCAATCGTGGTAAAAAGAACAATGCTGCGGCAAATCCCCAATCGCAAAAGCCGTGTTGTCTTGCAGAAATAGGTTTGGAAGCCATTGTCATCACGTTATTTGTTATCGACAGGTTCCTGCTGTTTCTTCAATTGGTCGGCCAAAACGGTGTCGGGCGTTATGTTACCCATCGCGACCTGCACTTTATTTTTGAATCCTGAGATCAATTTATCTTTGCCCGCCATCAGCGCCTCGTATCCGTCTTTGGCCACATCGGCAGGATCGGCCATCGCGTCTTTATCCTGTATCGCCTTGCTTTGTTGCATATCGGCCTTGTTGAAGAAGTCGGTGTCGGTAACTCCCGGCAATAACGCCGTAACAGTAATGTCAGTGTCGGCGAGTTCTGATCGCAAGGCTTCGGTGAACGACAAAACGAATGCCTTCGTGCCGTGGTAAACCGCTTGCCACGGACCGGGAACCGTGCTGGCAATCGACGCAAGATTGAGTATTTTACCGCTGTTTCTCGCCGTCATCTCTTTTACGAAATGCTTCGTAAGGATTACGGTCGAAGCGATATTGAGGTCTATTATCGACAATTCACGTTCGATATCATTGTCCTTGAATAAGCCGTAAACGCCCTGGCCTGCATTGTTAACGAGCACATCGACTTGGATTCCGCTGCTTTTGATTTGTTCAATGACTTGCATCGCTTCGTCGCGGCTGAACAAATCTTTGGCGATCGTTACTACCTCGACTCCCATTGACTCAAATTCGCGTGCTTTCGCGTCAAGTTCGTCCTGGCTTCTTGCAATTATTATCAAATTGTATTTATCGTGGGCGAACAACTTTGCGAGTTCGTAACCTATTCCGCTCGTGGCACCCGTGATGAGTGCAAAATTCTTATCTGACATGGTTTTTCGATTTTAAGTTTCCGATCGTTTAACTAAGATTGAATTTACTTTTTATCGCATACTCGCGCTTTACACATAAAGTCAAAATCTTGCTACCATTTAAAACGGCCTATGTTAAAATCCTGTGCATTACTTTTATATCGTATAACGGTTTTGATAGTTCTTGTAAAAGAGTTGCCTTTCAGGAATGGTAATTTCACGATTCAATTTTTTCACACGATGAATGCAATTACACTTTTAGGCACGTTGAAACCCACAGGGAAATCGAATACGCTCACTTTGGTCGAGTTCCTAAATGGCTATCTGGAGAAGAAAGGAATCACGAATGAAATCGTCCGACTTGCCCAACATACAATCGGAACCGGAATTTATACGAAACTGCAAGAGCCTGACGACTGGCCCGGGATTTACAGCAAAATCCTCGACGCAGACATTATTTTATTCGCGACGCCAATCTGGTGGAACAGTCATTCCTCAGAACTGCAACGCATTATCGAGCGCCTTGACGAGGTCTACGACATCATCCAAAACGGCAAGCCATCTCCGCTCGAGGGCAAATTCGGCGGCATGATCATTACGGGCGACCGCGATGGTGCCGAACACATAACAGGAAATATTGCGAACTTCTTCTGTTCGTTGGGTGTGACCGTTCCCGCCTATTCTACTCTGGGCGTGCTTTGGGAAGGTCACGGCAAGAAAGAAAAGACGACGAAGGCGGAACTCCTTGATTATTACAAAAAAGAATATGCCAGGGACGCGCAATCGTTCGCATCGTCGATGGCGAAATTCTCACCCAAATAAAACTCATGTAACTTCTAATACAACACAATATGAAAGCAGCAGTCATTCATGGCCCGGGTTCTATCCAATACGACACGGTCGACGATCCGATCCTCAAAGAGCAGGACGACGTAATCATAAGAGTAACCTCGACCGCGATTTGCGGTTCCGACCTGCATATCTACTCGGGTGGAATCCCGCAACCGCGACCGATGGTCCTGGGACACGAATTCATGGGAATCGTTGAAGAAGTCGGCAGAGGAGTGACCAATCTCAAACGTGGCGACAGAGTCGTCGTGCCGTTTCCCATCGCCTGCGGGCATTGCTTTTTCTGCAACCACGAACTCCCCGGCCATTGCGAACACAGCAACCCCGAAAATTACGGCCCTGAAGGCGGCTTGCTCACCGAGAAAGGCGGCGCGCTGTTCGGATACACCGATCTATACGGCGGTTATGACGGCGGACAAGCGCAATATGTCAGAGTGCCGTATGCCAACTTCGGGCCTCGCGTCGTGCCCGAGAACCTTACCGACGAGCAAGTCTTATTCCTCACCGACATTTTCCCGACAGGCTATACGGGCGTGGATTGGGGCAACGTGAACGGCGGAGAAACCGTTGCGATTTTCGGTGCGGGACCTGTCGGGCTGATGGCCGCAAAAAGTGCCTGGTTACGAGGAGCGGGCCGCGTAATCGTGATCGACACGCTCCCCTACCGATTGGAGAAGGCAGGACTTACGACTCGAAGTGAAACGATCTTATGGGAAGACGGGCCCAAAGACGTCGTCGCCCAGATACGCGATATGACGCAAGGGCGCGGCGCCGATGTCTGCATCGATGCAGTCGGTTTTGAACCCGATCGGGGTTTGCTCGATCGCGCGAAAGCCGTCATCAATCTTGAAAAAGGTTCGGTAAAAGTTTTGGAAGCGTGTATGAGTGCCGTGCGCCGCGGCGGAATCGTTTCAGTTTTGGGCGTCTATCCGACGACGTACGACAATTTCCCCATCGGGCAATTCTTTGACAAAGGCCTGATCATAAAAGGCGGACAGGCTCCGGCCCAAAAGCATATCGACAAGTTATTGGAATATGTCGTGTCAGGCCAGGTCGAACTGGACGATATCATCACGCACCGATTGCCGCTTTCTCAGGTCGCGCATGGATATGACATTTTCAAAAAGAAAGAAGACGGATGCGTGAAAGTCGTGATGGATCCGTGGTTATAAGCTTATGCATCTAATATATTTGAAAGCCCGCCGCGACGGGCTTTCTTAGTTAATACGCAACTTATTATTTAAAAACTCGTATTTTTACCGCGCTAAAAAACTAAGATGCCACACCTCCAAAAATTCCTCGACGCCCAAAATCAACTTTATCTCACCGCCCTAAAAGAAATCAGATCCGGAAAAAAAGAATCGCACTGGATGTGGTTTATATTTCCACAAATCGATGGGCTTGGTAAAAGTGAGACGGCGCGTTTTTATGCGATAAAAAATCTTGAGGAAGCCCAGAAATATTACGCGCATCCCATTTTGGGCGATCACCTTGTTCAAGTATCGAGTGAGCTGTTGAGTTTGGACGGGCTATCGGCTGCCGACATCTTTGGTTACCCTGACGACCTAAAACTTCGATCGTCCATGACGCTTTTTGCAAACGTTCCGAATTCATCGAACGTTTTCCAGCAAGTCCTAGATAGGTATTTCGATGGGATGGCCGACATCAAAACGCTGGAGCTTTTGCGCGTCGTATAGTTCTCGCGGGAATCAAAACGTACAAAGTTCGATTCGTCCGATGTAAGGAATTTTAAACGGAATTGGAGGAAATTTGCCCACAAAGAATCTTGTGATGGAATTGCTGCACCTTATCGTCTCATCGTTCATCGGCACATGCGTCATGACGTCTTTCAGTTACATGATATCAGAATCATTCGGACAAATGTATCGCGAACCTGCCTTGCTGGGATATATCATACAACGGTTAAACATCACCGTTTCCGATCGCCTTAAAAACTTGTTGGGATGGGCGCTTCACTATGCAACGGGAATCATTTTTACGCTTTGCTTCCTGCCGATATGGATTTCCCAAGGCGTGACTGTTGCGAATACATTGATAATGGGCACATTTGCGGGAATCGCGGGCATTCTAAGTTGGATGGTCGCGTTTCGCCTCTCGCCTGAAAAGCCCAAGATTGACTATTTGGGATACTATGCCCAACTGTTCGTCGCTCACTTTTTGTTTACGGCCGGTGCTTCTTTCGCGTGGTCGGCTACACAATGCATGTTTGAATAACAATGTCGACTCATACATTGGATCGGTGTTCGATTCGACGATCGCCATGTGGTTTTTGATGTCAGCCATACCTGTGCTTCCAATCCATTTTTAACTTTGTGTATTTCTCGTCTGATTCCGCTTTTTGCCACGCGTCGTAAAAGATTGCTGCCGAGCGTGCCTTTTCGGGATCGCCTGTGCCGCGTTCCATCAAGGAATAATTCTCTTCTTTTTTATATTTTTTCCCTCCTTTGTAGTTTGCGTATCGGCGCGCGCGTGTAAAGCCCATCTGTAAATATTTCCGCGCCATATCCGCTCCGACGAAATCATCATTCGACAAATATTCATCGAACAGTTTTAGAATTTTTGTGCTGCTCCCGGTGGCGACAACGACATCCTTGAATCTCCAAAACTGCCCGATCTCAGATTTATACGGTTCGCAAATTAAAACACCCTGCTCGCCTTTTCCGACCTTGTACAATTCGGGATGCTCGCGATAGTTTACACCGGGTTTCCACGCATAATCGTCGTTGTTGAAATTTAAATAGCTGGGCTTGTCCACGTTTTATTTTTCAGGATACTTAAGGTAAGGATAATTCTTATTATGGTCAATAATAAAATTTGCAACGATTGTTATAACAACACAAATTCCTTCAGATTTGTGTCACACCTGACTAACGCTATCGTGATTTTGACTCTAATTCTAAAAACAGCATGGTCACAACTTTAAAAATCATACAAAATTGCCACGGTAAATCGCAACGCGCATGGCTTGCACATTTTTTAATTTAGGACATTACAACATTAAAAACCTTATATCATGGCCGATAGCAAAACGAAAACAGGAAAACCAGACCGCAACAAAGTAAACGGTTCTGAAAATTATGAAATCCAGTACTTCAAAGACAAACTTGGCGTAAGCGGACAAGCAGTCGCAGGCGCAATTCGCGCGACAGGATCAAACGACAGAAAGGTGCTTACTGACTATCTGAAGAACAAAAAGAAGTAGTTTGCAACGACATAATGGCACTCGAAAAGTATAAGGAAATACGAAATGCATCTTTAACGCCCGAGCCGTTCGGAGGTAAAGGCGATAAGGATGTTTTGCGTTTTGTAATCCAGAAACACGCTGCGTCGCATCTGCACTATGACTTTCGATTAGAAATGGAAGGCGTGCTTAAAAGTTGGGCCGTACCGAAAGGACCGTCGACCGATACTGACATCAAGCGCCTTGCTATGATGGTAGAGGATCATCCGTACGACTATCGAAACTTTGAAGGCATAATCCCGAAAGGGCAATACGGCGGAGGAACGGTCATCGTTTGGGACGAAGGAACGTACGAACCCATAGAATCAGACGCGACAACCAAGAAAGAGCAGGACAAGCAGTTGCTGCATGGGTTGCATAGTGGCAAAATCAAATTTAGGCTTAAAGGCAAAAAACTGAAGGGCGAATTCGCATTGATCAAAGCCCATGGCCGGGGCGAGAACGGTTGGCTGCTTATGAAGCTCGAAGACAAATACGCATCGATCGACGATATAACCAAGAAAGGCAAATCGGTCATTTCAGGAAAAACTTTAGACCAGGTCGCGGCCGATTTCGAAAAGTCGGAGCCTTCGTCAAAGCTAGTCTCCAGACAACGGAAAATAAAAGAAGCAGTAAAGCATGACGAGGAACCTACAAAGGAGTTGTTGCTTCAAGCCGACGCCCTTTTAAAGAAAGGCAAACCATCAAAAATTCCAAACCAAATCAAGCCGATGCTAGCCACACTGGCAAACGAGCCTTTCGACGATCCGGCCTGGACGTACGAAGTAAAATGGGACGGTTACCGCGCGATAGCGTACATAAACAACCAAAATGCGGAGCTTTCTTCGCGCAACAACAAATCATTTACTGAGAAATATTATCCAATCGTGAATGCGATGAAGCAATGGACGATCAACGCAATTCTCGATGGTGAACTATTGGTGATCGGGAAAGACGGTAAAGCCAACTTTAGCGCACTCCAGAATTGGAGAAGCGAGGCCGACGGTGACCTTGTATATTATGCTTTCGATTTGCTTTGGTATGAAGGTAAAGAAATCACAGGCTTGCCGCTCCTGGAAAGACAGGCGATCCTCAAAGAAATTTTGCCCACGAACGACGACCGTATTCGATTGAGCAAAGTGTTTACGGCAAACGGACTCGACTTTTTCGAGGCGGCAAAGAAAATGGGCCTTGAAGGGATAATGGCGAAAAGATCCGATTCCGTTTATTCGCCCGACAGCCGATCAAAGGCATGGCTCAAGATAAAAGCAAACCAACGCCAGGAAGTGGTGATCGGAGGCTTTACCAAAAACGAAGGCAGCGCCAAAACGTTTAGCTCGCTGTTGCTTGGTGTATATGAAGAAGGAAAACTGAAATACGTGGGTAAGGTCGGAACAGGCTTCAATGCGAAAACCCAAAAGGAAATGATGGAGAAGTTCAAGCCTCTCGTCATCAAAACGAATCCGTTCCTGACGGAACCCGACATCAACAAACCGTCACGTTTCAATCCGAACCCTCCCAGGGCTACCGCAACCTGGCTAAAACCTGAACTTATATGTGAGGTAAGTTTCACCGAGGTTACGTCTGATGGCGTTTTCAGGCATCCCTCGTTCGAAGGCATGAGAACCGATAAAAAAGCAAAAGATGTCGTGATGGAAACGGCGACGGAAACCCAAGAAATCGTTGAGACAAAACACAAATCAACGTCGCCAAAAAACGATTTGCTCAAAGCACCAAAAAATGGCGGTCGCCAAACCTTGTTGAATCCCAACGAAGAAACGCAGGTCAAAAAAATCATTGGACACGATCTCAAATTTACGAACCTGAGCAAAGTGTATTGGCCTGAAGATGGGTTCACGAAACGCGACATGTTCAATTACTACTATCAGATAGCCGACTACATACTTCCATACCTTAAAGACAGGCCGCTTTCGCTCAACCGTTTTCCAAGTGGGATACACGGCATGAGCTTCTATCAAAAAGACGTAAAAGGAAAGGCGCCGGATTGGGCCAAAACCTTTCCATATACTACAAGCGACGGCGAGGATAAAGAATATCTGGTTGGTGATGACCTAGACACTTTACTATGGATGGCATCTTTGGGTTGTATCGAGGTAAACCCATGGTTCAGTACCGTACAACATCCTGACAATCCTGACTATTGCGTGATCGATCTCGACCCAGACAAAAACACGTTCAACCAAGTGATACAAGTGGCACAGGAAGTAAAGAAAATCCTCGACAGTCTCGGAATCCCGGGTTATCCCAAAACATCAGGATCCACCGGCATGCACATTTACATTCCGCTGGGCGGTAAATACTCGTACGACCAGTCGCAAATGTTTGCCAAGCTGATCGTTACCCTTATTCACAATCAACTCAGTGAGTTTACGAGTATGGAAAGGCAAATAAAGAATCGCGATGGCAAGATGTATCTCGACTTTTTGCAGAATCGTCCCGGAGCCACAATTGCCGGGCCCTATTCGCTTCGACCGAAAGTCGGCGCGACGGTCTCGATGCCGCTCCATTGGGACGAGGTCAAACTTGGACTTACGATGAGGGATTTTACGATTACGAATGTCGTGTCGCGAGTACGAGAGGTTGGCGATCTATTTGCCGGGACAATCGGGAAAGGAATCGATATGGAAAAAGCACTCGTGAAAGCGCAGGCGTTTTAACAATAAAGTTTTGGAATCTCGTTGTTAAACTTTTAAGAGCGAAGTAAAATAACGGTATTTTTGCTACGTTATCCGTAACAAACACATTTTAGAATTGGGCTTGCAGGCGCCATCCTGCAAGCCTTTTTTTTTGCGGCTAAAAATTTGCCTCTTACCTATTTCAGTTCAAATCAATTTTCTGGACTTTTTGCAGGCATCGGATTTTGCGGCTGTTTGATGCGTTTTGTATTTTCGGAATTAAAATTTGTTCCGGGCTCATCCAAAGTCGACGATGAAGTCGTATCTCGCTTGACAGTAACACGGGATTTTTTAGACGATCTCAAAGCAGCATTCGACTTGATTTTCTTAATATTTGCAACGCTGTCCTCTTTGAGCTTTTCAGATTTTGAGGTCCGCTCAGGTTGCGCATTTTGTCCTGTGGTTTTCGTCACCAATGTATCGACCTGAGCCGACATCGCTGTCCATCCGAAAAGCATTGCCAATGTAAATAGTATCGCCTTCATAGTACTTGAATCAGACATCAAAGGTCGCACGATAGGTTGGTCGGATAATTATATTTAATTGATTTACCATGGTAAAATTCACAAACTATTACCATGATGCTCCGCAAAGAGGTTGCAGCTCGCAGGCTGCGAACCTTAAAATTCTTATTAACATAACGAATAATAAGGCGTTGCCTACGGTCTTAAAGAAGAATAGATGAATTGCATGGCGTTGCATCATGGCGCAACTCAATTATAAATACTGTTTAATATCTATAGCCGAAAATTCACCGAACAAATAATGTTGTTTAAAAAATATTGTGAATTCGTGGACTAAAGTTAATCTCCCGCCAAAATCGAAACATCTCAAATCGTGAAGTCGTAAATTAGAGTTCCTATAAAATAGGAGCGGCAGGAATATCAATAAATAGTGGAACTTACATAACTGTAATTTTTGCTATTTTTTTTTGGCATAAACATGAAAGTTAGATTTTACTTCGACCAGTCTGTCTTACGTGCGCGTATCTTAAAAGATCAATTGGACCTTTTAGGCATAAATTATAAGGAAGATGAATATGGCGTGCCTGAACTTGCAAGCAAACCAAATCCTGACGACCAGAGGGAATTAAGCCTCGCATTGCAGCGATATGGGTTAGAGATTCTCGAGAAGCCGAACAAATGCTTCGTACAACGAGTCAAGGATATAATTGTCCAGGAGATCGAATCTGAGAAACCACCGCGAAAGACACTGTCAAGTGTGTTGTGTGATGAATTCGGGTGTTCCTATACACACATCGCGTCAATGTTTGTAACGGAGACATTGGTGACCATTGAAAAATTTACATTACTGATGCGCATTGAAAAAGTAAAGCAGATGATAACGGCCGGCGAAATGACTATAAAGGAAATTTGCGACAGGCTACATTATAGCAGTTCGGGACACCTTTCAAAGCAATTCAAAAAAGTCACGGGGCTGACAATTACCCAGTTCAAAAACATCTCAGCGAGATGGCTCGAAAATGCCTCACAAGTAAATTACCATACGCTTTCTAAAAACGCAATGGCATCACAAAGGGATAAACGCTTGAACTGAAAAGTTTTCAATACGACGATCCTGCGCAATTGCGTCTTTTAAACTTCGATATGTATTGGCGAACCCTACCAACGACAGCTACATTTGTACGTGAAATGGCACGTTACAAATGCAGCGGTCTCAACTTTGTCGTCGGTAAGAACGTGATGCGAAGCTACTAATTTTCTTACTTTTTTACAACCAAATTCTATTTTCAGGAAACTTTTCATTCGTGCTTACACTCCCTAAACTTTGCGCGTTACTCCTTTCACAATTCTATTTTTGAAACTATAAACGGTCTCGCATATTACTCCCCAAACTCTGCACCCTGCACCTTGCACCCTTACCTTTATATTACCACAACAAAGACTCTCCCAATCCTGTTTCAACGGGCACAACACTCGTAAAAAGTCGCCCGGAGTCCGATTATCCAACTGTGCAGTTTTTGTGCGACGCAATAAAAATATTTTCGTGGGCAAAGCGCTACATTGCAGCGTCGTCCATTAGTCGCCGAATTAAAATCGAAACCCACGAACCATGCTCAAAAATACCCGATTCCTAATCCTGACTTTATTTCTCATCACCATCCCGAATTGCCTCGCGCAGGTTGATATCGTATACAACGATCTGGTCTGGTCGGACGATTTTACTACGAACGGGCCGGTCAGCGCCACGAACTGGTTCCATCAGACGCAATTGCCAAACGGGACGGGTTGGTTCAACGGTGAAGTACAGCACTATACCAATTTGCAGAGCAACTCGTTCGTAGATGCGGGCCTGTTGCATATCGTCGCCAAAAAAGAAAACTATACGAGCCAAGGCGTCACGAAAGCCTATACATCGGCGCGGTTGAACTCCAAGTTCGCATTCAAATACGGTCGCATCGATGTCAGGGCGAAACTTCCCGTCGATTCGGGAACCTGGCCCGCGATCTGGATGCTGGGCAAGAACGTGAACGAGCCCGGAGGTTATTTTTCGTCGGCGTTCGGAACCACCGACTGGCCGGCCTGCGGAGAAATCGATATCATGGAACATGGGATTTTCCCGTCCCAAACCGTAGATTATGTACAGAGCACCTTGCATACGCCGTCATCGTTCGCGAATTCGGTCAACCACGGAGGCACGATGGCTGCAAACCTTGCGACCGAATACCATGTATACTCGCTCAATTGGTCGCCTTACCAATTATCGTTCTTGCTTGACGGCGTCGTGTATTATACCTATAATCCCGCCGTCAAGAACGACAGCACCTGGCCTTTCGATAAGGAACAGTACTTGTTGCTCAATATCGCTCTCGGCGGCATAGCCGGAAACCTGAACGCCAATTTCGATGAGGCATCGATGCTCATCGATTACGTGAAGGTCTATCAAAATACAGCGAGCGATACACAGGCACCGACAAATTTTACGGCTTCGATCGGGACCGTAACAAGTTCATCGGTGGAAATATTGGTGAATGTGACCGACAATTCGGGAAGTGTGGGCTATGAGGTCGCTTACGGCGCGTCGTCGGTGTCTTCGGCAGGAGCTTCGGGCGTACAAAAATCGATCGTCGTTTCAGGACTGTCGCCGAATACGACGTATAATTTTCTCGTGTCGGCAAATGATCAGGCAGGCAACCAGGCGGCGAACAACGCGATTCCGCTCGCGGCAACTACGCTCGCACTTACACAATGTAGCGGCACGTCGTCGGCTGCACAGCAAGGTAGTTTTACCGTTGGCTACACATATTCGTTCCAGACCATAGGGTCGAATGTGCAAGTCACGATTGACCTGCTCGATACCGATAAAGTCGGGCTTGTCGCTTTCTTATGGAACCAGAATCCGTTCGGCGAGGTTCAGATGACAAACGTTTCAGGCAACACATTTACCGTTACGATTCCGGGACTTACCGCGGGTACGACAATCAACAAGGCTGTTAAGTTCGCATTCGCGGGCGGGTTGTCGGTTACACCGTATTTCAGCTATGTGGTCGGCAATGACTGCTCGCTGGGCGAAGATGTCGTTACGTCATCGGCTCCGGTCTTGTTTCCGAATCCTGTCGACGACATGCTGAACCTGCGATTGCCCGACGAACAAAATACCGTATTCGTGACCGACATTGCGGGACGCCTCCAAGTAAAGGCGCAAGTGAAGGCTTTCGATACGCTGGACCTGAGCGCGTTGAAATCGGGGATTTATTTCATCAGGATCGAGAATTCAAACGGGAGCCGAACGTCGAAAATAGTTAAGAGATAAAGCCGAGTCAGGTAAAACGAATCGGTCAAATCCAAGATTTCAATACAAACGAAAAGCCCTCCGTATGGAAGGCTTTTTTTATTTGTCTATTGTCTTTTCCGACTATAAAAACGTGTCGAAGCGTTCCCAATGGCACGTATATCCGTCGGGTTTTTTGAGCAGATAATCCTGATGATAACCTTCGGCCGTCCAGAATCTCGTGAAGGGTTCCAACGTCGTTACGACTGGCCCGTTCCATTTATTCGATGCGTCGACGATTGAAATAACTTCTTTCGCGTCAATCTCTTCCTGCTCATCCTGTATGAAAATAGCCGAACGGTAACTCGAGCCCCGGTCGTTGCCTTGTCGATCGACGGTCGTCGGATCATGAACGCGGAAAAAATAGTCGAGGATTTCCCTGAACGAGGTTTTGTTGCTATCGTATGTGATTTCAATTCCTTCGGCATGGCCCGGATGGTTCTCGTAGGTTGGGTTGTCGTTGCTGCCGCCGAGATATCCCACTTCAGTATCGGTCACGCCGGGACGTGTCCTGAACAATTCTTCCATACCCCAGAAACAGCCGCCGGCGATATAGGCTTTTTTTAAATTTTCCATAGTTGTCGTGTTGGTGTAAAGATACGATTATGGGATTGTTGGGATTTGTAAGAAAGTGTTATAATGTTGTTGGATGTTGTGTTTTTTTGGATGATGCGTTTCGAGGATGACATTTAAATTTCGGGAAATTTACGCACATGATTTGCGCTTTTGAAGGGGAAACTTTTATTGTTTTATTTCTATAATTTTTAAGGTTCGTGAGATAGTGCAGCGCTTGTATTGTTGTTTCAAACGCTTCGCATTAGCAGCGCAAAAATCGTCGCTGATGGACGTTTTGTTTTTGTGATACATTTTGTTTCCAGATGGACGTTCGATGCAATCCGTTAGAAACTGATACTCTTTTACAATTCACGAGAAAAGTTGCAAGATCGCACTAATACTTGTAAAGTTTTATGACCAAAAATCGAATGCTTTCTCGACTGCATTTCTTCACCTGCACATTCATTTACTAAGCACCGGCAAATTTTACTGGAATATTTTTACCTTTAATCAGAAACCAAAATTTTTAACATCATGAAAAATTTACTTAGCAAGACATTTTATGTAGCACTATTTGTATTAGCCGGAATCGTTTTCCAGATCAGCTGCTCAAATTCAGATGACAGTTCCTTACCCGCGCAGACGAATAAAATTGTATTTTACAAAGGAAACGCTACCGAAAATGGGTTTTACACATCTAATTATGATGGAAGCGGACAAACATTGATCCCTGTCACTTTACCATCTACGATTTTTCTGACTACAACAACGGCTTCTCCGCACCTGTCTCCGGACGGACAAAAAGTATTTTTTGTAGGAATCGAAACTGCAACCAATTCGCAAAACATTTATTCATTCAATATTGACGGTTCCGGTTTCCAGGAAATAATAGACAGTGAAAGTGGGATTATCGCTTTAGGAAACGCTAATTGATTTTGAAGTCAAACTGAAGTGTAACAGCGCATATTGTTGCTTGTTTTATAAATCGACACATCTTTTTCCTTACTTTATTTTGTGTTCCGCAATGAGTACAACCGCCGCGCACAATGAACCTTCGCGAATGGATAATAATTCCTGCAAAAGAACTGGACATCTAATGGACAAACAGCTTCACAAAAATAAAAACCTCGAAATGTATTCGCTGGCAATTTGCTGCTTGTTCCTCATTGCCGTCTTTGCCGATTACGCGACCGTATTCGATTTTCAGAAGGACAAGATTTCAATCGCGCTGAGATTCATAATCTTGGGAATAGTCGTTATCTGGAGTATCACGAACTCAATTGAAATATTTGTTGACGCTAAAATGCAGGGTTTAAAAAAAGCATTATGGCTCACGATCAGCTCGGCTCCCATTCTTTTCATCTTTGGAGTTTTATTGTACTTGTCAATTTTCTAGATTGAAATAATTTCGAATATGCGATAACGTAACAATTGAAACATGGATTCCACACGTCGCCGATTTAGGTTGCTGCGGTACATGCAATTAAATTATAGATTTCGGAAACTAAAAAATGGTGAATTCGTTTCCATTTATCGAGTTTGAAATTTATACTCTTTCTTACCTTCGGTTATAAAAATGCCAATTGGTATATCGCCGCGACAGTATTGAGCGATTGAACATTGCACTACGTCCGAAAAAAAAAGTCACATGAACACAAAAAAGATTTTAACCGTTTGCCTCTTTTCGATTGTCCTTCTTAGTGCGATTTTGCTCACAATGGCGCTGCGGATGGGGACAATCGCCAGTTATGAGAAGCTCGCCAATTCGCATGTCAATAGGGTAGCGTCTAAATTGCAGGATAAGGAATCGATTGCGTACACAATGCGTCTTGGAGAAGTCGATAAAAAAAATTTCAAAAAAAATGTCGATGCATCAATTGCCTCGGGTGTAATAGCGTTCCTTGCTTTATTCTTATTAATACAGGAGATCAAATCGAAAAAATGAGACTCGCATACGCAAAGTATCTTCGGTCGGGCAGCGTAAAATCAAATTGAAGCGACCTAACGGCGAGTCGACTAGTGAAACTTAGTAAATCGTAATGAGAAAAATACTGTGGGTTATAGTGTTGTCAATTGGGATTTTCCACACAAACCCATATTCTCCAATATTCATCTTCAACGAAAAATCGTATAAGCGTGTTATGTGAGATTTCAAAAATCACGAAAATTGCAAAGATTACCATTTTTTGGTAACTTGCAATTATATTTTTGAAATCATGGGAAAGAACACATCAATTTCACTCGGTAACCATTTTGAAAGTTTTATCGAAAGCAGCGTTACTAACGGACGCTTTAATAATGCGAGCGAAGTAGTGCGCGCTGGATTGCGCCTTTTAGAAGAAGAAGAAAACAAAGTAATTAATTTACGAAAAGCAATCCAGGAAGGTATTGACAGTGGAATTGCCAAAGATTTTGAACCAAAGAAATTTCTCGAATCTTTAAAGTCGAGAAATAAGTAGATGGCAAAGTATCACTTTACAATTAGAGCAACTGAAGATCTAATTGATATTTGGAATTACACAACCGAAGAATGGTCGGAAAATCAAGCCGAGAAATATTATAATTTAATCATTGCGTCCTGTACGGATTTGGCAAATAATCCACAACTTGGGAAGCCATATGAAATTCTATCCTTAAATGTATTTGGTTATAAATGCGGTCAGCATATTATTTTCTTTCGGGTAATTTCAAATAATGAAATCGAGATTGAGAGAATCCTTCACGGAATGATGGATTTGAAAAATAAATTATAGAAACCTCACGTAACAGCGCATCTTGCCCAATCGCTGGTTTCAGGTAAGTTGAACGTGCTTTTTCCTTAAGTTCGTTTTCGCTCGGCAGAGATTACAATCTCCGGAAGACCGCGACAGCCAAGATGTGCGAAGCGATATAATCAATCCGAGGCAAGTCGAAGATTTGTAGAGTAAAATTTTAAAGGAAGGCCAAATTACACGGTAAGCGGCTCATTTTAACATTGCCGCGATGATTAGGACGTTATATATGGTGTTGAATACAGGCTCAAATAAATCATGGTTGAAGTTAAACTTTCATTTCCGAATAACTCAGATAGCGCCGTCTACGTCTATCGGGATGGAATAGCAATTTACCAGATGGAACGCGATTTTCTATTCGGATCTGAAAAAATCGCACGAATATTTCAACAGGATAAATTCCTTCTTAAAGTATCGGACTTTTTCCTCAACATAAAAATCCACGAGCAAAGTTTAGAACCCCGGATTACATTAAAATCGAACACTCTTTTTTCGGCAAACTTTCGGGCGGCGCAAGACAATATACGGGTTACTCAATACCACTTGATCTGGCTGATCGATAAGAGAAAATACGTAAAGATTTTGTGGAACTCTGAAAAGATCGGAACAGTATGCATCGATAAAATCCTCGATCCAAACGGCTTACATTTCACTATGCATCTGGACACGGACGATGAACACAAAATCAACTATTCGATCCTGTGCTTTTTGATGACGCAACTAACCACGAATATTTAAATTGGCGGGAAACGATTTCAAAGGGACAAGTTTCGTTAACTTTACGTATGAAGATGATAGCGTTTCAACTTGCCGAACTGCGGATGTCGGCCGAAAATTAACGGAAAGCAATCCAATCCAATTTTAATATCAGTGCAAAATGAACGAAACTAAAATACCTTACTATCTCGTAATTGCTGCGATCTGCGTTTTTGTGCTTGGACGTATCGACTTGAGCCATACCGTTTTTGACATCAATATCAATTCCGGGTTTTACATCTTAGGTTTGCTCTTTTCAGAATTCTATTCGATCGTCTTATTGGCCATTGCCGCTGTTTTGTGGTTCGTCAATCGATCGAATTTAGTAGTAGGCAAACTTTATAAAAACGTTCATTTCTTTGTAACCGTCGGATTGATATTCTTCATTGTGCTCACCAATTTATACTTGAAGCTAACCGACATTTCTGACGGTGATAATTTGACCAGATACGCTATCTTTTACTCGTTGCTGATTTTGACCCTGCTGGTTCAACCCGTTTATCTTAAGTTTTAAAAAGAGATAAAACCTCATCTGCCTTTCCTCCGACCATGGTTCTTTCAACTCTCCATGGCATAAAAAATAACAAGTTGTGCTACCGTTCCATCGAGCAAAAAAACGCGCTCCGAAAGAGGGCAATCCAAAATCAACATTCATGATGATAAACTGCAAATTCTTTCTTTTTCTGTTTGTCACAGCTTCGATAGCGTCGTCAGCGCAGACTAAATCAAACACGTCGACAAATTGGATTGAAAATCTTCGTGAATTCAGAAACGCTTTATACCAAAATAACAGGTCATCGACAAAAGCATTTTTTGAATTTCCGATAACCGATGGAAATGAGATCTGGTATTTCGCCTATTCCGACAGTGATGCCGTACCTGAAAAGATGGGCGATAAAAAACCATTCACCGAAACGGATTTCGATAAATGTTTTGGAAAATTATTTACGAAACAATTCATTGACTGCTTTTTAAAAATTAACACCAAAAATCTATCGGACGAAGGCGCGAGTGAAAGTTCTGAAATCAAAACCGATTCTTCCACTTACAAACTTTATGTGACTTTTGACAAAAAAGAAAGAATAGTCGAATTGAATTTTGCGACGACCTATAAAGTCGACGATGAAAACGAGATCGGAGAAACGAATTATATTTACTTTTTTAAGATTTTGAATAACGGACGAATGAAATTTTTGAAATTTTTTATAGCTGGTTAATAAACTGCGGTAACATATTATGAAAACAATGGTAAAGACAATTTTTCTATTTCTGGTTTCACAAATTTCCCACGCACAGGGTGTAATGGATATTGCCCTTAAAAACAAACCGCTATTAATCGAAGAAAGTGCGTTTGAAATCAAAGAAATAATGAGCTCTTTAAATGTCACGTTTGTGAATGAAGAATTTCACATCATAGACAAACCACTTCTCGATGACTTAAAACTTCAGTCGGAAAAAGAACAAAAATCTTCTTGGAAAAAATCTGATTTTAAAAATAGGATCCTGATTCGGCAAAACGAAAAAATAAGCCTGGATTCTATCAAAGAAGTCGCTAATTCACTGAATAAAGAACAAAAGAAACTTTTAACAGAGCAAATTAAAAGTTACAATGCAAACGAGGTGCTTTACCGCGGTTTTCCGATTAAAATTTCAAAACCGGTTTATTCATCAGATCGAAGGTTTGCAGTCGTCGGCTTCAGCAAAGGAAACAACGGTGGCGAAATCGTGTTGTATAAGTTAGTCGGTGAAAAATGGAGAGAGGAAAATGTATTGAAAAGATGGGCTTATTGAACGGGATGGTTCGCAACATCGGTATGTGACGTATTAATACCTCCACGCGAAATTTCGCTATTATAAATGCCGTAGCCGATTTTACGGTATCAACGAGTTACATTTCGTTTGAAAAAAATAATGTGTAACGGAATTTGTTGCAATTTATTTTTTGAAGAAGTTTTGTGACAATAATCGTTAAAGTCAAGTCCTACAGAACTTTAAATCATATATCCAAAAAGGAAACTGCATGGATAACGGCCTCCGCTGGCGAGAGCGTCCAGGTCGTGCCTTCCTTTTCTTCTTCAAACACTTTACAATCGATTCGCCTGCCGGAACTTAAATTATACAATCAGGATTTGTCTCCAACCTTCTTTTGTCTCGCAACAAAAGAAGCAAAAATGCGTAGCGCCAAGTTTCCCAGACGACC
>NZ_SEBS01000055.1 GCF_004211145.1 Flavobacterium sp. | reverse complement strand
TTTCAAAATTGATGATTTTCATTAATTTGGGGCAAAAGTAAAAATTTCAATCGTTTTCGTTGATGAAAATATTGATTTTTTCGCAATGAAAATTGTTTTGGAGACGTTTGTGAGGTTTTTTTTCCGAACAGATCGTGCGTGAATTGCTTCGCGGAACTCAAATCTAAAATCTGAAATAAAAAAAGCCACCCGTTTCCGGATGGCTCAACCAAATCTAATTTTTTAGTCGAAAGTCGAAAGTCGAAAGTCGAAAGTCGAAAGTCGAAAGTCGAAAGATTTACCTTAAAAGGTTATAAAATAACCCGAACGAGTTCCCCATTGCTCGTCATCAATTGCACCTGGACCGATTGTTCGTCCCCGATGCGTTTCGTCAAATCGGAAATCGATTCCACGCTCGTCGCCTTCACGTTTCCGATCGACAGTATCACACCGCCTTTGAGTTCCTCGGCATATTCCTGCAGTCTTTCGTTCGAGACGCTGTTGATGCGCACGCCGTAGCCTATGTTGAAACGTTTCTTGTCGGAAGCATCGATATTCGAGAGTTCGAGTCCTTTGAAGTCAATCGTTTCAAATTCGTTCTTGATGAGTTTTACGGGAACTTCAAACGTCTTGTCGTCGCGGACATAGGTTACCGAAACGATGTCGTTCGGGCGTTTCGTAGTCACGACTCCGTTGAAATCGGCCCACGAATAAATGTTCGTGTTGTCGAGTTTCTTGATGATGTCGCCTTTTTTGAGGCCCGCTTTTTCGGCTCCCGAATTTTTGGTGACTTCGCCCACATAAAACCCTTGTGTTTGGTTCACGCCGAATTCTTTAGAGATCGCGCTGTTCAATTCGGTGCCACGGATGCCGATGATGGCGCGTTGCACATTTCCGAATTCCATGATGTCCTCGACGATCTTACGCGCGACATTACTCGGAACCGCGAACGAATACCCGACGTAAGAACCTGTCATCGACGAGATCATCGTGTTGATCCCGACGAGTTCGCCGCTCGTATTGACTAACGCGCCGCCTGAATTTCCGGGATTTACGGCCGCGTCAGTCTGGATGAACGATTGCAAGCTGTCGCCCGATAAATTACGCGCTTTGGCCGACACGATTCCCGCTGTAACGGTTGAGGTCAAGTTGTACGGGTTTCCGACTGCCAGAACCCATTCTCCGACCTTAATATTGTCGGAATTCGCGAAAGCCGTGTAAGGCAATTTTTCGTCGGCGTCGATCTTAAGCAACGCGATGTCCATTTTGGAATCGGTCCCGATTAGTTTCGCCTTGTACGATTTGCGGTTGTTCAGCGTGACTTCGAGCTCCGACGCGTCTTTGATCACGTGGTTGTTCGTCACGATATAACCGTCTTCAGAAATAATTACGCCCGATCCCGTCCCGACTTGTTCCTGCTGTTGCTGGCCGCGGTATCCGTACATGAATTGTTGGATCGGCGAAACCTGTCGGTAGGAAACATTCTTGACGTGGACTACGTAATGAACCGCCTTGTCGGCAGCCGTTGTGAAATCGACCGATTCGGCACCTCCAAAGCCGACCGTTCGTGAATAATTTTCGGGCGCCGTCGTGACGATCCCGTTTTTGTTCGATAAACCATCCTGTTCGATGAACAGCTTGTAAGCGCCCAATGTGGTAGCGCCACTTAACAAAGACACTAAGAATAAACCTGAGAACTTTTTCATTTGCTTGATTATAATAATAGAATTTAACACCAAAAGTAGAAGATTATTGTTTCGCCGAAATCACTTTAACCACGTCTTAACAATGATTAACGTTACGTTGTATTTCGCGTCGATCGAGCGCTTTTTTAATCGGATTCCTTTCGTAAATTTGAGCTATGGAAATAACCTTCTCCAAATATCACGGAACGGGCAACGACTTCGTGATGATCGACAACCGTTCGCTCGCGTTTCCCAAAAACGATACCAAGCTCGTCGCGCAGTTATGTGACCGACGTTTTGGCATCGGGGGCGACGGATTGCTGCTATTAGAAAATGACAAAGATTCCGATTTTCGCATGGTGTATTTCAACGCCGACGGAAACTTGGGTTCGATGTGCGGCAACGGCGGACGCTGTCTCGTCGCATTTGCGCAACATCTTGGCGTGATTGAAGATACGGCTGAGTTCATTGCATCCGATGGACCGCATTATGCCAATATTTCCGATGGGTTCATCTCGCTTCAAATGAAGGACGTCGATTCGGTCAACGTACAGCCTAACTATATTTTCCTCGACACGGGTTCGCCGCATCATATCGAAATCGTCGACGATCTCAAGAACTTCGATGTAAAAACAAGAGGTGCTGAAATCCGATACGGTGAATTGTACGGGCAAGCCGGCAGCAACATTAATTTCGTAAAGCCTGAAGCCGACGGCAGTTTCTCGGTCCGAACCTACGAACGCGGCGTCGAAGATGAAACGCTTTCGTGCGGAACGGGAGCGACTGCGGTGGCAATTGCGATGAACGTACTCGGGAAAACCACTTCGGATCGCATAAAAATCAACGTACAAGGCGGAACGCTCGAGGTTTCCTTCACGAAAGATAACGGTACATTCACCGACGTTTTCCTGATCGGGCCAGCGACTTTCGTATTTAACGGCGAAATCTCATGCTGACCTTAACCGGAGAAAATATTTATCTGCGCGCGCTCGAACCCGACGATCTCGAATTCGTGCACGCGATCGAAAACGACGAAACGATCTGGGAATTCAGCAATACGCAAACGCCTTACAGCAAGTTCCTCGTCAAACAATATCTTGAGAATTCGCACCAGGACATTTACGAAGCCAAGCAATTGAGGCTCGCGATCTGTCTGAAGGCGACGTTCGACGCGATCGGGCTCATCGACCTTTTCGATTTCGATGCGAGAAACCAACGCGCCGGAGTCGGAATCATCATAAAAGACATGGCCGAACGCGGAAACGGTTACGGAAGCCAGGCGCTCGAGCAGCTGCTTCACTATTCGTTCATCCAATTAGGGCTGCATCAGCTGTACGCCAATATCGATCCCGCGAATGTAAACAGTGTCGCGCTTTTTACTAAATTTGGCTTCGTCGAGATCGGGGTCAAAAAGCAGTGGAATAGGGTAAGGGGTGAATTCCGGGACGAGACGATGTTTCAGTTGGTTAGGAAATAGTGCAGGGTTCAGGGTTTGCTAGATAACCAACAGAAAAAAAGTAAGTCAAAATAAACATAAAACGATTCAACACCCGAGGCGTAGCCGAACTGATGGAGCGCAGCGGAATAAATCAACGACAAAAAGTGAATTTCAAAAAAATAATAGGCATCGTTTCCGTCGTAATCGTGACGGGCGCCATCATCTACGGATACATTCTTTACCGCAATATTTTTGCATCGAACACGAGTTTCAATGACAACGAAATCGCGGTTTTCATTCCGACGAATTCCGATTTCACGGCCGTCAAGGACATCGTGAAACCGTATGTAAAGGATTTGGAAAAATTTGAGACGACGGCCGAGAAGAAGTCGTACGTCACGAACATAAAAGCGGGGAAATTCGTCCTTAAAAAAGGAATGAACAACAACGATATCATCAATTCGTTGCGCCAGCCGGTTCCCGTCGATATCGCTTTCAACAACCAGGAACGGCTCGAGGATTTCGCGGGCCGCATCGGTTCTCAGATCGAAGCTGACAGCACGAGCCTCATGAAATCATTCACCGACGAGAAATTCCTCGCTGAGAACGGATTCACGAAGGAAAACGTATTGAGTATTTTCATCCCGAATTCGTACGAGTTTTTCTGGAACACGAACGCCGACAAATTCCGCGACCGCATGGCAAAGGAATACCGCAAGTTCTGGAACGCTGACCGTACCGCCAAAGCCGAAGCGCTTAACTTGACGCCTTTGCAGGTTTCGGCACTTGCGTCGATCGTGCACAAGGAAACCGTGAAGAGCGACGAGCGTCCGCGCGTGGCCGGGGTTTACCTGAACCGACTCGACAAAGGAATGAAACTCGAAGCCGATCCGACGGTGATTTATGCCGTGAAGAAGAATTCGGGCGACTGGAACCAAGTCATCAAACGCGTGCTCAATAAGGATCTCGCAACCGATTCTCCTTATAATATGTATATGTACGCGGGTTTGCCGCCGGGCCCGATCGCGATGCCCGACATTACGGCGATCGACGCGGTCTTGAATCCTGAAAAACACAACTACATTTACTTTTGTGCGAGCGTGACCAATTTCGGGTATCACGAATTCGCGGTCACTCCGGCCCAGCACGAGGCGAATCGTCAGAAATACGTGGCTTGGATCAACAGTCAAGGCATCAAACGATAGACGTGAGGCGCGCCAAATCTATATATTTATGGATTTGCTGCTTTTTGGCGGCGGGCTTGTCGGCGCAGAATGGCGTTGAAAATTTCCTGAAACCCGCCGATTCGTTGAATGTCACCCGACGCAATTCGGTAATCATAGGCGAAGCGGTGTTTGCGGTCGGAACCTATGCGGCGCTCAACCAACTTTGGTACGCCGATTACGACAAATCCGATTTTCATTTCATCAACGACAACGCCGAATGGATGCAGATGGACAAGGCAGGACACGTATTTTCATCCTACCATCTGTCGAATTTCAGCAGCAACCTGTTCGCATGGAGCGGCATGAGCGACAGGAACCGAAAGATTTACGGCGCCGCGACGGGTTTCGTTTTCGTGTCGGCGATCGAGATTTTCGACGGATTCTCGCAAGAATGGGGCGCGTCGACGGGAGATCTCGCGGCCAATGCCGGAGGAACGCTTTTGTTCATCGGACAGGAATTGTTGTGGGATGAACAGCGCATCACGCCGAAGTTTTCGTTCCATAAAACGCCCTACGCTTCGGCTCGTCCCGATGTTCTGGGCAGCACGTACAACGAGCAGATTTTCAAGGATTACAACGGTCAGACGTATTGGCTATCGGCCAACGTGCATTCGTTTTTCAAGGGCTCGAAGATTC
This sequence comes from Flavobacterium sp., assembly GCF_004211145.1. Lineage (GTDB taxonomy): Bacteria > Bacteroidota > Bacteroidia > Flavobacteriales > Flavobacteriaceae > Flavobacterium. The sequence goes on along the minus strand of NZ_SEBS01000055.1, from coordinate 12,006 downwards.
CGAAATGGTTCAACGTCGCCGTCGGATACGGAGCCACGGGAATGGTGACGGGAAAAGATGTCCCGACAAACAACGTGTTCCTGCCCGAGAAAGAACAAATGCGTCAATTCTATTTTTCGCTCGACGCCGACCTGACGAAAATTCACACAAAATCTCATTTGTTGAAAACTTTGTTCTCGTTAGTCAACGTGATAAAGATTCCTGCACCGACCGTGGAGATTAATGGTCGCGGCGATGTTAAATTCCATCCATTGTATTTTTAGAAAACATTAACTGATTGATTTTCAGCATTTGTTTTATTGTTGTATATTTGCCCCCGCAGAAATTTCCAGTTTCGGTACCTTGAAATTGTGCAGAGATTACTTACAAGTAGCTTTGTCACAAAAGGTTAACCCGGTTTCGCCCCAAAGCCAAAACGGTTACGCCAGCTGGAAGAAAACCAAAGTATGTATAAGAAATGGGCATATTACATTAGCATTATTACCACTATTGCGTTCCTGAGTTATGGTTTTAAACCTTTTCAACTCGAAAATCACGATTGGTTCAGCACCAAAGGCGAGGATAAACTCTCTTATAGCTACCCGTCGTTAAGCACTTCCGATTACAACAACCTCGACGTTCCTTTTACCGGTAAATTCTTCGTCGCTTACAAAGAGGCCATCGCCTTCCGTGAGTCGCAAGGACAGTATCGCTTGGTCAATACTTTCGGGTATATGGGCAAATACCAGTTCGGGAAATCGGCGTTGCGCGCTATAGGAATCAAGGATTTCAATAACTTCCTACGCAATCCGGCCTTGCAGGAAAAAGCGTTCGAGGCCTTGTGTGCGAAGAACAAATACGAATTGCGCGACGAGATTGCCAAATACGAAGGCAAGACCGTGGCGGGCATCAAAGTAACCGAATCGGGAATTTTGGCCGCTGCGCATTTGGGTGGAGCGGGTTCGGTAAAACGATTCTTCAAGAGCAACGGCACGCGTTATTTACGCGACGGTTACGGCACGTCGATCCGCAGTTACATGCGTACTTTCGGGGGTTACGAAACTACGGGCATCGTCGCCGACAGCAATGCGATCGTAAAGATGTAAGAGTTTCGAACGCCGAATGTCCTAAAAAATTCAAACCTGTCGTTCGGCAGGTTTTTTTATGGTTTTATCTTTTCGAAGCGCATGGTCGCATCATCTGCCTGGATCACGAATTCGGTTGCGGTGAGCTTTACGATTTTCCCGTCGGGCGTTTCCATGTCGTCGAGCATTCCGTCCATTTTTTGGTTGATGGTTTTGCCGTCTTCCGAAATACTGTAAACGCCTGTCGCCGACGTCGTTCCGTCGGATTTTTTGGTCGTGAACTTTCCGTTTTCCATGCAGATCGTGCCGTTTAACGCTTCTTTTTTCATCTGCTCCATTTCGGCTGGCGCGGGTGTGATTGCGAAATCGACCAATTTCCAGCAGCCTGATATCGCTTTTTCGGCGACCGCTTTTTGGGCCGAAATGGTGATGTTGAATAGTGCGAAAATGGCAACGAATGCGAGGTTTTTGTAGGTCTTCATGAGTCGGAATTTGTATGGGTTTGGCAGGAATGTTTGATATCAGCGATATAAGAGGAATTATCGAATGCGATCGAATTCGAAAGCAACATCCGGATTTCCGGCTCCTGAGATGACAGCGTGGATCTTATCGTGCGTGACTTTATATTTGATCCGCTTCGGAAATTCGTTCTTATCGTTTTTGCACGTAAAACCGTCGGGTTCGATGTCCGTCAATTGGAAAGGCGTGACCTTTATTGAGCCTTTTGGCGTTACCGAAAAATTCCAATGTCGGCCATCGTTTGCGATTTCGACGTTTTCCAGCCAGATCGTGTCCTTGTCTTTGAGCGTGAATCCGATCCCGCTGTACACCGAGTCGTTTTTCTTTCGCCAACTTTCAAAGGTGCTTTGACCCGGTTCGTCATTTGATCTCGCCCAATCGCCGAGCAAATAATCGAACGATGGTTTTGTATTGGCTTGGGATTCGTCCGCGCTTTTTTTACACGAAAAGCCGGCCGCCAGAATAACGAGAAGTAGAAGTTTTTTCATGTCGCGAGATTACGTCGTGACAAGTTAGTTAATTCTTGTGGATGATGAAAATCGCGGGACGGTTCTGTAGATCAGGTACATGTTTTTTCCAATCGGCGACGCGCAACGTGCGGATGAATTCGGTCGGCAGCGTAATGTCGGCCGCGATGCAGAGCAACGTGCTCGGTTGGAGTGAGACGAGCAGATCCTCTACGAATTTATTGTTACGATACGGCGTTTCGATGAAGAGTTGCGATTGGTTTTTGTCGTGCGAGAGTTTTTCGAAGTTCTTGATCGCGGTTTTTCGCTCGGCTTTGTCGATCGGCAAATAGCCGTTGAACGCGAAGCTCTGGCCGTTCATTCCCGACCCCATGAGTGCGAGTAAAATCGATGACGGCCCGACCAATGGAATGACCTGTATTCCTTTTTCATGCGCGAGTTTCACGATCGCGGCTCCGGGATCTGCAACTCCGGGACAGCCGGCTTCGCTCATGAGTCCGACGTTTTTGCCGTGCAGTAAAGGTTCGATCATTTGTATAAGTTCGCTTTCCTCGGTGCGTTTGTTGAGCAAAGAAATGCGGAGCTCGGGCTGTTTTTTCTCGGGATGGACTGTCTTGATGAAGCGGCGCGCGGTCTTTTCATTTTCGACGATGTAGTCGGCGATGAAGTCGATCGTGCGTTTTATGGTTTGCGGCAACACGTCGTTGGGATCGTCGTTCTCGCCAAGCGTCGTCGGGATAAGGTATAATTTTCCAAGAACGGTAAACGGCTTCATGGATGGTCGCGTTTTAGTTTGTCGGCGATATTTTCAGTCACTTCGTTGAGCATTCCGTACACCGAATTGAAACCGTCGTGCAGTCCGAAATACGGATCGGGAACGTCCATGTTTTCTCCGGGGAAAAGTTCGTCGAGGATGAGTTTTACTTTTTGTCGGTGTTCGTCGGTCTTGGCCAACGCGAGAACGTTGCGGTAATTACTCGCGTCCATCACATAGATATGATTGAACTCGTCGAAATCCGATGTCCTGAACTGCCGTCCGCGTTGGTGCGAAATGTCGAGTCCGTTGCGTTTGGCCACATCGATCGAGCGTTCATCAGGCAAAGAGCCGACGTGCCAATCGCCTGTTCCGGCCGAATCGACGAAAAATTTATCCTTGGGAAGTTTCGATGCGAGCAATCCTTCTGCCAACGGAGAACGACAAATGTTTCCAAGGCAGACCATGAGAATCTTAACCGGCATTGTTACAGGGAGAGTTTCTTGTTGATGTCCTCGACGAATTTCTTGAACTGCTTGTCGGTCGAAACCAAGTTGTCAACCGTCTTGCAAGCGTGCAGGACTGTAGCGTGGTCGCGATCGCCAATTTGTGAACCGATGTTCGCTAGCGATGCTTTCGTGAATTTCTTCGCGAAGAACATGGCCAATTGACGCGCTTGTACGACATGACGTTTTCTCGTTTTCGATTGAAGCGTCTCAATGTCGAGCTGGAAATAATCGGATACGATCTTTTGGATGTATTCGATAGAGATTTCGCGCTTTACGTTCTTTACGAATTTCTCGACGACGTTCTTCGCCAAGTCCAACGTGACTTCCTTTTTGTTGAAGGACGATTGGGCAATCAGCGATATGATCGCGCCTTCGAGTTCGCGCACGTTTGTTTTGATGTTACGCGCTACGTATTCGATGATATCGTCGGGCATTTCGACGCCGTCGCGATACAGGATGTTTTTTAGGATGGAAACACGGGTTTCGTAATCGGGTTGGTGCAATTCGGCCGACAATCCCCATTTGAAACGCGATAGCAAGCGTTGTTCGATGTCCTGCATGTCAACGGGCGCTTTGTCGGAGGTCAAGATGACTTGCTTTCCGTTTTGGTGCAGATAGTTGAAAATGTGGAAGAACACGTCCTGCGTTCCTGATTTGCCCGACAAGAATTGTACGTCGTCGATAATCAACACGTCGATCAGTTGATAGAAGTGGATGAAGTCGTTACGGTTGTTTTTCTTGACCGAGTCGATGTATTGTTGGGTGAAAACTTCGGCCGAAATGTACAGCACGGTTTTCTCCGGGTATTTGTCTTTGATCTCGACACCGATGGCGTGCGCCAAATGCGTTTTTCCCAAACCGACGCCTCCGAAAATCAAAAGCGGGTTGAACGACGTTCCTCCGGGCTTGTTCGCCACGGCCATACCGGCTGAGCGGGCCAAACGGTTTGAGTCGCCTTCAAGGAAATTATCGAAACTATAATTCGGGTTGAGTTGTGATTCGATCTTAAGGTTGCGGATCCCTGGAATAACAAACGGATTTTTGAGTTCCGGGCTCAAATTACGAACCGGGGCATCAACCTCTTGCGCACGCATCGGTGAACGATGAGCGCTTGGCAACTGTTCCGTGAACGGTTGTTTGTTGCCGTAAGTGTTCTCCATTTTGATTTTATAGAGTAACTTTGCGTTTTTCCCGAGTTCTTTCGTCAAGGCCACTTTTAGCAATTTCACATAATGTTCCTCAAGCCATTCGTAGAAGAATTTACTTGGGACCTGGATATAAAGTGCGTTGTCGGTGAGCTCAACTGACTTGATTGGTTCGAACCAGGTTTTGTAGGCCTGCTCTTGGATATTGTCTTTTATAAATGACAGACAATTTTCCCATACCGATTGCGCAGTTTTGCTCATAAATGACTATAAAAGTGTTAATTATTAAAGGTTATCTTACAAAAGGTAAGTGGCGTCTTTTGTACCTCATTCGGGAGAACAAATATGTGAACAAAAATCGTTAAAAAAAAATATTTCGAGGATTGATTTTTCGAAAATATTATTGTAAGCGGAGCGTTAGAAAAATGTTAAAATTTCATTATCAATAAATATGCAAGAAGACCAAATCGAGGTGCGCGTGCGCTATTCCGAAACTGACCAAATGGGCGTCGTTTATCACGGCAGTTATGTTCCTTATTTCGAGATAGGACGCGTGGAGTGGCTTCGAAAACTGGGCGTTTCCTACAAAACGATGGAAGAAAACGGTATCGCATTGCCCATTGTGTCGATGCACTTAAATTACAAAAAACCCGCGCGATACGACGACCTTTTAATTGTTAAAACTAAGCTAAAACGACATGCTTCGGTCAAGATTGAATTCGACTGCAAAATCGAAAGTGAGACGGGCGAATTGTTGACAACTGCGCATTTCATTTTGGTGTTCGTCGACACTAAAACAGGCCGTCCCGTTTTGCCTCCGGAATACATAAAAACCATCCTTGAAAACTTTGAAAACGAGGTTGATTGATGTCGTTATCAATCCGATTGCGTTAAGGTGATTTTGGTGTTTCGCATTCGGGAAATAATCCGAATGTGAAGCATTTCCAATTTATTCAACAGCTTTTACCAATACCCCAAAAACCGCATCAAACGCCCCGACCGCGGAATCCGCATTTTTCTTTCGTACCGAAAACGTCACCTCACAATTCATTTCCATTCTCTGTGAAACGACGTTGAGGTTTTTCTCGCGAATAATCCGCATGACTTTGTTGATATCTTTATACTCAAACGACACGACATAATTAAGATCAATCGTCCTCTCGACGATCTCAGAAGCCTCGATCGCCATTTGCGCCGACGTTCGATACGCTGAAATTAACCCGCCGACTCCGAGCTTCACACCACCAAAAAACCGAACCGAGACGATCAACACATTTGTCAACCCAAACGATTGGATCTGCCCGTAAATCGGCATTCCGGCCGAGTTCGAAGGTTCACCGTCGTCGTTGGCGCGGTACTGGATTTTTTCGGTCCCGATCTGGAACGCGTAGCAAAAATGTCCCGCGCCCTGATGTTGTTTCCGTAAAGTTTCCAAATGAGATTTGACTTCTTCTTCGTTCGTTATGGGAAATGCATACCCGAAGAACTTGCTGTTCTTTTCCTTGTAAAGCGTCTCGTGAGAGGGAAATGCAATGGTTTTGTAAGTGTCGTCCAATTAAGCGGTCTCGAATTTTTTCTCGAACAAATGTACGACATCTTCCTGTCCGACCTGTAGGTTCCAAACCTGTAAACCGGCTTGGCGCGCGGCGTCGGTGTTTTCTTTCTTGTCGTCGATGAACAGGGTGCGCTTTGGCGAAAGGTCGTGTTTGCGCACGATGTAGTTGTAGATTTCCACGTCGGGTTTGCGCATTCCCATTTCGTATGAATAGTAGACTTTTTCAAAACATCGGTAAAAATCACCCGCGAACGTCGAGCCGACAAGTTCTTCAAAGTGCGCGATGTGGATCGCATCGGTGTTCGTCAACAGGAACATTCGGTATCGTCCGCACAACATCTGCAAAAACTCCAAACGTTCGAGCGGGAATTCGCCGATCACCAGATTCCAGGCGTGACGGATGTCGTCGATCGAAGCATCGGGAATGAATTTCAAAAAACCGTTGAGGAATTTATCTTCGGATATCTGGCCTTTTTCAAATTTATCATTGAGTTCTACGAGTTCATCATTCGGGCCGTCGATGCCCAATTTCCGAAATGCCTCGATCGAAGCTTCCTTGTTCAGGTTTACGAAAATGTCGCCGAAGTCAAAGATAATTGTGTTGATCATGGTTGCGATAGATTAAAAGTTCGTCCGCTAAAATACTTTCCTTGTGCTCGTATTTTCGATTCAGGATCGGTGCGACAGTTCCGTTTTCGAGTTCGATGCCCGATGTGAAAACGCGCGCCTCATCCCAAATCCCGGCATCGATGAAACGTTGCAGCGTCTCGCGTCCGCCTTCGATAATCACCGATTGTATATCGTTCCTATATAAGATATCGCAAATACTCGAAATTGCGTTATCCTCGAAATCGACTATCCCGGTTTGCGCATGTCCCAAATCGGAGCTGCTCAAAACGATGGTTTTTGCCTGATTATCAAATATATGATTTTCTTTCGGAATCCTGTGCGACCTGTCGATAACTATACGGTTTGGATTAGAACCTGCCCAATCCCGCGAAGTAAGCGATGGATTGTCATCGATAGCGGTTTGCGTTCCGACGAGGATCGCCTGTTCCTCGGTTCGCCATTTGTGCACGAGTTGACGCGAATATTGATTCGTGAGCCAAACGGGTTTCGCTTCGGTTTTAGTCGCGGGCGAAATGAAACCATCACGACTTTGCGCCCATTTCAGGATGATGTATGGCCGTTTTTTATTTTGGAACGTGAAAAAGCGTTTGTTGAGTTCGTCACATTCGTTTTGCAGGATTCCGACGATCACATTTTTGCCCGATTCTTTTAATTTCCGAATGCCGTTTCCGGCGACTTTTTCATTCGGATCGACCGTTCCCACGACGACGTTCGGAATTCCGTTCGCGATGATCAGATCGCAACACGGAGGCGTTTTCCCGAAATGGCTGCACGGTTCAAGACTCACGTAGATCGTCGCGTCCTTAAGCAGCGATTTGTCTTTGACCGAATTCACGGCATTGACCTCGGCATGCGCTTCACCGGCTTTTTTATGCCAGCCTTCGCCGATAATTTTGCCGTCGTGTACGATCACGCTTCCCACGATCGGGTTCGGATACGTCGTGCCCAGGCCGTTTTTGGCGAGTTCGATGCAACGCTTCATGAAGATTTCGTGGTTCGGCATACCACAAATGTACTCCATTCTTCGATTTTATTTTGGCCGAAGTTGTACGATATTCGTCGTATTTTTGCGACATGGACTACATCGAAATCCGTAAAATCACACAAGATGATAATGCCGACGTCGCGAGAATCATTCGCGAAACGCTCGTGGAATACGGCGCGCCCAAAGTCGGGACGGCGTATGCCGATCCGGAATTGGACCGAATGTTCGAAACATACAACGTGCCGAAATCCGTGTATTTCGTGTTGACTGAAAACGGAAACGTCATCGGCAGCGCGGGAATCGCACCTTTGGCAAACGCCGACGAATCGATCTGCGAACTCCAGAAAATGTATTTTTCAAAACAGGCGAGAGGCCGCGGTTTCGGGAAAATGATGATGGCGAAATGTTTGGAAGCCGCACGCGATTTCGGATATGAAAAATGCTATCTCGAAACGCTACCGTACATGAATGAGGCCCAAGCGTTATATCGAAAATCGGGATTCAGGAATATCGAGCGACCGTTGGGCGGAACGGGACATACGAGTTGTACGGTTTGGATGTTGCGGGAATTGGAATTGACAATTGACAATTGATAATTGACAATTGACAATTGATAATTGACAATTGACAATTAATAGGTAATAAGTAATAATTGGAGATGTGCTTGTAAGGACGTTTAGGGACAGGTTTATTTTGGGATTGACGGCCGATTACGATGCGATCGAGGCCGAGAGTTTTTTTTATCTGTTGCTCGAGGATTTTCGCGGGTTGAAGCGCGTCGATCTGGCGATGGATCCGAACCTGGAATTTTCGTCGGACGAACTCCAAAAATGGGACGACGCTTTCAGGAAACTCCAAAACCACATTCCGATTCAATATATAATAGGTAGCGCGCATTTTTTCGGTTTGGAATTCGAAGTGAATCCGAGCGTGTTGATCCCGCGGCCTGAAACCGAAGAACTCGTCGATTGGATCGTCAAGGATTACGAGTTTTCGGGAAGTCCTGAAATTTTGGATATCGGCACGGGAAGCGGTTGCATCGCGATTTCGTTGGCGAAGAATCTACACGATGCGAACGTTTCGGCGATCGATGTTTCGAGTGAAGCCTTAGACGTTGCGAACCGAAACGCAAACCGAAATGAAGTTCGAGTCGACTTTATCAAAACCGACATCCTGAAAACCGATGATCTGAGTAAGAAATTCGACATCATCGTTTCCAATCCGCCTTATGTCCGAAACCTCGAAAAGCGTGAAATCAAACCGAACGTTCTCGAGAACGAGCCGCATTTGGCGTTGTTCGTGGCCGATGACGATGCTTTGGTTTTTTATCGGAAAATCGCTGACTTGGCGTCGGAACATCTTTCTGAAAATGGAAAACTCTATTTCGAAATCAACCAATATCTGTCAGCCGAAACCATCGAAATGCTCGAAAGCAAAGGGTTTCACGAAATCGAATTGCGACAGGATATTTACGGGAACGACCGCATGATAAAGTGCGCGCCGAAAGTCTACTCGTAACGCAAGGCTTCGATAGGGTCGAGGCGTGACGCCTTCACGGCCGGATATAAACCCGAGATGATCGCGACCGCGAACGCCGTTGAAAATGCCGCGAGGATTGCGCCCCAAGGCACGGTAAAATTGAAGTTGAGCAAGCTTGAAAGGCCTGCGCCGATCAAGATACCAAAGAACATCCCGACCAATCCGCCGATTTGCCCGATCACCAAAGTTTCTATGAAAAACTGCACGGCGATCGTGTTGCGTTTCGCTCCGAGCGCTTTCCTGACGCCGATTTCACGCGTCCTTTCAGTAACCGAAACGAGCATGATGTTCATGAGCGCGATCGACGAACCGAAAATCGTGATGATCCCGATTACCCATGCGGCCGTATTCAGATAACCCGTCATTTCGGCGATCTGGTTCAAGAGTTCATCGCTTCTTGAAATCCCGAAATTATTTTCCTGGACGGGATTGAGTCCTCGGATATTGCGCATCGTGAGCAACGCCTTGTCGACCGCGTCGTTGAGCAATTCCTTTTTGGTCACCATCGTGCTCACGCTGTAATTGATGTTGGGCGACGTGAACAGCGAACGCGCGACCTGGATTGGGATGATCACGCGCAAATCCTGGCTGTTTCCGAACGTCGAACCTTTTTCCTTGAGCACGCCGATCACGCGGAATCTCGCGCCTCGGATCGAGATCACCTTATCGATAGGGTTCGTATTTTTTAATAATCCTTTCTCGAAATCGGAACCGACGATACAAACGTAAGCGTTGTTCTGGACGTCGAACGTCGTGAAATTCCGGCCTTGTGAGATCTCGAGGCCTTTGTTCGGAAGGAACATTTCATCGGCGCCGACGACCGAGATATTTGGGTCGGTCTTCTCGGATTCGTATTTGACTTCAGCGCCTCCCGTCGCGGTAAACGACAGCGAGACCGACGTGAATGGGAAATCGTATTTGTCCTTGAATTGTTTCGCCTGCGCAAACGTGATCACGGGATTCGCGCGCTTGTCGCTTTGGTCGCCGTCGTATTGTTGGCTGAAATCGTATTGGTTCACGTCAAACGTGTTCGCGCCCATCGACGCAAAATCGTTCGAAAGCGTATTTTCAAGAGCCGAAACGACCGTCAAAATCCCGACGAGCGCCATGATCCCGATGCCGATGATGAATACCGTGAGCACCGTACGCAGCAATTGCGTTTTGATGGAACCCATGGCGATGCGGATATTTTCGCGGAGAAGTTTGAACATTTTTTTGGTCGAAAGTCGAAAGTCGAAAGTCGAAAGGACAGAAGACAGGACGAAATTTGTGCTAAAATACGATTATTTGTCGGTGAATTCAAAGATGAATTATACATGGAAAATTGACTTTATGTTTCGACTGGAATTTGAACATTTTTTGGAAAAGTCGAAAGTCGAAAGTCTAAAGTCTAAAGTCTAAAGTCGAAAGTCGAAAGTCGAAAGTCGAAAGTCTAAAGTTGAAAGGACAGAAGGTAAGAGGAAATCTGTGCTAAGATCCAATTATTTGTAGGTAAATTCAAAGATGAAATTGCTGCGAAAATCTTAGATGATTTTAAACCCGGCTAACGCTTTTGCGGTCGCCGGATTTTTGTTGTTAACAATCGATTTTTTTGTCGGCCACATTTCCGTGTTGATCAGAAATCGGTTTTCGTCTAAAATGAGTCGTTGTCCGCTCGACTTTCGACTTTCGACTTTCGACTTTCAACTATTTAGTCCGATATTTGCCGCTCACAACAAAACACAATGGCACAAAAAACAGGCATACCAAAAGGAACACGCGATTTTTCGCCCGAGGTCGTCGCCAAACGACAATACATTTCGAATATCATGAAGACCAACTTCGAGAAGTTCGGATACCAGCCGATAGAGACGCCGAGTTTCGAGAATTCGGAAACCTTGATGGGGAAATACGGAGAAGAAGGCGATCGTTTGATTTTCAAGATTTTGAATTCCGGGGATTATTTGGCAAAAGCCGACGAGAATTTCCTCGCCAATAAGGATAGTTTGCGATTGACGTCGTCGATTTCTGAAAAGGCTTTGCGTTACGATTTGACCGTACCGTTCGCGCGTTACGTCGTCCAACACCAGAACGACATACAATTCCCTTTCAAGCGTTACCAGATCCAGCCGGTTTGGCGCGCCGATCGTCCGCAGAACGGGCGTTTCCGTGAGTTCTACCAGTGTGACGCCGACGTCGTAGGTTCGACCTCGCTGTGGCAGGAAGTCGAGCTCGTGCAACTGTACGATTCGGTGTTTGCCGATTTGCGATTGGAGAACGCGACGATCAAGATCAACAACCGCAAGATATTGTCGGGCATAGCCGAGGTCATCGGAGCCAAGGACAAACTCATCGATTTCACGGTCGCGCTCGATAAACTCGACAAGATAGGCGAGGACGGCGTGAAAACGGAAATGCTCGAGAAAGGAATTTCGAGCGAGGCGATCGAGAAAGTGAAGCCGTTGTTCTCGTTCTCCGGAAACGTGAATGAAAAACTCGACCAGCTTTCAACGCTTCTGGCATCGTCCGACGAAGGGAAAAAAGGAATCGAGGAAGTCCGTTTCATCTGCGACAACATCGCGGCGCTCGGTCTTCGGGTATCCATTTTGGATCTCGACGTCACGTTGGCGCGCGGGCTCAATTATTACACGGGAGCGATCTTCGAGGTTTCGGCTTCAGGAGTCAACATGGGTTCGATCGGAGGCGGCGGTCGTTACGACGATTTGACGGGAATTTTCGGGCTCAAAAACATGAGCGGCGTCGGGATTTCATTCGGGCTTGACCGGATTTATCTCGTACTCGAACAACTCGGCCTGTTTCCCGATACGGTCACGACTTCACCTGTCGCGTTGTTCTTGAA
>NZ_SEBS01000001.1 GCF_004211145.1 Flavobacterium sp. | reverse complement strand
GGCTCAGGTACGTTGCCTCGCAGCCAGCCAGCGCAACAGGTAACGACTCCGGCTTTCTCAGATCACCAAAAACGACCTCAGCCGTTGGAAACAGGCGTTTGGCCTCCGCTACATGTCGGGCAATGATTCGCACTTTGTATCCAGCCGACAGCAACTCGTGGGTAACTGGTTGGCCCAACATGCCGGTAGCTTCGATGATGGCGATGGTCATGCGATGGGGAGAGTTACAATAAACTCGGTGAATTGGCTGGGTTCAGAGTGTAAATCAAGCGTGCCGCCGTGGCCTTTGGTAACGATATCGTAGCTAAGGCTCAGGCCCAGACCGGTACCTTTTCCAGTTGGCTTGGTGGTAAAGAAGGGTTGGAAGATCTTGCTACGTACCTCATCAGGAACGCCCGTGCCGTTATCATGTACCCGAACCTGTACCTTGTCGCCTACCCGTTCTGTGGTTACTGTCACCGTAGGCTGATACGTACTTTGGTTGTCGGCACTTCGCTGGTCAGCACTCCGCTGGGTACGTTCCTGAACCGCATGGAACGCGTTGATAAACAGATTCATCAAGACCCGACCAATGTCTTGCGGAATGGTGGCTACTGCGGGCAGATCTGGATTGAAGTGCGTAACAAGGCTTACCTCGAAGGTTTTTTCTTTGGCCCGAATACCGTGATACGCCAGCCGGAGGTATTCGTCGGTCAGGGCGTTCAGGTCGGTGGGTTCGCGTTGGCCGGTGCTGGCGCGGCTGTGTTGCAGCATGCCCTTCACAATACTGGCTGCCCGCTGCCCGTGGTGGCTAATCTTGCTGATATTCTGCTTGATGTCGCCAAGAATTTCTTTTTCCAGTTCAACATCACGCTCATCGGCGGGGCGCTCCTGCTCCTCTTCCAACTCCGTCAGCAGTTCGACCGACACCTCCGAAAAGTTATTGACAAAGTTGAGCGGATTCTGAATTTCATGGGCAATGCCCGCCGTCAGTTCGCCCAAACTGGCCATCTTCTCTTTCTGAATAAGTTGCTGCTGGGTAGTTTGCAGGTCGCGCAACGATCGGCTCAACTCGGCGGTCCGGTCGGCCACCTGGTGTTCCAATACCTCGTTCTGGCGAGCCAGTAGTTGTTGTTTTTCCTGCTCCTGAATAATTGACTGGGCCGACAGTTGCTCGACCTCAAAACCGTATTGCTGCCCGAACTCGATCAAGTCGTGTATCGTCGCGGTGCGGTTTCGCCCGAAGCGGTGATCGTGGCCGATGATGATTTTCTTGATGTTGAACTTTTCGACTAGGATCGTGCGCACGAATTCCTCGGCCGTAAGTCTCGAAAATTCCTTGTCGAACGGATGCACCACGAGATGTTGCAATCCGGCGGCTTCGAGCAGCGCAGCCTTTTCAGGCATCGTGTTGAGCAGTTTTATGTCGGAATCCGATTGCAATACCATTCTTGGATGCGGGAAAAACGTCAGGATCACGCTGTCGCAGTTTTCATCTTGCGACGATTGCAGCAAGCGCGAGATGATTTTCCGATGCCCGACGTGAACGCCGTCGAAAGTGCCCAGCGTAAGGATCGTTTTCCCCTCGTGATTGAAATCTTGTATGGAATCGAAAATTCTCAAATTGAAGTCTTTATTGCAAATGTAGCGGGAGTTTGTATGGCACGCAAACCTTCGTCGATTTTTGATGAACGGAAATTGACATCGGCGAGAAAACATATCCTCAGGATTTTATGTCAGAAATTACTAAAAAACAGCATTATAACCTTGTTTTTTTTCTATCTATTTCAAATCCAAACAAAAACCAATACATTTGGAAAAACTTATTATTCAATGAAAAAATCATTACTTTTTTTAGCATTGGCGCTTTCCGCAGGTACTTTGTCTGCACAAAAAGGATCGTCATGGCAAAAAGTTGGGTCGGATAAACTCACTGGTCGTCAAGTGGTCAGGGAAGACAACGTATCCGGAAGCCAACAGCTTTACCAGTTGAACCAAACAGAATTGCAACAAAAGCTTGCGGCCGCTACCGACAAATTTTCGGGCCAGGCTGGAATTGAAATCGCAATCCCCAATGCAAAAGGTCAACTTGAGCGTTTCCAGGTTTGGGAAAACTCGAACTTCGAACCTGAATTGCAGGCACAATTTCCTGAAATCCGCGCTTACGTCGGTAAAGGAATCACAGATCCGTCAGCATCTTTAAATTTCAGCGTTTCTCCGATCGGAGTACAAACTATGATTTTGAGAGCCGACCGCCGATCGGAATTCATCGAGCCTTACACAACTGATCACGGTGTTTACGTGGCTTACGAGCGCGCGACGAGATCAGTGGGAGCTTTGCCGTGGAACTGCGGTACTGAAGATGACCACACGCTCAACCAACGCCTCAGCAACGAGGTCGCTATGGCGAGTAACCAAAGCTACAAGACGATGCGTTTGGCGCTTTCTTGTACAGGTGAATACACGACGTATTTCGGCGCAACCCAAGCAGGCGCGCTTGCAGGGATGAACGCTACGATGACACGCGTGAACGGGATCAATGAAAAAGATTTGGCCATTCACCTTAATATCATCGCAGGAAATTTGGCTGTAATCTACACGAACGCGGCTACCGATCCATATTCAGACGCTGCCGTAGGTTCGGCAGGAACCTGGAATACTGAAGTGCAAAACACCTTGACTACCGTTCTTGGCAACGCGGCCTACGACATCGGGCATCTTTTTGGAGCGAGCGGTGGCGGCGGTAACGCGGGATGTATCGGATGCGTTTGCGTCGACGATACGGCCAGCACGACCGATAAGAACAAAGGAAGTGGATTTACATCTCCGGCTGACGGAATTCCGCAGGGAGATAATTTCGACGTCGACTTCGTTGTACACGAAATGGGTCACCAAATGGGAGCGAACCACACGTTCTCATACGCTATCGAAAGCGCGGGTGTAAACGTTGAACCGGGCAGTGGAACGAGCATCATGGCATACGCCGGCGTCGTTCCGACTGCGAACTTGAATATCCAACCGCATTCTGATCCGTATTTCACCTATAGAAGTATTTTGCAGATACAATCGAACATGGCAAGCAAACCATGTCCTATAAGCACGCCATTGGCAAACACGCCTCCGACAATCAACGCCGGAGCTGATTATTTGATCCCAAAAGGAACAGCGTTCATCTTGAAAGGAACAGGTTCTGATGCGCAAGGAGATTCGATCACATATTGTTGGGAACAAAACGATACGGGTACGGCTGCGACTACGGGCGCAAACAGTATCGCTTATCCTACGAAGCCTGCGGGACCAAACTTCAGATCATTCAACCCGACGGCGTCGCCTAACCGTTACATGCCTGCATTCGCGAGAGTATTGGAAGGCGACCTGACTTCGACTTGGGAAAGCGTATCGAACGTCGCAAGAGCGATGAACTTCACGCTTACGGGAAGAGACAGCAACAGCCCGACTACATCGCAAACGGCAACTGACGCGATGGTGGTCAATACATCGGCACTTGCCGGTCCATTCGCGGTTACCTATCCGAACACGACAAACGAAACTTGGACACAAAACACGCCAAAGACAATCACTTGGGATGTTGCGGGGACTAACGCAAACGGAATCAACACGGCTAACGTAAATATCCTGATTTCCATTGATAATGGAGCGACGTTCTCAACCCTTGTAGCCAATACTGCAAACGACGGTAATGAAGCAATCACGGTTCCGAACACTGCGGCGCCATATTGCCGTATCATGATCGAAGCTATCGGTAACATTTACTACGCGCTTTCAAAATCATTCTCTATCGGATATACGGTAACAGTTACGAATACATGTAACAACTATACGGCTACGCCAAACGCGGCAGTTGGAACAGGTGCGACAGGATTCTTCGGGTACGCTGTTGCAGTTCCTGATAGTTTCACGATCACCGATGCCAATCTTACCGTAAACATCACTCACCCGCGCGTGAACGACTTGAGAGTAGGTTTGGCAATACCTGGAAGCGGAACTGTAAACGCAATTGTTTATGACAGAAACTGTCCGGTTCTTGGAACTCCTGCAAACATGATCACTACATTCGATGATGAAGGTGTTGCTTTGTCTTGTGCTGGTCTTGCGGGCGGAAATTCCTACATTCCGACAACAAGCGCATTGAGCATACTCGACGGAATGAACTCTGCCGGAACATGGAATTTCGCCTTGGCCGATGCGGTAACGGGACAAACGGGAACGCTGAACAGTTTCACGCTGACGCTGTGTTCCACTACGACTACAGTAACGTTGGCAACCGAGGATTTCAACTTGCAGGAATTCAGCATCTATCCTAACCCAAACAACGGTAACTTCAACGTGAGATTCAATCCTGACGGAGCGAACGATGTGAAAATCAACATCCACGACATCCAGGGAAGAAGAATCTTCAACAAGGTTTATCCTGCGACAGGCGTCTTTGAAGAGAACCTTCAATTGCAATCGGTTCAATCAGGCGTGTACATCGTGACTGTTGAGAACGGAGGCAAAAAAGCGGTAAAACGCATCGTTGTCGAGTAATCAAAAACGTAGATTATAGAAAAAAGGGAGGCGAGAGCTTCCCTTTTTTATTTCGGTAATTTGCTGATATATAATAATAAATGCACCTAACTGTAACTTTCGATGTTTTTTTTGATAGATTTGTCGATGGAAACTGCTTTATGAAAAAACTCATACTCGCGCTTTTGATATTGGGATCGTCCTCGCTTTTCGCGCAACGGACGTGTAGCACCAATGCCAAGATCGAGCAACTGAAAGCAGAAGATCCGGGTTTTGCGTCGCGCCATAAAGTAATTTCACGTTACTTGAAAGATGTCAAGAACCTTCAAAAAAATAATTCTTCCCAAAATCCGAACGTAGTTACGATTCCAGTAGTGTTTCACGTGCTGTACAAAAACCAGACGCAGAACATAAGCGATGCGCAGATCAACTCGCAGCTCGCGGCCATGAACGAGGATTTCAGGAAGTGTAATCCGGATTTTTTAGACGTCGTTCCTGAAGCGTTTCAGGAATTCGGAGCCGACATGGAAATATGTTTCGCAAAGGCTACGATCACGCCAAGCGGAATGCCAACGAGCGGCATCACAAGAAAATCCGTTCCCGATGACTTCGTTTTCGACATCGAATATTACACGCCTGACGGCGAACCCGCTTGGGATACGTCGCATTACCTGAATATCTGGATCGGACGATTTCCACCCGGAATGTTGGGATTCGGAACGCCTCCGGCAGCTGCGGGAGAGAATTACGACGGCCTTTGCATTTCATATAAATATTTCGGGTGCAACGGAACCGCGCTCGCACCTTTCAATAAAGGAAGAACCGTTACGCACGAACTCGGCCATTATTTCGGCTTGAAACATACTTGGGGAGACGATAGTACAAGTTGTGGCGATTTGCAAAACGACGATGATGTCGCCGACACTCCGCCCGTAAACGATCCATATTTCGGATGCCCGACATATCCTGACAACAGCAACATGTGCGAACCTACCGAGGACGGCGCGATGTTCATGAACTTCATGGATTACGTCGACGATGCGTGCATGGCGTTTTTCACGCTCGATCAGAAAAGTCTCGTTCAGGCTACGGTAAATGGTCCGCGTGCGTCGTTGCTCGGTGTTAAGGAAACGTACGTGAACCGCGGCATTTCAATTTATCCGAATCCGGCCGATCGCTACTTCGACATAAAATCCGATTTGACGGCCGTGGATCGAGTCGAGATATACGACAACAACGGCCAACTCAAAAAGACCGTGAGGATTGAAAAGGGCGAGACCCGCGTATCGACCGAAAGCCTCGAAACAGGAATCTACTACTTGCGACTCTATGGTCAAGGAAAGTTCCTCAAGTCTGACAAACTCATCAAGAAATAAAAAAAGCCCTCTGTTTCGGAGGGTTTTTCATTTGTAGACCGAATCATTTCATATACACAAGACCAGCCGAATTTCGTTTGGGCATGAAATCAGATCGGACGAAAGAAGATCGGGCCGAAACCTATCACAACAGGCAGCGAAAAACAAAGTTCAGGTTGGGAGAAGCCTGGGCCGAAAATAGATTGAATACTTTGAAACATAAATCGCTACGTTCGACGTTACGGTTCGAAAAAGTTCCGCAATCCAACCAAACCTGTTGAGAAATAAAAAAAGCCCTCTGTTTCCGGAGGGCTTTTCAGTTGCTAACTTTAGGTTTAGTTTCCGACAGTAATCGTATCGGTAAATTGTTTGTTCGCGTAACGCGTCACGAAAGTGAACTCGCCCGTAGAAACTTGGTTGAAGTCGAACATCTTGACAAGGCTGATTTTAGCGTCGGTTCTTTCCGTGTACAACTCGACCCCGTTCTCGTCGAACAACGTGATCTCGATCGGCGTGTTGCGCTGATTGATGATGCTTAGGCTGACGCGACCGTTTTTATTTACGACCATCGGTTTTTTAACTTCGGCTTTCGCTTCTGAGATTTTAGCTTCGTTGTTTGAAACCGTAATCTCGTAAGTCGAAACCTTAGCAGCCGATTCCGCTTCAAGCGTGTAAGTTCCGTTCGGGAACGCGTTCAAGTCGTACTTGCGGTTGATCTGTCCGTTCGAATCCACTTTCTCACTGAACAAAAGTTCGTTGTTCGCAGCATATAGTGAAAGCGTGATGTCTTTTGCTTCAACGAGTGAGAAACTCACCGTTTTACCGTTTGTGCCCATTACACGTAAAGAAAAATCTGTAGTGTTGGCGAATGTAGAAAAGGCCATTGCGAAAAGCATTGCCATAACCAAACCGAATTTCATGAAATTTTTCATTGTCTTAAAGATTTAGGTTTATAATTCATTTAAAGTTCTATGATGTAAAAGTATAGGGTTAAAGTGTGCACGTTTAACAGCATATTTTCTAATTTATGTTCTGGATTAACATCGAACAAGGTTAAATTAAGGTTAAATGGTAATTTAGAATAGATTATGGTTAAATTTGCACAGGAAGCGCTTTTTTGAAGTGCGTAATTTTGTCATATGAAGCCCGCTTTAGAAGTCATAGAACCATCGTTCGGCAGTTCGTTCCATTATTCCCGGTTCGACGAGAACGCCAACGCGAAATCCCACGTTTGGCATTACCATCCCGAGGTCGAGTTGGTATATGTGAACGGCGGCTCGGGCAAGCGCCAGATCGGCAGCCACGTTTCCTATTATAATGACGGCGACTTGATTCTCATCGGCAGCAACCTTCCGCATTGCGGATTTACGGACGAAGCCACGGGCAATAAGAACGAAACCGTCATCCAAATGAAGCCCGACTTCTTGGGAAGCGCGTTCCAGGACCTGCCCGAAATGAAGAATCTTGGGCTGCTGTTCAACCAGGCGAAAGGCGGAATCGCATTCGGGCAAACCACCAAGAAAGCCGTCGGCGATCGCATCGAATCAATGGAAAAGCTGCCGCAGTTCGAACGCCTCATGTCGATGCTTTCCATTTTGAATGATTTACATCTCGCCCAGGATTTCAAGATATTGAACGCCGAAGGTTTCGCCCTGGAAACCCAGGTCCAGGACAACGACCGGATCAATTTGGTGTTCAACCACGTCAAGGACCATTTCCAAAACCCGATCACGCTCGAAGAAATGGCCGATTTGGTCAGCATGACCGTGCCGTCGTTCTGCCGCTACTTCAAGAAAGTCACGAACAAGACATTCACACGCTTCGTGAACGAATACCGCGTCGTGCATGCGTCGAAACTACTCGCCGAAAAATCGATCGGGATCACTGAAATCAGCTACGAAAGCGGCTTCAACAACTTCAGTTACTTCAATAAGACGTTCAAGGAATTGACGGGAAAAAGCGCGTCCCAGTACAGGCAGCAGTATCGTTCCGTCGTAAAATGATTTTTTGGGCGTTGCGCCGAATCAACTACAAATCTTTTTCAAGTGTCGGCGGCGCCGGGCTTTCGGCACTCGCTGTTTTTCCGCAGGCTACAAAACGAGCTCAGACAAAGCCTCGATCCCTAACGCGGCGTCCGGTTGCTGGAAAACGCGTAAACTTCAAATGAACTGAAATTCAATCTCCGGTCAAACCATCGATCGGCCATCACTTTCCGTTATATGAGGTCATCGTATTTTCGAGTCCGGCCGTTCCAAAAGACCTGATGATCTCACCCGACAATTCAAGACGTTCGGGCAATTTTGAATTCTCATCGTCGCTCCAGTCGCCCAAAACGTAATCGACCTGTTGCCCTTTCTTGAATTCGTCGCTGATCCCGAATCGGAAACGCGTATAATTTTGCGTGTTCAAAACCAGGTTGATGTTCTTGAGACCGTTGTGTCCGCCATCGGAACCTTTGGGTTTGATCCGGATCGTACCGAACGGCAAGTTCAAATCATCGGTGATCACAAGTAAATTCTCAAGCGGAATATTTTCCTTTTGCAACCAGTATTGCACGGCTTTCCCGCTCAGGTTCATGTATGTGTTCGGTTTGAGCAAGATGAACTTTCGGCCTTTGAAACTATATTCGGCAACCGCTCCGAGTTTTGCCGTCTCGAATTGCAAACCTTCTTTTCTCGCCAAAAAGTCGAGCACTTTAAACCCGATGTTGTGGCGCGTGTTCACATAATCGGCACCGATGTTTCCTAAGCCGGCAATCAGATATTTCTTCATAGGACCGAAATCGTCTTTTGTTTCTCGCGCGAAAAGTTTGGAGAAAAAGTTCATGGGTGCAAAATTAGGGAATTAGGGAATTGGAAAATTAGAAAATTAGCGGATAAGCGAATGGGAGTTTAGGAGATCGATCGCATTATTTGTTCGGCGACACGCATCATCCGCTAATCCGCTAATTTTCTAATCTACTAATCATTACTTTAGCGATCAATCACAATCAAATCACAATCATGAAATCAATTTTGTTATTCCTTGTAGGATTCGTCCCGTTTTTTGCAAGCGCCCAACTGCCGACGCAATTCCAGATCCTCAACAATTTGAAAATCGCCTACAAAATCACGTTATCCGAGAATCGAAAACCCAATGAACCCGTAATCGTATTCGAAAGCGGCTTGGGAATGGGCGGCGGAAACTTCGAAACCGTGTTCCAATACCTGCCCAAAGACGCGAGTTATTTCGTGTATGACAGGAACGGCCTGGGCGAATCCCAAATCGATCCGGCCGTGAAGACCGACAGCGATGTCGTTGACCAATTGCACACATTGCTTGTAAAGGCCAAGATAAAGCCGCCGTATTTGCTCGTCGGACATTCAATAGGTGGCGCGTTCGTTCGTTTGTTCGAGTCAAAATATCCCGATGAAGTGGCGGGAATGGTCTTTATCGATCCGACGGATTTCATGTTGTCGGATGTTGAGAATGCCGCTGCCACAAAGCAGTCCAAGAGCAAGATCGGTTATCGTGAACTTTGGCCGAAAATGCTTACCGACATTTCGCAGGACAAAAATACGCCCAATGGTCTGCGCGCGGAAGCCGAACGTGAATTGCGCGCGAGCGAACCTTTTTTCGCGGAATACCAAAACCTGAAACCGTTGGGCAACATTCCCGTCGCGGTTTTGATCGCGTACAACCGCCGCAGTGAAAAATTCGAGGAAGAGATGAACGCGAAACTTGGTCTGAGTGGGAAACCTTGGTTCAAGGCATTTGACGATCTGCGGATCGAACATTATTCGAAAATGATCGCAACCAACGATCGCAGTTTTTTGATGTTGTTGCCGCAGTATAGTCATGGCGTGCACAATCAGGATCCGGAATTGGTCGGAAATGTGATTTCGTATATTTTTGCGAAAGCGGACGTTAAATGATGTGTAACTAAATTTTGATGAGGATGAAATTCTTAACTTTATATGTGGCTGTTGTCCTGCTTTTTAGTTGCGACAGGGCCGAATCGAGGCATCAACTAAAAATCAATTCCATGATGACATTTGCAGCTAAGAATATCAGTGTTTCCATAAATAGGCCAAAGGATTCGGTTTACGAATTTGCATCGGATCCTGAGAATTTCCCGAAATGGTTGGCTTTCGTGAAATCGGTTAGAAAGAAAACGGATTTGGTTTGGGAAGCTGAAACCGACCTTGGAAAAATTGAGTTCGAACTCGTGCCGAAAAACGAATTCGGTGTTATCGACCAAGTCGTGACTTTACCCGATGGCACTAAAGTAGACAGCCATTTGCGTGTAATAGAGAACGGTTCGGGAACTGAGGTCGTATTTACGTTGTTTAGAACGCCAGGAAAAACCGAAAAGGAATTTGACGACGACGCGAGAGCGGTACAAACTGATCTGGAAACGCTAAAAATCAAATTGGAAAATTAGGAGATTGCTTTGCTGGTGTAGCTTTCCGTTTACGATCGTGGCGTTGCCGATTAGAAATTTCGTTACGATAAATTTGCCACCGCCACCCACCCACAAGTTCGCGCTGTTCCACACAACCCAGCTACACAAAAAACGCACATTATCCTAAAATCCACCGTCCTGAAATCCAACATCCCAAAACCACAAACACCACCCTAAACCACATTATCCTGAAACCACACATCACCCTTAAACCACGCACACCACCCAAAACCACACACCACCCCAAAATTAAAAGCCATCGCTCAAAACTTCCCAAACCTCAAACCATAAAAAAAGCCCCGACTTTCATCGAGGCTTTCCTTAAAAAAATATGATTTCGCAGTCTCGGCCAAGCCTTTAAGACGTCATGACCTTCGACGTTACGATTGCTTACTTTTTCTTCCCTTTTGCCGGAGCTTTTGCGGCTTTCGCAGCTTCCTGGGCAGCTTTCATAGCAGCACGTGAAATTCTCACTTGAGCTACAACAGTGTTGTCAGGGTGCAACAATTTGTATTTGTCGGCAGCCAATTTTGTAACGTACAATTTGTTACCCATTTCAAGTTCTGAAATGTCGGCATTCACAAAGTCAGGAAGATCGGCCGGAAGGGCTTTCACTTTCAATTTGCGAGTGTTCAAACGCAAAACACCACCACCAAGAACACCTGGAGACGTACCTGTAATTTTCACAGGAACTTCCATCGTGATCTCTTTCTTCTCGTTCAATTCGAAGAAGTCGATGTGAAGAATCTTGTCAGATACAGGGTGAACCTGGATATCCTGCAAGATTGCGTTGATAGATTTTCCACCAAGATCAAGCACGACAGTGTGTGCGTTCGGTGTGTAAACCAAGCTTTTGAAAGCTTTCTCTTCTGCTGAGAAATGCACTGGTTTGTCGCCGCCGTATACTACGCACGGAACCAATCCAGCATCACGTAGCGACCTTGTCGAAGACTTGCCTACGTTTTCTCTTTCTGATCCTTTAATCGTAATCGATTTCATTGATAAAAAAAATTATAGTTAATATTAAAATTTACATTACAAATTTGCCGCTGATCGACTTGTTCTCCTGAACCATTTTCATCACATCGGCGAAAAGGTTGGCACAGGTCACGACTTTAATCTTCGGCGACTGCTTTTTCAAAGGAATCGAATCGGTCACGATCAATTCAGTCAACTGAGAGTTCTCGATCTTCTCATACGCGCCACCTGAAAGGATAGCATGCGTACAAATCGCGCGAACGCTGAGCGCTCCTTTTTCGATCATCAGATCGGCAGCCTTTGCAAGCGTTCCTCCCGTATCGATCATATCATCGACCAAGATCACGTTTCGGCCTTTTACTTCCCCGATGAGTTCCATCGATTCGATAACATTCGCCGCCTTGCGTTGCTTATAACAAATCACCACATCCGAGTTCAAGAACTTGGAATAAGCGTAAGCACGTTTCGATCCACCCATGTCAGGCGATGCGATCGTAAGGTTTTCAAGCGCGAGGCTTCTCACATACGGCAAGAAGATCGTCGAGGCGAACAAATGGTCCACCGGTTTCTCAAAAAATCCCTGGATCTGGTCAGCGTGCAAATCCATCGTCATGATGCGTGTCGCTCCGGCGGCCTCGAGCAACTTGGCTACGAGTTTGGCTCCTATCGGAACACGCGGCTTGTCCTTGCGATCCTGGCGCGCCCATCCGAAGTAAGGGATTACAGCGGTGATGTGGCGGGCCGAGGCACGTTTCGCGGCGTCGATCATCAGCAAAAGTTCCATAAGGTTATCGGCGCTCGGAAACGTCGAACAGACGATAAACACGCGGATCCCGCGGATCGATTCCTCATACGACGGCTGGAATTCACCATCGCTGTATTCAGAGAACGTTACCTTGCCAAGCGGCGCACCATAAGCTTCGGCGATTTTCTCGGCCAAATAGGTGCTTTGCGTACACGCGAAAATCTTTGCTTCCGGTTCGTGATTTAGCATCGTTTAATGTGTTGTTAAGTAGTTAGTTGTGTGTGCGTTTCTTAAACGAGGTGCAAATTTAGGAATAAAATCGACAGTCGAAAGCATATTTTCTACAATTTTTTGGTTGGAATAAAGATTTCTTTTTACATTTGCACGCACAAAACGGTTACTACCTAATCAAAAATGCCCGGGTGGCGGAATTGGTAGACGCGCTGGTCTCAAACACCTGTGGGAAACCGTGCCGGTTCGAGCCCGGCCCCGGGTACAAAAGCTTCTCTTAATCGAGGAGCTTTTTTCATTTAAGGACGTTTGCTTTGACAATGAGACACGGGCTCAAACTTGCAAAGGTTGAGCCGGGTACAAAAGCTTCTCTTAATCGAGGAGCTTTTTTCATTTACTGAAGTTTGCTTCGGCGACAAGTTTTTTTTACTCAATGACTTCCAGAAACATACACGCGAAACCCGCAATCCTGTAACGTAATCCGCAACCGGAAACCGAACTTTATGACTCTAAAAAAAAGTCATGAAAGCAATCATCCTCACATTCGTTCTCGCCGTAACATTGGCGTTTACGGTAAAACCGACCGATCCAAAAGAAATCGCACGTTTCCTAACCGAGGCCGCCGACGCGCGCATGATGGATCGCGAAGAAGGCAAACTCGCCATCCAAAAAGGAACCACGAAAGACATACGCGACTACGGCGAATGGATGGTGAAAGACCAAACTGCGTTACTCGGCGAACTCGAAAAAGTGGCCGCAAAGAAAAACGTGATGTTGCCAAAAGCAATCAGCGACAAAAAGCAAAAGGCGCTCACCAAACTCAGTGAAAAAACCGGAGCCGATTTCGACAGGAAATTCCTAAGCATGATAAAAATCGACCACAAGCGCGACGTCAAGCAATTCAAAAAAGCCAGCAAATACAGCGACATCGACGTCATGCAATTCGCCACGGAATTTTTGCCCATGATCGAAAAACACTTATCGGGCGTAAAAGCGATCAAACAATCGATGAAGTAAATTTTTTGTGCGTTCCGGCGGCGAGGCAAAAGCTATTCGCATTTGCCTCGCCGCCGTCGGGCTATCCGCTCCAATCTTTTGTCGCGATTCGACAAGCTCATCGCGACAAAAGGATTTCTGCTGCTATCCCTAACGCGGACGAATCCCGATCACATTTTAGGTTAACTTTAAACCATGAAAACATTCCTATTTGCATGGAACGCCGAGAAATGGAAATGGCCGACTCTCAAAGATGACATTCTCGAACTCAGGCAAACCGGAATTTTCGTCGAGGATTGGAGTTGCGCGAGCCATAAATCGGTGAAGATCGGCGATGCGGCGTTTCTGATAAAACTCGGCAAAGAACCGCGCGGCATAATCGGTTCGGGCTTCGTATCGTCAGAACCATTTGAAGGCACGAACCACAGCGGCAAGCACAGGATTCGCGTGATGATCAACTTCGAAACGTTGCGCGACCCGTTCACGGAACGGATTCTCGACATGGAAACGCTGAATTCCGGAATTTTGTCGAAACAACATTGGTCCACGCAATCGTCGGGCATCTCCATAAAAAATGACGTCGCCGACGAACTCAAACAGGTCTGGAAAGAATTCCTGAGAACTTCCGCACGTTGATTAGCTGCATTATTGCGTTCAACGAATTGACTGAAAGATAGTTAAGTCGTCTTTGGATTAATTTTCTACTTTAGTGACACGCTAAAACAGGAATCATGAGAATCGCAATATTGTTATCGGTGTTTTTTATTTCAATTTCAGCTTTGGCCCAAAACGAATTTGAAACCGCCGGACTCAAAGCTAATCAAGGAGCTCGATTTGGCGCATGCAAAAGCGATTTTCGAAGGCAATTCGATTGCGTTGGACAGCTTGATGAGCGACGACATAACCGTAAATCATCCGACGAACCGAATCGTCAACGAGAAAAAAGAGTTGCTCGACCTGATCAAAAAAGGCACGATCCGCTACACCGAATTTTCGCGAACACCTGAAAAATTTCTATTCTACAAAGACATGGTCGTCGTCATGGGAAGCGAAATTGTCGTTCCTGCCGCGGGAGCGCCGAATGCGAAAAAAAGATTGTCGCGCCGTTACACGAACATTTGGATGAAAAATAATGTCGGTAGATGGCAACTGACGGTCAGGCACGCAAACAACACTTGTGATTAGCGCGACGCAAACTCAATAATGAAGACTGATTTCGCCGACACAAATGGCGCTCGCCAAAAAGTGTTCTTCCGAATATACCCAAAATCCAACAGAGCTGTTTTTCTTTCGTTCGATCCTCAAATCCATGCTGTCGTTTCCTGCCTTCAAGACGATTTTGACTTTATCGTCGAACGTATGTCCGATGGACCTTGGTTTTCTGATACCTTTAAATGGATAAATTAGAAAAGGGTCGACTTTCCCGTCCGCGATGATTTCGAATCCTGGTTTACTCGAAAAGATCTTTATCTCGTCACGAATAAGTTGGTTTTCATACGAGTGAAGCAGGAACGTAACCAAGACGCCGAATATCGTGGCGATCAACGAAGGAAAACCCAATTTGGAACGCTTCAATCCGCCGATCAAACTTCCTCGCTTCATACTTGAGACCGCGATTATTGAAAAAGAAACGGCCGAAAAAACCGTTATCGCGAAAATTATCAAAATCGAAATTTCTATTGCGTCGATCATCGGAACCTAAAGTTTCATGCGCTGGATCCGGACCGCGTTCAAGATCGCGAGCAACGCGACTCCGACATCGGCGATCACGGCTTCCCATAAATTCGCAACGCCGCTCGCGCCCAGAGCCAGAACCGCAACTTTCACGGCCATTGCCAATATTATATTTTGCCAAACCACATTGCGCGTGATTTTCCCGACTTTGATAGCCGAGACGATTTTTGAAGGTTGGTCGTTCTGGATTACGATGTCAGCGGTTTCGATCGTCGCGTCGCTGCCCAGTCCGCCCATTGCGATTCCGGCGTCGGCTAACGCAACTACGGGCGCATCGTTGATTCCGTCGCCCACGAACGCGATTTTCTTGCCCGCGTCCTTGAGTTCCTGGACTCTTTCGACTTTTCCTTCAGGCAATAAATTCCCGAAAGCCGAATCGATCGAGAGTAATTTCGCCACTTCGTCCACGACGGCTTGCTTGTCGCCTGAAAGCATGACGGTTTTTATGCCGAGCGCGTGCATTTCGGCTATCGCTTTTTTGGCGTCCGATTTTATCTGGTCGGCGATCACGATATGGCCCGCGTATTTTTTATCGATCGCGACCACGACCAACGTAAACGCGATGTTATCGATTTCCTTTGGATAGTCGATCCCGAATTTCTGAAGCAACTTCACGTTTCCGGCCAAAACTTCGCGTCCACCGACTTCGCCTCGCAAACCGTGTCCCGCGATTTCCTCGACTTTCGAAACCGATTTGTCCGATATGGTTTCGCGTCCCGCTTTTTCGATGATCGCAAGCCCGATCGGATGCGTCGAATGGCTTTCGATCGCGGCTGTGGTTTCCAGGAGTTCCTGTTCTGAAATTCCGTTCGACTTGATTTCCTGCACCTTGAAAACGCCTTCGGTAAGCGTTCCCGTTTTGTCCATCACGACCGTGTCGATCCTGGTCATCACGTCGAGGAAGTTCGAACCCTTGAACAAAATTCCGTTTCTCGACGCCAATCCGATTCCTCCGAAGTAGCCGAGCGGGATCGACACGACGAGCGCGCAAGGACAACTGATGACCAAGAAGACCAACGCGCGGTAAAACCATTCGCGGAACTCATAGTCGGCCACAAAAAAATAAGGTGCGACGCAAACCAGCAGCGCCAACGCGAAAACGATCGGCGTGTAGATTTTAGCGAATCGGCTGATGAACAATTGCGTTTGGGATTTCCGGGCCGTCGCGTCCTGAACCATTTCGAGGATGCGGCTTAGTTTGCTGTCGGCGAATTTGGCCGTGACTTTTACTTGAGCGACAGTATTGAGGTTGATCATTCCGGCGTAGATCGGTTCGCCCGCGCTTTTTTGGTCGGGCTGGCTTTCTCCTGTTAATGCAGCGGTGTTGAACGATGCTTTCTCCGACGCTAATTCTCCGTCGAGCGCGACTTTTTCTCCGGGTTTGATTTCGATGATTTCACCGATTTCGACTTCGCTCGGGTGCACGTTCTCGGTTTTCCCGTCTCGCTTCACGCCAACCGATTCGGGCCTGATGTCGAGTAACGCCTTTATGCTGCGTTTGGCGCGGTTCACGGCTTCGTCCTGGAACCATTCCCCGATGGAATAAAATGCCATTACGGCGACGCCTTCACTATATGACCCGATCGCGAACGCGCCGATAGTCGCCACGCTCATCAAAAAGAACTCGTTGAAAAAGTCGAACCTGATCGCTTTTCGATACGCGAGGTACAAAACGTTGTAACCCGCGAGCAGATACGCGATCGAATACATGACAAGATTTATCGGAAACTTAGGTAGGATTGAAAATCCATATTCGGCGGTGAGTAAGATGAACAAGATCGCGATCGCCAATAGCAACGCCCAATGGCCTTTCCAACCTGAAGATTCACCCGAATGGTCGTGATCATGATCATGGTCGTCGTGATCGTGATCGTCTTCTTGCGGTTTGCAGCAGGTTTTTGACATTGATTTTATTTGGTTCAAATTACAAAATCCCACTAAAATTCCGTGTTAAAAAAGCCCCATCGTTTTGAAGGGGCTTTTGTATCAATCGGTTTTGATGTCGTCGATCTTGAATTTTCCATTTTCCTTGGCGACAACCGGTCGGATCAGCGCTTGGTCGTCCTCGAAATTCATGTCGTACGTGACGCGGAAAACATTGAACGTCGCCGATGGCTCGATCTTGAGCGACTTGAGCCATTCGATGTCGTAATCCTGGGCGCTCACGAAGATGTCGTAGTCGGTTTCGCCGCCGGCTTGTTGGGCCGCAAGTTGTTTGAGGAACTTCGCCGTGCAATACTTTTTCTTGATTGCGTCGACTTCTTTTTCGTCGATCGGGGTTTTGGAATTCGCGATTATATATTCGGTGTAGAACGATTTGAGCATCGCGATTTTCGTTTGCTGATCGTCGGTTTTCTTTTGGGCCGAAGCCGAGAATACAACTGTCAACAAAAGGAAAAGTGCAGTTAGATTTCGGGTCATGTCGATTACAGCTTTTTGAGTCCTTTAGAAGTTTCAGCCGTCGCAGGGAAAACCGAAATGGCGTAACCGCCGCCCGGAGCGACCATTTGCGACAATTTCGATTTGCTGGTCACGAGTACTTTCGTAATCGTGTACGCCTGTGGATTCGTCTTGTAATGCGCGTCCTTGGCATCGGCGTAAATCGTAGCGACGTAGGTTTTGCCTTTGTCGAGGAAGTCGAAGTTGATCTTTGAAGTCCTGGTTTCGTTTCCGCCGACGCTTCCGATGAACCAGTCCTGTTTTCCCTTGGCCTTGCGCGCAGCCGTGATGTATTGTCCGGGCTCGGCTTCGAGGTATTTGCTTTCGTCCCAATCGATCGCGACGTCCTTTATGAACTGGAACGCGTCGAGGAAACGGTTGTAGTTTTCAGGCAGATCGGCGGCCATTTGCAAAGGCGAATACAGCGTTACGTAGAGCGCGAGTTGGTTGGCTATCGTCGCGTTCACGTGCGAATGGTTGTCGGGATTCAATTTCGTTAAATCCATTTCGAAGATTCCCGGCGTGTAATCCATCGGGCCGCCAAGCAAACGCGTGAACGGAAGCAGCGTCACGTGGTTCGGTTTTGATCCGCCGAACGATTGGTATTCGGTTCCTCGGGCGGCTTCGTTTCCGATTAGGTTGGGATACGTCCTGCAAATTCCCGTCGGACGCACCGCTTCATGAGCGTTCACCATGATCTTGTAATCGGCGGCTTTCTCGATCGCATATTGGTAATGGTTCACGATCCATTGGCTGTAATGGTTTTCACCTCTTGGCAAAATATCGCCCACATAGCCTGATTTCACGGCATCGTAACCGTTGTCTTTCATGAATTGGTACGCTTTGTCCATGTGTCGTTCGTAATTCCTGACCGACGAAGACGTCTCGTGGTGCATGATCATTTTCACGCCTTTCGACGCCGCGTATCGGTGCAATTCCTTGACATCGTAATCCGGATAAGGCGTCACGAAATCGAAAACGTAATCTTTTGAATGTCCGAACCAATCTTCCCAACCTTGGTTCCAGCCTTCGACGAGAACGCCTCCGAATCCGTGTTTCGCGGCGAAGTCGATGTACTCTTTGACGTGAGCCGTGTTCGCACCGTGGCGGCCGTTCGGTTTTGCTTTGCTATAATCGGTTACGCCGAGTTGCACCGCGGGAATCTCGTCAGTATAAGCCCAAGATGACTTGTTCGTGATCATTTCCCACCAAACACCGACATATTTTACAGGCTTGATCCAAGACGTATCGTCGATTTTACACGGTTCGTTGAGGTTCAATGTTATTTTCGACGCCACGATATCGCGTGCATCGTCGCTGACCATGATCGTTCTCCAAGGTGAAGTCGATGGCGCCTGGATGTAACCTTTGTCACCTTTGGCATCGGGAGTGAGCCAAGATTCGAACGTCAAGGTTTTCGGGTCGAGGTTCAAATGCATGCACGAATAATTGATGAGCGCGGCTTCGTGAAGGTTGATGTACAAGCCGTCGGCCGATTTCATCATGAGCGAGGTTTGGACGCCTGTGTCTGAAAACGATGTCTGCGACAAATTCGCCGTCACCGACTTTTTCATGAGCGGTTCGATTTCGCTCAATTTCGACGTCGTGAAATCATACTCCTGGGTGTCGTAATCTCCGGGAATCCAAAACGCCGTGTGGTCGCCTGCCATCGCGAATTGGGTTTTTTCTTCCTTGATTACGAAATACGTTAGGTTTTTTTGTTGTGGGAATTCATATCGGAAACCCAAGCCGTCGTCGAACAAACGAAAACGCACGATCATCAAACGCTCGGTTCCAGATTGCTTCAACGTCACGGCGAGCTCGTTGTAATGGTTGCGGATGTTCGCCACTTCGCCCCAAACGGGTTTCCAGGTTTCATCGAAAGTTGCCGTTTTCGTATCGGAAACCGTGAAATCGTTGAGTAGGGATTTCGGGTTTTTATCGTCCTTTTGAACCTTTAGGTCAAGACCCAATTTACTTGGCTTGATGACAGGTTTGTTTTTATGGTTCAAAGTATACGACGGAACGCCGCCTTGAAGCAGCGAAAAATTCATCGTCAAATTGCCGTTGGGCGACTTCAATTGTTGCGCTGCGAGCTGGCTTACCGAAGCTAAAAGCACGAACGCGAGGAAATAAATTTTCTTCATTTTGATGTAGAGGTTTTGCAGAAAGCCAAAGGTAAATAAAAACGCGAAAGGGCGATTGTTTACCGTCGATTTCATTCGGCTGCAATTCGTCGATAAAATGCTGTTCGTCGTCGGAATCGCAATTGCTTTAAGATTTCTTTACCAAAATTTCTTACGGAAAACCTCAAATTCACCGACAAAAAATGGATTTTTGACGAATAAAACGTCTTGAATGACAGATTCTTATAAAACTTTATAAATTTGGCATATCAAACATTACAGAGTCCCAATCTGCTTTTTTTATGATGAATCGAATTTGTATTACGCTTGCACTGATACTTTGTGCGATAGTGAACGCCCAGGTAGGCATCGGTACGACTACGCCGAATGCGCAGCTGGAGATCGCTGCTTCGAATCCGTCAGCGCCTTCAAGCACTGACGGTATACTGATTCCAAGAATTAACGTGTTTCCCTCAATTAATCCATCGGTTTCCCAGGATGGCATGCTCGTCTATTTGGCTGTAGGGTCGGGTTCGAGCCTTCCGGGATTTTATTACTGGAACAACGCCGCCGGAATTTGGATCAACCTGAGCAGTTTTAAAGGTTGGGACACGAGCGGGAACGCCAACGCCATGAGCGGGACGAACTTCATCGGGACCGTAAACGCCCAGGACATTGATTTCAGGACGAACAATACGTTACACTTACGCCTTTCGCAAAAAGGCCAAATCGGGATTTACAACAGCGGCCAATCGATATTCATAGGCGAAGAAGCCGGCCAAAACGACGATTTGACGAACAATGTCAACACATTCATCGGTACGCGATCGGGTTTTTCGAATACGAGCGGAGCCGCGAACGTCGCGATGGGTTATCACTCGCTTTTTGCAAACACCGTCGGGTTTTCGAATTCGGCCATAGGGAACAATTCAATGGAATTCAATACGATCGGGAGTTGCAATACGGCTACGGGTTGGTTCGCTTTGAACGCGAATACGTCGGGAAACAACAATACCGCTCTTGGTTATCGGGCGCTTTACGCGGGATCGACGGCGTCTTGGAACACGGCAATCGGCGCGAACGCATTGAAAAATACAACGACCGGAGAAAGCAATGTCGCGTTGGGATCGGGAGCGTTGACTACCAATACATCGGGAAACGGAAATACCGCAACGGGAACGAATTCCCTGGTCTCGAACACGATCGGCTCGGGAAATACTGCGGTCGGCGCCGCATCGTTGCATGACAACATCGACGGCATTGGGAATACGGCCGTAGGAAGTTCCACGCTTTATTATACGACGTCGGGTTCACAAAATACCGCGATCGGCGCATCGGCCTTGATCGACAATAAAACGGGAAGCGGGAACGTCGCCTCAGGCGCTTTCGCAATCAGGAAAAACGTCACGGGAATCAACAATACCGCGATGGGGCGATACGCACTTACCGCCAATATGGACGGAAACAGCAACACCGCATCGGGCGCGAATGCGTTGGGATCGAACGTCTCGGGAAACAATAATACGATTTCAGGCATCCTGGCCGCCGTTTTCAATATTTCCGGAAGCAACAATACGGCTTCAGGTGCGTCGGCACTTTACAGCAGTAACGGAAGCGGGAACTCGGCATTCGGAACAGGCGCCCTGATCACGAATACGGTCGGGAACAATAATACGGCTGTCGGGAATACCGCAAATACATCAACCGGAATAATCAGCAATGCGACCGCGATTGGGAATGCCGCTATCGTGAATTTGTCCGATAAGGTCCGATTCGGAAATGCCGCGGTAACAGTGATCGAAGGCCAGGTTCCATATTTCAATCCATCGGATGCCCGGTTCAAGTTCAACGTGAAGCAAAACGTCCCCGGGCTCGATTTCATCATGAAGCTGAAGCCGGTCACATACAATTTCGACACGCGTAAATTCCAGCAATATCTGTCGCAAAATATTCCTGATAGTTTGAAAACCGATGTGAAAGGAAATGCGTTCGACAAATCGTCGGGCATCGTCCGCACAGGATTTTTGGCGCAGGACATCGAAAAAGCCGCGAATGAATTGGGTTATGATTTCGATGGGCTTCACATTCCCGACGCGTCGAATCCAACCGACAATTACAGCGTCGCGTACAGCCAGTTCATCATGCCGCTCGTGAAATCGGTTCAGGAGCAACAGGGCGAAATCGAGGCGTTGCGCAAAGAAAATGTGGCACTCAAGGCCGAATCTGAAAAGCGCAAAAAGCAAATGGAAGCCTTTGAAGAACGACTTTCAAGACTCGAATCGAAGAACTAACTAAAAACGTTATTGACATAAGAATCCTCTTCCGATCGAAGGGGATTTTTTTGTGATGTAGGTCACAGGCCGTGTCTTGCGTTTCGGGCGAACTTTGCCAAAAAATAATATCATGAGAAAAATATTCATCGTTAACGGCGCGCACGCATTCGCACATTCGGGCGCGAAATTCAATGAGACCGTTGTAAGTTGGGACAAGACATTTTTCACGGCCGCCAACGGTTTCGAGGTTCAGGTTACCGATGTGAGCCAACCATACGACGCCCAAGCCGAAGTCAAAAAATTCGCTTGGGCCGACACGATTGTCTACCATACGCCGATCTGGTGGTTCTCGCTCCCGCATAAATTCAAGACGTATCTCGATGAGGTTTTCACGGCGGGGCATAGAAACGGTTTGTATTACAACGATGGGCGAAAGGCTGAAAATCCTGAAATAAACTACGGGACCGGCGGATTGATGCACGGACGAAACTACGTGTTGACGACAAGCTGGAACGCGCCCCAGACCGCATTCACGCTTAAAGGTGAATTCTTCGAACAGAAAAGCGTGGACGAAGGCGTGATGTTCGGATTCCATAAAATGAACCAGTTTACCGGAATGGATGCGTTGCCGAGCTTCCACTTTCACGATGTCGAAAAGAACAATTCGAGCGAGCGGATCGAGGCATACCGAAACGAATACCTGGAACATCTGGCGTCAGTTTTCGAGCCGGTTTCGGTAAGTGAATTCGCGAAATGATTGATGAAAATGCGTGCACTATTCCTATTTTTACCGAATGGAGCACGCATCATTTTTACGCGATCACATTGAACGGATTGTCGGTTTGACTGACGACGAGTTCGCTGAAATTTTGCCCAAGTTCAAACCCAGACACGTTTCAAAAAAGGAATTCCTGATAAAAAGCGGCGATAAAGTTCAATCGGAATTCCTCGTCGTCAAAGGTTTGCTTAAAGCCTTCGTGCTCGACGAAAGCGGCAAAGAACACATCCTGCAGTTCGCGATGGAAAATTGGTGGGTTTCTGATTACGCGGCGTATTCGGTCCAGGATGTCGGAGAAGTTTCAATTCAGGCGCTCGAACCTTGCCTGGTGCTCGAATTCAGTCTTCTCGACAAAAGCGAATTGTGCCGTCGTATTCCAAAGATGTATCGGTTTCATGGCGAGAAGTCGTTCTCAGGTTACGTAGCGTTGCAGAAACGCGTGTTGTCGTTCATGAAAAATTCGGCGAAAGAAAAATACCAATTGTTGCTCAGGCAATATCCACAACTTTTCCAGCGCGTTTCGAAAACGTTGATCGCGCAATACCTCGGCGTCTCAAGGGAAACCTTAAGCCGGCTGGAAAAACGCGAAAAGGAATAGTTGAATCAGTTTTTCGTTCCTTCCCAACACAAAGATCCGTCGTTCACGTTGCCCAATCCCGTATAGTAATCGTAGGTTTCTTCGTTGACTTCCACCGTTCCTGACGAAGCTTCGGTCGGGCCGTACGTCGCGTAATACATTTCGCCTGCAATAACCATGTTCCAGACTTTGTTTTCGCATTCGTAGTCTTCATCGTCGCCGTTGGATTGGCAGGAAAACAGGAACGCGAACGCTAAGAGGGCAAGTAACTTTTTCATCGGGATTTTTTGCGAAGTTCGGAAATTACAGCGAGTTGCGCATAATCAGTGCGCATTTGTTCTCGATTTGTTTTTTCTTGCCGTCGAAGATGAGTTTCGCCATGACTTTTCCCATCGCCTCAAAATCGGTGGAAATCGTCGTGATGCCGTCGCCGACGACTTTCTTGAGCGGCGTTTCATTATACGAGATGATCCCGAAATCATTGCCCGCCTCAAACCGTTGCTTTTTCGATTGTTCGATCACGCGCACGAGATCGCGGTCGTTCGGAATAATATAGACTTCTCCATGGGCGATGTTGCGTCCGTCGAATTCTGAAATCACTTCATGGTCGACCACAAAATCGTTGCAGAAATTCAAAAAACCCTCACGCATGCCAAGCGGCTCGCGGAATCCCGGAAAAATCAGCACGAACTTCCCGTATTGGTCGAGTCGGGATTTGCCTTTCTTGAGCGCGTTGTACATGTCCGACACGAAATTTTGGTATACGGCGGGATATTTTGAAAGTTCGGCACTGGTCTGGTCGAGGATAAAAACTTCGGTCGATGGAAGATGTGAAATCGCCTCGGCCGCATTTTCGACATTCGCGGGCATGATCACGTATTTCGTGTAGTTTCCGTTGCTGTCGTCGATGAGTTTCGCGAACATCTTGCTGTTGAAATGATGGAACGAAATATCGACCTGGACATCTTTTCCGACGCTTTCCAAAAACGAATTATATAAATCTTCCTTGAACGAATTGAGTTCGTCAAACAACAGGAAAATCTTCTCGCGTATGCTGATTTCAGTGCTTTTTACGTAATAACCTTTGGCCGGAATCGCGAGAATGATACCGCGTTTCTTGAGTTCTTCGTAGGCCAAAAGCACGGTGTCGCGCGACAAAGTAAATTCAAGGCAAACTTTATTTACCGACGGCAATCGGTCGCCTTTGACCAGAATTCCGTTGCCGATCGCCTTTTCCAGAGACGCGATGATCTGCTTGTATTTGGGTACGCCCGAATTGTTGAGGATCGAAATCAGCTTCATTCGTTAAAAAATTTGTCGCAAATATACAAAAACTGGTAGGTAACGGTATGGTTTTACCGAATCAAATTTTACTTTTGGTTTTCATATTACGCAAGATTTAGATGAAACTAAAACAAATATCCAATTTTGTAGAGCCCATTTTTGAGAAAGTGTTCGGTTTTGCGAACGGCTTCGAAAAAGTTGGGTTGTACACGCTCCAGAATAAGAACGGCATGCAATTGCGCGTTTCCGACTACGGCGCGACCGTGACATCGCTTCAGGTTCCGACGAAATCGGGCGAAATGATCGATACTGTTTTGGGCTTCGAAAATCTGCAGGATTACCTCGATGCATATGATTTGCCGAGCGCGCCTTATTTCGGAGCCGCGATCGGGCGTTATGCGGGAAGAATCGCCCGCGCACATTTTTCACTGAACGGAAAGCAATTCGTACTGAATGCGAACGAGAACGGAAACACGCTTCATGGCGGCAACGTCGGGTTCGGCCAAAAAATCTGGAATGTGAAGCGCCTGTTGCCGGGAAACAATCCGTCGATAACATTATCGCTCGTGAGTGCCGACACCGACGAACATTTTCCCGGGAAATTGACGGTCGAACTTACGTATACGTTGACCGAAGAAAACGAATTCATCGTCGAATACAAGGCAATCACGACCGAAGATACGGTCGTTAATTTGACGCACCACAGTTATTTCAACCTCGACGGACACGATAAAAATGTAACCGACCAATTGCTCACGGTCAATTCGAACAAAATAGTCGAGACCGATTCCAAAAACATTCCGACGGGAAATTTCGTAGAGCTGCAAAATCACGCTTTCGATTTTTCGCAGGCCAAACCGTGTCCCCAAAGCATCGACAATACATTCGTGCTCGAAGGCGATTACGGACAGGCCGCGACGTTGTACAGCCCAGGAAAAAAATTGAAAATGTCGGTGTTTACGAACCAGCCCGGCGTCCACATTTACGTCGGAGGAAATTGCTTTGACCGCATCAAAGGCAAAGAAGGCGCCGATTACCATGCGCTCAGCGGGATCTGTTTCGAAACGCAGAATTTTCCCGACGCGCCAAACCACGCGAATTTCCCAAGCTCGATGCTCAGGAAAGATTCCATTTATCACCACAAGACGATTTATAAATTCCAATCCTATTGATATGAAAAAGTATATGCTAACGCTGGGTATTGTCGCGATGATCGCGTTGCCTCTAGCGTGCGGCGGGTCGGACGATTCGACGCCAAATGATGACGACGGTCCGATTATTCCAACCGAGGAATTCGTGCGCGCCGCCGATATGTCGTATCTGCCGTTGATCGAAAGCGAAGGCGCGGTCTATTATGAAGACGGAGCCGAAAAAGATGCGCTCACGACGTTGAAAGACGCGGGTTGCAATACGATCCGAATCCGTTTGTGGAAGAATCCATCGGACGCACATTCGGGAATGCAGGAAGTCAAAACGTTGGCGAATCGCGTGCGTGCTGCGGGCATGAAAGTGTGGTTGACCGTTCATTATTCCGACACTTGGGCCGATCCGGGCGCGCAAACGACTCCGTCGGCGTGGTCGACACTTACGTTCGCGCAGCTAAAAACGGTCGCTGAAGATTATACGTCGGACATCATATCGGAAATCAATCCCGACATTATCCAGATTGGAAACGAAACCAACGACGGTCTTTTGTGGCCGATGGGAAAATTGTCGACGAACGAAGCGCAATCGGTGCAACTGTTTTCAGCCATCAGCGCCGTGATCCGCGCCGAAGCCCCGAATACGAAGATCATGTTGCATTATGCGGGAACTTCGGGTTCGGATTGGTTCTTCAACAAGACGGCGGGCGTCGATTACGACTACATCGGGCTGTCGTATTACCCGGTTTGGCACGGCGCGAACCTATCGGCGTTGACAAATGCGATCAATACGTTGGGCGCGGCTCATAACAAGAAAGTACTCGTGGCTGAAACCGCGTATCCATTCACTTTGGGTTGGGACGATTGGACGAACAACATCGTCGGCGAAGAAGGCCAACTCGTTTCAGGTTATCCTGCGACGCCCGACGGACAGAAAAATTTCGTGAATGCGATCCGCACGTTGGTCGACGATTCTCAATACGGCCAAGGTTTCGCATATTGGGGAAGCGAATGGTTGGCGTTCCGCGGGCCCGAGTCCACGAATGGTTCGCCGTTTGAAAACCAGGCGTTGTGGGATTTCGACCACGAAGCACTTCCGGTTCTCGACGCGTTCCATCAATAAAATTCAAACAATTGGGATAGTTAAGAATAGTTTAGGCGAGATGCTGTACTTATTTGATTTGGTTAGACGATAAGTTATTGATTATGCATCGTGCTTGACTATTCTTAACTTCTGATTGCAATCGATTACCATGACCAGTCGACAGAAAGCTTAACTATTCTTAACGTCTTAATGGTAAAAATTAAACCATTAAGCGCATTATGAACATTAAGCTTGAGCCAATTGTTCGATCTGATTACAACCGGGAATGCAAACGTTTCTTCTACAAAAATCTTAATGAACTTAATGCCCTTAACGGTTCAAAAAACAAAATGAAAAACCTCCTTTTTCTCATATTTCCGATGTTGCTCGTCGCACAAAAAGATAAAATCTATCTCGGTGCTGACCTAAGTTACGTCAACGAAATAGAAGACTGCAACGCCCATTTCCAATACCAAGGAAAAACAGTCGATCCATTTGAATTGTTTGCCCAAAAAGGCACGAATCTCGTCCGACTTCGCTTGTGGCACACGCCCGAAATCAACGCATACTCCGGTTTCGCCGACGTCAAGAAATCCATCAAACGCGCCAGGCAAAACAAAATGCAAGTGTTGCTCGACTTCCATTATTCCGACACCTGGGCCGATCCTGAAAAACAATACATCCCGAAAGCCTGGTCGACAATCACCGACGAAAAAATCCTTGGCGACAGCATTTACAACTACACGCTATCGACTTTGCTCAAACTCCACAAGGAAAATCTTCTGCCCGAAATGGTCCAGGTCGGAAACGAAACTAACCAGGAAATCCTGCAACCCGATAAAACCCACAAAAAAATAACCGACTGGAAACGCAACGCCTTTTTATTCAACAAAGGAATTTCGGCCGTTCGCGAAGCATCGAGAAGAACCGGAAAGAAAATCGACATTTTACTGCACATCGCCCAACCTGAAAACGCGTTGAAATGGTTTGCCGAAGCCGATAAGAATGGAATAAAAGATTTTGATTTCATCGGCATTTCGTATTATCCGTTGTGGTCCGAATACAAATTCGACCGACTTCCCGAAGCCATAAAAACCCTGACAACAACATACAAAAAACCGTTGTTGGTCGTCGAAACTTCGTATCCGTACACGATGCAAAACATCGACAAAGCCAATAACGTTTTGACTGAAAAAGCCTTGATCGACGGTTATCCCGCGACGCCCGAAGGCCAGAAAAAATACATGATCGACCTGACGAAAATCGTCCTCAACGCTGGCGGAAGCGGCGTCATTTACTGGGAACCCGCGTGGGTAACCTCGAACTGCAAAACGCTTTGGGGCGATGGTTCGCATTGGGACAACGCCACGTTTTTCGACTCGGCCAACAATAACGAAGCGCTTCCGGCCTTCGATTTTTATGACATAAAGCAGTACTCAAAGAAATAATGAAGAAGAAAAAACTCATTCAGGACGTGCGTTCCGAATTCCAAAAAGTCTTCGGATTCATTCCGAAACACACGTTTTTAGCGCCCGGCCGCATCAATATCATTGGCGAGCACGTCGATTATAACGACGGTTACGTGTTGCCCGCCGCGATCAATAAATACATAGTCTTCGCCGTTTCGCCGAATGAGACCGACGAGATTTCCATCGTCGCAAAGGATCTGTCAGATGCGCATCATTTCAATCTTTCCGACGACATCAAACCCATCGAGAAAATGTGGGCGAACTACATGCTCGGCGTACTTTCGCAACTCAAGGAAAAAGGCTTGCGGTTGCAGGGATTCAACATCGTTTTTGCGAGTAATATTCCAATGGGCGCGGGGCTTTCATCGTCGGCGGCGTTGGAGTGTGGTTTCGGATACACGCTCAATAAGATCTTCAACCTCGGATTATCCAAGAAGGAAATCGCGCTCATCGGGCAAAAGGCCGAACACACGTTCGCAGGCGTAAACTGCGGCATCATGGATCAATTCGCCTCGGTTTTCGGAAAGAAAAACCATGTGTTCCAACTCGATTGCACGACGCTCGAACACGATTATCATCCCGCCGATTTCCACGATTATTCCGTATTTTTACTGGACAGCAAGGTCAAGCATACGCATCTCACGTCAGGTTACAACGACCGCCGACGCGAGGCTGCCGAAGGTTTGGAACTGCTCAAAACAAAATATCCTGAAGTCAAGACGTTTCGCGATTTGTCGCAGGAGCAAGTCGCGAAGTACAAAGACGAACTTGGGGACGTGAATTTCAGACGTTGCGATTTCGTCGTCGGTGAAATCCAGCGCGTTCGTGACGCCGTTAATGCGCTTGAGGCCAACGATTTCAAGAAACTTGGCGAACTTTTGTACGAAACCCACGATGGTTTGAGCAAAGGTTATGAAGTGAGTTGCGAGGAAATTGACTTTTTGGTCGATCGCGCGAAAGATGAAAAAGACGTGCTCGGATCGAGAATGATGGGCGGCGGTTTCGGCGGCTGTTCGATCAATCTGGTCAAGAAAGGCAGCGAAAGGGAAATCATCAATCGTATCGCCGAAGCGTACCAAAACGAATACGACATTGAGTTAGCCGTTTACAAAGTGAAAATTTCGGACGGTTGTAAAGAATATAAAAAGTAAAATTTGGGCGTTGCGCCGGCCTTGAAGAGTTGGCAGTAGCGGGGCAGTTGGCAGGCCGTCGCGGGGCTTTCCGCTATATCTTTTGAAACCTACAAGGTTAAAAAAACCTTGCAGGTTGGAAAAAGGATGCCGCTTCTATCCCACCCGAGGCTTTAGCCGAACTGACGAAGTAAACGCGAATTACGTCCCAAACAAGAAAACGAAAAGAAATGCACCAATTCAACCATAACAACGATCCGCACCGCCGTTTCAACCCTTTGTTGAA
Source organism: Flavobacterium sp. (assembly GCF_004211145.1). Classification (GTDB taxonomy): domain Bacteria; phylum Bacteroidota; class Bacteroidia; order Flavobacteriales; family Flavobacteriaceae; genus Flavobacterium. Next base: position 209,538 of record NZ_SEBS01000001.1, on the reverse strand, counting down.
CGAATGGGTTCTCGTTTCGCCTCATCGCGCGACGCGTCCGTGGCAAGGACAGAACGAAACCGTCAACCACGAAAAGCGTCCCGAATTCGACCCGACGTGTTATTTGTGCCCAACAAACGTGCGCGCGAACGGGGAACAAAATCCCGATTACAAGAACAGTTTCGTGTTCGACAATGATTTCGCGGCGTTGAAGCAGGAAGAAGTTTTGTTCGACGAGAATCCTCAGGAGCAGTTTTTCCGCGCGAAACCTGAACGCGGCATTTCACGCGTGGTCTGTTTTTCGCCTCGTCACGACTTGACGTTGCCTGAAATGGATCTGGAAACCATCGAACAAATCGTAAAAACCTGGCAGCGCGAATATGAAGAATTGGGTTCGGTCGATTTCATAAATCACGTGCAGATTTTCGAGAATAAAGGTTCGATCATGGGTTGCTCAAATCCGCATCCGCATGGACAGATCTGGGCGCAATCGTCATTGCCGACATTGGTCCAAAAAACCCACGACAGTTTCGTAAACTACTTTAAAGAGAATAACAGGACATTGCTGTCGGACTATCTTGAACAGGAATTGCGCAAGGATGAACGTATCGTGATCGAGAATGAACATTTCGTCGCGCTCGTTCCGTTTTGGGCTATCTGGCCGTTCGAAACCATGATCGTAAGCAAACGCGCGTTCTCAAAAATCACCGATATGACAAGCGATGAGGTTTCGGCCTACGCCAAAATCATGAAGCAACTCACATCGAAATACGACAATATTTTCAACACGTCGTTTCCGTATTCATCGGGCATACATCAAGCCCCGACCGATGGCGAAGAACATCCCGAATGGCATTTCCACATGCATTTCTATCCGCCATTGTTGCGATCGGCGACGGTCAAGAAATTCATGGTCGGATATGAAATGATGGGCGAATCACAACGCGATATCTCGGCTGAGAAAGCGGCGGAAATGTTGAAGAACCTTTCTTCGGAACACTATAGTCTTTGGGTTTAATCGGCGAATCGGTTAGTTGTTTAGTCGTCAAACGATCAGCATCATCAAAATTGACAACGAGATAAACAACAAACCAATGTGAATTTTCACGTTGCTTTTGTTTTCGCGTTTGTTGATGAAATAGCGATTCAATATCACCACGAATCCGACAGCAATAATTGCGAAAAGAACCCAAAGATCAACCGCTTTTCCTAAAGTCAAAGCAAAGAAAAGTGCGAGCATTCCAAAAGCCTTGCTGTTTGATTCGATTTTTTGTGATAGCTGCTGAACGGTCGGCATTGGCTTCTAACTTGGATTATGTGTCGGCGAAAATAAATAATTTCTCTTGAAAACGTATGGATTTTGAAGGGTTTAACTGTTTAATCGGTTAACTGGTTAGTGGCGGTTTTTCGGTAAGTGAACATTCGTTGCCTATCTTTTACCACCGTTAACCAATTAAACGATTAAACAAACCTCCAATTAATAACTTTCCCCGTACGCCAAAATACGTATTTCACAAACCCTTTCTTATCTTTATCATTGTACCAAGATACCAACGCATGAGAAAACGGATTTGCATAGTAGAAGACGACCGCGATTTGCGCGAAGCCTTGGGCATGATGATTCAGTTCACTGACCAATACGAACTCGCGGCCTCATTCGAGAATGCCGAATCGGCTTTTGAATCGCTTCCTGATTTGGATCCCGACGCCGTTCTCATGGACATCAACCTGCCCGGCGAAAGCGGAATCGAATGTGTGCTCAAACTAAAATCGGTTTGTCCGCAGCTTTTGGTATTAATGTGTACGTCGTATGAAGACGATGAAAAAATCTTCGAAAGCCTCGAAGCCGGCGCGACGGGTTACATCCTAAAAACCGAAGGTCCCGTTAAAATCATCGCTGCTCTGGACGAGCTCTTCGACGGCGGAAGCCCGATGAGTTCAAGTATCGCACGTAAAGTCGTAGCGAGTTTTTCCAAAATGGAATCCTCGAACAAGCTCACCGAATCGCTCACGGCGCGTGAAAAGGAAATCCTAGAACAGCTTTCCAAAGGCCAAATGAACAAGGAAGTCGCGTATCATCTTGAGATCAGTTCGGGAACGGTGCGCAAACACATACAGAACATCTACGAAAAATTGCACGTGAACACGCGCGTTGAGGCTGTAAACATGTATCTTAAGCGTTAAAAATCCACGACTTGAGATACGTAATTGTCATTTCTCTGTTTGCCCAACTCGCTTTTGCGCAGCCAATCGGCAAGAATGCGTTTGCGGTTTGTAAGGATCGCGACTGCCGTTTCGTGTCGGCGTTTCGGTCGGCTGAGAATGACCTTGAAAACGACAAGATCGGGCAATCGCAAAAGTGGTTGCAGCTCGCCCAGAAAAATCGCGATCAGGAAGCGGTCGATTCGTCGGCGTACTTCATCCAAAGCCTGCAATCGGAACTTTTTTATTACACGGGTTTGTATCAATTCGGCGTTCACGAAGCACAGAAAGGTTTGGTAATCGCAAGGACGCTGAATGACAGTCTGCTAATTTCAGATGCGTATTTCTTCAAGGGAATCAACGAATTCGAGCTCAGTGATTTCAAATCGTCCGAAAACTCCCTGTTGCTTTCCAAGCGATATTTCCCGCGTCGCGAACCAAAAAAACATTTGCGCACCGTCGTAAAAGAAGAATATATCTACAACAATCTCGCGCAATTGTACGTGGCCCAAAAAAGGTTCGGGCTTGCGATGGCTGAAAACCAAAAGGCGTTCGACGAAGCCACACGCACCAAAAGCAAACGCGGCATTCCCAACGCCGAGCAAACTTTCGGGTTGATCTATCTGGGCAAAAGACAATTAGGGCAGGCGTACCGATACTTGAAAAAAAGCACCGAATCGGCGGTATCGGCGGGCTATCACGACATCCAACTCATGAATTACGGTTACATGATGAAGTGTTGTCCGCAAACGGATTGTGCGATGGAATTGTATAAAACGGGCGTCGATTTGCTTGAACGCGTCGAAGTTAACGTCGCGTTCCAGCGGTTCTTTTACGATTCGGCGCGCGATGTGTTTCTGCACCAGGAAAACCACGACATGTTGCTAAAAGTCCAAGAGCGCATTATCGAGCTCGAGAACCAAAGGCGTTTGCGCAACAACTCCTCGATCCAAGATATCACGAGCGAATACATCGAAAGTGAAAACAAACTGTTGACGCTCAAGATCGAAGAACTCAGAAAGCAGCGAAATTTGACGTTGCTCCAACTCACGGCTTCGTTGTTGTGCGTGGTGATTTTGGTGCTTGTGTTGTTTCTCATCCGACGCAAAAATCGACTGCAAAAAATCCTGCTCGACCAGAAAAACGACATAAGTAAAGACTTGCACGACGACATCGGTTCAGGGCTCAGCAGCATTTTGATCCACGCCGACCTGCTCCAAAAAAGCGAACGAGCCACCGACAAGCAACAACTGCTCGCCTCAAAAATCGAAGCTACCGGAAAAGAGGTTTCCCAAAAACTCAGCACATTCATCTGGTCGCTGAACAACGAGAACAATTCGGTGCAGAGCTTTTGCGAATACGTAAAGTTTTACGCCGACCGATTGTTCGACGGTACTTCAATACAATTCGAACATAGCGAAGATATTTCGTCGGCCACAAGCAAAATCATCAACGGTCATGACCGAAAGAACTTATTTTTCTGCATAAAGGAAATGCTCAATAACGTGCTTAAACATTCGGGCGCGACGCATGTAAAACTTGACATTTCGACCGACCGTAAATCGCTTTTCATAACCGTTCACGATAATGGAAACGGATTGCGCGACCAAAACAAGTTTGGAAACGGTTTGAAGAACATCCAAAAACGCATTGATTCACTGAACGGAACGCTCGATTTCGAAAACTCAAATGGATTGAAGATCAGTATTTCAGTTCCATTTTCAACGGTGTAACTCGGCCGGCACAAAGACTCACTCTGCGCCTCGCACTTTTCCATATACGTCAAACGGCGTATTCGGCTTAGACCTCTTTTCTTTTAAATAGGCCATTCACCGACAAACCTTTCACAAACAACAGGTTAACGGCAACTATAATCGCATTTTGCATACGCGCAATTTCGTATTGTGACGCTTTTTCGAATGTCGCACATTTGAAAAAGTAAGTCATAAATCCCCGTGGTGATTGGTGGTATTTCATTTCGGGACCTAAAATCCTCCGCCCTAAACGGGGGATTTTTAAATAAAACGATCGCATGAGAAAATTATACGCTTTGTTTCTGTTTATTTCTATGGCCGTCGGCGCACAAGTCGGTGTTAATACGACCACGCCTCATGCGATGCTTGACATTCCCGCAACCAATCCGGCAACGCCTTCGAACACCGATGGAATACTTGTGCCCCGGATTTCGGCATTTCCGGTCATAAATCCGACGGCCGCACAGCACGGCATGATGGTTTTTTTAACCGCAATCTCGGCCGGCAATGCTCCTGGATTTTATTATTGGGACAATCCGACAGCGAGTTGGAAAGGAATCGTAGGCAGCGTTACGGGCGGTTGGGCGCTCACTGGAAATCCGGGAACGAATCCAGCCTCGAATTTTATAGGAACTACCAATGCTGTAGGTTTGACCATGAGAACCAATAACAGTCCGCGCTTTTTAATCGACCAGATAGGCAGCGGCAGGTTTGGCATAACTGGCTTTTCAGATTCTCTGTCGGATAGGTCCAGATTCGAGATAAACGCCGAAGATACAGACTTTAACGACCTTACTTTGCGATTTGCGGGCGTTGATCATCCGGTATTCAATATTATCCACAACCGCGGTAAGTTCACCAACCCTGAGCGTTTGTTGGCGGATGATGTCATCGGCGAAATCAAATTTTTTACTCACGAACCGGGCGCAACATCTTTCGGCGGACATGCCGAGGCGGCAAGAATAGGCGTACGGGTCGAGAACAATTCAGGGAACATATCGTCAGGTATGTATTTTCGGACGACCGCAGGTGGCTTGGAGCCCATTATGTATTTAAACGGACAAGGAAATGTTGGCATAAATACAGATACGCCAACAGCCAAATTACATGTCGTAGGCCAATTCTTATTGAACAACGGAACCCAGGCCAATGGTCGGATTTTGAGGACAAATGGAACAGGTGTTACCAGTTGGGTCGAACCCTCTTCGGTTTTCAGCGGAAGCCTCGATGGCGCCTACGATTTTCCGACGGCCGGCGCAGGTCGAACCATCATAGCCGATTTTGGCCCGGTAACCATTTCAGGAACCGACGGGTTTTTGATAACAGGACTTCTCGGATCCGGCAATCAAATCGTTGGAGGAGGAGGAACAAAATTATTTTGGAATCCCAGAAAAGCGGCTTTTCGAGCTGGTTCGGTGACCAACCAATGGGATGAAATCTCGGTTGGAGAACATTCCACGGCTTTCGGTTTCGAAACCGTTGCAAGCGGAAATTATTCGATGTCGGCAAATATCCAGAATGCAGCCACAGGACCATGTCTACCTCATTCGGATTTCAAAACGCCAGTGTGGGAACGGCCTCTTCGTCCTTCGGGTTGCTGAATACGGCAAGCAGTTACGGTGAAACGGTTGTTGGAATTGGTGCCGCGACCTATACGCCAAGTGCAAACGGAGCCACGCAATTCAGGATAGCCAATGCGACTGACCGCGTTTTTACTGTCGGAAATGCTATCGACAGCAACAATAACGGAACAGTCGATGCAGGAGAAAGGAGTAGCGCTTTAGTAGTTCTCAAGAACGGCAATACGGGAATCGGCAATGCAACGCCTCAGGAAAAACTTCATGTAACGGGCAAAATCAGAATGGCCGATGGAACACAAGCCGCCGGTCGCATTCTTGTAAGCGACGTCAATGGAACGGCATCATGGCAAAATGTTTCGGCGGCAAGCGGATGGGGATTGGTCGGAAATGCGGGAACGGACGCCGCAGTAAACTTTATCGGCACGACCAATAATGTCGATCTCGCATTCAGACGCAACAGTGTTAAAGCCGGCCTTATCGGTTCTGCAAACACCTCGTTCGGGCTAATGGGATTAGGTTCGGTAACCACAGGAACTTCCAATACGGCAATGGGCGCGGACGCTTTGCGCAATAATACTGCCGGAGATGAAAACACAGCGGTTGGTTTCAATGCACTGAGAATTACCCAAGGCAACGGAAATACGGCTATTGGCGCTCAGTCAGGAGTCGCTTCGACCATTTCGAGTAATGCGACTGCAATAGGATATCGCGCCTATGCGGGTCGTAGCGATGTGGTAATCCTTGGCGGTGTTACAGGGGAAAACGGGGCGACGGTGACATCAGATGTCGGGATCGGAACCACAAATCCAAGAAGCCGTCTCGAAGTGATTTCGACGAGCATAATTACGGCTCCGCTAACAGAAGGCACGATCAACATCAATTCCAATTCTCCCCAGGCAATCAATGCAGGCTCTTCGATTACCCTTAGCGCTGCGATTACTGCTACAGGCGCTGCTTCACGTGTCATGGCAACGGTAGAAGGCAGGAAGTCCAATGCAACCGACGGAGAACAATCGGGTTATCTCATGTTCAAAACCAACAATAACGGAACATTGTCCGAGCGCATTCGCGTGACGTCTTTGGGCGATGTCGGGATTGGAACGGCAACTCCAGGCGGCTTATTAGAACTGTCATTGAATGAAGGCCGCAAACCCGGCACCAATACCTGGACAATCCCATCGGACGAACGCCTAAAAACCATCCACGGCGCATACACAAAAGGCCTGACCGAAATAACAAAGCTAAATCCAATCACTTACAACTATAAAAACACAGGCGAAAAAACGTTTGAACCTGACGTGCTCAACACCGAATTCTCAGGATTTTCAGCCCAACAAGTCCAACAGGTTTTCCCCGAAGCGGTCGGCACCGATGATGACGGCTATTTAAACCTGAACATCCATCCGATATTGATTGCATCGGTAAACGCTTTTAAGGAATTGAAAAAAGAAAACGAAGAACTGAAAGCCAGCAACGAGAAGCTGACGAACACAGTTGAAGATTTATTAAAACGTGTCTTGGCACTCGAAGCGAAAAATAATTAAAATGAGAAAAACAATCGTCATATCAGTATTTTGGTTTGTTGGAATTTCAGCGGGCGCGCAAGTCGGAATCAACACGACTTCTCCTCAGGCATTGCTCGACATTCCGGTCGCCAATGCAGCTGCTCCCGCGAACACCGACGGGATCCTGATTCCTCGTATTACAGCATTTCCGACAGTAAACCCAACGGCCGCACAACATTCGATGATGGTTTTTCTTACAACCGTATCCGGAACAAATCAACCGGGTTTTTATTATTGGAACCAACCAACGCTGGCTTGGGTGAAAATCGCAGTCGGCAATGCCGGGACGTTGGATCAAGCCTACGATTTCGGTGGCGTGGGAGCCGGTCGCACGATTACGGCCGATTCGGGGCCCGTGCTCATCAATGGTGTAGACGGATTCGTATCTACGGGAACACAAAATTTCGGTGCGCTAATGCCAACAATCCCTGCAGGTGTGCGAATGTTTTGGTATCCGCGCAAAGTAGCGTTCCGGGCTGGGCGCAGCATCAACAATGAACTAGAAACGTCCATTGGGCAAGCTTCGGCATCTTTTGGCGCAACCACAACTGCATCGGGCGATTTCAGCATGGCCTGGAACGTTCTTGCATCGGCGACCGGAATGGGGTCGACAGCGTTCGGAGTTAACTCTCTTGCTTCGGGTCTATATGCTACGGCCTTCGGGGATATTTCCCAGGCGACTGCTGAAAACTCGACGGCGTTCGGCCGGAATTCCATCGCTTCGGGATTCGCATCTACCGCATTTGGGAATGGCAATTCGGCGGCGAGCTATGGGGAAACCACGATAGGAATCGGAGCCATAAACTATATCCCTTCGCTTAACGGAAATACTCAGTTCCGGTCGGCGAACGCAACAGACAGGCTTTTTACAATCGGGAATGCCATAGATCTGAATAATAATAATTATCCCGATGATTCAGAACGGCGGAACGCCATGGTCGTACTCAAGAACGGCAATGTTGGTTTTGGAAGTTCAACGCCTCAGGAAAGGCTTCACGTCGAAGGCAAGATCAGAATGGTCGACGGAACGCAAGCCGCAGGAAGAATTCTCACCAGCGACGTCAACGGAACTGCAAGTTGGGCAGATCCAGGCAGTGTTTTCGGACAAAGCCTTGATGCTTCATACGATTTTCCGACGGCAGGCGCAGGTCGTACGATTACTGCCGATACCGGAGCGATTTTGATAAATGGGACTGATGGAATCGTATCTACCGGAGTTTACGGCTCTGGGGCGATTCCGCCTGCCATCGGTACTGGTTCCAGAATGTTTTGGAATCCCAGAAAAAGTGCTTTCAGATCTGGGTTTGTATTAGCGGCCAACTGGGATAACGCCAATGTCGGGGATTTTTCGGCAGGATTCGGATATTCGCCCGTCGCCTCCGGAGCATACAGTTTTGGCGCCGGTTACAGTAATACGATAAGCGGAAATGGAGCTGCCGCATTCGGGCTTTTGAATGAGGCTTTGGCAATAGGAGCGGTTTCGTTCGGTCAAGTGAACAGCAGCACGGGTTCGTATAGTTTTACGATGGCATACAGCAATACCGCATCAGGTTTATATTCGACGGCATTTGGTCGATGGAGCCGCGCTTATAGTTGTGGTGAAGTCGTAATTGGGATCGGATCCCAATCTTACACGCCATCCGCAGGCGGGGCAACCGGATTTGGAACGGCAAATCTTACCGATCGCCTTTTTGTGATCGGAAACGCACTCGACGCAAACGACAACGGCATAGTTGACAACGGCGAAACCCACAACGCCTTGGTCATGCTCAAAAACGGGAATTTAGGTTTGAACCAATCGAATCCGCAAGAATCTTTGCATGTAAATGGTAAAGTGCGCATTGTCGACGGAACTCAAGGCGTGGGTCGTTTGCTCACAAGCGATGCGAACGGAACGGCATCCTGGTCGGCTACAAACACCATTGCCAGCGGAACGCTGGATCAGGCTTACGATTTTGGCGGTGCCGGTTTAGGCCGTGTCATTACTGCCGATGCCGGTCCTGTTCAAGTTTCAGGCAACGCAGGCCTTCAGGTTACAGGAACTTTTAATTCGGGACCAACTTTAGACTTGAGCGGTCCGGGGACGCGTATGTTTTTCTATCCGAGAAAAGCAGCTTTCCGATCGGGATTTGCCCAAGGCAACCAATTTGATGATGTCAACATCGGAAATTATAGCCTGGCTAGCGGTCATTCGTCCATAGCAACCGGATTTTCTAGCACCGCAATGGGTTTCAGTGCTATTGCATCGGGAAATTCTGCGGTTGCGTTAGGATATAATGCGGTTTCTACAGGTCATTTTGCGTTTGCGGTAGGTTATGAGACGACGGCTTCTGGACCTGACTCACGGGCTATTGGTCAAAGTTCCACTGCATCGGGTGCCAATTCCGTTACTTTAGGGTCAGGCAGTGTGGCATCGGGAAATGGGGCAACCACCATAAATAGTCTAAATACCGCTGCGGGCAACAATTCGATAGCGGCTGGTCAGGGTAATATTTCGGCAAGTTTCGGAGAGTCGGTTTTCGGGCTTGGTGCAACAATTTATACTCCTTCCACAGATGGAGATAGCAAATTTGGCCTGGCGAATCAAAACGATAGACTATTTGTCATCGGAAATGCCATGGACGCCAATAACAATTCTCAAGTTGCCGACTCTGAACGCAGCAACGCACTTCTGATCCTAAAAAACGGCCGCGTAGGAGTCGGAATCGATACCAATGCCGGAATTGGCGGACAATTCCAACTGTCCCTCGATCAAGGCCGCAAACCTGGAACCAATACTTGGACAATCGCATCGGACGAAAGACTAAAAACTATTCACGGCAATTTTGAAAAGGGATTATTGGAAATCACACAGTTACAACCAATCCGATACAACTATAAAAATCTAGGAGAACGTATTTTTGAAGAAGAAGTTTTACGAACGGAATTTTCAGGATTCTCGGCCCAGCAAGTCCAACAAATTTTCCCCGAAGCAGTCGGCACCGACGATGACGGATATCTAAACCTGAACATCCACCCGATTTTGATCGCATCGGTAAATGCTTTCAAAGAACTTAAACAACAGAACGACACGTTGCAAGAACAAAATCAAACCCTTGCCGAAACCGTAAAACGTCAGCAGGAAATGCTCGATGAAGTCATGCGGCGGATCGAGAAACTGGAAACCCAAAATCCATCAAAATGAAAAATCTTTGCACATCTTTAATGTTGCTGGCGGCTTGTTTCGCGACCGCGCAAACAGGGACAATTACTATCGGCAGCGGCAACATCGAACACAACCAATTGCCCGTTTTCAGTTTTTACGGTTATACGTATTCCCAGCAAATCGTGCCGAAAGCGACGATAAATGCGGCAAGCGGGACATCGGGCGCTATTACGAAACTGCGCTATTACTGCGTGCACACGGGCAGTTCGATCACGCCTTGGAACAATTGGGTGATTTACATCGGGCATACCGACAAAACGAGTTTCCAGCCGGGCGCTTGGGTTCCGGCGGGTGAAATGACGCAAGTATTTTCGGGCGAATTCACTCCCGTTGCGGGAAATTGGATAGAATTCGAATTCGCGCAACCATTCGTCTACAATAACGTTGACAACATCGTGATTGCCGTCGACGAGAATGCTCCGGGCTGGACGGCAACGAGCGATGCGGCGAGTTTCTACAGCTATATATCCGATGTGGAACTGGGCATGCGAATAACCTCAGACAACGACAATTTCGATCCACTCAACCCGGTCGGTAGCACGTCGACGTTTTTTCAGGTGCCGATGTTGCAATTGGAAGGGCAGATTTTAGGGGTTGCGAGTGTGTCGCGAAAAGCGGTTTCCATTTCTCCGAATCCATCCGATGGGTTGTTTTCGATACTGTCCGACTCTGAAGTCATCTCGTCCGAAGTAACTGATTTGAGCGGAAGAACGGTTTTTACGAATTCAAATTCCGGACAAAGTGAAATCGATCTGCGCGATTTGCCTTCGTCGGTGTATCTGATAAAAATTAAAACGAATGACGGGACGTTCATCAATCGCGTCGTCAAAAGATAGAGAGTTAATTTAGTAGTTAAGTTGAAAGTCCCTTTCCGCACGTCGGCGAGGGATTTTTTTTGTGCAAAAGTTAATCAAATGTCAATGTTCAATTAATGCTGTTTTTTGAAGCAATGAAGCCGTAACTTTAATAGAGAATAAAAAATCATTCATTATGACACTATTAAAAGATAAAGTGGCCGTGGTATCGGGCGGAGGTTCCGGAATCGGTTTGGCCACGGCTTTGGCGTATGCACGCGAAGGCGCAAAAGTTGTGATTACTGACGTGAACGCCGAACACGGTGAAGCCGCAGCACAAAAGATCAAAGACAATGGAGGCGATGCGTTCTTCATCAAATCCGATGCTTCGAAAGCCGCCGACAATAAAAAGGTCGTCGAAGAAACCGTCGCAAAATACGGTCGCCTCGACATCGGGTTCAACAACGCGGGAATCGGAGGAAAACCGGCACCGACCGGGGAAACCGATCCCGAGGAATGGGACAAAGTTGTCGCACTCAATTTAAGCGGCGTTTTCTATGCGTGCCGCTACCAACTGGAACAGATGGAAAAACAGGGCGGAGGCGTAATCGTAAACATGGCGTCCATTCACGGGACGGTCGCGGCTCCTATGAACGCGGCGTACACGGCTACGAAACACGGCGTAGTCGGATTGACGAAGAACATCGCGGTCGAATACGGCCAAAAGAACATCCGTTGCAACGCCGTCGGTCCGGGATATATCGAAACGCCTTTGGTAAAATCGAGCCTTGACGCCGAAGCACTCAAAACGTTGGAAGGAAAAGCGGCATTGAACCGATTGGGTCAACCTGAGGAAATCGCCGAACTCGTGATCTTCTTGAGTTCCGACAAATCGTCGTTCACTACGGGAAGTTACTTTATTTCAGACGGCGGATATACGGCTGTTTAGTCGAAAGTTGAAAGTCGAAAGTCTAAAGTCTAAAGTCGAAAGTCGTAAAGTCTTAAAGGCCGTTTTCTAAGAATGAATCATCATCATGAACGGTCCTTATGACTTTACGATTTTCGACTTTATGGCTTCTTACGGGATCAATCCGATAACACACGACGGATACAATCCGATCGCAATATTCAATAAAATCGAAACAGCGGCGACTGCGTAGAACGCGAATGGCGTCGTAGTCGGTGTTTCAGTAGCGTCTTTGTTGTACATCGCCAGAATCAGCTTGAAATAATAACCGACACTGATGATCGAGTTGATTACGGCTGCAATCACGACGGCGATATAACCGGCTTGGATGGTTTGTGTGAACAACGAGAATTTCGCGAAGAATCCGGCAAAAATCGGGATTCCGGCCATCGAAAGCAAAGCGGCCGTAAGTACTGCGGCAAGGAAAGGTTTTGTCTTCCCGAGGCCGTTTAAATTGTAGACTTCCTCATTGTCTTTGTCGCGACACACGTAAAGGATTACCGCAAACGCAGCGATTCCCGCCAATGTGTAAGCCGACGCATAGTACAACAGCGTTCCCGCCGATGATCGGATATTGAGCAATGTCATCAACATATAACCCGCATGCGAAATACCTGAAAACGCAAGCATCCGTTTCACGTTCGATTGTCGCAATGCCATGATGTTCCCGACGGTCATCGACAAGATCGAAACGATCATGATCACGACTTCATATTCATATGAAATATTCGCGTTCATTCCCGTAAGCAACTTGTAGAACGTGGCCATAGCAACGACTTTCGCGAGCGTACTCATGATTGCGGTCGTCAATGCAGGCGAACCTTCGTAGACGTCGGGTGCCCAAAAATGGAACGGAACCGCGGCGATCTTGAACAACATCCCGATCGTGAGCAATACGATGCCGATGAAGAACCATTCCGGTAATTCGGCCGATCCGGTGAGTTCAGAGATTTCCTGTATGTCGAACGTTCCCATCGCGCCGTAGATCAGGCAAATCCCGAAAAGGATGATTCCCGACGCGAAGGATCCCATAAGGAAATATTTCATCCCGGCTTCGTTGCTTCGCACATTGAGGCGATTGCTCGCGGCCAAGATATAAAGTGAAATCGAAAGGATTTCGATCCCAAGGAAGAACATGGACAGGTTGCCGAACGATACCATCGCGATCGCGCCCGCCAACATAAATAGTTTGATCGAAATGAAGTCGGAGATCTTCGCCGGCGCGTTTCGGTAAAAATCGTGGCTAAGCCCGACGATGAAAACCATAAGCACGATAAACAAAGACGAAAACGAAACCGAGAAATTGCTGGTCACGACCATATTGCCGTAATGGCTTTGTTCGTGCCCGTAATCGGCAACCGTAATGGCAAGCGCGCCAAGCAATCCGATGATGGTAAACGGTATGATCGCCTTGCGCCAGTTCATGATCTCGAACAAAAGGCACAAAACACCTAATCCCGTTATTGCCAGTAATGTATTCATGTGTCAGTCTCGAATTAGAATCTTTGTGTGTATTTTAAAATTTCCTGGATGCTTGGCGTGATGAGCTCGTTGATCGGTTTCGGATACAGTCCGAAGAAGAACAAAACGGCAATGATCACGACCATCGTCAAACCTTCCTGGAACGTGATGTCGCGGAATGGTTTCGCGTTCGACTCGCCCAACATGACGTTCTGGAACATCTTGAGCATGTAGTAAGCGCCTAGAATTATCGTAAGTCCGCCCAAAACCGCGAACCAGATGCCAACATTTGAAAGTCCGTACAATACGGTGAATTCGCCCACGAAGTTAAACGTCGACGGCAAAGCGACCGATGCCAACACCAGAATCATGAACATCGAGGTGAATTTTGGCGCTTGTGTTCGGATGCCGCCCATTTCTGAGATTTCACGTGTTTGGTAACGACGATAGATCACGTCGGCCGCGAAGAACAAACCGACGATCACGAAACCGTGGGAAATCATTTGCAGAACCGCGCCACGCAAACCGTCGACAGTCAACGAATATGCGCCAGCGGCAATCAACCCGACGTGAGCCAATGACGAATAAGCGAGTAATTTTTTCAAGTCCTTCTGACGCAACGCGACGATCGAACCGTAAATCGTTCCAGCGATCCCGAATCCGATGAATACTTTCATGAACGTGATCGCAGCCATAGGCGCAATCGGTAATTGCCAACGCAACACGCTGTACAATCCCATTTTGAGCATGATTCCCGATAGCAACATCGTACCCGCAGTCGGTGCTTTTTGGTAGACTGCAGCCTGCCAGGAGTGGAACGGGATGAGTGGAATCTTGATCGCATAAGCGGCGAAGAAGCCAAGGAAAATCCAAAACTGTTCGTTTTCGCTAAGATCGACCGTACTCAACGTCCCGACGAGGAAACTTCCGGTTTTCGTGTATAAATAAGCGAATGCGGCCAACATGAAAAGCGAACCCGCAAACGTGTAGATGAAGAATTTGACGACGGCTTTTTGTCGGTCTTTCGGATCGCCGTTACCCCAAAGCAACGCGATGAAGTAAATCGGGACAAGCGCGAGTTCCCAGAAAATGTAATAGAGCAAGCCGTCGGCGGCAAGGAACGTCCCGACCATCGCGAATCCCATGAACAGGATCAGCGCGTGGAACGATTTGGCGTTTTTGGTCTCGCTTCCGAACGTCGAATAAATGATGATCGGCAACAACGACGTCGTGAGCAACAACATCGCAAGAGAAAGTCCGTCTCCGTTGAGTGCGAAATACACGGTCGGGATGTCCATCCAACGCCTGATAAAGGCAACGTCTTGATTGCAGTTGTGATGGTAAAGCAGCACAAGCGAAACGGCCAATGCGGCTACACTGAACAACAGTGAAACGCGCGGCGCCCATTTATCGCCCGAGAGAAACGTGACGAACGTTCCTGCTAAAAGTAAAATCAGAATACTACTTACATCCATTACTTATTGATTATTTTATTGTAGAACAAACAGGTGATGATGGCCACGACGCCCAATGTGAATGCGAAAAGGTAACGTCCGACGCTTCCGTTTTGCAGCAATTTTCCTTTGTCTCCGATGGCGTTCGTGAATTTTCCAAGCCCGAAAACAAATCCTGAAAGCGCTGTTTCCAAGGTGTCGCGGAAGAATTTCGAAGCCGCGTTTATCGGGTTGACGATGAGCGATTCGTAAATTTCATCAATGTAATATTTGTTGTAAAGCACTTTTTGGAAGCCTGTGATTTCGTCGTCGGCCGGCGGAACTTCGCCTTTCTTTAGGTATTTCGCATACGCCAGACCAATTCCGATCAATCCGCCCACGACGGCGATCGCCATCAACATATATGCGGTGTTGTCCAAATGGTGTTCGCCTTCGCCTTTGTGCGCAATGATCGGTTCCAGGTAATGGTTGAGCCAGCTGTTTCCAGGCAAACTCAACAATCCGCCGACCGTGGCCAAAATCGCGAGAACGATTAGCGGGAACGTAATCAGCGCAGGACTTTCATGCAGGTGGTGTTTTTGTTCGTCGGTACCGCGGAATTCCTTGAAGAATGTGAGGTACAACAATCGGAACATATAAAATGCGGTCATGATCGAAGCAAGCGACGCAAGAACCCAAAGGCCTTTATCGGCATGGAACGCGGTCATCAGGATCTCGTCTTTCGAGAAGAAACCTGAAAACGGCGGAATACCTGAAATCGCGAGAGACGAAATCAAGAACGTCACATACGTTACCGACATCCATTTCTTGAGTCCGCCCATATTTCGCATGTCCTGTTCGCCGTGCATCGCGTGGATCACCGATCCCGAACCAAGGAACAAACACGCCTTGAAGAACGCATGCGTAATCACGTGGAAAACCGCAACTTCATAAGCGCCCAAGCCCAAAGCCAGGAACATCAAGCCGAGTTGTGAAACGGTAGAATAGGCGAGTACTTTCTTGATATCGTTCTGCACGAGTCCGATCGTCGCGGCGATCAATGCCGTCACAGCTCCTACGATTGCAATGATCGTATTCACGGTTTGCATGTCGGCCGAGTCGATCGAGAAGATGAAGTTCAAACGCGTGATCATGAAAATTCCCGCAGTTACCATCGTCGCCGCGTGAATCAACGCCGACACCGGAGTCGGGCCAGCCATCGCATCGGGCAACCAAGTGTACAATGGAATCTGGGCCGACTTTCCGCAAGCTCCGATGAACAAAGCAAGCGCCGCACCCGCGACCATATAGGTATCGGCATTGTTTCCGCCACCGAGTACGACGGTTTTCAAAGACGCGTAATCGAGTGTGTTGAACAAATGCCCGAGGATGAACATTCCGATAAGAAAGCCTAAATCCCCGATTCGGTTCATGATGAACGCCTTCTTGGCCGCGTCGTTGTAATCCTGATTTTTGTACCAGAATCCGATGAGCAGGTACGAACACAGACCAACGCCTTCCCATCCGATGAACATCACCAAAAGGTTGCTGCCCGTAACGAGCGTGACCATGAAGAAGATGAACAAGTTGAGGTACGCGAAGAATTTATGTCGGTTCTCGTCATCGTGCATGTACGAGATCGAATACAGGTGAATCAACGATCCGATTCCCGTCACGAACATGAGCCAAAGCAACGACAATTGGTCAAGCAAGATCCCGAAGTCAACCTGGAATTTCCCCAATTGAATCCAATCGAAAAGCTTCACGGTAACCGCTTGTCCGGTCTGGTTGATGCCGATGAAATATTTAAGCGTGACGAGGAAAGAAACGAACACCGCGAATGTCGCCAAATAACCGGCGCCGTTGTGCCCAAGCTTTTTCCCGAAGAAAACGTTGATAAGGAATCCCGCGAACGGAGCCAGTAATAAAAGTAAAATGTAAGCTGTATCCATGCGCGCTTATCCTTTGAGATTTTTTAGATTATCGAGGTCGATCGAACCAAGGTTTCGGAATATCGATACCACGATGGCAAGCCCGACGGCAACTTCAGCCGCGGCAACCGCCATTGAAAAGAATACGAAAACCTGTCCCTGCGCATCCTGATGATAGGTCGAGAATGCAACGAACAACAAGTTGACAGCGTTGAGCATGATTTCGATGCTCATGAAAACGATGATCGCATTGCGTCGGTACAAAACCCCGAAAACACCAATGCTGAACAAAATCACGCACAGGAAAATATAATTTTCAATACCGATCTGGTTAAGGACATTTCCCATTATTTCTTTTCGATTTTTTCACGTTTAGACAATAGCACCGCTCCGATCATTCCCACCAACAAAAGCACCGAAGCGAATTCGAACGGCACCATATATTCGTTGAGCAAAACTTTTCCGAGGACTTTAATCGACTGGTAATCTTCGCCAGTATGGTCGTAGTCGCCCACGATCGGTTTGGTTTGTATGAAGATCGCGAGCAGGACCAACGATGTCAAGATAAAGATGATCGCGGCTCCGAGTCGCGTCACGCGCGGTTTGTGCACTTCGTCTTCCTTGTTCAAGTTCATGAGCATGACCGTAAACAGGAACAAGATCATGATCGCGCCCGAATACACGATAATATGAACGACGGCCAAAAACTGGGCGTTGAACAACAAGTAATGACCCGCGACCGAGAAGAAACACAACACCAAATAAATCGCGCTGTGAATCGGTTGTTTCGTGAAAATCGTAAGGAATGCAGTGGCTAACGTGATCGCCGACAGTACGCAAAAAATGATTAAAACTGTAGACATTAGTTCTTGTTTTTAGAATTCGCCATCGCCATTTCAAGCGGCATGACCAATTTGTCTTTCCCGAAGATGAAGTCCTCGCGCTCGTAACTCGCAGGTACCAAAACTTTCGATTCGGTCAGGTAGATCGCGTCTTTCGGACAGGCTTCTTCGCACAATCCGCAGAAAATACAACGCAACATATTGATTTCGTAGACTGACGCGTATTTCTCTTCGCGGTACAAATGTTTCTCGTCAGGTTTGCGTTCCGCCGACGTCATCGTGATCGCCTCAGCCGGGCAAGACAACGCACAAAGCCCGCAAGCCGTGCAGTTCTCGCGTCCTTGTTCGTCGCGTTTCAGCATGTGTTGTCCGCGCCAAACCGCCGCTCTCGTGCGCACTTCCTCAGGATATTTCACCGTGACTTTGCGCGTGAACAAGTGACCGATCGTGATCCAAAGACCTTTCACGATCGCCACGAGATACAGGCTTTCCCAAAAAGTCATCTTTTTGTTCGAAACCTCTTTTTTGCGTCCGGATAAGGACATCGTTTCTACTGACATTTTTTATTTTTTATTCGCTTGCAGCGATTTTTTATTTTTATTTGGAGCTAATCCCGCTATCCGCTGTATCTTTTATGCTGGAACTTCCGGATTAGGGGAAAATTTCGGTTAGCATAAAAGGATGCCGCTGCTATCGGGGCTAGGGTTGCAACCTCCGTATTAAAATCCGAGGTACGCCATCAATTCTTCTCTCACCATCACGATTCCCGTAATGAAAATATTCGCGATCGCGAGCGGGATCAAACCTTGCCAACCCAAACGCATCAATTGGTCGTAACGGAATCTCGGGATTGTCCATCGTACCCACATGAAGAAGAAAATGAACGCGCATATCTTGATGAACAACACGACAATTCCTAATATATTGGCAGGATTCACGCCCCAGTTTTCGACGGCCCATTCCATTCCGGGATAATTATATCCGCCAAAATAAAGCACCGACAAAATCGTAGACGAGATGAACATGCTCGCGTATTCGGCGAACAAATAGAATCCCATTCGCATCGATGAATATTCGGTGTGATAACCTCCGATTAGCTCAGCCTCACATTCGGCCAAATCGAATGGCGTCCTGTTGGTTTCCGCAAACGAGCAAACGAGGAAAATTATGAACCCTAAAGGCTGATAAAAAACATTCCAGTTCATTCCGGCTTGTTGCATCGAAATTTCCTTCAAGCTCAACGTTCCGCTCATCATAAGCAACGCGATCAACGACAATCCCATCGCGACTTCGTATGAAATCATCTGTGACGAGGCGCGCATCGCACTCATGAGCGAGAATTTGTTGTTCGATGCCCAACCGCCGATCATGATTCCGTAAACCCCAACCGACAAGACTCCGAACACATACAATATGGAAACGTCGATATCGGTCGCCTGCAAAATCACGGTTCTTCCCATGATCTCGAGTTTGTCGCCCCAAGGAATCACGGCGCTCGTCATCAAAGCCACGCTCATTGAAATGGCCGGCCCCACAACGAACAGGAATTTGTTTGGCGTATTCGGTAAAAATTCCTCTTTTGAAAAGAGTTTCAAACCGTCGGCAAGCGGTTGCAGCAACCCGAAAGTTCCCGCACGGTTCGGCCCGATGCGATCCTGAAGCCATGCTGCGACTTTCCTCTCGGCCCAAGTCGAGTACATCGCAGCTAACATCGTAATCGCGAAAATGGTGAATATAAACACCGATTTTTCTATGAGTATCGCGCTGTCCATTATACGTTTCCTTCTTTAAATACTTCTTGTTCTTCAGTGCGCAACGGTCGTGACGCCATCGAGATTTTGCGTCGGTCTTCGTCTCGGCCGAGCAGGATTTTCTCTTCGGTCTCGATGATGACAGGCTCGATTTTTCTCGTATAGTTATTCGCGTTGATAACCGAATCCTTCTCGAAACGGCGCGGTCCTTCAATGACCCAATCTTTCACGTCCTTGTGGTCGAAACGACATTCGTTACAGATGAATTCCTCAACTTCATGATATTCATCTTTTCTTCCCGTGACGCGTTGGATCTCGTTTCCGAACATCCAAACCGTCGTCTTTCCGCAACATTTCGTGCAATCGCGGTGCGCGTTGTACGGTTTGTTGAACCAGACGCGTTGTTTGAATCGGAACGTCTTATCGGTCAAAGCGCCAACAGGACAAACGTCGATCATATTTCCTGAGAACTCGTTGTCGATTGCTTTCGAGATGCACGTCGAGATGTTCGAATGATCGCCTCGGTCCAAAACACCGTGCACGCGTCCATCGGTCAGTTGATCGGCGACCATCACGCAACGGTAGCACAAGATGCAACGGTTCATATGCAATTGGATGTTCGGGCCGATATCCTCAGGTTCGAACGTCCTTTTTTCTTCGATGAATCTCGTTTCCGATTTCCCGTGCTTGAAACTCAAATTCTGCAGATCACATTCGCCGGCCTGGTCGCAAACAGGGCAATCGAGCGGGTGATTGATAAGCAGAAATTCAGTTACCGATTTTCGGGCGTCGGTCACGCGTTCTGAAGCGGTGCTGTTGACTTCCATTCCGTCCATTACGCCGGTCACGCATGAGGCGACGAGTTTTGGCATCGGACGCGGATCAGCCTCGCTTCCTTTTGAAACCTCTACCAAACAACAACGGCATTTTCCGCCACTGCCTTTGAGTTTCGAGTAATAGCACATCGCCGGAGGAACCGATTCGCCCCCGATCATGCGCGCCGCCTGCAGGATCGTGGTTCCTGGTTCGACGTCTATGCTTTGACCATCTATGGTTACTTTCATATTTTAGACTAATGACGAAAGACAAATGACTAAGGACATGGCTTTCGGATTAATTTTAGACGAATGACGAAAGACGAATGTCGAAGGACTCAGTCAAATCGTTAAATGTCATGTTCTCTTTTTTTTTAGACTAAAGACGAAACACTAAAGCCGAAGGACTATCGTATTTCGTTAACATTTCGTACTCTATTTTGACCAAAAAACCGTCTGACTCGTTCGTCTTTCGTCTTTAGTCATTTGTCTCTTTACGCTTCCTGCTTCGCAACCAAATGCCTAACTTTTTCAAAAGGTTCTTCAACGAAATGATCGCGATTCTTGACCTTTTCAGGGAAACGAACGTGATATTCGAATTCATCGCGGAAATGACGGATCGCCGCCGCAACCGGCCAAGCTGCCGCATCTCCAAGCGGGCAAATCGTATTTCCTTCGATTCGCGCCTGGATGCTCCAAAGCAAATCGATGTCTTCTTCGCGTCCGTGGCCGTTTTCGATGCGGTGCAACACTTTTTCGAGCCAACCCGTTCCCTCGCGGCAAGGCGAACATTGTCCGCAGCTTTCGTGGTGGTAGAAACGAGAGAAATTCCAAGTATTGCGTACGACGCATGACGTATCGTTGTAAACG
The DNA here is from genome assembly GCF_004211145.1 of Flavobacterium sp. Taxonomy (GTDB): domain Bacteria; phylum Bacteroidota; class Bacteroidia; order Flavobacteriales; family Flavobacteriaceae; genus Flavobacterium. The sequence goes on along the minus strand of NZ_SEBS01000001.1, from coordinate 188,389 downwards.
ATGAATCCGCCTGAACCGAGCATCGATCCGGTAGCGAAACCGCCGTCGGACAATGATTCATAGCTCATGAGACGATCTTCGCCGTTCGCTGTTTTATAAATCAAATTGGCTGGCAAAATCGGCACCGATGAACCTCCGGGAACGAAGGCTTTCAAAGGTCGGTCTGATGACATTCCGCCAAGATATTCGTCGGAGTTCATGAATTCGTACACCGATAATCCGAGTTCGATTTCATAAACGCCAGGGTTTTTGATATGGCCAGAGGCTGAGATAAGTTTGGTTCCTGTCGATCTTCCGATGCCGATTTTCGCGTATTCGGCTCCAGAATTGTTCACGATCCAAGGCACGGCTGCAATCGTCTCGACATTGTTTACGACCGTCGGATTCGACCACAAACCTGAAACGGCCGGAAACGGCGGTTTGATTCGTGGATTTCCGCGTTTGCCTTCGAGGGATTCGATAAGTGCGGTTTCTTCTCCGCAGATATAAGCTCCTGCGCCGCAATGCACGTAAAGTTCCAAGTCGTAACCTGAACCTTTTATGTTTTTTCCGAGCCAACCCGCGGCTTTCGCTTCGGCGATCGCTTTTTCAAGTATGCGGAAAACCCACATGTATTCGCCTCGGATGTAGATATACGAAAGATTCGCGCCCAATGCATACGATGACGTGATCATGCCTTCGATCAAGAGGTGCGGAATGTATTCCATGAGGAAACGGTCCTTGAAGGTTCCCGGTTCCGATTCGTCGGCGTTGCACACCAAATGGCGCGGCTTGCCTGATTTCTTGTCGATGAACGACCATTTCATTCCGGCTGGGAAACCCGCGCCTCCACGCCCGCGAAGGCCTGAAGTCTTGACTTCCTCGACGACTTCGTCGGGTGTCATTTTGAGGGCTTTTTCCACTGACGCGTAACCGCCGTTCTGGCGATACACTTCATAGGATTTGATTCCCGGAACGTTGATCTTATCTAGTAATATCTTCTGTGCCATGGTTTGTCATGTTGATTTTGCCTGCGCGGCAATCTTCGATAAGTTGGTCCACTTTTGCTTCGGTGAGATTTTCGTGATAGAAATCCCCGAGCTGCATCATCGGTGCATAACCACAGGCACCGAGACATTCTACACCTTTCACGGTGAACATGCCGTCAGCCGTTGTCTGGCCATTTTCGACATTGAGTTTTGAACAGGTGTAATCCATCAAATTCTCTACGCCGTTCAAACAGCAAGGTGAAGTCTGGCAGAATTCGAACATGTATTTCCCGATTGGTTTCAGATTATACATCGAATAGAAACTTGCGACTTCGTACACTTCGATAGGCTGGATCCCGATGATTTCGGCGACCTTGTCCATCAATTCGATGCTGAGCCAGTTGTCGTGCGCGTCCTGGACTTCGTGCAGGATGGGAAGCAATGCCGATTTGCGCTTGTCGTCAGGGTAATGGCTGAACAACTCGTTGATGCGCGCCAGTAAGGCGTCGGTAATGTTTATGTCTTGATGTATTCTAATCGAACGATCCATCTTTTTCTCCTTTAATTATGAATTATAAATTATGAATTATGAATTCTTCGATCCGCTAAGCGGAACGATACGATTTCATATTCACGATTCTCAATTCATAATTCATAATTTATAATTCATAATTTTTACGCGTCGAGCTCGCCCGCAATCACATTCAAACTCGAAAGCGTCGCGATCGCGTCACTGAGCATTTGCCCGCGAACCATGTCGTTGAACGCCTGGTAATAAATAAAACACGGACGGCGGAAGTGCAAACGGTATGGTGTGCGGCTTCCGTCGGTCGTCAAATAAAATCCGAGTTCCCCGTTTCCGCCTTCGACCGCGAAATACACTTCGGTAACCGGAACCGGCACTTCGCCCATGATGATCTTGAAATGATAAATCAGCGATTCCATATTGTGGTACACGTCTTCTTTTGGCGGAAGGTAATAATCGGGAACGTCGGCGTGGTATGGACCTTCAGGCATTTTGTCTAGCGCCTGACGGATGATTTTGAGCGATTCCCAAACCTCGGCGTTTCGCACACAAAAACGGTCGTACGTATCGCCCGATTTCCCGACAGGAACGTCGAATTCGAAATCTTCGTACGAGCAATACGGCGACATGACGCGAACGTCGTAGTCGATTCCCGCGGCGCGAAGGTTCGGTCCCGTGAATCCGTATGACATTGCTTTTTCGGCCGAAATCGGTCCGACGTCGATCGTACGGTCCATGAAAATTCGGTTGCGCACCAAAAGGTTTTCGAACTCTTGCCAGATCGGCGGGAATTCTTTCAAAAGCGCTTCGATCTTCTCGAACACGAGCGGCGTCCAATCGCGTTCGAAACCTCCGATTCTTCCCATGTTCGTCGTCAGGCGCGCGCCACAGATTTCTTCGTAGATTTCGTATATTTTTTCCCGGTATTGGAATACGTAAAGGAAACCGGTCAATGCGCCGGTGTCGACACCCAAAACCGAGTTACAGATGATGTGGTCGGCGATACGCGCGAGTTCCATCACGATCACGCGCATGTATTGCACGCGTTTCGGGATTTCGATGTTGAGTGCTTTTTCAACCGTCATCCACCAACCGAAATTGTTGATCGGAGACGAACAATAGTTCATACGGTCAGTAAGCGGTGTGATCTGGTAAAACGGACGGTTCTCGGCGATCTTCTCGAACGCGCGGTGAATGTATCCGACCGTGGCTTCCCCGTCGAGGATTCGTTCCCCGTCCATCAAAAGGATGTTCTGGAAAATCCCGTGGGTCGCCGGGTGTGTCGGCCCGAGGTTCAGTATCGATAGCTCGCTTCCGTCTTCATTCTGGTTGTGTTTGATGACGTCGGCGAAGCGTTGTTCCGGTGGTAATAAGAGGTCTGACATCAGTTCTTGTAATTGTCGGTTTGTCGTCCGAAGAAACGGTCGTCCTTGTCGGTACGTCCGCCGTCTTCCATCGGGAATTCCTTGCGCATCGGGAATGAAACCATCTCGTCCATGTTCAAAATGCGCTTGAGCTGTGGATGTCCTTTAAAGATGATGCCGTAAAAATCATAGGTTTCGCGCTCCTGCCAGTTTGCCCCGAGGAACAATGGCGTCACGCTGTCAATCTCAGGCGCATCGCCTTTGATGTAACACTTGATGCGGATTCTCACGTTGTCGATCCAGTTGTGCATGTGGTACACGACCGAAAATTGTCGGCTGTTGTCGGCATCGGGAAAATGCATGCCGCAAACGTCGGTGAGGAAATTGAAGCGAAGCGTGGCATCTTCCTTCAAATATTTCATGACGTCGAGAATGGATTCCGAATCGACCTCAAACGTCAGTATGTCGTGAATGTTGATGAAATCGCTGACCGAACCGCCGAAACGGTCTGAAAGTGATTGTATGATTACATTGTGTTCTAGAGCCATCGGGTTACGAAATGTTATAAGAAGACAGAAGTTCCTGATATTCGGGCGAACTTCTGCGACGCACCGATTCAGTTCTGACCAAATCCTGCAAACGCAAAATTCCGTCGAGGATTTGCTCAGGACGCGGCGGGCAACCCGGAACGTAAACGTCGACCGGAATTACTTTGTCGATTCCCTGAAGTACCGAATACGTGTCGAAAATTCCACCTGAACACGCACAAGCCCCGACTGATATAACCCATCTCGGCTCGGCCATTTGTTCGTAAACCTGGCGTAAGATCGGCGCCATTTTCTTGGCGATGGTTCCCATTACGAGAAGCATGTCGGCCTGGCGCGGAGAGAAACTCATACGCTCCGATCCAAAACGCGCCACATCATAGTGCGACGCCATCGTGGCCATGAATTCGATTCCGCAACATGAAGTCGCGAACGGTAAAGGCCAAAGTGAATTCGCACGCGCCATCCCGACTACAGAGTCGAGTTTCGTGGCGAAAAAGCCTTCTCCTGAATAACCTTCAGGAGCGTCGGCGGTGTATATTTTTTTTGAAGAATCGTCCATAACGTTATTTTGAGTTCTAAATTTTGAATTTTAAATTTGAGTTCTCGTTAGAGTTGTTGTTTATCGTAATTTTCATCATCATCGGCAGCATTCAACACACAAAATTCAACATTCAAAATAATTAGTTATTCCCATTCAAGCCCTTTCTTGCGGATCACATACACGAACCCGACGATAAGCAGGAACATGAAAATCGACATCTTCGCAAGGCCTTCCAATCCCATTTCCTTGAAATTCGTCGCCCATGGATACATGAAGATCACCTCGACGTCGAACAACACGAACAAAATCGCCACGAGAAAATATTTTACCGAGAACGGAATGCGCGCGTTACCAATGGATTCGATACCACATTCGAAGTTCTTGTCCTTGTTCATCGACTTGCGGCTCGGGCCCAAAAAAGACGACCCGATGATCGTCATGACCACAAAACCTACGGCAAGGCCAAGTTGTATTAGAATCGGAAGATAATCGGCTTGATTGGTTTCCATAGAGAAATAGGCTTTTGAATAACTGCAAAGATAACGGCATCCCCATAAAAAAACAACCCGCGACGGCTGTGGTAATGGTTAGCAACGCTAATTTTTATTGATTATAAATAAGATTGTTACGTATGAAAAAAGCGCCCCCTGACGGAGACGCTTGGCCTTTTGTAAAAACTAGCTATATAGAAGCAATTATTTTAACAATGTTACCTGTGCTGCAACCTTGCCTTTTCGGCCTTCTTCTTCCTCGTAGTTGACTTGGTCGCCTTCCTTGAGGTTTTCGGCTTTTACGCCTGTCGCATGTACGAAGATGTCTTTTCCAGTTTCATCATCGGTGATGAATCCATATCCCTTGGACTCAATGTAGAATTTAATTGTACCTGTACGCATTGTAAATCGGATAAAAAGTTAGATTGTAACAAATTTAAACTTTAATGCGATACGTTGGTTAACTGCGTTAAAAAAAATACAATAAATGCCAATTTTAAGAAAAATTGACGAATTCAATGAGAATTCTCTATTTTACGTCGAGTTTAATTTGCAATTCGTTCAGTTGTAAATCGTTGATGGCCGACGGCGCGTCTATCATCACATCACGGCCCGAATTGTTTTTCGGGAACGCAATGAAATCGCGGATGGTTTCCTGCCCACCCAAAATCGCGGTCAATCGGTCCAGACCGAAAGCCAAACCACCGTGAGGCGGCGCCCCGAACTGGAACGCGTCCATCAAGAACCCGAACTGGTTGCGCGCTTCCTCATCGCTGAAGCCTAAATATTTGAACATCAATTGTTGTGTCGCCTTGTCGTGGATTCGGATCGAACCGCCGCCAATCTCGTTCCCGTTCAACACCATATCGTAAGCGTTCGCGCGCACTTTTCCGGGAGCCGTTTCCAAAAGCGCCATGTCCTCAGGTTTCGGAGACGTGAACGGATGGTGCATCGCATGGTAGCGGCCGCTTTCCTCGTCGAGTTCCAAAAGTGGAAAATCAACGACCCAAAGCGGTGCGAATTCCTCGGGTTTTCTAAGTCCGAGACGCGTTGCGAGTTCCATACGCAAGGCCGAAAGTTGGCTTCTTGTTTTATCGGCGGGACCAGATAACACGAAAATCATGTCGCCGGCTTTCGCGTCCGTAACGTCGGCCCATTTTTTCAAATCGTCCTGATCGTAGAATTTATCGACCGACGATTTGTAAGTTCCGTCTTCGTTGCATTTCACGTACACCATTCCCGATGCGCCGATCTGCGGGCGTTTTACCCAGTCGATCAAGCCGTCGATTTCCTTGCGTGTGAATTCGCCGCATTTCGGGGCCGCGATTCCAACCACCAATTCAGCTGAATTGAAAACGCCGAATTCCTTATGTTGCGCAACCGAATTCAGTTCCCCGAATTCCATCCCGAAACGAATATCCGGTTTGTCGTTTCCGTATGTCTTCATCGCGTGATCGTACGTCATGCGCGGAAATTTGTCGACGTCGATGCCTTTGATTTCCTTCAATAAATGACGCGTCAAACTTTCGAACATATTCAAGATATCTTCTTGCTCGACAAATGCCATTTCGCAGTCGATCTGCGTGAATTCGGGCTGACGGTCAGCGCGCAAATCCTCGTCGCGGAAACATTTTACGATCTGGAAATATTTGTCCATTCCGCCCACCATCAAAAGTTGCTTGAACGTTTGTGGCGATTGCGGCAACGCGTAAAACTGTCCCGGATTCATGCGCGAAGGCACGACGAAATCGCGCGCACCTTCAGGCGTTGACTTGATCAGGTAAGGCGTTTCGACCTCGCAAAATCCTTGATCCGACAAATATTTTCGGACTTCCATCGAAACCTTATGTCGGAACAACAAACTGTTCTTGACGGGATTGCGTCGGATGTCGAGATAACGGTATTTCATGCGCAGTTCCTCGCCACCATCGGTTTCGTCCTCGATCGTGAACGGCGGCAAAAGCGCAGGATTCAAAATGTTGAGTTCGCTCACTAATATTTCGATGTCGCCCGTGGCCATGTTCGGGTTTTTCGACTCGCGCTCGATCACGGTTCCGATGACCTGTATGACGAACTCACGGCCCAACGTGCGCGCCTTTTCGAACACGTCCTTGTCGGTGCGCTCCGAATCGAAAATCAATTGCGTGATCCCGTATCTATCGCGCAAATCGACCCACGACATGAAACCTTTGTCGCGTGACTTCTGCACCCAGCCGGCAAGCGTAACTTGAGAATTGATATGAGACGAATTGAGTTCCCCGCAGGTATGGCTTCTGTACATTTTGTTGAAATTTGGTGCAAAAATAAACATAAAATAGTCAAAAGTCGAAAGTCGAAAGTCAAAAGGACAATCGAGCAGGATTTATCAGCTGTATTTCGCGTTATGACAATCGACTTTCGTATTGATGCAAGTTTAGCAAATGGTATATTTTTTATGCATGGCGCGCAATTGGGAATGCCCGAACTTTGCGATTACGGGGAAAGGGCGATGTCGTCCCTACGAAATCCCGAAATATCTTGAGTGCAGAAAAAATGTACATTTTGCTAAAGTTTTGATGTTGATTTTCAGGAGCTCATTCCCGCTAACCGCTTATAGCTTTCTTGAAATCGCTTGTTTTTCTACGGTTGCGGCGAACTTCCTTCGGTCGTTGCCGCAACCGTGAAAAACCGACGCGATTTCTGCAAAAGGCTATCCGCTTGTATCGGGGCTATTTGTAGTTCACGTAGAACTGGAAGTTTGATTGGATGTGTTGACATCGCTTTTACTGATTTGTGGAAAGTGCAAAGTGCAAAGTACAAAGGCCAAACGATGGTGAAATCAGACGTGAAAACAATATTTTGCTAAGAGAGAACTTTGCACACTGTACTTTGCGCTTTGCACCAAAAAAACCTTTATTTTTACGGGAATCAAAAATCAACAACATGAAGAAAATAGTAGTTGCGATGCTTTTTGCCGCCGCGGGAGTGTTCGCGCAGGATAACAAGGTAAAATTCACCGCCAAGATTGAGAATAGAAATTCGGACACGATCAAAATCGCAAGCCGCACATTCAAAAAAGCGATTCCAATTAAAAACGGAGTTTTTTCGGATACTTTTGAAGTTACTGAAGGTTTCTATCAACTCAACGACGGTGCCGAAACCACAACGATGTACCTGAAACCAGGATCTGACATCAACCTCAAACTCGACGCCAAAATGTTCGACGAAACCTTGGTGTATTCAGGAAAAGGTTCAGCCGAAAGCAACGTAATGGCCGCTTTCTCATTGGGTCAGGAACAACTTGAGCCAGTTATGGAGAAAGGCGATCTTGCAGCCGTGAAAGCTGCTTACGCGAAATTTTCTGAAGGAATCAATGCCAAACTCGCCGACAAAGAAATCAGCGAAACGTTCAAAACCCAACTATTGATGGGCATGAAGCAGGGCGAGGCACAAATGGAGCAAATGTTTGCAGCCAAGGCCGCCCAGGCGAAACTTGAAGGCAGCCAATCGCCACTGTTCGAGTACGAAAACCACAAAGGCGGAAAGACAAAATTGTCTGACCTATATAAAGGTAAATATGTGTACATCGATACTTGGGCGACTTGGTGCGGGCCTTGCCGTCAGGAAATTCCATTCCTTCAAAAAGTCGAGGAAAAATACCACGGCAAGAAAATCGAATTCGTGAGTATCTCAATCGACGAAAAGAAAGATTACGAAAAGTGGAAGAAATTTGTCGTCGAGAAAAAACTCGGAGGCGTTCAATTGTACGCAGACGCCGATTGGAGATCAGAATGGGTACAAGCGTTCGGAATCAATTCGATCCCGCGTTTCATTCTTATCGGGCCTGACGGGAAAGTCGTCGATGCCGATGCGTTCCGTCCGTCGGATCCACAATTGACCGCGCAACTGGATCAGTTACTCAAATAAAAAATAAGGATAAAAAATATCCAATAACTTGAAACCCTGCGTCATTGCAGGGTTTCTTATTTTCCAATGTTAAGTTTTTTCTAATGTTACCAAATTGTTAAGCGAAAGTTTGGTTTGTGTAAAGTACTTCTATATATTTGTTTTGTTATTAACCGAAAAACCTACTATAATGAAAAAGTATTTTATATCTGCGGCGATGTTGGTTTCGGCCCTTGTTTCGGCCCAGGAAACACAACCAAAACTGGAAGCTGTTGGCGATTTAGTGAAAGCTACATATTATTACGATAACGGACAAATTGCCCAGGAAGGTTTCTTCAAGGATGGCAAAGCCGACGGTAAATGGATCGCTTTCGATATGAACGGAAACAAAAAATCAATCGGGGAATACGCTTCAGGTGAGAAGACAGGCAAATGGTTCTTTTGGAACGACGCCGTTTTGAGCGAAGTAGATTATTCGAATAGCCGAATCGCATCGGTCCAAAACTGGAAGCAAGACGCGATCGCGAAAAAATAAGTTCATTTCAAGTAATAGAAAAGGCTGTCAATTTTTTGACAGCCTTTTTTTATGCTTTTTGGTAGGAAAGATATACTTGAATTTTGACGAAATTGGTTTTCTTGCCAAACCTTTGAGGTTTATCCAGACATCTAAACTTTCGCCGTTCTCGATTTTAAAAACGCAAACAAAGTCGCGATAGCCAAGACGTTCCAGAATATATCGATGAACGCGACCTGGAACAATCCTGCGTCAAGCGCCATCCAAAACCAATTACCGGTCAAAATCCCGTTCGTGATCGGAATCGAAAATCCCAAAACACTCCCCGCGGCCAAACAAAAACGAGTCGTAAATCCGTAGTCTTTTTTGAGCAGCAACAGAATCGTGAGCAACAACCATGCTGTGAAATAAAACGCATACAAAAAGTTCATCTCAGCTTCAGGATAGATTTTCACCGCCATGAAAGCTGCCGCCGTAACAGGATACATGCTCATCGAAATGGCGAGATATATACGCACGACGCGGTTGTTGAAACGCTTTTTCTTCGCGTCGGTATTTTTCTTGTTCCGGGCCGTAAGCCATAACATCACGCCCGACAGAATCACGAAACACGTGAGCAATCCCATCACGAAACTCACGATCTTGAGCGTATAACCGGCATAATCGCCATAATGGATTCGGTACAACACGTCTTTTGTGCCCTCGAGATACGAATTGGTTTGATACGGATCTTTCTTTTTGACGATGTTTCCCTTCGCGTCGAAAATCACTTTGCCGATTCCCGTGAATTTCGTCGCCCGTGGGATCGCGCCCTCGGCGATCACGTGCATGTTCGCGTCGCCGTAATTCTGGATTTCGATCATCGTGATGTTGAAATCCTTGAATTGCTTTTTGGCGGTCGCAGCGATTTCGTTGAAATTGATCGCGATCGGAGCGCGCTTGTTCGCAAACTCATATTCAATATTCGTGTAACCCAATTCCCGGTAGAGTTTCGCGTCGTCGCCTTTGTAAAGCGTCATCACGGTAGGAGCGACGAGGAAAATATTGATCAGGAAAAATGCCCCCGTAACCGCGTACACGAATTGGAATGGCATCCCGATCATGCCCAGAGCCGTGTGCGCATCGGTCCACATCGTCTTGAGTTTTTCCTTCGGTCGGAACACATAGAAGTTAGAAATGATCTTTTTCCAATGGACCAAAACGCCCGTGATGATCGCAAAGAGGAAGAACAAGGCCGTGAATCCCGCCAAATAATAACCGTACGGATACGGGATTTGCGCCAAAAAGTGCAATCGGTACAAAAATTCGCCTAGACCGTAAGCCTGGTCGTAGGTCTTCATTTTGTACGTCGTCGGATTTACGTAGAAATACTCGTGTATCCTCGCTTTTTTGTCGGCCAGCGAATCCTTTGTGGGATCGAGATGCGCAATGAATTCCTGCTCGCGGAACGGCCTGCTCAATTGGAACGTCCGACCCTGCAAAATGTATCCGCTGTCAAGTTTTATGAGTGCTTTATCGATGTCGATGTCAAGATATTCGTTGTTGGCGCTCGATTGGTTGTGCTGCCAACTGTTGATGTCGTCGCGAAAAAACGCAAACGAACCCGCGAAGAAAATCACGAACAGCACGACGCTGATCACGATGCCGCTTACGGTGTGAAGGTGAAAGAGAATGTTGTATTTTCTGTTTTCCATAGTTTTCTGTTGATGCGTTGTTTGTTGATGCGTTGATTCGAGTCAATCTCTCGCGTTCAAATTTAAGGTCCAATCGGGAGGCAAGTATTCAAATCAACGCATCAATACATCAACGAATAAACTTTCCGATTCAAACTTGCCCAAGATACCCAATGCCCCAAAACACCGCCGAAACCACCAAATAAAGTCCCCACATTTTCAATCCGCTTTTCGCCAAAAACGTCACGATCATGAGCGTTACCCAAAGTAGGAAACCCGTAAACGCCGTCGTGATGATGACTTCGGGTCGGCTGAACCAACTTGCGAGCATCAAATGAAACGTCATCGAAACTAGATAGCTTCCTAGAATCGCAGCCGAAATCTTCGCGAATCGCGGCCAGAACGCCGGTGTCAAATATTTTTTGTTCGCCGGCATGTCAAAGAAGGAATAAGATTTCGACAATTCCCGACAACACAAAAACCACCAATGCCGATCGCAACGTCACGATTTTCAACGGCGACAACAACACGATCAAACTTCCCGAAACCATCAAGAATACAAAGAAAAGGAATGTTCCGGCTGCGATCCCGCTGTACAAGATTGATAAGGTAAGCGATAATAAAAGCAATCCGACGGCTACTTTTTTAGCTTCGGAAGTATTATCGCGCAACGCATTTTCGATACGCGAGTGGCCAACGTGCACTGCTTTTGCAGAACTGTTGTAACCCGCGAAAAATCCCGAAAACGCAAGAAAGGCGGCAGCGGTTATCATAGGCTGGTCTTTTAGTGCAAAAGCCCCGATCGCGTGATCAGGGCATAATTGCTGTGTTTGTTACTCAAATTAGAACTTGTACGTCAATCCGCCAAGGACGCTTCGCATGTTGCGCGGGTGCACCGTTGACCAACCGTCGAATGTTTCTTTGTTCGTCAAATTATCGACTTTAAGCGTGATCGTGAAATGCTCTTTCGTGTAAAATAGTGACGAGTTCAAAACGGTGTACGACGGAAGCGTGAACGTTCCTGTCGTTGCGCGGTTCATGATGCGGTTCTTGTCGGCGTAGTTTCCACCGAATCCAAGCCCGAAACCGTTCAACGCGCCCGATGAAATCTTGTAGCTCGCCCAAAGGTTCGCCAAATTACGCGGTCCTGCGCTTTCCGGGCGATGACCCACAAATTCCGGATCGCCTTGTCTCAAACGTGCGTCGATATAGCTGTAACCGAACACGATGTTCAATCCGGTGATTGGGTTTGCCGTGATGTCGGCTTCGAAACCGCGGTTCTTTTGCGCTCCGTCCTGACGTGAAACCTGGTCACCGGGAATACCGTCTGTCGGATCTGCATCTGGAAGGAAAACGGTGTACACCGCATCTTCGACCTCGATGTTGAAATAGCTGAACGTAGCCGAAAGTTTATCTCCGAAAAGATTCATTTTCGTGCCGAATTCCAATTGTTTCGCATGTTCAGGACCGAATGTTCTCGGAACCGGCGATCCGCTTACGATGTCCGACGTCGGGCTCGTATTCGTAAATCCGTCCATGTAGTTTCCGAAAACTGAAAGCTTGTCGACGATTGGCTGGTACACCAAACCGAATTTCGGAGAGAAAGCCGTCTGAGCCGTCGGGTTGTCTTGGTTCGCGTCGGCCCAATTGAAGAAACGGTCCACGCGGATACTTGCCATGGCCGAAAGCGCAGGCGTGATGTTCAAGACGTCCGACGCATAGGCGCTGTACACTTCTTGTTTTGTCTTGTTATTGTTGATTGGCGCGCTTTCGAGCAACGCGTCGGTTCCGGCGATCGTAAGGTTTCCGCTGTCGTCGATGAATTGCGTCGGATCAGTGATGCCGAGGACCGCGTTGAACTGGTCAAGCGAGTTACCTACATAAACATATCCGTTCCCGACATAGCCTGAACTGTTGTCTGTATTGGTTCGGTTAAAGTAATCAAGCCCGACAACAATACGGTTTCTCATCTTTCCGATGTTGAAATCCCCGTTGAAGTTCTGTTGGATATCGGTAGTCTGGCCCGTTACGTCCTGGTAGTTCATATATCTCGCAAACGTCACGCCTTCCGTAATCGGCAGGAATTGCGAACCTTCATACAAGTACGAATAATATCCTTGAGACTTTTGCGCACCGCGTGACAAAACGGTTTGAGACGTCCAGTTTTTGTTGATTTTGTATAACATCTGGCCTTGCAACGTGTACGATGGCGTCTCGATCGTAAGTTGGTTGCTCGTGTAAGAACGCTTGTTGTCGTAACCGAATTGGTTCATGTCGACCACGCGAAGTGGCGCGCCGCGGTCAAAGAACAACATGGTCGCGTTCGTGTTTTCGTTGTTCATAATCTCGGCGTTGACCAAGAATGTCAATCGGTCGCTCGCCTCATACGAAAGCGATGGCGCGACGAAAAGTGATTTGCGGAAACCGCTGTCCTGGAAACTGTCTTCCTTGTGATAAGCGGCATTCAAACGGAAATTCAATTTGTGGTCGAGATCCAAAGGCGTGTTGATGTCGGCCGTGATGCGGTTCAAACCGTAGCTTCCCGCGATGTACGAAAGTTCGCCACCGAACGTATTGTAAGGGCGTTTCGTATTGATGTTGATGAGTCCGCCGTACGAGATCAGGCTGCTGCCGAAGAGTGTTCCCGACGGGCCTTTGATGACCTCGATGCGCTCGATGTTCTGAGGATCGAGACCGCTGTTGCTCAAGCCCGGCAAACCGTTGATCATGGTCGGTTGCACTGCAAACCCGCGAAGCGAATAATAACCGGATCCGTCGCCACCGCGTCCCGTGGAAACCCAAAGTTGTGAAAGTCCGGGAGCGTTTTTAAGCGCGTCGTCGAATGAAGTCACGACTTGTTCTTTCAATAATTCTCCTGAAATGGTGTTGTAAACCTGAGGATTTTCGATGTTCTTCAAAGCCATTTTCCCAACGACGGCGCTCTCTTTACGCGCGAAGTGATTGACTTTGTTTCCTTGTACGACGATTTCATCGAGTTCTTCGGCGCCCGAGGTAAGCGTGAAATTCTCAACGATTTCGTCTCCGGCTTTAAGCGTAAGGACTTTTTCCTTGCTTGAATGTCCGACCAAAGTCACGCGCAAAACATACGTGCCAGGCTTCAAGTTTTTGATTTCGTATTCGCCGCTCTCATTCGTAACGGTCCCGATTTGGGTGTTTTTTAGAACGACCGAAGCGTTGTCGGCGTTCTCATTTGTAGATAAAGTGATTTTTCCTTTGACCGTTGCCGTCTGCGCGAAGCCAGTCGAGGCAAACAAAACAGCACATAAAGAAAAAAGTAAATGTTTGATGGTACTTGATTTCATTAGGTTGGATTTTACGGGAGCAAAAATAGAACCCGAAATCGGATACACCAAAATTATTTTTATTTATTCTAAATAAGAGTTAATTCGAGCATTTCATTTGGAAATCGATAAATATTTTGGAAAAAAAAGGAGAAACTGAAATTCTAATCTTAAAACCATAAAAAAACCTGCCCAAATGAGCAGGTTTTAATAAAACGTTTTTATCGCTTAAAGCTGATGTTTCGTCGTAAATCCGTCTTCGCTTACTTCATTCGGCGTATAATCCTCGACGATCAACTCGTCGTAATTCGGAGCTTGCTTGCCTTTGTTCACGCGCGCCAAAATACCGTCGAAAATCGAATACACGACAGGAACGATGATCAGCGTCAGGAACAACGACGATATCAAACCACCGATGATTACCCAAGCCAAACCGTTGTTCATCTCGGCCGCACCGCCCGACGCCATCGCGATCGGCACCATACCGAACACCATCGCGATCGTCGTCATCAAAATCGGACGGAGACGCGCGTGGTTCGCCTGGATCAACGCGTTGTACGTCGATTCTCCGGCTTCTTTCCTGTGATTCGTAAAGTCGACCAAAAGAATCGCGTTCTTACACACGAGCCCGATGAGCATGATCACACCAAGGATCGTAAAGATATTGAGCGTATTATTTGTCAAAGCCAGCGCATACAACGCCCCGATGAACGAAAGCGGCACCGAGAACAACACCACGAACGGATACACGAAACTGTTATATAGCGCAACCATTACCAGATACACGAGCAAGATCGCCGCGAGCAACGAGATTCCGAGCGTTCCGAAACCTTCCTGGCTGTTTTCGATATCTCCGCCCCAAACATAATCGACTCCGGCTGGGCGCGGCATTTTCGAGAATACGTTTTCCCACTCGGTAGCGACGGCCTGAACCGATTTACCCACGGTTTGCGCCTGTACCGAAACCGAGGCACTCTTGTCGCGACGCTCGAGCAAACTCGGGCCCGAACCTTCAGTGATCGTAGCGAATTGCGACAATTTGATCTGTTGGTTCTGGTCGTTTACGAAGACAAGATCGCGCACGTTGTTGATGTTCGTGCGGTCGAATTCGTTGAAACGGATGTTGATGTCGTATTCATATTGTCCGGCGCGGAATTTCCCGTCGGTGTTTCCGTTGAACGCGGTCTGCATCGTGAGTCCGACGGTTTGCAACGACAATCCGAGCGCCGCCATTTTATCGCGATCGACCTGGACGTTTACTTCGGGACTTCCGTTTTCAGACGTCAGTTTGATTTCGGTCGCACCTGAAATTTTCGCGAGTTCGGCAGCGGCAGCTTCGGCGAATTTCATCGCGCTTTCGTTGTCGTTTCCGGTGATCGTGAGCATGAGCGGCGCTTCGTCGGCTCCACCCATGATACTTACGGGAACGGTTTTTACTTGCGTTCCGATGAGCACTTTTTGCAATTCGCGTTTGGTTTTCGCGGCGTAGATGAACGTGTTGTCGGTCCTGTCGGCACGATCCACGAGCGTAACGGTGATTTCCGATTTGTACGGTGTTGTTTGCGAGCCTGAGAATCCGCCCGAAATTTGTCCGACGGTCGTAATCAAATTCGTCACTTCTTTCTGCTTGCTCAAGTATTCCTCGGCTTTTTGCGTCATGAAGTTACTCTGCTCGACCGATGCGTCTTTGGGCAATTCCAATTGGACGATGAATTGTCCGCGGTCCATTTTCGGGAAGAAATCCCCACCGATGAATCCTCCGAAGACCAACATGATCGAAGAAACGAACAAGACGATGATCGTCACCAACGAGATCACTTTGTTTCTTCGGCGCTTCAACGACCATTTCAAGATGCCCGAAACCCAATCGGTGAATCGGTCCAATCCGCGTTCGAAACCAAGGATCACGCGTTCGAAAATGTTTTTTCCGGTCAAGTGTTCCAATTTTCCGAAACGAGACGAAAGCCACGGAATCAACGTGAACGATGACAATAATGAAAGCGACGTCGCGATTACGACCGTGACGCAAAACTGCGTGATGATGTTCGCCACGAAACCGGTACTCATCGCGATCGGCAAGAACACGACGATGATGACGAGCGTGATCGCCGTTACCGTAAATCCGATTTCTTTCGTTCCTTCATAAGCGGCGCGCGCTCGGTTTTTACCCATTTCCATGTGTCGGTAAATGTTCTCGAGAACAACGATCGCATCATCGACGAGAATACCGACGACGAGCGAAAGTCCTAGCAAACTCATCAAGTTGAGCGTGTAACCCATCAAATAAATCCCGATGAACGTCGCGATCAACGACGCCGGAATCGACACCATTACGATAAATGCGTTTCGGATCGAGTGCAGGAAGAACAACATCACGAAGGCCACGAGAATAACCGCGAGGAACAAATCGTGGATTACACCGTCGGCTGCGACAAGCGTAAATTCCGACGTATCGTTCGCAACTTCAAGTTTCAAACCTTGCTTGGCGTAATCTTTTTCGATTTTCGAGATCACGGCGCGAACTTCCTCACTTACCGTTACCGCGTTGGCGTCGGTTTGTTTGATGATCTGCAACGCGATCGCGTTATTTTGGTTCACACGAGAAATTTTCTCGATCTGTTTTTGTGAATCCTGTACGTCGGCGATGTCGCCCAAACGAACCTGAACGCCATCTTTGTTAGACACGACAAGGTTGCGCATTTCTTCGACGTTGCGGTATTTTCCTGACAAACGCACGAGCATTTTATTTTCACGCGTTTGGATGTTTCCCGTCGGAAAGTCAAGATTTGAGGTCAGGATCGCCTGTTGTACATTCGGGATCGACAAACCGTAACCTTTTAATTTTTCCTGATCGAGCGAAACCTGGATTTCACGTTCCTGTCCGCCGACCAATGTGATTTGCGCCACACCGTTCACACGCGCCAAGAGCGGTTCGATTTTCTTGTCGAGCAAGTCGTAGAATTCGACCTCGTCCATTTTCGCGGTCGCGCCCAAAGTCATGACAGGCAAATCGGAAATCGAGAATTTCGTGAGCGACGGCGGATCGACATCTTCAGGCAAATCCTTTTCGATCGCGTTGATCTTGCGCTGGGCGTCGTTCAACGAATAATCGGCGTCGGCTTCGGCTTCAAGCGTGACCATGACGAGCGACAATCCTTCGTAGGATTTTGATTCGACTTTCTTGACCAACTCGAGTGACGAAACCGCGTCCTCAATTTTCCGCGTCACGGTATTTTCGACCTCGCTCGGAGAAGCGCCGGGATAAACGGTCGCGATCGTCACGACGTTGATCTCGAACTTCGGGATCAATTCGTAGCTCAGGTTCGAGAAGCTGAAAAGCCCGCCGAGCGTGAGTATGATAAACAGCACGATGACAAGCGTCGGCCGTTTGATTGATATTTCTGCTATTTTCATATTTGTTGGTTTAGGGCTAGTTGATGATCGAAACTTTGGCGCCGTTTGTCAAGTTGATCTGGCCCGATGTCACGACGATTTCGCCGTCGGTCAAACCATTGAGCACTTCTACGTTCGTTCCGAGGATTCGTCCCGGAGTGATTTTCTTCAAAGTCGCCGTTCCGTCTTTCACGACGAAAACCTGTCCTGAATTCACGCCTCCGACAAACGCCGTTCTCGCGATGACGCGGATCGGTCGGTCAGCTCCTTTCGCTTTTCCGAATTCGGCCGTTCCATACATTCCGGCTTTGAGTTCGTTGTTCGGGTTGTTCGCGATTTCGATTTCTACAGGGAAATTCAACGATTCGTCGGCTTTCGGCGCGATGAACGTGATCTTGCCCTGGAATTCCTTGTCAGGATAAACGCTCGCCTTGACTTTCACGGGATTTCCGAGTTGCAACGACGGGATTTGGCCTTCGTCGACGGTCACGGTCAGTTTCAGTTTCGATACGTTCACGAGTTCGAAAAGTTCGGTTCCCGGAGAAACGACTGATCCCGGTTCGATCATTCTTTTATTGACGATTCCGTTGATCGTCGACTTGATCGTCGCATCGCCCAAAGAAATATTCGATTGGTCCAATTTCGCTTTCGCGGTTGCCAGATCCACTTTCGATTTGTCGACCTGTTGTTTCGTGACACCGCCCGTTTTAAACGCACTTTCGTAACGTTGGGCGTCAGTAACCGCGTTTTGGTATTCGGCACGCGCGCTTTGCACATCGACCGAAAGTTTGTCGCCCTTGATGATCGCAAGTGTTTGCCCGATTCTCACCGACGAACCTTCATCGACCAAAACCTTCGTGACACGGCCTGCGTTCTCAGCCGAGAATTTCAATTCCTGTGACGGCATGAAATTTCCGTTCGACACGAAATCGGTCGAGATCGCTTTTGTCGCGACCGTGTCGACACGGACGGCGATTGTTGCGTTTTTCTTGGAAACGATGGCTTGTTCCTCTTCGTTTTTCGCCTTGTTTTTCGTCAGGACAAAAGCGATCAAGGCGATAACCGCGACGGTGACGATGATATAGATTATTGATTTTTTCATGGCTTAGTTTGTTAGGTTTTTGAGTTCTCCTTTTGATTTGTAGAGTTTGATTTCGGCTTTTTTGTATTCGAGCAACGCCGAGTTGTAGTTATTCGCGGCCGTCGTCAATTCGTTCTCGGCTTCGAGCAGATCGGTCAATGTCGCCAATCCATTGAA
Organism: Flavobacterium sp.; assembly: GCF_004211145.1. Lineage (GTDB taxonomy): Bacteria > Bacteroidota > Bacteroidia > Flavobacteriales > Flavobacteriaceae > Flavobacterium. The sequence goes on along the minus strand of NZ_SEBS01000001.1, from coordinate 169,926 downwards.
GTAATTGTTGCGCGTGTCGTTGAGTACCGATTGTGCCAAAGTCGAGTTCGCGCGTTGGTTTTCAAGAGTCGACAAGTTGCTGCGGATGTTTGCCACGGCGTCTTCGTAATCTTTCGACAACCGCAGTTTCGTATCTTCGATATCGACCTGTTGTTTTCTAAGTTCGACATCGGCCTTGCTGACTTTCGCGCGGTTTCCGAAACCTGTGAAAATCGGAATCTTCAAGTTCATCCCGATCGAAGAATAATCGGACCAATACACGCCGTCAGCGGGTTTTCCGCCCCAAGGGAATTGGTTTCCGAGACCTTGATAGTTGTAATTCGCAGCCAAGGCAAGCGTCGGATAAAAAGCCGCGATCTTCGATTTCTTCTGGAATTCGAGCAACTGTTCTTCCTTTTTCATGAGCTGAAATTCGACGAGTTGCGTAACATCGGGTTTAGTTTCAAGTTCAATTGGCTTGACCGACATGTCGTCTTTGGCGAGTACGATCGGCGTCTCGACAGGCATTCCGATGAGAAACTTCAACGCGTTCTCGTTCAAGATCACCTGAACCCTGGCTTTTTGGCGTTCGGTGTCGTTGTTGTTGAGTTTTACGACGGTTCGGTCAAGGTCGATTCTTTTCGCTAAACCGTTATCGAGCTGGCCTTGAATCACGCCGCGCGTCCTGTTCGTGTTGTTGTATGTGCTGTCGCTCACGGCGAGTCTTTCCTGCGCGACGAAAACTTCGTAATAAGCGGTTGCGACTCTTTCGATGACTTGTTCGTCCGTAAGCGTGGCATTTATAAGGTAGAATTCACGTGTTGATTTCGCGGCTTTCAAACCCGTAAACACTGACATGTCGAACACGTTTTGAGTTAATGCCAATCCCGCGGTCGAGCTCCATTTTTGCCCGAACGGAACCAAAACGATCGTTCCCGCAGGCTGTCCAAAGAACTCTCCGGGAAGCGCGCTGTTCTGCAGAATTGGGTTGTAAGTGAGATTTCCATTTCCTGAAAGTTGCGGAAGCGCCTGAGAACGCACGTCCTGGATTTCATATTCGCTGTTCTCGACATCGAGTTTGGCTTTCTTGGAATCGGCCTTGTTTTGGAGCGCGTAATTGATCGCGTCTTTCAGCGTCAGCGGTTTTTGCTGGGCGCTGGCCGAAACGACCAAAAGCAAGGTTAATATTGAGAGGATTTTTTTCATAGTGTTACGCATTGATTGATAGTTGTTTTTCGAGTTCATCGACGCCTTTTTGGGTAGCAATGGCGCGAGTATGATAGATCAGGGCAGCCAGTTCGAGGACTTTTGCGTCTCTTTCGAGCTGTACGGTTTCGTTTACGTTGGTGATGAGCGTCCAGTAGAATCGGATCGAGTTTTCGACGTCGGTGTCGGGGCGATAATACCCGAGTTCTATGCCTCGGTCAATGTTGTGACGCATGTAGCGCACACATTCGTGCTGTTCCTGAGACATCGTGAGGTGATAAATTTCAGGGTAATGTTTTTTCAATTGGTAAAGCGGGGACGTATCTGAAACCTGGAAAATCCCTTCGAACACTTTTCGGACCTGGAAATTTTCTTCGACCGGATTGAAGTTCTGCGCGATCACCGATTCGATCGTTTGGTTCACATGGACGTGGACGGTTTCGGTCGCCTCGACGATCAACACTTCCTTGTTGATGAAATATTTGTAGATCGTCTTCTTGGAAATACCCATATCATTGGCGATATCGTCCATCGTAATGCTCTTGAAGCCGTACTTCAAGAACATCTCGGTTGCCCGTGCGACAATTTTCTCTTTCATTTTCTTTGGGTTAAATCGGGGGCAAAGTTAGAGCGGAAACTTTTGACACAAAAATAGTTTCCAAAGTATTCACAATTATTTAACATTGCCGAATCTTACTGCTTTTGCCAAACCGCGCCAAAGGTTTACCTTAGCGGCAAATTACGCCATGCATACCGTTAGCCATTACCGAGAATCGTTTACCGCTTATCTTGACAAACAGGTCTTGCTCAAGGAACCTAAAAATTTGTACGAGCCTGTCGATTACATAATCGGACTCGGCGGGAAACGCATGCGCCCGATTTTGACGCTCATGTCGGCCGACATTTTCGAAACGCCTTTCGAACGCGCTTTACCGGCGGCTTTGGCCGTTGAAATGTTTCATAATTTTTCGCTTGTCCACGACGATATAATGGACGACGCGCCGTTGAGACGTGGAAACGAAACGGTGCACGAACGTTGGGACATCAACACGGGAATTCTCTCGGGCGATGCGATGCTGATTCTCGCCTACCAATATTTCGAACAATACGAACCGACAGTTTTCCGCGATCTCGCGAAGTTGTTCAGCAAGACCGCGATCGAAGTCTGCGAAGGCCAGCAATGGGATGTCGATTTTGAAACGCGTGACGATGTGACGATTCCCGAATATCTTAAAATGATCGAATACAAGACCGCGGTTTTGGTTGGCGCGGCCATGAAAATGGGAGCGATCATCGCGCAGACTTCGGTCGAAAATTGCGATTTGATCTACGATTTCGGATGTAATTTGGGCATCGCGTTCCAACTTCAGGACGATTACCTCGACGCGTTCGGCGATCCGGAAACATTCGGGAAACAAGTCGGAGGCGACATCATCGAAAACAAAAAAACATACTTGTACTTGAAAGCACTTGCGAACGCGCGCGACAAGAAACAATTGCAGGATTTGTATTCGATAAGCCCGGCCGATCCGAGCGATAAGATCAATTCGGTCAAGGAACTTTTCAATGCGAGCGGCGCGTCCGAAGCGACCCAAAACGCCATAAAAGACTATACGTTCAAGGCATTCGAAACACTGGAAAGAATGGATATTTCGAGCGGGAAGAAAGCGGCGTTACGCCAATTCGGGATTAAATTAATGGAACGCAACGTATGAGTTTCATCGCGCCCATTTCGTTCGATTCACTTTTGGCCGAAGCTGAAAATGAGAATCTCTACCTCAAGCTCATCGAGCAACTGAACAAGGATTTCAACCTCGCGAACGAACCCGTCGATTTTCCGAAAAGCACGAAGCCGAACGAACTCAAAGTACAACTGCACGAAAAGATATATCGGCTCATACAATATAAATTCGCGGAATACCTGAACCTACTTTACATAATCGACGTGTCCGAAGATCAAGTCAAGCAACTCGACGGATCGGACATCTCAGAACTCGCAGGCGAAGTGGCGTTTTTAGTCCTCAAAAGAGAATGGCAAAAAGTGTGGTTTCGCAACCGTTATTAAAGCTACTTTGTAATCTCGGCCAATACTTTTTTCCCGTTCTCGTTCGTCGGATCGAGCGCAATTGATTTTTTGTAGTTCGCGATCGCCAAATCCTTGTTGCCGTTTTTTAGGTAAGCTTCTCCGAGGCTGTCGTAAGCATTGCCCGATTTCGGGAACGATTCGACATTGAGTTTAAAGATTTCGATGGCGTCGGCGATTTTTCCCGTGCTGAGCAATTCGTATCCCAACCGGTTCATCTCACTTTCGTCCAGCGCATAGTCGTTCGATTTTTTAAGTTCGATGAATTTCGCTTTGGCGTCGGCGACGTTTGATTTGTGAATGATTGGAAGCAATGCGTCGGCGATCGAGCGTTTCGGCATTTCATACGGCTTTCCATATAAGATATTCCGGATCGCTTCGTTCACCTTGCCCAGCGGCGCGCTTCCGGTATTGTTGAGCAAAACCACGAGATTTTTGTCGGTAGTGATTCGCGAAATGATGGTGTTGAAACCGTTGATTCCGCCTCCGTGTTCGGTAATGTTGATCTTCGCGTTGGGCTTGAAACCGTCGATGTCGGCGATTGACCAGCCGTAACCGTAATGTTCGCCCCAGGCAGGAAAATGTTTCGAGAACATGAGATCGCGCGATTTTGCCGACAACACTTTATCCTTATATAATGCCTGATCCCAACGATACAAATCCTCGACCGTCGAGTACATAGATCCCGCCGCATACGGCAAAGCCATGTCAAGATAATTGGCGTTGACGTAACCGCCAGGCTTTTTCTCGTAGCCCGAAGCGCGGTGTTTGAGGATATTTTCGTGGTGGTCGAAACCAGTGTCGTTCATCTGCAACGGTGTAAAAATGTTTTCCTGCAGACAAGTTTCGTACGATTTTCCCGTCACGGTTTCAATGATATAACCGATCAGAAAATATCCCGAATTGCTGTAATTGAATTTTTCGCCGGGCGCAAATTCGAGTGGCAGATCGCAGAATAATTTCACGAAATCTTTTGGGCTGTAATAATCGCGACTCGTTTCGCTGAAGAAATTCGGGAACGACGTATAACTCGGAACGCCCGACGTGTGCGTGAGCAAGTGGTGCAGCGTGATTTTATCGCCCGTAGCTTTCGGATAATCGGGCAAATATTTTGAAATCGGAGCGTTGAGGTCGAGCTTTCCTTTTTCGACCAATTGCAAAACGAGCGCGGCCGTAAATTGTTTGGTGATCGATCCGAGCCGGTGTTTGGTGTCGGGCGCGTTGGCGATATCCCATTCCATGTTGGCCTGGCCGAAACCTTTCTTGAAAATCACCGAACCGTTTTCGCTGACCAACGCCGATCCGTTGAATTTGCCTTGGTCGGCGTAGGCTTGTATGAGTTGGTTGATTTTCTCGGGTTTGGTTTGGCCGATGAGGTTTGCCGAAATTCCGACGAAACAGAAAATGCCGAAAAACAGCTTTTGAATGTTTGATTTTTTCATGATTGATGATTTGATGATTTCGGTAAATGTAATGAAAACTGTCTTGTAATCAACATTTTATAATCGGGAATCTGAGGTTTCGCTCATATTGCTAACCATTTGATTCGATGTGGATTGATGGTCGTTTGCGAAAAAAATATAAATTGCGCCAAAACCATATTGATGAAAAGAATCTTTACTCTTCTATTGATTTCGTCCATTGGGTCGGCCTTCGCTCAGAATAAACTCAACGCATTCGTTGGCGTGAATTATTCGCTTTTCACAAAAGGAATTTACAAACAGGTTTCGGGCGAACAATCGTTTGGAATGAACATCGGCGCGAACTACGAGATTCCGCTGAACCCGACGATTGCGTTCCGACCCGGACTCAACTTCGCACAAGTAGGCGATCGGACGAAAACGACCGGCTACTATGAAAATTCGATTAAAGAACTCGACACCAAACTTTCGTACGTGAACGTACCCATGGATTTCAAATTCTGGAACAAAATTTACCTGATCGCAGGCCCGCAATTGTCGGTTCGCGTGAACGATGCGCCCGCCAAGAGAGCTGAAATCGGTTTTAACCTCGGAACCGGGTTCACGATAAACAAACTCTTTTTCGAATTCGGTATTTATCAAGGACTTACGCCCGCGATGGAAAATATTGTCGATTTTCAAACGGGACCGTATGATGTCCACAACGGTTACGCGAAATTCCTTGTCGGTTACAGCATTTTTTAAGTTCGCTAAAATGAGAAAATACCTGATCGCACTCGCACTCCTAACCGTAAATCTCGTTTTCTCACAGGAACCGAGACCACTTCGCGAAATCCCGACCTATTACATAAGGTTGAACACCGTCGCCGATATCAAAATCGACAGTTGGGCAATCAACGCGCCTCAGGACAAAAAACTCGAAGGCAAATTCCTCGTGATCAATCTTTGGGTTCCGAACTGCGTGCAATGTAACGTCGGAATGAAATATCTCGAGCGCTTGCAGCAGGATTTTAAAGGTGTCAAGAATTTGTATTTCATCAACCTCGCTCAAGAAGATTCGCTAAAAACGGCAGCAAGTTTCGCCAAGCAGAAATTGTCTACGACTCTGATCGTCGCGTCCGACAAACGCAAAATCACGAAACTTCGCTCCGACGGACTCAAGCAAATCATGTATCCGATGGCGATCATGGTCGATCCTGAAGGCGTCGTCCGATATATTCAGTTTCCTTCCTTAATAAAAAAGGAAGAAATACAAAAATTCCTCGACGGAAAATGGGAACCGTTCGATTCGTTTTACCAAAATCATTAAGTTGTGGATTTCACTTGGCCGCGACAATCGTTTCCTCACATTCTTCCTCGCCCTGCGTTTCACAAATCCAACGGTTCCCGACGCGCATCGGCGAACCTTCGAGACAATTGCAGGTCACGTACTCAGGATTTTTGGGCAGATAGAAATAGTTTTTCTCGCGCGACAATATCGTGGCGATCTTGAACGAATTGTCGGCGGTTTCCCCGAATAGGTAATAGAATGTTTGCTCAGTCTCAGGATCGCGCGCCTTTCGGATTTTGAGTGTCTGCAACGTCTTGTCGAATCCATTCTTTAAAAGCAACGCGTTCCATCGTTCCGACGTCGCGCGCTTGTTGAGGATTTCAAACTTTCCGGCATAGACGATCCCGGTTTTTTCGTTGGTCGCGCATTGGCAGAAAAGCGCGAAAAGCAATGGCAGATACAAAATTTTCATGGCGTGGAATTGAACGATGAAGGTCGGCCAATCGCATGAAAGCGAATTACATTTTTTATGTACGAAATCTTAAAATCCGAGCATAAAAAAAGGCGACCGTTTCCAATCGCCAATTCCAGTGGTATATTTTTAAACGAGTTGTCTGCTCAATTACGAATTCCCGTATAGATTGGATTCGCCTCCGTCGATCGCGATCGTCTGTCCGTTCACGTAACGACATTCGTCGCTTAACAGGAACGCGACCAAGTTCCCGACGTCGGCCGGATCACCGAGCTTTCGCGTCGGATTTCGTTGGGCATATTCGATCTCGGCGGCTTTCGGGTTGGAAGGATTTACCTGCTTGAACGCTTCGGCGACCATCGGCGTCAAAATCGCTCCGGGCGCAATCGCATTCGTATAAATATTGTCCTTGCCATATTCGATCGCTGCGTTTTTCGTCATTCCTGAGACCGCGTGTTTACTCGCGACGTACGGCGTTTGGTTTACGACGCCTCGGATTCCGCCCACCGATGCGACGTTCACGATTTTTCCGCCTCCGTTTTTCTGCATGACCGGAATCACGTAACGCAATCCGTAATAAACGCCGAGTAAATTGATGTCGATTACTTTTTTGAAGATGTCGACGTCGTATGAAATCAGCGGCGCCTGCTTGCCTTCAATTCCCGCGTTGTTGTAGAATCCGTCGATCGTGATGAATTCGGCGACCGTTTTTTCGACGTAATCCTTTACGGCTTCTTCGTTTGACGTATCGGCGACGAGATTCAGGATTCTCGCTTCGGGATTGATCTGAAGCAATTCAGCTTTCGCTTTTTCAAGTGCGTTGGCATTGTAATCGACAAGTGCCAAATTCGCTCCTTTTTCGGCCAGAACTTTTGCCGTTGCCAATCCGAGGCCCATTCCGGCTCCCGTTATAATTACTGTTTTTCCTATGAAAGAACTCATGATATATGTTTTATACCGTAAAGTTCGCCCGATGAAAAATGGATTGCTGTTAACGGAACCGCAATTAACAAAAATTAATGATTCGTTTTGAAGCAATGTGTTTTTTTTTTTTGCTTGAGTGCCTGAGTGCCTGAGTGCCTGAGTGCCTGAGTCGTTTGTGAAAACTGGTGAGATTTGGGAATTTGGTGCGGCGTCGACCTTGCGATAATCTATCTTTTCTCGTCTAATTGATGACGCCGGCCAATACCATCATGCCGACAGCCGCGAAAAACAGTAGGATTTCCGGTTTCAATTCTTCCCAAGTTTCGCGGTTCGGCATGTTTTTGAGAACGAGAATCAAGAGGACCACGAACGAGAATAACAGGATAAAAAGTGAAATGAACACCGAGAAATAATTGAAACCAATGGATTCGGCCGGCCCGACGCTGAATTTTAAAAGTGCCGTCGTTGCTGCAAGAACCAGCGCAATTTTCAGCAACATACGGATCAGGTGTTTCATCGGCTCAAAAATAAACGCGCACGAACGGCATCCAGGAATCGGCGTAAACGGTTTTGTCGCGATCGAAAAGCAAGTTGTAACGAAGCCCGACGGTCACGTTTTGCGTGCGATAACCCGCTCCGACGAACAATCCCGTATTCCAGAAGTTGTCGTGCTGTGTCCCGAAATCTATAGTTTCCAAACGCGAATTCACACGCAACTGTTCGAGTTCGACCGACAATTGCAATTGCTCGATGGGCATGAAAAGTGCGATCACGCTGCCGCCGTAAATCCATGAACGGTATTCGTCAATGTCCGAACTGTATCGCTTGAAGCGCACGTAATTCCCGTTGAGTCCGACGCCGGCCGCGAAATAGCGATTGAAGCTGTAGATCGCGCTCGGAGCCAACGAAATATCGGTGTATCCGCTGCCGATTCCAAGCCCGAGCCCGCCGCCGATTTGGACGCGTTGCCAAAAATCCGATCGATACACGGGACGCGGCTCCCAAGTACTGTCGGCCTGAGCAAAAACCGACGCGGCAAAAAGCAACAGCGCGCCACTCAAAACGAATCGGTTAAATCGATAAACAGCAAGGGATTTCATAGAATTTTGGAGCTATATTTAATAACCATAAAAGTATCTAAAAACATATAGAAATTCGGTTAAGAGTCGTACTTTTGCGAAACTATTTTCAAAATATAGTCAACATTTTCCAAAAATTATGGATAGGTTTTCATTCCTGAACGCAGCGCACACTGAATTTTTTGCCGATTTATACGACCAATACCTAGAAAATCCCGATAGCATCGAGCCCAGCTGGAGAAGTTTCTTCCAAGGTTACGATTTTGGCGCGAGTGCTTATGGCGGAGTTTCTGAAGTGGCGCAATCGGCTCCGGCTGCCGTTTCAAACCAGGATTTCAGCGAAAAGTCTGAAAAAATCCAAAAAGAATTCGCGGTTCTGAAACTCATTGAAGGTTACCGCACGCGCGGGCATTTGTTCACCAAGACGAATCCGGTGCGCGAACGCCGCGTGTTTACGCCGTCGCTTGATTTGTCGAACTTCGGTCTTTCCGACTCCGATCTGCAAACGACATTCGACGCCGCAAAAGTGATGTATTTGGAGCCGACGACGCTCGAAAATATCCTCAAGCATTTAAACAGGATTTACTGCCAGTCGATCGGTGTCGAGTACATGTACATCCGCGATCCTGAAGTCAGGACTTGGATACAGGAACGAATCGGTGTCAATGACAACCGCCCGAAATTCTCGACCGAGCAAAAAAAACACATACTTTCAAAACTCAACGAGGCGGTTTCTTTCGAGAACTTCCTTCACACGAAATACGTCGGCCAAAAGCGTTTCTCGCTCGAGGGTGGCGAATCGTTGATTCCGGGTCTTGACGCTTTGATCGAAGCCGCGGCTGAACAAGGTGTTGAGCAATTCGTAATGGGAATGGCGCACCGCGGTCGTTTGAACGTATTGGCGAACATTTTCAAGAAATCCACACAGGACATTTTCTCGGAATTCGACGGGAAAGATTACGACGACGACGCGTTGTTCGACGGTGACGTGAAATATCACCTTGGATTGACCGCCGATCGCAGAACGCAGACCGGAAAATCGATCAACATCAACCTTGCTCCGAATCCATCGCATTTGGAAACCGTCGGAGCCGTTATCGAAGGAATCACGAGAGCGAAACAAGACCGTTATTTCCCGAATGATGCGTCGAAAGTATTGCCGATCGCCGTTCACGGAGATGCCGCCGTCGCAGGACAAGGCATCGTATACGAAATCGTGCAAATGGCGAAACTCGATGGTTATAAAACCGCCGGGACAATCCATATCGTGATCAACAACCAGGTCGGATTCACCACGAACTATCTTGACGCACGTTCTTCGACGTATTGTACCGACATCGCGAAGGTCACGCTATCACCGGTTTTGCACGTGAATGCCGACGATACGGAAGCTGTCGTCCACGCGATGATTTTCGCACTTGATTACAGGATGAAATTCGGAAGCGATGTATTCATCGACCTTCTCGGATACAGGAAATACGGGCACAACGAAGGTGACGAGCCGCGTTTTACCCAACCGAAATTATATAAAATCCTTGCGAAACACCAGAATCCACGCGATATCTATTCGGCTCAATTGTTGGCCGATGGCGTCATCGACGGGAATTTCGTGAAGTCGCTCGAAGACAAATACAAAGCCGTCCTTGAGGAAAACCTTGAAGCGTCGCGCAAGAAAGATCTCACGATCATCACACCGTTCATGCAAAACGAATGGCAAGGTTACGTCCAGGCGCAGCAAGCCACGATGCTTGAACCGGTCGACACGACTTTCGATGCGAAGAAACTCGCCGAAATCGCGAAACACATTACCGAACTTCCGCAGGATAAAAAGTTCATCAGCAAGATTTCAAAGCTTATCAACGACCGCAAAAACATGTGGGAAGGCGATAAATTGGACTGGGCGATGGGCGAATTGCTTGCGTACGGAACGCTTCTTACCGAAGGCTACGACGTTCGAATCTCAGGACAGGACGTGGAGCGCGGAACATTCTCTCACCGTCACGCTGTCGTGAAAGTCGAGGATAGCGAAGAAGAAGTGATCTTGCTTCAGACGTTAAAAGATCAGAAAGGGAAATTCAACATTTTCAATTCGTTGTTATCGGAATACGGCGTCGTCGGTTTCGATTACGGATACGCGTTGGCAAGCCCGAAAACACTCACGATCTGGGAAGCGCAATTCGGGGATTTCTCGAACGGGGCACAGATCATGATCGACCAATACATTTCAGCGGCCGAAGACAAATGGAATAACCAGAACGGTTTGGTCATGTTGTTGCCTCACGGTTATGAAGGCCAGGGCGCGGAACACTCGTCGGCGAGAATGGAACGTTACCTGCAACAATGTGCGAACGAGAACATGTTCATCGCCGATTGTACGACACCGGCCAACTTTTATCACTTGTTGCGACGCCAAATGGTTACGACGTTCCGCAAACCTTTGATCGTGTTCACGCCGAAGAGTTTGTTGCGTCATCCGCTTGTTGTTTCGACCAAAGACGAACTCGCAAACGGTAGGTTCCAGGAAACGATCGATGACTCGTTCGTGAACAAAGCCGACGTGAAAACGCTCGTGTTCTGTACCGGGAAATTCTATTACGATCTGCTTGCCGAACGCGAAAACAACGGCCGCAAAGATGTCGCGTTGGTGCGCATCGAACAATTGTTCCCGTTGCCAGTCGAGCAATTGAAGGCGATCATAGCAAGTTATCCGAACGCCGACGATTACGTCTGGGCGCAGGAAGAACCTAAAAACATGGGCGCATACAGTTTCATGCTCATGAATTTCGACTTAGTCAAATTGCGTTGCGCTTCATTGAAAGCCTACAGCGCGCCGGCCGCCGGAAGTTATGCACGTTCAAAGAAACGCCACGCCGCTGCGATCGCGATGGTGTTCGATAAAAATTTATTTAATTAGAATGATATAACCTGCAAGGTTTCCAAAACCTTGTAGGTTTAAAAATAGAGACCTACAAGGTTTTGGAAACCTTGCAGGTCAATCCATAGACAACATAAAATTCTATATCGATGATTTTAGAAATGAAAGTTCCTTCGCCAGGCGAATCGATTACCGAAGTGGAAATCGCAACCTGGTTAGTGAAAGACGGCGATTACGTCGAGAAAGACCAAGCTATTGCCGAAGTCGATTCAGACAAAGCAACACTCGAATTGCCAGCCGAAGCCAGCGGAATCATTACGCTTAAAGCCGAAGAAGGCGACGCGGTGAAAGTAGGGCAAGTCGTGGCTCACATCGACACCGATGCTGCCAAACCGGACGGAGCGTCTGCACCAAAAGCCGACGAAAAGAAAGAAGAACCGAAGGCCGAAGCTCCAAAAGCGGAAGAGCCTAAAAAAGAAGAACCGAAGAAAGAAGAAGCTAAACCGGCCGAAACTTCATACGCTTCAGGTTCGGCTTCACCTGCAGCCAAAAAAATCCTCGATGAGAAAAATATCGATGCTGCTTCTGTTTCCGGAACAGGAAAAGACGGCCGCATCACCAAAGACGACGCCGTAAACGCGACACCGTCAATGGGAACGCCTACTGGAGGAAACCGTTCTTCAAGCCGCACGAAATTGTCAATGTTGCGTCGTAAGGTCGCAGAAAGATTGGTTTCGGCGAAAAACGAAACGGCCATGCTTACGACGTTCAACGAAGTGAACATGACACCGATCAACAAAGTGCGCAACGAATTCAAGGAAGCGTTCAAAGCCAAACACGGAGGCGTGACTTTAGGTTATATGTCGTTCTTCACGAAAGCCGTGACGCGCGCGTTGCAGTTGTTCCCCGATGTAAATTCGATGATCGATGGCGACCAGAAAGTGGCCTACGATTTCGCCGACATCTCGATCGCGGTTTCAGGCCCGAAAGGTTTGATGGTTCCGGTTGTCAGAAACGCCGAGGCACTTTCGTTCCGTGGAATCGAATCGGAAATCAAGCGTCTTGCTTTGCGTGCGCGCGACGGACAAATCACCGTTGATGACATGACAGGCGGAACGTTCACGATCACAAACGGTGGTGTTTTCGGGTCGATGCTTTCGACGCCGATCATCAACCCGCCGCAATCGGGAATTTTGGGAATGCACAACATCATTGAGCGCCCGATCGCGGTTGATGGAAAAGTTGAAATCCACCCGATGATGTACGTGGCTTTGTCGTACGATCACCGTATCATCGACGGGAAAGAATCGGTCGGATTCCTCGTCGCGGTGAAAGAAGGCCTCGAAGATCCGATAAATCTTTTGATGAACGGAGACGCGAAAAAAGCCTTAGAATTGTAGATTCCTTTTTAGTTTTATATGAAAAATCCCGCTTGTGAGAGCGGGATTTTTTTTGTTTGTAAACGGGGATGTTTCGTCGTTGATGTCGATTGCTTGAAGGTGCTGGGGACTTTATATTGCGTCACTCATTATACCAATATGCGAAAGACTGCGGTGGAGATAAATTGTAGTCAGTTTTTAGACATTTTGGTTGTTGATATTTGAGAAGTTTCTTTACTTGGATTGCAAAACCAAACTGACGTTTTGCAAAGTATTTGTAAAAATATTCTTCAGTGATTCCCGAATCTTCCTTTGTTAAATCCCATAAAGTTTCTAAATCATGACTGTGGATTTGTTCTATCTCGAATTCCCCAATCACCTTTTGAACTGGTGATGATGAATAGACTACAATCGATTTTACATCCTGTTTAAATATTGCTTTTCGAAATTCAAATTTTTTAGTGCCATCAAAAATTTTATTAGCAAATTCCGGTTTTATGGATAGGACGACTTTCATGATTGTTTTTTCTTGTATGCAAATTTAAGTAAAGTATTGAACTGATCGTTATCTAAAGGGATAAACCCTCTAGGCATATTCATAATGTCGGGAATCACGCCAATAACGTTTAAATCATTAAGCGTGGGTTTTGGCGTGGGAAACGAATGAGCGTATAAAAAATTAACAACAAACGGACGATTTCCGGGAAATTTATTCCACCAATCATCTAGAAGTGCTTGTCTGGCAATCATCGTTCTCCTATTACAAGCATCGTAAAACTCTTCAAAATTTTTAAAATCATTTCTGATACTTTCTACAATGCAAATTGTCGTTACGGTGCTTGAATATTTTTTAGGAGTTGTTTCTCCCATACGATAAATGACAATTATGTCTCCAGCTTTTAAATTTCGATCCTTCGAATGTGAAATATAAACCTTACTTATCCGATTTCTGTGGGGCTCATTTTCAGTATACTTGCTTGAATCTTCTTTTGTATTAATGCTATCTGGAAATAGTTCCGTGTGATATTGCGGCTCAATTTTAATAATGTATTTATTTGTTTTCCTTGAAATGAATGGATATGTAAGTTTGGGAAATTGGATGTTAACAGGCAGCGATTTTCCATATGTTCTAGTATAAACGAATTCTTCTCCATTAGGTGTCGTTTTAATACCATACTTTTTAAATCCCCACTCTTGAAGCAGATCGATTAATTGTTCTTGTTCTGGTCGCTTATTAAAAATTGTGACATATATCTCGTGTACTTTATATTGACTTGCGTTGTCGAAAACTGTTTTAAGAAATCGTTCGCCAATTTTGTATCCGTTCCCTGTAACTTTCAGGGTTCCAATCTTTAATCTTTTCTTTTTCGGGAATGAAGGAGTTATCTCTGAATGGTTTTCATTTTCATCTTCTATTTTGATGAAAAGAAATGCAATAAGCTTGTCATCTTGATAGCAAACGTAACACGGGTCTTCGGATTTTTTATTGAACCATTTGTTAAATTCTGCATAGTCCAGACGAAAACTATCAAAAAAAGGATCATTAATGTCAACTTCGGCGAAATCAATCTTTTTTACTGCTAATATTTTGTAATTTACAAGGTCTGGATTTTCGGCCGTTGCTTTTTCAAGAAATGTTTGGATTTTAAAAACTTGTTTGGAGATTCCCAGTTGCGCAGCTTTCAAATGTATCTTTTTGTCTTCTGAAATCAAGCAATCTACACGGCCTTCATATACTTCGTTCAGCAATTGGGTATCATAGACATCATTTTGGTTTTTATCGACATTCCCACTTAATTGATTGATCGATGTTCCAAATTTTGCCGGATGTTTAATAAGATTGTAGCTTTCTAATTTTACTCTGATCGTTTTTAGTACCTGCTCATCTTTATATTTTTCAATCTCGATAATTGAAATTGGATGTATATATTTTTCGTGTCGTAGTTTGTCCAGCCAAAAGAACAATTGACCTATATCTTGCCTAACAATTTTTCCGGTTTCTCGATGAATGACAATATTTGTGTCTAAAAGTATCTTCATTAAATATTGATTTTAACAGCATCGTACTTAAAATCGTTCTAAGCATATTCCGCGTCCGAAAGAAAATTCTAGACCATAGGTCAGAAATATAAAAAAATCCGAGAACCGTATTTCACGCAGTTATTTGGTACTAAATATATAAAATACTTCAACTCACAATTCACCTCAATAAAAAATCCCGCTATTTACGGGATTCTAAATTTCAAAAAGTTCATCATCGTCTCGACACAAACTCCGTCAACTCATCAACATTCGAACTAAACGTAAACACATCGTTTACCTTATAATAATTGTTTGGGTCGACGCAGTATGGGAAAGCGAATTTCGCGATTTGTAGCTTGTTGTCCTCGAACTTGAATTCCTGACACATTTTGGCAACTTGGGCCGAACTTAGGCAATTGTTAGCAATCATCTGTTTGGCCGACTTCAGGCGCGTATCTTCAAAAGTCTGTTTGCGCAAACTCGCGAGCATGTCATCGAGTTGACGCGGCGAAATGGCGTAACCGTTGCGGCAACCGCGTGGTCGGCGTTCTTCTTCTTCAGTAAAACTCGCCGTCGTCGTGGTCGTAGTTGTCGTGGATTGCGTGACCGAGCCGTTCATCCCCGGTTCCTGAACCGAAATATTTACATTCACTCCCGGAACGCTCGCGCCCATCGAAATTCCGCCTCCGTTGCCTTGAGTGGTTGTGGTCGTAGTCGTTTCAGTAATTGTCATCGAGATCGGTTCGGGATTTCCATATTCGAAAACCGTCACCGACGGCGGCGCGTCATAACCGTCCACGATGTCAGCCATCGAAAAGAAACGCAATTTGAGTTTTTTGGGATCTTTTTTGTCGCGTTTTAGCTTGTAGGTTACATCTTGGAACACATCGTCAGCGTCGGTAAGCGAAAGATTGCTCGTCGAAACCGCAGCGATCGTCTTGTCTTCGAACAGGATTTTGGCCGTGTAATATTTTTGGGTGAGATGCTCGACGCGAATGTTGGTCTGAGCCTTGTTGTTGATTTTCTCGCCGTTCAACACGAGGAAAAATTTGTCGCCGTCTTCAGAGAAAATGGTCAAATGCCCGAAGTCTTGGGCAACTGAAACCAACGAGGTGAAAACGGTAAAAATCAAAAGGAAAGTAATTTTCTTCATAAAGGGAATTTTCAAAAATTGGTGCTAATGTAAGGATTCGGTAATTCGGATGCACGAAAATTTTCAGATCCGAATTATTTTAACAAAACCAAACATCGCGCCAGTTTCCAACTGACGATCGTTTCTGGATTCAAAGTTTTTTTACTTGACCTTAAACACAACATTGCGATTTACATTATTTGATGCTTTTGCCCGATCGATAGTCGGTTTAAGACGTTTTATAGCCTCGATGTCGCGCTCGTATTGGTTCGCGTACGACACGGAAACTTGCGCATCCGTCGCAAATTCATTGAACAATATTACCGGCATACGTCGGTTTTTGTTTTTCGATCTGGAACGGAATCGAGAAATTGCCCGAATAATCAGTTCGTTGCAACGCGATTACGGGCTATTCGTAAAGAGGCGGATACTTGAAAATTCGTAATTGCCCGCAGGAAGTTCGAGTGCGAACAAGTACGTGTGGCCGTCGTCCAATTGACCTTTGTGTTTCATCTTCCAGATTTGTTCGGGGCTGACGTTTCCAAATGTTGTCAGCCGAGCGGAACATTTTTCCTGAGATACAGACAACAATTCTCATAATCAATAATCGCCTTTCCGTGGATCAACACGTCGGCGCCAATGATTCCCTGAACTCGTTTGGCCTTGTGTTGTTGCAACGCGATGTTCACGTGCGACAAATCGAATACGACCAGATTAAAGTCGGAATCCTTCCATCGACCGATCTTAAGCAGGTTTTTCTTGGCGGTCTGCGTGAGCATGTCGATCGCTCCGGCACCCGCGGCTTTGGTTTTTGAGTTTTTTGTCTTGAGGTGGAAAAACTCGGCTTCATCAAACCCGACGCAACTGTTCGACGCTCCCGTATCGAGGATGAAATCGCCTTTGACGCCGTTGATCGATGCCGAAAGAAGCAGGTGATTCGTTTTGGAAATCTTGAATTTTATCTTTTTATAATTATCCTTGAGCAGGATTTTTGAAAGCTGGTCCATAGGGAATGAGTGAATACCAAAAATAAGCGAATTCCCACGAAAACTATTCTTAAAGCCTTCGTAACTTTGCGCAAAATCCCGTTAAAATGACGCTCACCGATACGCACACCCACATTTACAGCGATGAATTTGCAAATGACCGAGACGCGATGGTGCAACGCGCGATCGATGCGGGTGTGACGCGTTTTTTCGTTCCTTCGATCGATTCTACGTGCACCGACAGCATGTACGAAATCGAAAACCAATATCCCGAAAATGTCTTTTTGATGATGGGTTTGCATCCGGTTTACGTAAAGCCTGAAAGCTGGGAAACGGAATTGGCGTTCGTGGAAAGCGAATTGGGCAAGCGGAAATTTTATGCCGTCGGGGAAATCGGCATCGATTTGTATTGGGATAAATCGACTTTGGATATCCAAAAACGAGCGTTTCGGAAACAAATCCAACTCGCAAAGCAATACAAACTTCCCATAAATATCCATTGTCGGGAAGCATTCGATGAGATTTTCGAAGTGCTCGAATCTGAAAGATCGGATGAACTATTTGGAATTTTCCATTGTTTCACGGGCGATTTGGATCAGGCGAGACAGGCGATTTCGTTGAATATGAACCTCGGGATCGGAGGCGTCGTGACGTTCAAGAATGGAAAGATCGACCAATTCCTGCACGAGATACCGATCGAAAACATCGTACTCGAAACCGACGCGCCATATTTGGCTCCCGTGCCATTCCGCGGCAAACGAAACGAAAGCGCTTACATTGGGAACGTCGCGGCCAAACTCAGCGAGATTTACGGATTGCCGATTCAGGAAATCGCGAGAATTACGACCGAAAATTCAAAAAACGTGTACGGCATTTAAGGAAAACCTAACAAAACTTCGGATAAATTTTTGTTCATTTGCGATAAATAAGTGCCAATGTCAAAATTCGATTCCATCAGGCCTTTTTACGATGCCGAAGTGAACGACGCCCTACGCGCGGTGTCGAACCACCCGATGATGAAGGCGCTGATGAACTTCACCTTTCCGGATCAGCCCGAAGAAGTTTGGAAAGCGCAGTTCGAACGCACGTATTCGATACGCGATTTCCAATGTAATTTCGTTTATAATTCGCTTCAACAAGTTCTCGAACGCAGCTCTGAAGGCGTAACCACAAGCGGTTTCGAAAAACTCGAGCAAAATACGGCTTACCTTTTCATATCGAATCACCGCGACATCATCCTCGATACGTCGTTGCTCAATTGCGCGCTATTCGAACATGGTTTGGTGATGACGGCGTCAGCTATCGGAGACAATCTAGTGAAGAAACAGTTCCTGCATACGTTATCGCGATTGAACCGGAATTTCCTCGTACAGCGCGGGTTGTCGCCACGTGAACTGTTGATGAGTTCGAAATTGATGAGTGAATATATCGCCCGATTGTTGCGACGCGAGAATCGTTCGGTTTGGATCGCGCAACGTGAAGGCCGAACCAAAGACGGAAACGACCGGACGCAGCAAGGTGTTTTGAAGATGCTCGGAATGGGTTCGAACGAAGAAAATATCCTGAATTATTTCAAAAAAATCAAAATTGTTCCCGTCGCGATTTCGTATGAATATGATCCGACCGACGCGCTAAAGATGCCACAATTATTGGCCGAAGCGAACAATGAAAAATACATCAAGGAGAAAAACGAGGATTTCCTGACACTTTTGTCGGGGATAATGGGGCAGAAGAAACGCATCCATATCGCGGTCGGCGACGTATTGTCGAGTGAAATTGATGCTATTTCATCGGAATTCGAAAACAATACGAACAAACAAGTCCAGGCGCTCGCCCAGGTCATCGACGATTCGATCCTTACGAATTACAAATTGTGGCCGACGAATTACATCGCCTACGATTTGCTGTACAAAACCAACAAATATTCTGATCGTTACACTGAAAAGGAGAAAGAACTCTTCGAACGTAGACTCGAAATCCGTATTGACGAAGACAATCCCGTGCTTTTCGAAGGTTTCCTCGCCATGTATGCGAATCCCGTCGTGAACAAACTCAAATACGCCGATGCCGTCTAAGCCCAAAATCCTGTTGCTCTACACGGGCGGGACGATTGGCATGGTGAAGGATTTCAAGACCGGCGCGCTCAAGGCGTTCAACTTCTCGAAGCTTTTACAAAAGATTCCCGAACTAAAGCAGCTCGATTGCGAGATTGAAACGACGTCGTTCGACAAACCTATCGATTCTTCGAACATGAACCCGCAAAAGTGGCAGCTCATGGCCAACGTGATTGAAAGCCATTATGAAAGTTGCGACGGTTTCGTGATTTTGCATGGTTCGGATACGATGAGTTATTCGGCATCGGCACTCAGTTTCATGCTCGAGCATTTGGATAAACCGGTGATTTTTACGGGTTCCCAGCTTCCGATCGGGGATTTACGCACCGACGCCAAGGAAAACTTGATTACGGCTATTCAAATCGCATCGTTGCGCGCGAAAGGCAAGTCGGTGATCAACGAAGTCTGCCTGTATTTCGAGTATAAATTGTACCGAGGCAACCGCACGACGAAGATCAACGCCGAACATTTCAACGCATTCGCTTCGCCGAATTACGCGCCTTTGGCCGAATCGGGCGTGCATCTTAAAATAAACTCCGAACACTCGCTCGCCAAGAACGGAACCAAAAAACTCATCGTCCACAGAAACATGGAAGACAATGTCGTCATCCTAAAAATGTTTCCGGGAATCAGCGCGGCCGTTCTCTCATCGATCCTAAGCATTCCGAACCTAAAAGGACTCGTGCTCGAAACCTACGGCTCAGGCAACGCCCCGACCGAAACCTGGTTCGTCGACGCGCTCAAGAAAGCGATTGAAAACGGATTGCATATCGTGAACGTCACGCAATGCTCGGGCGGAAGCGTGAGCATGGGGCAATATGAAACGAGTACGCAACTCAAGAAAATCGGCGTAATTTCAGGCAAAGACCTCACGACCGAAGCCGCAATCACCAAACTCATGTACTTGCTTGGCCAAAACGTCGCGCCCAATGTATTCCGTACCGTATTCGAAACCGCATTGCGAGGCGAAATGTCCTGAACATAAATTTCAAGTAAACCGAAAAAATCCGTTTCTTTGCAACCGCTTTAGAGAGGTGTCCGAGTGGTTGAAGGAGCAAGCCTGGAAAGTTTGTATGTGGGTAACTGCATCGTGGGTTCGAATCCCATCCTCTCTGCGAACAACTTGCGCTTCCCAAAGGGAAGCGCATTTTTTGTTTACGGCGGTGTCAAAAGGCTTTTTCAGCCTTTTGTAAGCTGACGAAAACAAAAAATGGCAGCCGCTTTTTCAGCGGCGCAAGTTGTTCGACAGACGCCCCCGCCAGGGATCACCGCAGGTAATCCCATCTTTCCAACCTTTCCTAAGAACGCAAAAGCAAAAATCACGGCCGCGTTAAGAGTGCGCAAGTCATTCGGCAGACGCCAGCACCAGGAATAACCACAGGTAAACCTATCTTTTTAAAGATTTCGAGTCCCGAAGCTCGATTGTACTGTTTGTCAAAAATAACTTAGGTACAGAGCTAATATACATCAAGTGATGCTCTTCCATCGGCACAAATTTCCATAAACAATTTTGACGTTATGGAAAACCGTAATGCTATAATTTCCAAAGCGCGTAGGTTTACTAAAGCAAAAATAATTAAGTGCTAGATGACGAAAACTCTACAAAAACTCCGATTTGGTTTTATTGTTTTGGGTCGTGCCCTGAAAATACTTTTCAGATTTAGAAAAGATATTCGATTACTGCAATTGAACTACGCCGAAAATCACATATTTGAAAACAGTTTCCAGCCGGTCAGCTATAGATTCCAAAATGCGCTTTGGTATAAATTTGATGGGCGAAATACTTTAGAAAAGGAACTTAAAATCTTCAACCTGCCGAATGCTCCCAAAGAATTTAATCTAGTGGTTTTCGGTTTATTTCAAAAGCGAACATATCGTATAAAGCTGAATCCAACGCTAAGATTCGATTCGCATACTTTTCATGTGCAGGCGGCATTCTTTGACGTGGAATTTCTTTCGATGCAAATAATCCAACTTCCGATAGAAATCAAACCCACAACACCTTTATTCAAAATTCACGAATTGAAAGTGGAAGTGCATATTCCTGACATATCCCTTCAGTTTACACCTTATAACCAAAATGGACTAATATGAAAACAGAATTCTACGAATGCAAACAAGCGGGCTTCGCAATGCGTTGGCTTTGGAAATGCGCAGGCGGCGATCCTTATTTGCTGAATCGCGCCACTTATTCCGATCAAATCAAATATATGTGCTTGGGCGGAATCGTTTTTGCGACGGGCGCAATGGCAGGACTCGCGGGCGGTTACGCTTTTTACACCATTTTTGAGGAAAGAGGATCGGCGATAGACAATCCGATTGACGTTCAGGCGGTTTGCATGTCGATTGCCTTCGGAATCATCTGGGGACTTATTATTTACAACATTGACAGATTCATCGTGACAAGTACAGGGAAAGGTGACGGAACTGAGGCGATTACTTTACAGGAAATCAAAAGCGCACTTCCACGTATCATAATGGGGACTATCATTGCGATGACGATTTCAAAACCGGTTGAGATTCGGATGTTTAAAACCGAAATCGACATTAAACTTCGTGAAAAGCAACTGGAACAACAGGCAGAATATCAAGCTAAGGTTGATAAGACTTACCAAGATCGCGAGAAATTGCTTTTAGCGGATTTTGGGAAACTGGAAAGCCAACGAGGCGTACTTCTCGAAAAAATCAAGGAATACGATAACCAGTATAGAAAAGAAATGGGCGAAGGACAAGGCGGACGCGGAAAAGGTGAAGGCCCAGTCGCGAAAGCCTTGAAAAGCGAACGTGAAAAAGCAGAAGCTGATCTCGGCGCATTCGACAATTATCACAAATCTGAATTGGACGATTTGAACAGTCGGAAATTGAAATTGCGATTGGACAAAGAAAAAGAACGAGGCAACAACGAAAAAATCGCCAACGGTCTCGACGGATTGCTCGAACGTATCAAAATAACCCACGAAGTCGCAGGTTTCTGGATTTCACTGTTCATCACACTACTATTCCTCGCCATTGAACTCACGCCGATTTTCTTCAAACTCATGTTAACCAAAACCACTTACGATTACCTATCGGAAAACCGCGACGACCTGATCAAAGCACAAAACGGCATCGAAGTACAATATGACCATTACCAATCGAAAGCCGGGATCGAGCGCCACCTGACGATAAACCACCAAGCTCAGAAACTCATCTTCGAGAAGAGAATGGTCAGCAAAATACAACAAGAATTGACAGAATACGCCGTGGATAAATACAAAGAGCGCGAGAAAAAGAAAATCGATGCAAATCTGGACGAGTACATAAAAGTCATCAATGAACGATCAGCAGAAAACACCTCGGAACAGTCTTAAGATCACGCTGAGCATCTTCTCTGGCGAAGATATAAACTACGTACGGGGCGCGAAAAAACCGGCGCGAATCGTATTGGCTTGGATCGGAGTGTTTGTGATTTTGATTTTTATAGGATGTCTTTTCAGTGCCTATTTTTTCTTCAATTCGCTCATGCAGGGAAATGTGGCGGTAAGTCTGCCGGTTGGGATTTTTTGGGGATTGCTCGTCGTGAATATGTATTTCCTGTTGTTGTATACCGTATCGCCGGCGATCTTGCCCAACAAAAACAAAAGTTCGGGTGGAAGCAACGGTCTATTCACGTTTTCGATGTTGTTACGACTTGGATTCATGTCGCTTCTGGCCATCATTACTGCCCAACCGTTGAATGTCGAACTGTTTTCGGTTTCGGTGGAAGCAAGTTTGCAACGGCATGTGAAGGAAGAACGCGCTAAGATGATCGTTTCCGCCGACCGATTTCTTATTTCAGAAGAAGTAAAAGAATTCCATGATTTCAGACAACAATTTAATTTGAAGGATAAGGCCATTTCTCAGTCGGACCAAAACCTTTTGGAAATTTACCGAAAAGTAGCCGACGATAGCCTGTTTTTGACACAATCTGACAAAATCCTCAAGAAGTTAGACAAGCTTCAAGAGTATCTATTCCTGTCAGGAAAACAAAAAGAGCAACAACAAAAGTTACTTTCGGAACTCGATGAGCAAATCGCTTTCGAGATAGAGTCCGACAGAAAAGCGCAGGATTTCTTGGCAACGAAAAAGTTTAAAGACGAAAAAGTCAGGGAATTGAACATCAAATTATTGTCGGCGATCACGTCCAAACTCAAAAATTACGACGACCTGAATATCCTTCTGTCCAAAAGCAACTTTTACATCAAACGCGTGCAGTTGATTTTGTATGAATGTCCACTTTCGTTTCTGTCGACGTCCTGCATTTGCTTTTTATTCCTGTTCCCGATTTTACTCAAATACCAAGTGCGCAAACTCGCAAATTATTACGAGCGGAAAATTACGATGGAAGTTGACGATGTCACAAAACGCTACGAGAAATTTAAAATCGACTATGCCAAAACGCTCAGGGAAAACGTCGAACCATTTAAATTTTCGTCTCAGGCGCGCATCGCACGCGAAATGGATAAGTTGAAAAATGTCAATTTCTCGCGATATATCGAGCTTAAAAAAGAAATTGAAGAGGAATACCAGTCAGAGGTTTTTGCGAAATACGAATATTGGATGGACAATCCTTTCCGTACGATGCGCAAACCAAAACCGAAACTCATCATGCAAAATCACATCGCACTCATGGATTTGGTGCATCCGAAACCCGAAAATGAAACCGACTGATGGAAGGAAAAATCGTCAACATCATTAGCGCGGAAAGGTTTACGGGCGACGATGGAATCGAATACGTCAAATATGTAAAGGAAATCCTCACGCCGCGAAAAACCTTCGTGAAAGGAGAAATTTCGGGAAAGTATCGGGGCGATCGAATGGTGTTCGAAAATCTTCGTCCGAATACGGAACTTTTCGATTTCGAAATTTACGAAGCTGAAGTCGTATGCGATTCTCCCGAGAACTTCAGCCTGATTCCGTTTGAATTAGAAGGCAAACTCGAATTCCCTAGAGAAAAATTGCCCAACCATATTCCAGTCTCTATCGTGTCGAACGGGCTTTCGTACGATGTGAACATTCTCGAACCGTCACTTTTCGATTTTTATTCGATCCCGAAATTCCGACAGGTTCACGGAGATGAAGTTTACGGGCGAATGACGGCTTACGTCACGGGTTATGTGCTCGATCACCAACGGGAAGAGATTGAGGAAATTGTGGAATACGTAGAAGAAGCCGAGGTTGTCGATGAGCCGATTTTCACCTCGCCGCCCATCGTTACAGGAAGCGAGCCGACCGTAAACGGATACAAAAAAGTCTACACTTCGGGCGGCAATTCACAATGGACATACCGAAGTTATGGAATGCCTGCCGCCGATGGTTGTCTCGGAGGTGTTTTCGGGTTTATCGGACTCGTACTTGGACTTTTGTTCCTGATAATCCTAATTCCGAATTTCTTCTATGTGTTGCTCATCGGATTCGTGTTTTTTCTGTTTTACTACCTGGCGCCGATTCTGAAATGGATTTCCAGGATTGTCGGTGCCGCTTTTCTGCTGTTGTTTTTAGTTGGAATGATCGGCGTCATCACAAATGGAAATCGCGCATCATCCCGAATTCCGAGAAATATTCAAGACGAACGGGAAGCTATTTCTCCAGTGAATCCCGATCCAGTTGTCGATTCCGATTCCGATTCTTCGCCAGAAGATATTCCGCAGAATGGCGACACATCGGAATCTGAACAAATTGACGAAATCATTAAACGCTTCCGTTCGTGGCAAGATTACGACGGGAATTTGTACGAAGGTTACTACACCGTAAAAAAGTCGGATCTTGACAAATCGAACCGCTATAAAAATGCTTATCAGATGAGGTCGAACCATCAAAGCGAATACGACAAGCTCGTGCACAACCTCAAAGAAAACGACAAGGAAAAACTTTCCGGTTTGTACGGAATGTTTGACAGCATCCAAACTGAAAACAAATTGTCGAAACTTGCTTTCGCGCAAATGATGGTTGCCATGGTTCAGGATATTCCCTATGCTTTGGTATTGCAAGATGATTGTGATCCGAAGCTGTACGGCGACAATCGATTTATCAGCCAATACCTATCCGCGCCTGGCGCAGTTTGTGACCCCTATGAAAAATTTGGAATCAACACTCCAGTAGAATTCATTACAAATTTAAAAGGTGATTGTGATACAAGAACATTGCTTCTATATACTATTTTATCACATTTTGGCTACGACGTCATCTTGCTTAGTAGTGACGTATATCAACACTCTATTTTGGGAGTTAATCTTCCAGGAGACGGCGTTACGTTTAACTTTATTGGGACCCGATACCTTGTATGGGAAACAACCGCACGAGGAATAAAACCCGGAATTATTAATCCTGAAATGGCCAATATGAACTATTGGCGAATCTCACTAAAATCTAAAACAAAATGAAAACACAAAGTATTGCTTTAACTATCGTGTCAGGCCTGATAGTTTTCGGGTTCTTATTTTTTCTGATAAAGATATTTTCGCGAAAATTCAAAACCATTACGGAAACCGAGTCAGAAACTAAAATTTCCTATTCCTTATATACTTTCGGAATCTTGATAGGTGGATGTATCTTATTTTCCAAAGCTATTCCGCTGATACCGCAGGGCTTCGAAATTCAGTGGAACCAACATCAAGAGTCTTTTGTTTTGGAAGCACTCGAATTTGTGGCAACCGTAATCGGGTTCAGTTTCCTATGGCTTGGCGTGATTCACTTTTCCGTCGACGCATTGACTTTTGTCATTATGGGAAAAAGAGATGAAAAAATTGAAATGGAAAGGAATAATTTTTCTTTTTTCTTGACTAAAAGTATTGCATTCGTTGGACTATCGATATTAGCATCGTCAATCATCGAGAACTTTTTGAGGCTGTTTATGCCAACATTAGATATGCCTTTTTACAACTAAACATTAACCGATCGGAAACTCTTAAATATTACTTCTTGATAAATAAAAACAGTGGCGAAAATGGTCGTTTTATTTATCGAGAAGTTTTTCTAAATAATCAACTCTATTAATTTCCGATTCAAGAAGTCACTCATAAAGCCTTTTATTTCCTCATAGACTTCTACCAATTTATCTAATGGGTTGAATGTACAATGTGTCGTCCCGAATGCTCCGATATTATTTCCTTGGCTCGAACTGTTATCATAAAAATTGAAATAGTTAATAATTCCATCCTTACTAAAATTTTTAATTGCTTCAATTCTCTAATCCTTAAAATTTTATGGGCGATATGCACTTTAGGTGACTTTTACATACTGAAAATATTGTGTGTCGTAAATATAAGGAATCTGAAGAACGGGCTTGTCGATAAAATGAAAAGTAGTCGTCGGTTTTGAAAACCTCAGGCAGACTCAAAGAACAAGTATGTTGATGTTTTCGTTTCATCGAGACGTATAATATCCGAAGTCCAGCGAATTAGCGGTGACTTTCTAAAAAACGTAACGACGCAATAACACTAACGCAAAACATATTCATCCCGCCCAAAAACTTGTGACAAAATTTCAATACAAAACAAAGTGCAACACTTTTTGTGACACTTTATTTTTTCCGACCAAAATGTAACAGATTTGTTGCCATAGAATCTCGGCGAAACGGTGTCGCCGAAAAATAATGGTCGGTAAAGTTGTGAGAAAAATTTCGGTAACATTTTTCCCTCACACTTTTTGTGAGGATTTTCGAATTGGAAAAACATCTTCACAGAAAATCCCTGCATTGTCAAATCGCATCACAACAAGCCAAAAAAAACCGCGGTCCTAAAACCGCGGCTATCCAAAATAATTAAACCTTATTCATCGAAAATGGGAACGTATTTACCCTAATTATTTTTTAATTCCGTTGATGAAGTTTTTCAATACCGTATCGGTTTCCTCAAGCGTATTTTTTTGGTTTCCGACCGAGCTCGACACGACAAGCGTGCGTTTCGGATCCGTCGGATGTTCCAAGATATAGATCACGAATTGGCCTCTTTCAGTCCATTTGTAGGCATTGATGTGCTCGCGCTCGGCCGTGTTGCTTTGGAACTTGTAACCTTTCAACCCATTGATCGTGACTTCCTCGAATTTCGTCATCAAGTCGGCTTTCTTAAGCGATTTGTCTTCCTGATACGACATTTTTGAAATTCTCCATTTCGATTCCAACATATCATTGATGTCGTCCCAAGGCAACGTGAATTTGGCGATGTCGTAATCCTTGAACGGCTTTTTCGAATCGTAAAGGTTGTTGTAATTGGCGTACAGAGTAGCGGCGTGGATAAAATCGTCGGCAACTTCCTTCGCGTTCAATCCAGGGAATTTGTCGCTGCTTAACGTGTAAGCCGAGTACCAGATTTCCTTGTTGCGCAAACGATATCCGACGTCAGTGCGCGAATCGTCGATGCTTCCGTTCTGTTTCGTGTCGACGTCGCCCGGAACGTTCGTCTTGTCGATCGTCAGGCCAAGGAATGGCAACGGGAGATTCTTGTCGTCCCAAATCGGAACATTGAATACAAGCGGCTGCAACAATTGGACTTGCTCGCCGTATTTCTGGTAACCGATTTCCTCCACGACATAAAATCCGATCTTGACCTGGATCGTCTTTTCTTTTTCCTGTCCATTGGCCGACGTAAGCAACCAATCGAGCGTGTTGCCGCGAACCGGAAAACCGCCTTCGCCGAACACCTTGAATTTCTTGGTCGCAGGTGATGTTTTGTAGAAATCCTCGATCGCGACGTATCCTTCTTTTTGGATGAAGAACATCTGTATGTCTTTTTTGTCGGCGTCCAAAAGCTGGGCGTACAAAACGGCCGCTCCTGAGATGATCGTGACTTTTTTCGGGTTCTTGAAACTGATCTGCAACGAAGCGAGATCTTTCTTTGAAACGGTTGCGCCCGCCTTGATTTCCTTGCCGTTGATAAACGCTGAGAGCTGTGCATGGCTGTTCATGCTCACGGCAATAAGCGCCGCGAAAAGTAATTTTTTCATTAGTGGTATAAAATTTTGTTTGGTAATTATTTGGCTCGATTGAGATGGATTTCGCAATCGCGCGGGTGCAAACATAATCGGAAACAACGTATTTGGCATAAACTTTTAACCAGAATTTTTCGGTTAAATGGTAACGTATTCATTTTGAATTAATACGAGAAACTCGGGTTTCAAATCGATTTCCCGATGTGTTCGGCAATGCAAGGTTAAAGCAAATTGAAATAAGAATTTCTGTCAATGGACAGACGGTTGTTCCGAATCGATATTCGTCGGGAATGACAGTATATCCGTTTCAAGATGGTAGTGATTTTTTGTGATTCGGAAATTGCTTTTGATTAATTTAGCGTCGATCCGACAATTTTGTACCGATGAAATTTTACAGGCTCACCATCGACTCCGGCAACGGGTTTCAAGTAGTCGTCGACCAACCACCAAGGGAATTGCTGCAAAAGGAATTGTACGCGCCGTATACATTCGACACCATCGATTCATTGCTTCTCGACTTGGATAAAAAGAAAAAGAAAACCGACGTTTTGCTCGTAGGAACGCTGGGTTTGTTGGGTTTTCCGGCTCACGATCGCGTTTGCGAAATTTTGAAGGACTTCCATCTGCGCGATGTGCAATTCGTGAAAATTACGGGCGGCGGGCTCGACGATTACCAATTCGTTTTCTTCAATAGCGACCTGACGTCCAAACTCGACTACCATAAAACGCATCTCGCTTTCATCAAAGACTTTTTGGGCGACATTGAAGAACTCGACATCGAAGTTCCAAAAAACCGAAACGGCGCAATCAAGATTTATAGAAAACACGCGTTCGATTCGACGTTCAACAAAATGATTCCCAAGAACGGCTACCATTTCTTATTAGGTTTCGACATCAACGAATACGACGGTTTCCGAATCGGGCATTTCGACAAATCGTTTTATGTTTCCGAGAACGTAAAGAATGCGCTCGAAGCGGCTCAAATCACGAATATCGTTTTTTCCGAATCGACATTGTTCAACAATCCTGAACCTGTCGTCGCACCGATAAAAAAGACTTGGAAATTTTGGTGATCGCGTCAAAACCGCGCGCGCCCGGAATTATTATTTTTGCCAATACAATCTCACTGTCATGAACACAACTCCCGAACACGACGCCAAAATCGCGAAATTGATCTTCGCATCCGTCTATCCGCATTACGTCAAAAAGGTCGAAACCAAAGGCCGAACCGTGGCCGAACTTCATCAGGTAATCGAATGGCTCACGGGTTACGACGAAAAGAAACTTCGGCAAAAAATCGACGAGAAGGCAACGTTCGAAACGTTTTTCGCCGACGCCAAACTCAACCCGAACGCACCTCTGATCACAGGTACGATCTGCGGTTATCGCATCGAGGACATACAAACGCCACTCACGAAACAGACGCGCTACCTCGACAAGTTGATTGACGAATTGGCGAAAGGGAAGAAGATGGAGAAGATCCTGAGAACCGAATAATAAAAATCAATTGGCGGGAACATTGTCGCGCGATGTACAAATTTGCAATCTTAAAAAAATCCGATAAATTCAAATGGACGGCCAATAAAGTGGTTTACGGTTCCATGGCGATTTTCGTGCTCATTCTCGTTGCATCAAATGCGATTGGAATTGAAAATGAGCTCTTTGAAAAAATCCTGATTTTTTGTTTTATAGGTACTTACATCGCCGGTTTAGGTCTAAAATTTTACGGATTGGGAACGACGAAAGATTTTGACGGGGAATTGGACGGGTTTCTAGTTTTTGACTTTAATCAAATAACGATAAAAGACAGGGCCATCGACATCGCTGACGTCGCGAACATTTCCATCGACAACAACGATTATTACGGACGGCAATATGCGAATGATCGAAACGACTTAAATCCGGCATCGTCGAACGGATCCGGAAATTTCGCGGTTATAACTTTAAAGTCGGGCGAAACACTAAAGACGCAATTCATCATGGGCCGATCCGATGACTTCCAGAAAATCAGGAAAGAATTGATCGGATATCACGTAAAGGGAAAAATTGCGCTCGAAGCATTATCAAATATTTTAGGCGAACGAAGTTCAAATGAAATCGAACTCTTGAAAAGTGAAATTACCGCTCACGAAATACCGGCGCCAATTCGACAAATTGCCGAAAAGGCTAGAACGGCTTCTAAATAATAGTAAAAAAAAATAATAGAAACTACTGTCCCGGCGTCATCAATTTCGTAAACGACAGCGAAGCCAATTTCCAATCCTTATTTTCCTTCACATACACTTCGGTCACCATAAACGGATTTGTTACCTCGTTTCCGCCCACAACCGCCAAAAGCGTAATCCTGTTCAGTAGAATGGCCGTGTTTCCGATGATATTCACCGACGCTTCATGAATATCGGCCTTCTTATACCAAATTCCACCGCTCTTGATGATGTTGACTTCCTGTTCTTTTCCCCATGAGCCGCCCATGTGTACGAACACGGCTTTGTCATGGAAGAAATTGGCAAGCACATCGGCTTTTTTCTCAGACATCCAAGTCCATTTTTGTTTGGAGAGGTCGAGGAGTTCCTGTTCGGCCTTTGATGGTTCTTTTGTCGTTCCGGTTTGTGCCGACGAGGAATAAGCGCCCGCCAGAAGAAGTAATCCAAAAAATAGGTTTTTCATGATGTGTGTTTTTAATTAGAGTTTGTGTATCCGTTACTAAAGATCAAACCGATTTTTTTTGCCACGAAGGCACGAAGCAAAAGTTACGTTCGCAACATACGCCAATCGTCTTTGCATCCATTTTTAGTGTCAGGAAAAAGTCAACATCGCACAATCGCATCAGCAATGATTTCTTCGAGGCAAAAGATACTTTTTTCCTCTACGTCAAGCGTAGCATTCCTTAAGTTTACTTCTTTTTCTCAGGAGCCTCAACACCCGACATCGCCAAAATTCCAGCGGGTAACCGTTCTCCTAGAATCTTGGTGGCGTCGACCTCTTTATTGAATTCCTGTAATTCAGCCGTAGTGAATTTCACGGCGTCGGCTCCGGCATTCTCTTTCATGTGTGCCATTTGCGTCGTGCCCGGAATCGGAACGATCCAAGGTTTTTTCGCGAGCAACCACGCAAGTGAAATCTGGGACGGAGTAGCCGACTTCTTCAACGCCCATTTTTTGAGTATGTCGACGAGCGCCAAGTTGTTTTTGATGTTGTCGTCTGAAAATCTTGATTCGCCACCACGGATGTCGCCGGGAGCGTATTTTGTATTCGCATCGATCGCCCCAGTCAGGAATCCGACACCTAACGGGCTCCATGGCACGAATCCGATGCCGAGTTCTTCGCAAAGCGGAATGATCGTCTGCTCAGGTCCGCGCCACAACAAAGAATATTCGTTCTGTATCGCCGTCACGGGATGGATCGCGTGTGCGCGTCTCACAGTTTGTAAGCCAGGTTCTGAAAGCCCGTAATGCAAAACCTTGCCTTCTTTGATAAGGTCTTGAAGAGTTCCGACGACATCTTCGATAGGAACTTGCGGATCGACACGATGTTGATACAGTAAATCGATACGGTCGGTTTTAAGACGCTTCAACATATATTCGACGGCTTTTTTGACGTGATCAGGTTTGCTGTTCAGTCCGCCTTTCCACTGACCGGTTTCAGGATCGATGTCCCAGCCGAACTTCGTCGCAATCGTAATTTTGTTCCGAAACGACGCGACACCTTCGCCCAAAATCCGCTCGACCTCATGCGGACCATAGGCTTCGGCAGCATCGAAAAACGTGACGCCATTGTCAAAAGCCGATCGGATGATGTTATGCATTTCGGGGCGATACGGAATCGTCGTTTGATATGTCCGACTCATATTTTGGACGCCGATTCCAACGCTCGACACTTCAAGAGATTTGCCGAGTCTTCGTTTCCCGGGTGCAAGCGATAACGGTTTTTCGTGGGCTGAAATGTCGGCCAATGAATCGAATGGCATTAGCGTAGTTCCCGCGATCGCAAGTCCTGCGGTTTTGAGGAGTGATCGTCTGTTCATGTTTATATGTTTATCGCGTTATTTTTCGCTCGCTGAGCCATTTCACCATATTCGGATCACGATGGTCAAAAAACAAACTCGCGTTCGTGTCGAGCGTTTTGATCGCGTCCATGTCTTTTTCTGACAATTCGAAATCGAAAATGTCAAAGTTCTCGGCCATCCTTTCTTTACGCACCGACTTTGGAATCGCGATCACGCCTCGTTGCGTCAGCCATCTCACGATAACCTGCGCTACGGATTTGTCGTACGTATGGGCGATCGACGCGAGCACTTCATTCTTGAAAATATCGTTTTTACCTTCGGCGAATGGTCCCCACGATTCTATCTGCACGTTGTTTTCAGCAAGAAATTGCTGCGTTTCGACTTGCTGGTGGAACGGATGCGTCTCAATCTGATTGACCGCGGGCGTAAATCCACTGTTCGCGATCAAGTCGGCCAATCGGTCAGGATGGAAATTGGAAACACCGATCGCTCGCACTTTTCCCTGCTGATACAATTCCTGCATCGCGCGCCACGAACCGTAAATGTCGCCATAAGGTTGGTGGATCAAATATAGATCGAGATAGTCCAGTTGCAACAAGTCCAACGATTTCTGGAAAGCGGCCAACGTATTTTCATAACCCGCGTCGCTTACCCAAAGTTTCGTCGTGATAAAAAGTTCTTCTCTCGGAACGCTGGTTTTCTTTATTGCATTCCCGACGGCTTGCTCGTTCATGTACGACGCGGCCGTGTCGATAAGTCGGTAGCCCGTGTCGATCGCGTCAAGTACGGCTTGTTCGCATTCCAAAGGGTCGGCGACCTGAAAAACGCCGAAGCCTAAGATGGGCATTTCGACGCCGTTGTTCAATGTTATAGTTTTCATCGGTTTACTAATTTTCAATCAAATAATTATAGAGTAAAGGTCTGAAATTTTAGAAGCGCCGCTTTAATACCTATTGCAGTATTATCTACCAATATCACTGATTGCCAGATGAGCAAAAAAAAAGACCGGATCTCTCCAGTCTTTTTTATTCAATTACAATAAATCTTAAGGCGCGTCGTTCGCTTTCACATCGGTCAATTCGAACTCGCTTTTCACGCGGATATCTTCGGACGACGAACCGACCATTACGTCGAATTCTCCCGCTTCTGACGCGAACGTCAAATCCTCGTGATAAAACGACAGCTTCGAATCGTCGATCGTGAACGTGATGGTTTTGCTTTCGCCCGCGGCCAATTTAATTTTTTGGAAATCCTTCAGTTCTTTCACGGGACGCACGATCGATGCGACTCGGTCCTTCAAATACAATTGCACGACTTCTTCGCCCGCGACCTTTCCGGTATTTTTGACCGTCAGGGAAACCTCGAGCGTTTCGTTCTTGCGAATAAGTTTCTTCGACAATTTCAAATCCGAATACGCGAAAGTCGTGTAACTCAACCCGAACCCGAACGGGAATTTCGGTGAGTTCTGCAAGTCGATATAGGCCGAAACATACATTTTGTCGTCTTCGTTCTTTGCGGGTCGTCCCGTGCTCGTGTGGTTGTAGTAAATCGGGATTTGGCCTTCGGTTCTCGGGAACGTCATCGGCAGTTTTCCCGACGGGTTGTAATCGCCGAAAAGCACGTCGGCGATCGCGTTTCCGGCTTCAGAACCCAGCCACCATGAATAGACAATCGTCGGCATGTTGTCGGCTGTCCAATTGAAAACGAGTGGTCGCCCGGCGTTGATCAAAACGACGATCGGCTTGCCTGTTTTCTGGAGTTCCTTAATCAAATCTTCCTGGACTCCGGGAAGGTTGATCGTGCTGCGACTTTTCGCTTCACCGCTCATGTCGTGGCGTTCCCCGACGCTTAGGATCACGACATCGGCTTGGCTGGCGACATCGAACGCTTCCTTGAAACCGTCTTTTTTCGTGTCGGTGATTCCGCAACCTTTGGCGTAAAGCAATTTTGTGTTCTTGCCGACTTTTTTCTGCAGGCCTTCCCATTGGGAAACGATGTACGTCGAGTCGACGTCTTTGAGATCGATGGCCCAAAAACCGTGGTTGGCTCGTTTGAGTTTTACCATCGGCCCGATGAATGCGATCGTTTTCGTGTCTTTTGAAAGCGGCAATGTATTCTTTTCGTTCTTGAGCAACACGATGCTTTTGGCCGCAACTTCTCGCGCCGCCTTCGTGTGTTCAGGATTGTTGAGTGCCGCCTGCTGGCGTTTCGCATCGCTGAAGCGGTACGGATCGTCGAACAAGCCCAATTCGAATTTCTTGCGAAGGATTCGTTTTACGGCGTCGTCGATGAGCGATTCCTGGACTTTGCCTTCCTTTACCAATTCGGCGAGATTGTAACGGTATGAATTGCTTTCCATGTCCATGTCGCTTCCGGCGGTAATCGCTTGCAACGCGGCTTGTTTCTTGTCTTTGCTGTAACCGTGGTTGACCATTTCACCGATCGAACCCCAATCTGAAACCACGAATCCCGTGTAATTCCATTTGCCTTTCAGGATGTCGCGCTGGATCAATTTGTTGCCCGTCGCTGGAATTCCGTTTAGGTCGTTGAATGAATTCATGAACGTTGCGGCTCCGGCGTCGACCGCGGCTTTGAACGGCGGAAGGTATGTTTCCCACATCATGCGTTGGCTCATGTCGACCGAATTGTAATCGCGTCCGCCAATCGCGGCACCATACGCCAAAAAGTGTTTCGCGCACGCCATTACCGATGTCAATTCCCCGAGTTTATTTCCCTGGAAACCTTTGACTCTTGCGTAGGCGATCTTCGAACCTAAATACGTGTCTTCGCCCGCGCCTTCCATGACCCGGCCCCAACGTGGATCGCGCCCGATGTCGACCATCGGGGCAAACGTCCAGTGGATTCCGCTTGCCGATGCTTCACGTGCGGCTATCCGAGCTGAAAGTTCAATCGCCTGCAAATCCCAACTCGCGGCCTCGGCCAACGGGATCGGGAATGTCGTCTTGTAGCCGTGGATCACGTCGAGCCCGAAGAGCAACGGGATCTTGAGTCGCGATTGCATGGCGAGTTCTTGGTAACCGCGCGTATATTCGGAGCCGAGGACATTGAGCATCGAGCCGATCTTGCCGGCTTTAATTTCCTCTTTTTTGTTCGGGTTCATCGTCAACGGTCCGGTCACGGCATGGTCGCCCGTGTATTGGTTGAGCTGACCTATTTTCTCTTCCAAGGTCATTTTTGCCAACAGCTCGTTTACTTTTTGGTCAATGCTTTTTTGCTGCGAAAACCCCAAAGAGGCAATCAACAACAGTACTATCGATAACTGGTTCTTCATTGTGCATGCTATTTATGACCGACCGAAATGCGTTGGCAACCGACCTTTCATGAATTGGTAATTGACGGCTTATTGGTAGACTTTCACGTAGTCGACGATCATTTTTTGCGGGAACGGCGTTTGTGCTGTCGGGAATCCTGCGAAGGTTCCGCCTACAGCGACGTTCAGGATCATGTAGAAATCATGGTCGTACACCCATTCGCCGGGAACGTCTTTCTTGGAAATCCTTTTATAAAGGAAATCGTCACAATAGAAGTCGATTTTATTCTCGCTCCATTCGACCGCGAAAATGTGGTAATCCAGGTCGAAACGGCTGTTCTGCATCGAATACGTCGAGGTGATCGCATTTCCGGCCGAGTAACCCGGGCCGTGGATCGTTCCGTGGATCGTGTTCGGTTGTTGGCCTCTCATTTCCATGATGTCGATCTCGCCGCATTGAGGCCAAGGTGCTCCGTTTGTCGCGCCGAGCATCCAGAACGCTGGCCAGATGCCGGGTCCGTAAGGTGTTTTTAATCGGGCTTCGAATCGGCCGTAGGTTTGTGAAAATTTGTCTTGTGTTTTAATTCGCGCCGACGTGATCGAATTCCCGTTCTTGATCGCGGTGATCACCAAGTTTCCGTTTCCGTCCAACGAAACGTTCTCGGGATTGTTCGTGTAGTTTTCGAGTTCCTGGTTGCCCCAGCCGCCGTTGTTGCCAAGATCGTAACCCCATTTCGCTGCATCGGGCATGGAACCTTGGGCGCCATCGAACTCATCGCTCCAGACGAGTTGCCAGTTGCGGCTGCCTACGTCCTGCTTGTCATCTTCATTACATCCTGAAAGTGATATCGAGATAACCGAGAGTACGACAATCGCCAACCCTTTGTTACTTATATTGCTTTTTGAAAAGTATTTCATTTTTTGAATTTTTAGTTTTTAGCGTCGCGATTAGTTTCGGAACAAGATATTGTCAAGATAGATATCGCCGTTACCGTCAAATTTCAATTGGATCACGTTCGCAAGATCTACCGGGGCGAACGATGTCAACGGGATGTCGATGCTGTTCCATCCGGCCGTCGTGGGAACGGTAAGCGAAACGAGTTTCTCGACCGGGCCGGGACTGATCAGGTAAATGTTCAACGCCGTCGAATTCGCCGAATAATAATCAAGGTGCAAAAAGTTCCTCGCCGATACGTTCGTAGCCGCGCCCAATTGCAATCCCTGATAATTCAAACCGGCGTATTTCAACGTGTTGTTCCCGGCGATGGCAACCTGCGTCGTTTGGGTTGCCTGTCCCCAATTCGGATTCAGGTCAGAACCCGCAATGTTCGTGTAGGCGTCGCTGAATACCGATGTCACGTTAGCCGCAGGATACGAAGGAGTAGGAGCAGCCGTCGTAGGAACAGGTGAAACAACGCTGCCGTCGTTCACGAAATAAATATTGTCAGCGTAGAAATTTGTGATATTCGTGCCTTCCAGGACGATTTGTCCAAGGTGCGCGCGGCTCGCCAGTCCCGTGAAGTTTGCGAGTGGAATGTTCAGGCTGACCCAACCTTGTGCGACCAACGTCGGAGCTGTGAAAGTAAGCGTGAATCCTGTATCGTTTCCGCCGCCAAAAGCACCGTCGGCGCCAAAATCATTCAATCCGACCTTGAAATTCGCTCCTGCCGGAAGTGCGTTCGGAATGTAAACGTCCATGCGAAGGTGCGACATGGCCGAAGCGTCGACCGTCGGGCTTGAAAATTCGATTCCGACGAAATTGAAGTTCGTGTAGTTCAATACATTGTCGCCTTCGACCGTAAAATCAGCCGATAGCGTCGTTTGGTATGGTGCCCAAAAACCGTTGTAATAGTTTACGGGAACGTTTGGATATACGTCGGTGAAAATAGAAATCACGTCGCTCGGATCGGCAGTCGGCGTAGGCGCATGCACGTAAGCTCCCGACGAATTGATCGTCAATGATCCCGCAGCGGCAACTCCGCCAACCGTAGCTGTAATGACGGCAGTTCCGGCACCGATCGTCGTAACCACGCCCATTTCATTGACTGTCGCAACCGCTTCGTTTGACGATGTGAACGTGAAATAAGCAGGCGTTACGGTAACCAATTGGTTGATTCCGTTTGGCATGTTGAACGCCGTGACCAAACCGTCGATCGTGTTCGTTACTCCGGCATAAGCCGTTTGCACTTGGTCTTCTCCGTTTAAGATTTGCGGTTGTTGCGGGTTGATCGTGCCGAGTTTCTCGAATTTGACCTCGTCGATCCAGAACGTGTAACCGTTTCCGTTTTCAGGACCTTCAGATATGAAGAACATTCCTTTTTCGGCCGTCAATTTCGCGGCATCGGGAATCGGGATGATGTATTTTTTCCAGACCGTGCTGATCTGCAAGCCGTTTATCGCAGCCTGGTATTTGTTATCCCCGAAGTCGTTTCCGAAACCGACCACGTCGATCGTCGCGGCAACGGTACTTTTCGCCCAAAACGTCAACGCATCGTATTTGGTCAGATCTCGTCCGACGGTAAGGTAAAACGAACCTCCGGCGTACGAACCTGACGGATCGTTCACGTTCGGCACGTCGAATCGCATCGAAGCGGCCGAGTTGTTGTAGGCGACATCGGTATCGACCTGGAAAGCATCGGCAACCGCGCCTCCGTAAGCTGAATAGATCAGGCCTGCGGTAAATGTATCGATGAACACTTCAGGATTTTTAGAAAACGTCGCTTCTTCAAAATCATCGGGGTCGTTCTCACAGCTGAAAGCGGCGAACACAAGCATCCAGAAGGACAGTTGATACGCCAGTTGGGTTCTAAAATTTGGTTTCATAGTTTTCATTTTTTTTTATTTTCCGATATTAATATGGATGTATGTCCTGATTTCCCATTCGTTTCCGTTTGAGAACCCGATTGCGGTCGGATCTGGCACGAATTCACCCGATGCGTCCTGGATCTGCGTCGGATTGTAACGCGGTGAATATTGGTCGAGCGATCTCCATGTGCCGCGGATACCGATTCTTGTGCCCGGAAGGATGAACCAGTCCGGTTTCCCGATTTCGGTCGACAAATCGGCCATCAATTGGAGCGGGAACGTCAAGTTGTAATCGCGGTGGTAATCGTAAGGTCCCCAATCGTTGACCTTGACGAACGATTGCAATTTGACTTGCTTGTAGATCATGCGCATGTCCAAACCGTAACGGTGGATCGTTCTCGCGTCGCTTCCGTTCGCCTGTGCGTCGCCTTGGTAGATGTTTGCGATAAAACCGAAGTCCTTGCTCCATTTCGACACCAAACGCGCGTTGATCTCATAAAGGTCTTTTGCCGGTGCTGCGCCGTCGAACGCGAAAGTAGAACGTCCGTCAGGCAAGATCCCGATGGCGGCATCCTGGGTCGTCGGCAGGTGACGGAATACGACACCCGCGCTGACTGCGAATTTCGCGTCTTCAGTTCGGTCATTTTCCCAGTTGTACATCCAGGTTCCCGGCGTCGGGTCAAATGTCAATAGAAGTTCTCCCGCGACTTGTTCCCTGTTCGCTCTGACTACGAATGGATCGTCGAGGATGTTTCTCGGTCTTCCCGGGGCTTGGGCATTTGCGTCGATCGGGCCTTCAAGCGGTTTTTGCCACAAGAAGTTCGGCGCGATCTGGAATTTCCCGACGTTCAATGTCGCTCCCGTCAAGAAGTTGTACTGGTTGCCGCTTCCGCTGTCTTTCAATCTCCAGCCTGTGAAGGTCTGCGTGTAATCGGCGCCACCGTTTGCGACCAAGCCCATTGCGGCTCCTTGCCCGTACCAATTGAATTTCCCGCCTGTGTATGTGATTTTCGCTTTTCCTCCCCAATTGTCTTTGTTTTCGATTTCATGTTGGAAAATCTGTTGGTTTCCTTCTGACCCGCGAGCGATTTGATATTCGCGTCCGTTCAAAGGCGAACCTGCCCAGATTCCTCCGACGTTGAATGCGAATTTCCCGATCGTCCTGTTGACCGCAACCGTGAAACGACGTGTTTTTGGCTGCGGGATCGCGAAGGAACTCTCGGTATTTGTCTGTTGTTCCAAATCTTCGTGGAAAACGCCCGTCACACCGAATTTCCCGATGTTTTTCGAATACTTGAGCAAGATCGCAGGGTTGGCTCCCCACCAAAGTTGCGGTCCGAATGCGAGTTTCAGTCCGCTGAACATCTTCTTGCCTTCCATTTCGAAACCAAGAGGCGCGATGCCGTTGTAGATGTCGATCGTCGGCCCATAATTCGCTTCAGGATACAACCCGAAGAAATCGCCTTCGTAACCCCAGTGATAATGGCCGGTTCTGTAAAATCCGTTCAGGTTGAACAAGCTGTGGTTCCACGTATAGCTCGCGCTGTAGACTTGCACGCGGTTGTTCGAATCCAAAGTCGTTTGTTGGTTGTTGTTCTCGACAGTAACCGGACGGCCGCGGTTTTCATAGAAAATCTGGTCGATCGGGTTCAACGCGACGTTTCCGAGGATGTTGAATTCGACGTTGGCTCTCATGTTCGAAGCAGGATTCGCCTCGACACCGACGTAGAACGACTGCATGTGATCGAAGCCGAGTTTGTTCGGATATTCGACGACATTCGGGTTTTCAGAATCAGGAGTCGTGATCAATGAACCGCCTGTGTTGAATGTGGTGAATTCGGCTCTCAGTTTACTGAATCGGATCAATCCGCCAGACTTTGCATCCAATGCGGCTTTGTCACCACGCGCTCTCAACGTCGCGTCCATGATTTGGATATTGTCGAAATAATTCCCGACGCCAAGTGCCGTCGTATTCGGGGCATACGGATTCAATTTGTGTGCTTCTTTCAATACGTAATAAGCCGAACGCGGGTACAATTCATAGAAACCTTTCTCGTTCGTCGGGCCTTTTGCACAGATTCCGAACCATTCTTCGTTCATGTTGTTCTGTCCTTGCTCGAAATCGCGGATGTAACCGCCGTTCGCCCATGAAGCGGCCGTATCGTGAACGTCGAGATATGACGTCTGTCCGTATTTCCACCAACCGTCGCTGAACTGGAACGTGAATCCGCCGATCGCATTCTGTGCTTTTCCTAAACCTGCGGCATTCTGGTAGATTTCTTTCCACTCGCTGAGCAAGTAGTACGCTTGTGATGTTTGGTCTTCTTGGTTTGTGATCGCGTTGTAGGCGTCGGCACCGAATTCGGCAAACAAAACCGGTTTTCCATACTGTTTTTTAACCTGTTCGAACAAATCCCCGAACGATACGCCTCTGTAAACGTTCGTAGCGAAAATGTCGAAATCAGGACATTCTTTTGCGATGATGTCCAAATACATCAAATCCCCGTTACAGAATGCGATCGGGTGCGAACCGTCGATCTGCTTCATCGAAACCGCAGCCTCGTTGAAAAGTTTGTACATCGCGACGGCTCTCTTGGTCGTTACGCGTTCCGGCATCGGGATATTTTGTGTCTCGGCTCCGTCCCAGAACAAGCCGTAGTTGTTCTCGTTTCCTAATAAGAATAGGAGCAGACCTTTTGTGTCTTTGTATTCGGTGGCGAGATCGGTCGCGGCTTTCAGGAGCACTTTGCGGACGTTCGGGTCGGAATATTCGGTGTTCGGAACGTAGGCTCCGTTCAAGTCCAGTCCGTAGCGTCCGAAAGAGTGGTTGATCATCGTGTGGATGCCGTGCGTCACATAAACGTACTCGATCCATTTTTTAGGCATCCCGGCATAAACCCTGATCGTGTTCACGCCCATGTTCTTGAGCAATCCCATTTCGTTGTCGAGGGCTTGTTTCACGAAGTCATCGGGTTGTGTCCATAGGCTGTAGGAATAGTTGGTTCCGATCGGATAGTAGTCCCAGTTCATTCCGTTTACGATGAATTCTTTTCCGTCGACGATCAATTTCGAACCGTCGGCGCCGTTCGCCACAACAATCTTGTCGTTTT
Organism: Flavobacterium sp.; assembly: GCF_004211145.1. Classification (GTDB taxonomy): domain Bacteria; phylum Bacteroidota; class Bacteroidia; order Flavobacteriales; family Flavobacteriaceae; genus Flavobacterium. Next base: position 128,846 of record NZ_SEBS01000001.1, on the reverse strand, counting down.
GCGAAAAAGCCGATGGTGAAAAGACAGCAAACGTTAGTAATAAAATAAGTTTTCTCATTTTAATGGTTATTTGATTTTGGTATGGTAAGGTGTTACAGCGAATGTTAATCCGGCACATAACCCCTCAATTTTATTTGGTATTGGCAAAAAGTGCGTTCAAAAAATTCGGATACGCTAAAACTACATTTTTTGTATATGTAAAATCCGATTGATTGGCTAAAGAAACTATACAACAAAACATTTACTTACAATTTCCACAACACGCTTCAATTAACAGTGTTTTAACAACATTTTGAAATGAGCGATCTCTTGGATTTACACGCGTTTTTTAGGTGTTCGTATGGTTGTTGTATGGTTGAAATCACTGTATCAAATCGACAGTATATACTCCACGACGCCCGTTTCGTGCGGCAAATCCATCTTTTTACGCAAACGATATCGTTTTACCTCTACACTTCGCACCGAAATGTTGAGCAATGGGGCGATTTCCTTCGACGATAAATTCAATCTTAAATACGCGCACAATCGCAAATCGTTCGGCGTCAACGACGGATGTGCCTGCTTGATTTTCTTCAGGAAATCGTTGTCGGCATTGTTGAACGCTTCCTTGAAAATCGTCCACGAATTGTCCTCGGATATGCTTTTATTGATTGTGTTGATCACCGACTTTATGCTCTTGTCGTCGCTTTCCGGACCAGTGCGTTTCAAGTCGTCTTTTATGAGCGCGAGCAATTCGTTCTTCTTCATCAAGCTCATTGTCGAAACGGCGAGTTCACGGTTCTTGCTGTCGACGTCGCTTGACAATTGCTCGTTCTTGAGCTTCATGAGCTGCTGTTCGTTTTCGAGTTCCTTGATCTCGAGCAACAAATTGTTTTCCTCGATGAGTTTCTGCTCTTTCTTGCGGTAATATTCCTTGTACGCCTTGTGTACGTAAAGCACCAATAGAATTCCCAAGATCAGGTAAACCGACAACGCGAAGTTGTTCGCATACCAGGGCTTGCAGATCGTAAAACTATACGTCGCCATGTTCTTCGGGTTCGAGTTCGCGATTTTCGCGCGCACTTTGAACACGTAATCTCCAGGCGGTAAATTCTTGAAGTTCGCAGCCGTTTTCGCCGACCATTTACTCCAATCTTCCTGCAAACCCTCGAGGATGTATTGGTATTCGGTGTAGATATATTTGTTGTATTCGGGCACGGTGTAGTTCAGGATGATGTTGTTCTCATCATATCCGAACTCGCCACCGTCCTTGACCGGGCAACTGATCAATTCCTCGTCGAGCTTGTTGATCGTGACGTTCGTGATCGAAACGCTGTTGCTTTTGAAACGCAGGTCGTTGAGGTTGATCGTGTAATAACCGTCGGTCGTGCCGATGAGGTAAATCGAGTTCGACAAACGCGCCACGTTCTCATAACCCAACATCGAACCGGTCAATGACAACGGAATCGGAATCGTGTTTTTCTTGAGCTCGTTCCCGATCTTGCTCAACGTGAAATAATGGATGTAATTCTTGGAAAACAGCCACAATTTATCGGACCCGTCGGCGATCAATTTACCCGACGTGTATTCGTCCTTTTCAAAAACGGCACTTAATTTCTTGTCGCGTCGGAACGATTTGTGCGCGTCATCGAGAATGTAAATCCCTTCCTTGCTCGCGTAATAGATGTTTCGGTCGAATTTTATCAGACTCGCATTCTTGCCTTTCTTGGGCGTGTCGAGCATCGTCAACCCTGAACAGGTCGTGAAATTCGCATCGAGATGGAATCGGAACACGCCTTTGTATTCGTGGCTGATGTACACGTCCCGCGAATTCGAAATCTCAAAGTGTTTCGACGAATAATCGAACTTCGAGATCTTGTTTCGGAACTTCCATTGGTTGTTGACTTTTTCCAACACCGAAATCCCGTAATAATTTCCCTGCAACAACAAATCGGGTTTTCCGGGAACTTTCACGAATCCCCAAGTTCCCGATTGTGAGAAAATTGGAATCGCGTTGACATCCCGCACTATGAAAGTGCCCGAATCGTGTCCGCAAAAAATCGTTCCTTGATATTCGAACAGCGACCAAACCTGGCCTTTCGTGTTCTTGATGAATTGAAAACTCTCATTCGAATTGTACGTCTTGCAAAACAAACCCTGATTCGTCCCAATGTACAATTTCCCGTTGTGCAGCAGCGACGCGTACACTGTTCCCAGCGATCCGGTCTTGTCGGAATAGCTTCTGATCGGCGATTTCAGGTTGAGGCAATTGATGCCGTTGTCGAGCCCGATCCACAAATTTTCGTCGACATCCTCGAAGATCGACAGGATCGTATTGTTGCTCAAACCCTTGTCCTGAGTAATGTGATATTTGAGTTTTCCCGACGCCGACAGTATGAAAACCCCGTTCGAAACGGTTCCGATCGCAAAGCCTTTGTCGGCCAATTGCTGGCAACTGTACACGCTGCTCGTCACGATCTGTTCGTCGACATCTGAGAAAAAAGGCGCGAAACTACCGTTGATGAACGTGAAGAAACCGTTCTGTTGCGTTTGGAGCAGCAAGCCGTCGTCGGCTGAAAAAATCGCGACGATCTTATTGTTCACGGCGACCGGTTGATTCGAAACCAATTTGGCTTTTCCATTTTCGATCTCGTACAAACCTTCGTTGGCGACCTGATAGTAAATCGAATTATTGGCCTGGAACGACTTCAGGATGCCGTGTTTCGGCTTGATGACCGAGAATTTTCCGGTCTTCGTATCGTAAATATGGATTTGGTCGAGCGACTGAAAGATCATCCATTGCTCGTACGCGAAAATATTCCAGAACTGCTCGTCATCGACGATCCGGTTTTTTATTTTGCTGCTCAGCGAATGGTATTTGAGGTGGTTGTTCGCCTCTCGCGTCCAATAACCGAACTCCATGTAACAGCCCGTATAGACTCGGTCACCGACGACTTTTACCGATCGGATGATCGTCTCGTTAGGCGACGCATACAACGTCCACGCCGACCCGTTGAATTCGAGCAAACCGTCATTGTTCGCGAAGAACATGAAGCGCTGGGAATCCTGGGAAATCATCCAGTTCTGGTTTCCGGCGTTATAAATCGATGGATTGTATTTTACAATTGGCGACAATTCCTGTCCGAACAAAAAAACAGGAAGCAGCAGTAGCCAAATGAAACCTGATTTGATTTTCATTTTTACAAATGATTTTGATTGCGATTGATAGATTAAATGTGTTTGGGGTAAACATGCCAAAAAACTGGGCGCAATATAATTTAAGAAATCGATTTCGCGCAAGTATTGTGACGCGATAATAAACACTTTTCACGCGCCCGACGATGCGATTGTTTTTGTCCGACCCGAATTTTAGAAAACAAGCGATTCCGTGTTGGGAAATCGCTTGTGGTCTAAATTTTTAAAATCTTGCGGGAAAGCACTGCCTATCGCAATTGCTGGACTTCAAAAACGGTTTTTCCGCTAAAGAAATCAATCTCGGCGCCGTTGATGTAATTCTCAAAATAGACCTCGATATAGTCGCCTACTGCAAGCTGGATCAAACAGCTTACCGAGCGGTCGACCGGCCCGTTACCAAAGTGATTCGCCGATGTCTGTTGGTAGAAGAGCCCGTTGCGGCGTATCCCGACCGAGTAAAACTGGTTGTTCGATTGGCTTGTCGTATGGATCGCGGCATCGATTCGGTAAAAGCCGGCTTTCGTGGCCGTAAATCTTCCGGTCGCTGTCGAGAATTCGGTGCTCGAATCGAACGCGACGGTATTGAAATTCACCTTTTGCCAGCCCGTATCGTTGAGGACTTGATTGGCCGCCAGATTGGTGCGCACCATAGACAACGTCGCGCTCGGGCTCGTGACCCAATTCGTCGCTCCCGCGCCGTTCGTTTGCAGGATTTGGCCGTTTGTTCCGCGTACGTTCGGCAATGCGTAACCGTTGGCGTTCGCCGGATTGTTGACTTGCAACGTTCCGTTCACGCGTGCGATGTTCGTGTCGAATTCACCGTATATCAACGCGTTGCTCGCATCGGCACTTGAATTTTCGATGTAGAGTTTGTTCGAACCCGTTTCAGCCGATCCCGCGCTGTAACCAAGCGCAACATTTCCTGTTCCTGCGTTGATGGTGAGCGCATTATAACCGACGGCTACGTTATTCGAAGTAGCCTGATTCGCCTTAAGTGTGTTCGATCCGATGGCGACGTTGAAACTGCCTTGGGAAAAATGTCCTGCCTGGGCACCGAAAAACGCATTGTTGTTGGCCGCAAACGTATTGTATCTGCCCGCTTCGAACCCGACATAGGTATTATTTGTGCCCGTTTGGAGTTCATCGCCGGCCTGTGTTCCGAACGCGGTATTGTTCGCGCCCGTGCTGATGCGCAACGCACTCGATCCAACGGCCGTATTTCCCGTAGCAGCGCCGTTGCCTTGCAGCGTATTGTATCCGATCGCAGTGTTGTTGCTTCCCGAATTTCCGAAAAGCGCATGCCAGCCGATAGCTGTCGTATTGTTGAAGTTCACGCCCGATCCGAATTCGGCTTCGTGGCCCATTACCGTATTTCCCGATCCCGTGTTCCGACCCAATGCATAATTCCCGACCGCCGTATTCTCGGCTCCGGTCACGTTTAATTGCAAGGCTTGGTTGCCGACCGATGTGTTCCGACTTCCGCTTGTGAGACCGGCTCCTGACTGAAATCCGACAGCGGTATTGTTTACGCCTCCGTTGCTGTTGGTCAACGCTTGGAATCCGACACCTGTATTGTTGCTTTGCGTCGTGTTCCTCGACAAAGCCTGAAAACCGACTGCCGTTCCATTATTTCCCAACGTATTCGCGTTCAATGCCTGAAAACCGACGGCCGTCGAAGCGCTTCCCGTATTCACGGCCAAAGCGGCATTTCCGACGCCTGTGTTTTGGATTCCGGTCGTATTCAATGTCAACGTTCCATTTCCGACAGCGACGTTATCGGCTCCGGTACTCGCAGCCAACGCGTTAGTCCCGAAGGCCGCGTTGTTCGTTGCAACTCCGGCTGTCAAAGCATTTGTTCCGAAAGACGTGCTCGTCGCTCCGATTTTTCCGGCCGCGGTGTTGCTTCGTCTGAACGCCAAATCGATGTTGTCGGTCGTTCCAAGAAAATTCGTCGTACCTGACAATCCCGAATTTCCTGTCGTATTCCATGCGTTCGTCGCGCCCGATCCGAGTTTTTCCCAAACGGTTCCGTTGAAGAAATAAAATCCGGTCGTTGTCACGTTGACGGTTGTGCCAGTGGCCGTTCCGTTCGTGATGTCGTTCACGTACAATACCGTCGAGGTCGGAGTGCCCACCATGGATTGCGCGCGCAGTCTGGAAACCCTCGGGATCAATAAGCCGTCAACGGTAGTTCCCGTCAAATTAGCGGCGGTAACGTCAAGCGTGGCCGCGGGAGAGGTCGTCCCGACGCCAACTTGCGCCATGCTCATCGCCGAATACAGCAAGAACACTATCGCCAATTTATTTCTTGAGGTTGTCATAGTTTTGATTTTTAGAAAATTAAAAACACCCCTCGATTAAGAGAGGTGTCTTTATTAATAACTCCACAACTTATCTTTTGATAACCCTGAGTGTCTTCACCGAAGCACCTTGGGTCACAATAACATTGTAAACACCCGACGGATAACGCTCGCCGAACTGTTGCATTTCTATCGCGTCCACTGCGAATTCGCGGTTGTCAAGTAATTTGCCTACCATATCGTAGACTTTTACCTGAATGCGCTCGTCACTTGCCGTGTCCATGTCCAGCGAGAATCCTTCCAGATATGGGTTCGGATAAGCAACTGCACGGAACGCGATGCCCGGTGCCGCCTCTTCCTCGAACATGCCACGAGTCGCGCCCGGAGCGGTGACCAATGAAGCTTCCCCGAACGGAGACCAAGTTCCGGATGTCATCACGGCCACGCGAACTGCGTACTGTGCGCCAGGAACAAATCCCGGAACATTTCCAAAGCTGAAATAATGCGCCGCACGGTCTACGATGATCGTAGTGAACGGAGCGGTTGCAAGCGTCAGTTCGAAACGGTACGAAGTCGCACGGTTCATGCTGCTTGTGTAGAACAACGTATTGTTCGTGGTCGCAACGCCAGGATTCGTGATTACAGGAACCGCAGGAGTCGTGATGTTACAAGGCGAACCGTAACCTGAATAGGTTGTGCTGTTTCCTGTTTTCAACGCTACTTCGATGCTGTAAGTCGTGCCGTAAGCATACGTCGACAACATCGTGAGAGAGAACCAATGTGTCGTGCGGTCAAGCGTCTGGATTTGGTTCGGTGCGCTTGCATCGGTAAGGTTCGTGATACGGAAACGATATCCCGTAACGCCTTGCAGACTTGTAGTAGCGATAAGCGTCGAGATGTTCGTAAGCGTGATATTACATTGAGATGGCGTGACCGAAGCCGCTCCACCCGGATCCAAAACCGCAGGTGTTGAAACCAAACAAGGATCTCCGTAGTAGTTAAGCCAGATTCCGTTACGACGCAATTGAACTGAAATAGAGTACGTCGTAGCGTAGTCGTAAGTCGCAAGAGCCGTCAACTGGAAGTTCGGAGCCGTACGGTCGATTGTCTGAACCGCATTCGTAGTCGTGTTCACAACGCGGAAACGGTAGCCGTCAACCGGCGCGCCAAAACTCACGGCACCAATCAAAGAGTTGATCGTAGTAAGCGTCGTTCCACATTGGGAAGCCAAAACTTTAGACAACAATTGGCTGCCTTCGTCGATAGTTCCGTCGCAGTCGTCATCGACTCCGTTGTAAGGAACTTCAGAAGCGCCTGGGTGAACCGCTGCGATGGCGTCGTTACAATCGGTGTTGTCCAAGACATAGCCTGATTGAGGCGCGCACAACGCGAGAGAATTGTTCGGATCACCATAAGTATCTCCATCGGCATCGGCGTAATACGTATAACATTCGTTGCTGAAATACACGTTGTCGATGTAGATCTGCGTCGGAGCGGTAACGTTCTGTTCGAATTTCAATCCGTAAACGTTGTTCAACGTCGCGGCAGGAAAAGCCGTCATCGGAATGCTGACCGAGTTCCAACCTGCGTGCAAGTTAGACGCGGTGTACATGTGATCTCCGTTTGAAATCAAGAAGATCATCACGTTCGACTGCGCAAGATTCGCGTTCAAAGGCGCATTTAGATATATGTCGACGTGCAAATGGCTCATGCCCGTAACATCGAATAGCGTTTCGTTTTGGTCGACAAGACCTAAGAAGCCAAAGTTGTCCAAACGCAAAGCTGTGTTCGTTCCGTTCGGGATTTCAGTCAACGTGGTCGCTCCCGTCCAGTTCGAACGCACGGCCGTAATCGCGTTTGCGTAAGTCGACGGAGTTCCCGTATACATAGAAACGACGCGATCCGGTGTTCTTGTCGGTGGAATCGGTGAAGGTCCGGGAGTCGGATACGCTACGACCAATTGAGCCGTGATGCTTGCCGAACCATAACTTCCGTCAGCGGCCTGAGTAGCCGTGATCGTAGATGTTCCAGGACCGACGACAGTCACGGTGTTTCCGCTTATAGTCGCAACTGCAGGATTACTGCTCGTGTACGTGAATGCGCCCGCGCTGTTTGAATTCGGAGCCGTCAATGTAAACGGAGCGGCGCCGAATGGTTGTGCCGGAACCGAGAAGTCGGTCAATGTCGGAGGCAATGAAGTCGCCGGACGATAGAAGTAAACGTTATCCACGTAAATGGTTTTGCCCGGGCCGTTCAAACCTTCGAACTTGAGGAAGAATACGCCGGTCATGTTAAGGCCTTGGTTGGAATACGTCGACAAAGGAATGTCGAAGCTGTTCCATTGGTTCAACGTAACCGAACGTTGTGCCACGCGGTCGCCGTTGTTTTGCAGCCAAAGGTTCAATCCTGTGCAGTCTTCTGAATAGACATCGATGTGCATCATCGTCATCGCAGTCAAATCGGTTGCCTGGAAGTTTAGGATTTCAACAAGGAAATTCGATATTTTCTTGGTGTCGTTGCCTTGAAGCAGTTCGTCGGTCGTCGTGGACGCATTTTGCCATGAAGGAGAAGATGAAGTCGCGTAAGCATTGCTGTACATCGAAATCACATCCCAAGGGTTTCTTGCCGGAGGTGTCGGAGCAGGAGTCGTCAACGGCGGAACCGTTACCGTAAATACTGCCGTCGTGCTCGCCGATGTATAACTGCCGCTCGCAGCCTGTGTCGCCGTGATGGTCGACGAACCAGCGCCAACGATGTGCAGGTTTCCACCGATCACAGTCGCTACCGCAGTGTTGCTGCTGCTGTATGAAAACGCTCCGGGACTATTTGAAGTCGGAGGCGTGATTGCAAAGTCTGCGTCGCCCAAGACTTTCGCAGGGACGGTGAATGCTCCGAGTGTCGGTGCCGTTCCTACCTCACGGAAGAAATACAAATTGTCGATCGCGAAAATCTGGCCTCCCGTAATCGCCGCGCCCACTTTAGGTTCGTCGTATTTGATCTGGTTGATCAGTGCGAGATTTACCGCTGGGAAATTCGCAGCGTTCACGTCGATGTTGAAGCTGTTCCAAACACCCGGCGTCAAAGCGAGCGTGTAGCCTGATTCTCCAGAGCCCGCGGTGATCAACACCAAACGGATCGAATTGAGCGTAGGCGAGTACACGTCCACATGCAATTTGTTTATCGACGTGGCGTCGGTGTTTGCAAAGGCCGTTCCTTGATACGTGCCTGAATTTTGATATTGTTTGACTTGGTTGCCACCGTATGATGGCGTAGTCAGGTTGTTCGGGTGGTTCGACGTTTGTCCCCAGTTCGGGTTGAAGTCGGTTCCTGCAATGTCCGTGTAGTACGGATTCGCGAAAATCGAAACCACATCCGCGGGGTTTCTCGCAGGTTGTGTCGGCGATGCGCCCGGATCCGGGAAATTAACGGTGAACGTAGCCGTCGCGACACCTTGTCCGTATGGGCCGTTCGCAGCTTGGGTCGCGGTGATGGTCGATGATCCGCCTCCGACGATATGAATCATGTTGCCTCCGACGATCGTCGCTACAGCCGTGTTGCTGCTTGTGTATGACCATGCTCCGGCACTGTTTGATGTCGGTGCTGTGATCGCGAAATCAGCATCGCCTACGTTTTTAGCCGGAACCGTGAACGCTCCCAATGTCGGAGGTTGTATCGTCGCAGGTCGGTAAAAATATACGTTGGTGATGAAAAGTGTAGTGTTGTTCGGATTGAAAGTAACCGGAACGATATATTTCAAATGTGCCAAATCAACGGCCGAATAAGAACTCAATGGGATGTCGTAAGAATTCCAAGTGCCTTGGGATTTCGCGCCCGGAACTTCCAATTCGATGTTGCTGCCATTCGCGGCTTCGAGTTTTATCTTGAACGACACGAAATCAGGCGACCAAACGTCGATGTGCAGATGCGTCATTGCCGACACATTCAAATCCAGCGCGCCATTCGTCGAGATTCCTGAATAACTGTGGTTGATGTATTTTTTGACGACGCTGTTGTCGGCAAGCGTAACGTCGCCCACGATCGTACTTCCGCCAAAATTGTCGAAAATAACGCCAGGTTGGTTCGTATAGGCCGCGCCGTATTGAGACAAAACGTCCCAAGGATTTCTCGCCGGTGGAGCCGCAGGTCCTGCCGCAGGTGTCGTGTTCGGAACCGTAACCGTAAACGTAGCGGTCGTGCTTCCCGATGAATAGCTAGCAGTCGCCGCTTGTGTAGCCATGATGGTCGATGTTCCGCCACCTACGATATGGATGCTGTTTCCGCCCACGATCGTGGCAACTCCGGTATTGCTGCTCGTGTACGTGAAAGCACCGGCGCTGTTTGAAGTCGGTGCCGTGATCGCGAAATCAGCGTCGCCCAAAACTTTTGCGGGAACGGTGAATGTTCCGATTGTCGGTGCAGGAAGCGAACTTCCGCCTCCGCAGTCGTTTCCGACCGTGTACTGGAATTGTTGGGTAACGGCGAATCCGCCCGCGGCCCATTCGAATTTACACGCGACGGTAAAAGTACTGCCCGGTGTTACGTTCGTGTACGTACGTCGGAAGGTTTGTCCGCCCACGTTTGTCATCGGCAATTCGGCAAAGCCGGGATTGAATGTCCAGGCGTAGCAGACGAGTCCGGTCACTGGCGTCAAGCCCTCAAATTCCACGGTCACGTCATTGCCTGACGTCGTGAATTTGTACCGGTATTCGGCCATGCCGCTACCTTGGGACAGTTGGGTAGATGTGCCCGCGCATTGCGTGTTCTGGGCGACGCTACCATCGATGCCCGCCACAAATACAAGCAGTAGCAGGATCAGGTTTTTAATGTTCTTCATAATCGTTTGGTTTTCATAATGGTTGTTAATCTCTAAGGAATTTTCCTCAGCTGCTTTGTTCATATTCATTCGTTTTTGCCAGATCTTGTTGGTTAGTCAAGACACTAGCCGACCTTCCCGTAAACGCTATATCGTTTTCGTGAAAAGGGTAAAAAAAATGCAGGTGATTGGAGATTGGGGAATTTCCAGGAACTGATAAAAAGAAAGGCAAACCATCTCACGACAGTTTGCCTTTGTGCATTACATCAATTCTTAACAAGTTTAATCGTTTTGCTGCCGCCGTCAGTAAGGACGTTGGCGAAGTAGATTCCGTTCGACAGTTCCGATGCGTCGATCACGGCATTTAAATCGTTCGGTTGCAACGCTTTGATCTGCTTTCCTGAAATATCGAAAACGGTAACCGAAGTAATGTTCTGGGTCGCGTTGATATTCCACTCGTTGCGAGTCGGGTTCGGATACGCGCTGAATGTCGCCTTTGCAAAACCTTCCGATTGCAATAGCGGCTCGTTCACCGAGAAGTAAATATTGTCGAAGTATATGATGTTAGACACCAAGTTTGAAGAAGTTCCCAATTTGAACTGGAAGAAATTCGCCTTGTTGAAGCCCAATCCCGTAAAGAAGCTCAACGGTACGTTCACACTTTGCCAAGAACCGGCCGTGAGTGATCCGTTTCCGCCGCCAGTCGTATTCAATTCGTAGTTGTATTCGGTTACGACACCGCCTACGTTGCCGATGATGATGAAACGCAATTGCGTAGAAGTTCCATCCGCGAAATAATCGAAGTGTAGCCATTGATATGTTGAAATATTCGTCACCAAATCAGTTCCTTCGCCATAACCTGCGACCGCGAAATTCATTTTGATCGCTTCATTCACGCCCGCTGTCGGGTCGAGATCCGGTTTTCCGGCAAAAACGCCGAAGTTGTAGTTCGGTGTCCAGATGTTCGTAAATCCGCCCGTGTCGCCGTAAAGGCTTAGGACTTCCATGTTTGGAGTTGCCGGTTGAGGCGATGGGTTCGGAAGCGATGCCACAAAATTCACGGTATATGTTTTCGTAACGTTTCCATTGGCCGAAGTGACCAAAACCGATGCAGTTCCCGGAATTCCCGACGCCTGCGTAGTCGAAGTAACCGTTGCATTCGCGTCAGTCGTAGTCGAGCCGGTGATTTGTGGTACCGTAGTTGTCCCGACGACGAGTTCGACCGTGTAATTCGTAACCGAAGAAGTGAATCCGGGCACTGTCGTTCCGTCCACTTTCAAATCGCTCAAGGACGCGTCAGACCCGGCCGCCGTAGGTGTTTTCCAGAAATAGATATTGTCGAGATAGATAGCCGACGGGTTTGCGCCGTTTTGTCCATCGAACTTGATTTGATAAACCGCATCCCAGCTCATGCCCGTGAACGCGCTTTTTGGAAGGTTGACGCTGCTCCATCCATTCTGCACCAATGGAACGTCGACCAGAACTTCTGGAGTTCCGGTTCCGCTGCCGCCGTTGATAGGCGAAACTTTAATATTGGTCGCGGTCGATGTCCAGATGTCGATATGAAGGAATTCCATGCCCGACGCGTTCTGGTTCGTCAACTCGGTTCCCTGATAATTGAAATTGGTATACGCCAACACCAGGTTTCCGGTTCCCGGATCGTACGATGGGTTCACCTGACCGGTTTGTCCCCAGTTCGGGTTGTAATTTGTTGCCACGCTCGGGAACGAATCACCATATATAGAGATTACATCTGCCGCGGCATTTGTAGGGGTAGGCGCATTAGTGGTCGGTTGGGCGTAAACGAAGACTCCGTTCAGCAACGCGATCGTTAATACTACTAATTGGGTAATTTTTTTCATATCACACATTTTTAGGAATTAAATTTGTCGAAAGCTAAAATAAATAATAACATAATTACGTAGTCTGCAATTATCGCATATATAAACTATACAACCAAATATTTATGAAAACGATTGAGTTGGTCGATAAAATCTTCCACAATAACGAATTATAAAGCGTTTGACTAACTTATAAAAACCGCTAATGTATAGTTGTTGTATGGTTTTTTCGATGCTTTACGATGCTTACTACAACGTTTTCTTTGGACGTTTTTGGCCGAAATCCGCTCGAAAACGCGCAAACTATCTTTTTAATGCGAAATGGGCGTTGAACGTTTTGTTCAAAGCGTTTTCGATATAGTCGATCGTGAACCAGTAATCGGTCGACGGCAATGCTCGTCCATTGTAATTTCCGTCCCAACCGGAACCGTCGGGGCTGATCTGTTTGATCAATTTTCCGTATCGGTCATAGATCCGAATCACCGCATTCCCGATTCCGACAATATTCCACGTATCGTGTATGCCGTCGCTGTTCGGAGTGAAATATTTCGGGTAATTCACAATCGTCACAGTTGCCGTTAAATTCGTACAGAATGCATCGAAAACAGTAATCGTATGCGTTCCCGCCGAAACATCGCGGAATACGTTCGACGACTGCACCGTGTCGTCCAATTGATACGAATACGGTCCGTCGCCACCCACAACAGTAATCGTAACCGTCGGGTTGTCACTGAACGCACTCGATTGCTGTATCACCAAACTTTCGCCCTGCGACATTTCACTCACGACCGCCTCAACCGGAAGCGAAGCACAACCTTGGGCATTCGTCGCGATCACCGAATACGTTCCGATTTGATTCGCGTCGTACGTGCTTCCGGAAGCCGTCGGAATTAAATTCGGACCGAAAAACCATTGGAAACTATGGGTTGCGGGATCGAGATTCGTGTCCAGCGTATAAAATTGGTTTGCGCCCGAACCTGTCGTACAGATCACGCCGTCGGTAATCTGCGGAACAGGCAATGGATAAATCGTAACCGTTATCGCGACAGGAATTCCGGGACAACCGTTGTAAAAAGGCGTCACGGTATACGTTGCGGTTCCAACGTTGCCATTCGTCAAAGCCAACGTTTGTGCGATCTGGTTCCCTGTATCCGACGTTGCGCCCGACGTTCCATTCTCGACAACTGTCCAACTAAACGTCGTGCCCGCGATATCCGACGTCAGATTTATCGCGACCGACTCACCTTCGCAGTAGGATAAGTCGCCGCTATACGCCATAATCGGAGTCGGATTCACCGATACCGTGGCGAAACCCGTAAGCGTTTGGCTGCAACCCGTTCCCGCCAGAGCCACGCTGACCAATTGATAGGTCGTATTCGACGAAAATGGATTCGCAAATGACGCTTGTCCTGACGCGTCCAATGTAACCGTCTGATTCGCGCCGGCATTTATCGTGTACGTAACGACGGCATTTGGCGTTCCGTTAAGGGAAACTATGCTGTTTTGTCCCGAACAAACCGTCATCGGATTCGCACTTATCGAAGCCGTGGGTAACGCGACTGCCGATACGGTCGTCGATTGCGAAAGCGCCTGACTGCAGCCCGTAGCCGCCAGATTTACCGAAATGAGCGTGTACGTCGTCGCCGATGTAACGCTGGGAACCGTAACCGACGCGTTGCCCGAACCGTTCAACGAAATCGTCTGGTTCGCACCTGAATTTACCGAATAGGTGACGATCGCATTAGGCGTTCCGCTGAAATTGACTGCAGCTGAACTTCCCGAACAAACCGGAGAAGTATTCGAAATTGTCGCCGTCGGCAAACCGTTTACCGTAATTGTGACCGACCCGCTTGCGCTGTTGCTGCAAGTGTTCAAATCGGCCGACGTTACGTTAACCAAACTGTACGTCCTGTTCGATGTCAAGCCCGACGCGGCAATCGTCGCCGAACCCGACGCGTTCAACGTGATCGTCTGGTTCGCGCCTCCGTCTATCGTATAGGTTACCGTGGCGTTTGCCGTTCCCGTGAACATGATCGTGCTCGATTGGCCGGAACAAACCGTCGTGGGGTTAGCGCTTATCGAAGCCGTCGGGATTGCGACGGGTGAAATCGTGATGGATTGCGACAGCGTTTGGCTGCATCCGCTCGGGCCGGGCAAAGCGACGTTGACCAGCGTGTACGTCATTGCAGTAGTTACGCTCGGAATTGTGACCGAAGCCGTTCCCGATCCGTTCAACGTGATCGTCTGGTTCGCGCCCGCATTTACTTTATAGGTAACGATCGCGCCCGCAGTTCCACTGAAATTCACGACAGCCGAGCTTCCCGAACATACCAGCGGAACGCTTGAAACGCTCGCCGTCGGCAAATTCGTAACCGTAATCGAAGCCGAACCCGTAAGCGTCTGGCTGCACGTACTCGGACTCGGCAAACTCACGCCCGCCAAAGTATACGTACTCGAAGCCGATGTCGTCACACTGGCCGCACCTGAAGCATTCAACGTTATCGTTTGGTTCGCGCCCGCGTCGATCGCGTAGGTTACGATCGCATTCGGTGTTCCGCTAAAGCTGATTATAGCCGAATTCCCGCTGCAAATGCTTGTCGTTCCCGATATCGTCGCGGTCGGCAAGGCGACGATCATGAGTTGAACGGGCGTTCGTGGAGTCGCGATGCAATTCGAAGTCAAATCGTAGGTTTCGGCGTAAAAAATCCCCGCTGTTGTTGGCGTGTACGTTGGGCTGTTCGATTGCAGCAAAGTTCCGCCACTCGCGGCACTGTACCAGTTTACGCCCGTTCCCGCGGCCGCCGTTACGCCTAAAGTCGGGATGGATTCATTGCTGCAGATCGTCTGGTCGCCGTTGTTCGTCCCGGGAATTGGCGTCGGTAAAATCGAAACCGTAAACACGTTCGATATGGCCGAACAGAAACTCGAGTTCAAATTCACCGCGTCCTGAGCCGCCTTCACGCGAAAATATGTCGTCGATGTGATATTTGTCGCATTGTAACTCGCGTTTGTTGCGCCCGGAATATCCGCCCACGTCGTGCCGTCGCTACTCGATTGCCACTGATAGAAATATGGAACGGCGCTTACCGTCGACGCGTTGAGCTGCAACGACGCCGGATTGCTGCACGTAGCAAATGAACTTCCGGTTGCCGATGGGCTCGAAACTGTCGTCAAATCGCCGCAAGCGCTGAATGAAATATCGTCGATCGCCAAGTCGTTTCCGCAGCCGCCCGTTCCGTTGTTCTTCATTTTGAGTACGACCGACGTTTCGTTGACCGTCGTAAAAACCAATGCGAACTGTTGCCACAACGGTGCCGTCGTTCCCATTAAATTTCCTGTGTTTCCCGAACCCAGGAGAATCGTTTCGGACGCGTTCCAGATTTCAAATCTCACGTTTATAGGGATTTGGCCCGCGCCGCAATAATTGGTATTCGGATTATAGACGTTCATGAGCCAGGCCGAAAATTCGAACGTCGTATTGACACATAATCCTGACACAGTTTTTTTGTAAAAGTCGCCCGATGTCGCAGCATTCGCGTTGACCAAAAGCATTTTTCCATTCGGGCCGTTCGTAGCGTCGGGCGTGTGATCGAGCGAATAATGCCAAGTCGTGTAAAGGCTCGAATGATAATATAAGGTGTATTGCCCATCGTTCGGGGCGCCGGTTACGAAAGGATATGTCGTGATTCCTGCAGGCAAGGCCGGACCATATGTCGTGCCGTTTCCAAAATTCTCAGTGAAAATAGGTTCTCCTTTGCTGCCCGGACAAAACCCGAGTTGGGCATGCGCTGCGGAAGCAAATAAAAAAAGTAAAGTAAATTTCAGTGTAAAGTTGCGCATCAATGGGGAATGGATTTTCGTACTGGCACCTAACTATTCAAAATCCGCCGGTCGATGAATTACAATGCAAAAAGACGTTTTGGAAAATGCGTGTTAGATCCGACGAATGATAAATTCGTCAATGATAAAAATAGCGCGAAGATTTTACCATTTTCATCATTTACAGTTATAAAAACCATACAATTCGTAATTAAATGTCAAATACAACAGTATGCTGTAGTTGTTGACAGTGCAAAGGCGCGCAATCAGTGGGAAATCGGCACATGAAGAATTCCCAAATCCTATTTTGTTGTGGTAATGTAAGGTTAGCGAAATCGTTTTAGCGAGGTGATTTTGCATAAAACGACGTACTTATCGAACATTTTCGAGAAAAGTGTTTATCGTTTCCGATCTTCCCATTCCAAGTCGATAGATGGCGTTCGCGTTTCAATCAAGGTGAAATAATTCATGCTAGTCGGCAGTTTTTAGGGCATTTCTCATTTCGATTTTTTTGCAACTGCGATCATCGCCACGAGGTCACTTTATATTTCGAAAAATTCCGGTCCATGTCATCCAGTCTTTCCGATAATGCCAAAATTCCATGTTCGAGATAGCTTGACGTTTCCATTTCCGACAATTGATGGTGCACGTCAATTCCAATTCCGACGGGCTTAGAAATCGAAACGGCGTAACTCAAATCGGGATTCTTGAAAACCATATAATCGAGGTTTCCATTGTCGATGATGATTTGATGCTTCGGACGAATCGTTTCGATATCGATCATTTCTCTTTTGATGAGCTTGAAATTATTCTCATTTCGGAAGAAAAACCGATGGCATTTTTCACATCTGAAAACATCGCTTGAGCAATATGGTTGGCGTTCCAGGTCAATCGTTTCCGTGTCGTCGCCCGAACTCGGCAAGCAATTTTCAACGCTCACAAATCCGATTTTTGACAGAGACGAAACCAACTCGGAACTCGAGAAATTCCATTTTAAAAATGGTGAATGGTCGCAAACTCCATCAATCGGTTTGGAATACGTCACAATGTTTAGAATGTTTTGGTCGTTTATCGGAATCATCTCAAAAGTTTCAGGTCTCGTGTAATGCGACGAAAAATAATCGGACTCGAACGACGCAATTTAATTAATAATCGTGTTCGGCGATTACAGTATGAACAACGTCGTAATCCAAGCGACGAACGCGTGCGGGCCGCCACAATCCATTTTTTAGTATGGTGATTGCCGCGATGTTAGGGGTGATTTGACAGGTTGGACGATTCATGAAATCGGACCGCTTTTAGTCGGCCCAAATAATTATAATTTCAAATAAACAATAAAACGTGCTGTATTTCAATTATTTAGACCTACCTTCGCCGCTTAATATAATTTTATTACCATGAATCAAGGTACCATTAAATTTTTCAACGAAGCAAAAGGCTTCGGTTTCATCAGCCCCGAAGACGGAGGTGATGACCTGTTTGTACATGTAACCGGTCTTAACGGACAAGTACGTGAGAACGACAAGGTTACTTACTCTGTAGAACAGGGAAAAAGAGGCCTTAACGCAGTAAATGTCACCGTTATTTAATAAATATCGTACACCTGTATTAGGAAAGCCGCTCAATCGAGTGGCTTTTTTTATGCATGGAAATTAAGGACTTATGACAATTGTCATAGTTTGACCGAATTGCCAGCCTGAACTTTGCTCCAGGTAAATTGAGCAAAAATGACCTTACGAAACTGTTTCCACTGCGGGCTGACGTTCACGCCTGCGAGCGAAGTGCGTTTTGACGAAAAATCTTTTTGTTGCAACGGTTGCAAGACCGTGTACGAGATTTTCAGCGCGAACGACCTTTCGGCCTATTACGACATACAGCAATCTCCGGGCGCGACGCCGTTGGACTTGCAAGGCAAATACGATTTCCTCGAGAACGAAAAAATCGTCGCGAAACTTCTTGAATTCGACGAAGGAAATACGAAAGTCGTATCGTTGCACATTCCGCACATCCATTGCAGTTCGTGCATTTATTTGCTGGAGAATTTGCACAGGCTGGCAAGTGGCGTGGTGAATTCCGTGGTGAATTTTCGGCAGAAATCCGTCCGAATTGCCTATCACAACGACGAAACGAACCTCAAATCAATCGTCACATTGCTATGTAAAATCGGCTATGAGCCCAATATCACGCTCGACGATTATGGAAAGCAAAAGAAAACCACAAACAAATCGCTCACGATAAAACTTGGTGTCGCATTTTTTTGCTTCGGAAACATCATGTTGCTATCGTTTCCCGAGTATTTCGAAGTCAATGAATTTTGGCTCGACCAATACAAAGGTTTCTTCCGACTTTTGATTTTCGTAATCTCGCTTCCCGCGTTTCTGTATTCGGCGAGTGAGTATTATTCGATCGCGTGGAAAAGTATTAAGTCCGGATTTTTAAGCATCGAAATCCCGATTGCGCTCGGTATCGTCGTGATGTTCGCGCGAAGCGTTTCCGACATGTTCTTCAACCACGGCCCGGGTTTTTTCGATAGCATGGCCGGCCTGATTTTCTTCATGTTGCTCGGCAAGACCTTCCAGGCCAAAACCTACGATTTCCTGAGTTTCGAACGCGATTACAAATCGTATTTTCCCGTAGCGGTCACGCAGATTTTGTCCGATCGAACTGAAGTCAACGTCCCGATCTACGAAATCCAAAAAGGAAACCGAATCCTCGTGCGCAACCAGGAAATCATTCCGTGCGACGGCATCTTGATTTCAGGCGACGCCAAGATCGACTACAGTTTCGTGACCGGAGAAGCGATTCCCGTGAGCAAAATTTCGGGCGACAAGATTTTCGCGGGCGGCCGACACATTGGGATTCCGGCCGAAATTGAAACCCTGTGCGCAGTTTCCCAAAGCTATTTGACGCAATTGTGGAGCCACGAGATTTTTAGGAAATCGAACGAACAAAAACTACAATCGATCACCGATTCGATCAGCCGTTATTTCACGCCCGCGCTGCTGCTGGTCGCAATCTCGGGATTTTTGTATTGGTGCTTTTTCGACATGCAAACCGCGTGGAACGTGTTTACCGCCGTGCTGATCGTCGCGTGTCCGTGCGCGTTGGCGTTGACCGCTCCGTTTACGTTGGGCAATCTGATCCGAATCATCGGACGCCAAAAACTGTATCTCAAGAACGCGTCGGTACTCGAACGGATGGCGCGCGCCGATACGATCGTTTTCGACAAGACGGGAACACTCACGACGTCAAGTTCGTCGACCATCGCGTATCAAGGAACTGAGCTTTCAGGCTTCCAGATCGCTTGCATAAAGAAAGCCGTGCGCGCTTCGAATCATCCGTTAAGCCGCATGTTGTATGATTTTTTGCCCGACTTCAATGTTTCGGCTCCCGATGTTTTCGAGGAAATTCCATCGCACGGAATTCACGCGATTTTCGACGGAATCGATCTCAAGATCGGTTCGGCCTCCTTTACCGACGCGTCAAAATCGGCTTTCACCGAAACTGCCGTCCACATAAACTGCAATGGGAATCACCTCGGGAAATTCATTTTCTCGAACCAATACAGGAGCGAGCTGCCCGAATTGTTGCGGCAATTGAACACGCATTTTAAACTCGCGGTGCTTTCAGGCGACAACGAAGGCGAACGCAAAAACCTGCAAAAATTATTGCCACGCGGAACCCAGATGGCTTTCGACCAAACGCCCGAACAGAAACTCGAATTCATCAAAAACCTGCAGGGACAAGGCAAAAAAGTAATCATGATCGGCGACGGTTTGAATGACGCGGGCGCGCTTGCCCAGAGCGATGTCGGGATCTCGATAGCTGAAGACATCAACATTTTCTCACCCGCCTGCGACGCAATCCTAGACGCGTCGGCGTTTGGCAAGATCGCGAATTTCCTCGCGTTGTCGCGCAAGGGAATGTTGGTCATCAAGTTGAGTTTCGGGTTGTCGTTGCTGTACAATGTCGTCGGGTTGTCGTTCGCTTTCACCGGAAATCTGTTGCCGCTCGTGGCCGCCATCATCATGCCGCTGAGCACGATCACGATCGTGAGTTTCGTGACGCTCGCCGGAAATATTTTCGCGCGAACGACACGCGTAAAGACGCACGAGACAAGGGATTCGAAAACTTCCGAACGCATGATAAATGTCATAGTTTCGGCTGAACCCGCGCACTAATTTTGTCCAATAAAACAGGTATTATGAGCGTAATCTATCTTTTAATCTGCGTGAGCATTTTCGTCGCCGTATGCTTTTTCGCCGTGTTTGTCGCGGCCGTGAAAGTCGGTCAATTTGAAGACACGTACACGCCGTCAGTGCGTATGCTTTTCGACGACGAAACCAAAATCGAAACCAAAAACCATGACAAACCCGAATAGTATGGAGATCCAACAATTTTATTACGACAATAAAATCGTCAAGAAATTTATCTACGCGACCATTTTGTTCGGCGTCGTGGGAATGGTCGTCGGGCTATTGCTCGCGTTCCTGTTTTTGTTCCCGAATCTCACCGAGGGAATTTCATGGCTGAGTTTCGGCCGACTGCGACCGCTGCACACGAACGCGGTCATTTTCGCCTTTGTAGGAAACGCGATGTTCGCGGGAATTTATTATTCGCTGCAACGCTTGCTCAAAGCGCGGTTGTACAGCAACTTCTTGAGCAACCTGCACTTTTGGGGCTGGCAATTGATCATCGTGGCAGCCGCTGTTTCGTTGCCGCTCGGGATTACGACGTCGAAGGAATACGCCGAACTCGAATGGCCGATAGACATTGCGATCGCGCTCATCTGGGTCGTATTCGGAATCAACATGATCGGGACGGTTTTACGCCGACGCGAACGCCATTTGTATGTGGCCATCTGGTTTTACCTCGCGACTTTCGTAACGGTCGCCGTACTACATATTTTCAACAGCCTGGAACTTCCTGTTTCATTTACCAAAAGTTATTCGGTCTACGCAGGCGTCCAGGATGCGCTCGTGCAATGGTGGTACGGACACAACGCCGTCGCGTTTTTCCTCACGACGCCGTTCCTTGGATTGATGTATTATTTCGTGCCCAAAGCCGCGAACCGTCCCGTGTATTCGTACCGACTTTCGATCATTCACTTCTGGTCGCTGATCTTCATCTATATTTGGGCCGGGCCGCATCACTTGTTATATTCGGCTTTACCGACCTGGGCGCAAAACCTCGGTGTCGTGTTCTCGATCATGCTCATCGCGCCGTCTTGGGGCGGAATGATCAACGGCTTGTTGACCTTGCGCGGCGTTTGGGATAAAGTCCGGACCGAACCTGTTCTAAAATTCTTCGTCGTCGCGATCACGGGTTATGGAATGGCGACGTTCGAAGGCCCGATGCTGTCGCTCAAAAACGTAAATGCAATCGCGCATTTCACTGATTGGATCATCGCCCACGTCCACGTCGGAGCGCTCGCCTGGAACGGATTCATGGCGTTCGGCATGATTTATTGGCTCGTTCCGCGTTTGACAAAAGGCGAATTGTTCTCGAAAAAACTCGCGAATTTCCATTTCTGGATTGGGACGTTGGGAATCATCTTGTACACGCTTCCGATGTATGTCGCCGGTTTCACCCAAGCCTCGATGTGGAAGCAATTCAATCCTGACGGAACGCTCACCTACGGAAACTTCCTCGAAACCGTCAACCAAATCATCCCAATGTACTGGATGCGTGCCGTGGGCGGAACCATGTATCTGATCGGAATCATCGTGCTCGTGTACAACATCTGGAGAACCGTCAAAGCAAACGCCGCCGTCGAGGACGAGTTGGCCGAAGCACCTGAATTGCAACGCATCAGCCTGCAACGTCTGAAAGGCGAGAAATTCCACCCGTGGCTCGAGCGTCGCCCGATACAATTGACGATTCTCGCGACCGTCGCGATCCTGATCGGTGGCGTGATCCAGATCGTGCCCACCATCATGGTTAAGTCGAACATCCCGACGATCGCGAGCGTGAAACCGTATTCGCCTCTCGAACTCGAAGGCCGTGATTTGTATATCCGTGAAGGCTGCGTTTCCTGTCATTCGCAAATGGTTCGTCCGTTCCGAAGCGAAGTCGAACGCTACGGACCGCAGTCGAAAGCCGGCGAATTCGTGTACGACCATCCGTTCCTTTGGGGCTCGAAACGAACTGGTCCGGATTTGCTTAGAGTCGGACAAAAGTACAACGACAACTGGCATTTCAACCACATGTACGATCCGCAAAGCACGTCTTCAGGTTCGATCATGCCGTCGTACAAATGGCTGTTCGATAATAAGCCGCTCGACATTTCAGGCACCGAGGCGAAGATGCGCACGATGAAACAACTCGGAGTTCCGTATTCAGAACGCGATATCGTCGAAGCCAAGCAGAACATGGAAATCCAGTCGGACGAAATCGAAAAAAACCTGCTTGAGGATCCCGATTTCGCCAAAAGCTACGAGGCAAGCAAGAAAGCCGCCGCTGCAAAAGGCGAAACGTTCACGCCGGTTTCCAAACGCGAAATCACCGCGCTTATCGCCTACATCCAAAAACTGGGCACCGACATCAAAGTAAAACCTAAAAAATAAGTCATGTTCGAACAAATAAAACACAGCATGGAAACCATTTCGGGAGTCGCGATTTACCCGATCGTATCGCTGAGCATCTTTTTCGTGTTCTTCGTCGTGCTCGGATTTTGGGTCGCGTCCTACAAAAAACAAAAAATCGAAGAACTGAGTCAAATTCCCTTAAACGAGGACAAATAATCACATCATGAAAAAGTTTTTTCCCGCATGGTTGAGAGTTTCGCTGATCTTTATCGCGATTGTCGGAGGCATTGAATATTACGTAGATTCGGGCGAACTGCCTGCGTTTGTCAAGTTTCCGATGATTTCGCTCGTGCTGTTGGTCATCCTGGTTTTCCTGATTGCGATTGAGATGACATGGGCCGCCGTCGAAAACGTGATGTACCAACTTATGTCCGACGAGCAAAAGAAGTCCGCCGACATCGAACAAAATACGCCGTTCACGCAAACTGCATTCTACAAAAACTTGATGCAGAAACTCATGCGCACAAAACCGATCGAAAGTGAAGGCGAATTGCTGCTGAATCATGATTATGACGGCATCAAGGAACTTGACAATACGTTGCCGCCTTGGTGGGTATATCTTTTTTATGCGACGATATTTTTCGGTGCGGTCTATTTGATCCGATTCGAGGTCATTGGCGCCGACGACCAGGAAACCGAATTGCGCAAGGAAATGGCACAAGCCAAAATCGACGTCGAGGAATGGAAGAAAACCGCTCCCGACCAAATGAACGAGGAGAAGGTCACGTTGCTCACATCGGCCGATGATCTGGCCAAAGGCAAAGTGATTTTCCAAACGAGTTGCGTCGCGTGCCATCGCGTGGATGCGGGCGGACAGATCGGCCCAAACCTGACTGACGAATATTGGATCCTGGGCGGCGGCATCAAAAACGTTTTCCACACGATCACGAACGGAGGCCGCGACGGCAAAGGGATGATCGCGTGGAACAGCACGTTGAAACCGACCGAAATACAACATGTAGCGAGTTACGTGCTGTCATTGCAAGGCACGAAACCTGTTGATCCTAAAGCGCCCGACGGTGAACTCTGGATAGATAAGACCGTCGCACCCGACAGCACGAAATCAGCGGCAAGCAAGCCAATCGCCGCACTCGAAAAGAAATAATATGCCAGACAACCAGTCGTTTCGCGATTCGATTTCGACCATAGACGAGACCGGAAAACGCAATTTTATTTTTCCGAAAAAGCCGTCGGGTAAGTTTTACGAGTATCGCAAAATCGTGAGTTATGTGTTGCTTGCTTTCCTGGCGTCGGCGCCATTCGTGAAGATCAACGGCAACCAGTTTCTGCTGTTCAATGTGATCGGGCGCAGATTCAATTTTTTCGGGTTTCCATTTTGGCCGCAGGATTTCTACCTCGTCGTGATCGGGATGATCATCATGGTCGTGTTCGTGGCGCTGTTCACCGTAGTATATGGACGTTTGTTTTGCGGATGGATTTGTCCGCAGACGATTTTCCTCGAAATGGTCTTCCGACGCATCGAATACTGGATCGACGGCGATCGCGGCGCCCAACAAAGATTGGAGAATCAATCCTGGAATGCCGAAAAAATCCGTAAACGTTCATTCAAATTCGCACTGTTTTTTCTCGTTTCGTTCCTGATCGCAAACATTTTCCTCGCGTATTTGATCGGCTCGGACGAATTGATCAGGATCGTGGAAGACGGCCCGAAATCGCACGTCGGGAACTTCATCACGTTGCTGCTGTTTACAATCGTTTTTTACTTCGTGTACGCGTGGTTCCGCGAACAAGTCTGCATCATCGCTTGCCCATACGGAAGGCTGCAGGGCGTGCTGCTCGACAACAAATCGATCAATGTCGTGTACGATTTCGTGAGGGGCGAAAAATCCGAAGGCCGCGCGAAATTCAAGAAAAATGAAGACCGCGTCGCGTCGGGAAAAGGCGATTGCATCGATTGCCGGTTGTGTGTTAATGTTTGTCCGACGGGAATCGACATCCGCAACGGAACCCAGCTCGAATGCACCAATTGCACGGCTTGCATCGACGAATGCGATACGATTATGAAAGGCGTCGGACTGCCAAATGGTTTGATTCGGTACGCGTCTGAAGATGAAATCGAGAAGAAGGAAAAGTTCCGGTTTACGCTGCGCATGAAAGGTTACACGGCGGTTTTGCTCGTTCTGATGAGCGTTTTCGCGATTCTGCTCGCATTGCGCACCGACGTTGAAGCGTCGATCCTGAGATTGCCCGGACAATTGTTCGAACACAAAGGCGAAGACATCCGCAACATTTATACGTTCCGGATCCTGAACAAAACGTCAGCGGCGTATGAAAACGTGCACATCGAACTGCTGTCGCCCAAAGGAAAAATTGAAACGATCGGCAATGTCCAGTCGCATATCGAAAAACAAAAAACGGTACAGGGAACGATTTTCGTCGAAATTCCCGCCGCATTGCTCTCGGGCGATAAGACAAAAGTCGAGTTCGGGATTTACAGTGGAAAAAAATTGATCAGCACACAAAAGGCCACGTTTTTAGGCCCCAGAACTTTTTAAAATACGATATCATGAAAATTAATTGGGGAACGGGAATCGTGATTGCTTTCGGGCTTTTTATGACATTTATTTTGTACTTCGTGTTTGAAGTGCAATCGAACTCGAAATACGACAACGAACTCGTCGTGCAGGAATATTACAAACACGACACGAAATTCAGCGAGGAATTCGACAAGCTGCAGAACGCGGCCGATCTTTCCCAAAAACCTGAAATCGTGTCAACGGATGAGGGCGTGCGCATCGACTTCGCGCACGACCTTAAAAATATATCAGGAAAAGTGTCCTTTTACCGACCGTCGGCCAGCAAACTGGATTTTGAAACCTCAATTCCAAGATCCGGAACATATTTGCTCATACCTGTTTCGCGCCTGGCTGGCGGTCAGTGGGACATTACGCTCGAATGGACCGAGTTCGGGAAAACCTATATGATCAAAAAAGAAATCTATCAATAATGTTGCTCGCCGCGCTTATATTGGGATTGACGAGCAGTTTGCATTGCATCGGTATGTGCGGGCCGATCGCGCTCATGTTGCCGTTGGACCGACAAAATCCGACGCGTAAAGCCGTTCAATTGTTCGCCTATCACATCGGTCGATTGTCGTCGTATGCGATGCTCGGACTGGTTTTCGGTCTCGTCGGACGCGGCCTGTATCTCGCGGGTTTCCAACAAAAGTTATCGCTGTTCATGGGAATTATCGTGATCCTGATCGCAGTTGTGCCCGAGCGAAAATGGGCAATGGTCAACGGTTCGGGTTTGATCTTCCGATTGATCTCGAAAGTAAAAACCGCGATGGGAAAACAATTCAAAAATGGAAGCGTGTCGAGCGTATTCTTCATCGGAACCTTGAACGGATTGCTGCCGTGCGGAATGGTTTATACGGCGCTTTTCGGAGCGATCGCGCTGCAGACTGCGGGTTTGGGAGTGTTGTTCATGTTGGTTTTCGGCATTGGAACTTTACCGCTCATGGCCGGAATACAGTATTTGTATGTTCACCTGAGCTTGAACCTTAGGAAAAGGATGGCGCGAGTTGTGCCCGTAATGGCCGTTTTCGTGGGGAGTTTGTTTATTCTGCGCGGTCTTGGATTGGGAATTCCTTTCGTCTCACCCGCGACGATGTCGTTGCTCGTCAAGGCGTTTCCTGATTGTCAGTAGAAAGTTGATAGTTGAAGTTGAAAAAGCCGCTTTTATAGAGCGGCTTTTTTGTAGAAAACATCGACCTGATAATTAATAATGGTTACGATATTTGAAGTTGTCGGGCTGTAATCAGAAAAATTTATACTTCTCTCAAATCCCTAAAACACTCGAAATTCCCAGTTAGCGCAATCAACACAGTTAAGAAAAAGCCATAATCTTCAACATTGAAGTCTCAACTATTCTCAACTATCTTAACTGTTCAAAAATCAAACTTCCCTTAAAATTAAATCGTTGTCGAAAATACGTTTCGTTCCGGTTCCGTCCGCGTCATGCGCAAATCGAACGCCATGCAGACATTGCGCAAAAACGGCCGGCCGGTCTCGGTAATTTTTATGACGTTACCTTTGATCGTAACGAGCCCGTCGTTTTGGAGTTCGATGAGTTTTTCCATCACGTTCGCGAGCGTTTTGAATTGCATGTCGCGGTCTTCCCAAGACGTTTCCAGGAAACATGTAAGGTTCAAAATATGTTTCCGAATCGTCAGATCTTCAGCCGTGAGCGTATGTCCTTTCACGACGGGAAGCGCGTCCCATTCGAGCATCTGGTAGTAATCCTCGAGATTCTTGACGTTCTGCGCGAAACTGTACCAACTGTCGGAAATCGAAGAAACGCCAAGCCCGATCATGAGCTGCGTTTTCGACGCGTTGTATCCCATGAAGTTCCGATGCAACGACCCGTTTTTAGCCGCCTTGAACAAACTGTCGGTCGCCAACGCGAAATGATCCATGCCGATCTCGTAATAACCGTGCTGGGAAAGCATGTTTTTTCCCGTCTCATATAAATCGCGTTTTTGCGCATCCTTTGGGATGTCTTCGTCCCGAAATCCGCGTTGTCCGTTGCCTTTTAGCCACGGCACGTGCGCGTAACTGTAAAACGAGATGCGGTCGGGATGCAGCGAATACGTCTTTTCAATCGTGTCGATGATCGCTTCTTTCGTCTGGAACGGAAGCCCGTAAACCAAATCGTGGCCAACCGAAGTATAACCGATCTCGCGCGCCCAAAGTGTCACTTTCGCCACATTCTGAAACGGTTGCACACGATTGATCGCTTGTTGCACAATCTCGCAATAATCCTGCACGCCGAAACTCACGCGTCGGAAACCAAGTTCGTACAGTTTTTCAAGATGTTGTCTCGTCGTATTGTTCGGATGGCCTTCGAAACTCATTTCGCAGTTTTGGGTGCGTTCAGCGCTCGAGAAAATCCCATTGATAAGATCTTCGAGATTTTGGGACGAGAAAAACGTCGGAGTTCCGCCACCCAAATGCAATTCGGCGATGCGCGGACGTTCGCCCAAAAGTCGGCAATACAATTTCCACTCTTTCAAAATCGCCTTGATATACGTCGTTTCGACCGAATGATTCTTCGTAATTCGCTTGAAACAACCGCAAAACGTGCACATGCTTTCGCAAAACGGCAAATGGATGTAAAGGCTGATTCCCTCAATTGCATTGGTTTCCAGAAATGAGCGGCACAGATTGTCTTTCCAGCTTTCGACGCCAAAAAACGATTCGTCCCAATATGGAACTGTTGGATAGCTCGTGTAGCGCGGGCCGGGAACGTTGTATTTGCTGAATAGGGAAGTGTTCATAATCTGGATTTTATCGTCCAAAATTATGAGGTTCAGATTCGGGAAAATATGATATTTATCAGATGCACGCGACGCAAATCAATGCGCGATCTTGCGCAGCACTCCGGGATTTACAATCGTGATCTTCTTGCCGTCGAGTTTTATCGCGCCTTCTTTGTTGAGTTCCGACAGCAATCGGATGCAGCTTTCAGTCGCCGTCCCGATTATGCTCGCGATTTCCTCACGCGACAATTGCAACTTGAGGCTTTTGTCTGGGTTCGTCCCGAAATTTTCCTCGAGATACAGCAACGTTTGGGCAAGGCGTTCGCGTACGGTTTTTTGCGCCATATTGACCAGGATGTCGTCGGCGTCCTTCAAATCTCCGCAAATCGTCCGCATCACCGACATCGAGAAATTGTTGTTCTGGTTGAAGAAGTTAAGGATTTCGCTCCTCGGGATAAAACAGACCGTCATATCTTCAAGTGCGACCGCGCTCAGGTTTGCGGGTTCTTCACTGATGAGCGAACGCTGCCCGAGCAATTCTCCTTTTTTGGCGAGTTTCACGATCTGGTCTTTGCCGTTCTCGCTGAGTTTCGTCATTTTGCAGACGCCATCCTTGACACAGAAAACGCCGTTCACGACTTCGCCTTCCTCAAAAATAGGTTCGCCTTTCTTGACGATTTTCGAAGTCTTGCAATCGGCCATGTGCAAAAGCTCCTGTTTCGTAAGCGCTTTGATGGAACTGAATTCCCGAACGATACATTGCTCACATTTGCTCATGGCTGAAATTTTTCGCAAAAGTAAGGAAATCAGTGTCGGTAGCAGCCGTTTCGCGCAAAAATGTCGTCACAATAATGTAGCTGGAACGCGACGTTCTAAAATAAAAAAAGCCTTGTAAAATTCTCTACAAGGCTTTCTCAGTTGTCGCGAAAAGCTATTCGGAATCGCGCAACATTTTTACTTTATCGTGGTCGGCACGCAATTTCGCCTGCTGGTTTTGGATCATCGAAATTTGTTCCGACGACAATTCTTCGCGATGGTTTTCGAGGACATCGGTGTACGCTTCCTGCGCTTTGTCTTCACCGAATTCGCACGATTTCAAGATCTCGTGGCGGTTGTTTCCGGTCAAGGCCGCTTTCACGTCCATCCACGCGCGGAAGAATTTTCCGGTGACGCGCGTTCCTTCTTCAGGTTCGCCGCCAAGACGCGTGATTTCAGATCTGAGCTCGGGCAACACTTGCTCGCTCGTACCTTTCAATCCTGAGAAAAGGCTTTTCAATTCGGCCGAATCGGTTTCTTTTGCAGCCGTTTCATAACCTTCGACGCGATCATTGTTGATTTCGATTAGACTGTTGATTGCTTTTATCGCTTTTTCGCTGTCAATTGCTACTCTGTCCATAATAGTTGTGTTTTAGATTTATCATTTATGTAAAGTTCATCATTACCTAAGGAGTTTGCCTTACGCAATTCGCCTCGTCTGTTGTACGATTTAAAAAACATCGCCTCGATTGATATTTTTATCTAACTTGGTTGTGATGGAAAACGCCACGAACGAACAATTTTATACGAACCTGCAGCCCAACAAAATGCGACTTGGCGAATTGCTCGTCCGGGACGAATTGTTCCATGATTTTCCGATAGACTGGACCGTCATCATCACCGACATCAAGAATTCCACGCAAGCCGTATTCGGCGGACAGCACGAAAATGTCAACCTGCTCGCCACGGGAAGTATCGTCACGGTGCTCAACATCGCGTACAAAGACAACATCACGATCCCGTTTTTCTTTGGTGGCGACGGCGCGACATTCCTCGTTCCGCCTTCGTTGTGCGAGAAAGCGTTACGCGCACTTTCGTTGTTCAGGGAAAATACGTTGGCGAATTTCAACCTCGAGATCCGCGTCGGGCAAGTTCCCGTGAGGCAGATCGTCGAAAGCGGAAACAAACTGCGCATCTCCAAATTCCACAATTCCAAAGTATTTTCGATTCCCGTAATTTTGGGCGACGGACTCATCTATGCCGAAAAAATCATAAAAGGATCCGATTATCCCGCCGAGGATTTCGCGCCTCCCGAATCCGATCTCGACCTGAGCGGAATGCAATGCCGTTGGGACCACATTTCGCCTCCTGAAAACAAGGAAGAAATCGTGACGCTGTTGGTTATCGCGAACGACGAGGCGAAACAGCCCAAAATCTTCAGCCGCATCATGGACAAGCTCGATGAGGTTTATGGAAACGGTCAGGCGCGACAACCGATCTCGGTCACCAAACTTCGACTCAAGACCACGTTCGGGAAGCTTCGGGCCGAAATGCGCGTGAAACTCGGCAAAATAAAACTGTTCGAATTGCTGCGTGAAAAGATCATCTCGTGGTACGCGTACATTTACTTCCGAACGATCAAAGGCAAGAAATACCTCGAACGACTCGTCGACATGTCGGACACTTTGGTACTCGACGGGAAAATCAACACCGTGATTTCAGGAAACGCCAAACAACGCAAGAAACTCGAACGCTTCCTCGAACAACTCGAAGCCTCGGGCGACATACTTTTCGGGATGCACATGAGCCAGGCCTCGGTGATGTCGTGCTATGTGCGCGATCTCGAGGACGGACATATCCATTTCGTCGACGGAGCCGAGGGCGGTTATACGTCGGCGGCGCGAGTGCTTAAGGCGAAACTTGCAAAGTAGCCTCGATTTTCTCGGTGCTTTCCTTTACGCTTTTCACGAAATACGGGCAAATCCCGTGTTTGAATTCGGGTTCGCGCAAGCCGTAAAGCGTGTCGAGCGGGCTGAATGCCAAGCCGCGACCCGTTTGGGCCACATGGAGATAAATCATCGTGGTTTCGATTTTAGAATGTCCCAATAAATCTTTGATGCTTACGATATCGAGACCGTCCTCGAGCAAATGGGTCGCGAATGTGTGGCGAAGCGTGTGCACGGACACGTCCTTTGTGATGTCGGCTTTGAGGCACGCTTGTTTGATCACCCAATAAACTCCGCGGTTGGAGTAGCGGGAATCGAAATCTCCGCCGGCTCGTCCAACAGGTTTTCCATTGAACAGGTAGTTGATTGGTTTTGCTTTTTTCAGGTAGATTTTGACTTCGTCGGCCAAGATGTTACTCAGCGGAACATACCGATCTTTTTGACCTTTTCCCTTTCGGATATGGATGGTTTTTCGGTCGAAATCTATATCGGACGTTTTTAAGTTCCGAGCTTCGAAACATCGCAGGCCACAGCCATAGATCAAATGCAACAGCACGCGATGCTTTGGCAAAGTCGTGACCGAAATCAGCCGTTTCATTTCTTCTTTACTCAGAACAACGGGAAGCGATTTGCTTTTTTTGATCGACGGCATCGCAAGATAGCGGTCTTGCAAACCTTCCATTTTATAAGCGAAACGAAGTCCGTAAACGGCAAATTTAAAAAAGGATTTCGATGGGGAAGTCGGTCGTTGCGCGGCTTCGGATAAATACTCCTCTACGTCACGCATTGGGATTTCGGTGGGCAACATGCCGTAACAGTTTGCAATCCTTGCCAAATGGTAGGAATAACCGTGTAACAAACTTTGGCTTTTGCCAGCGATAATGATTTTTTGTTCAACGCGTTTGTGGAATTCTAAGTAACCCGGAATGTTCGCACAAGCTTTCTCAATAAGATTTAGTTTTTTTTCATCTTGTTAAATGTTAGACCGCGAAAATAGTGACGAAATCGCATCGCATGTCCATAAAAAACGATCCCTGAATTTAGAATATCAGAAACTCAGGCACTCAGGCACTCAGGCACTCAGGCACTCATTTCCTCAGGCACTAAAGTTTAAACGCAAATCCTTCCTTAACCTTATTCCCATACTTCACCTCATCAAACATGTACAAAAACGATCCTTTTCGGGACGAGTTCATGTCCTTTTCCTCGGTTTTCAAAAGGATGTCGAGCGAATTGATCTTGTTGATGAAATTGCGTTTGTCGAGTTTTTCGCCCAAAATCGCCTCGTACAAGATCTGAAGTTGTTTCATCGTGAATTTCGCGGGAAGCAATTCGAATCCGATGGGTTTGGTGAGCGCGCGTCGCCGGAGTCGGAGCATCGCATTCGAAACCATGGCTTTGTGGTCGAAAATCAAACTCGGCGCTTCGTCAATATTGAACCATTTGGCCGAGAAGTCGCTGTTTAGTGTCGTCGAATTCTCGGAGGCATTGATAAGCGCATAGTACGAAACCGAAACAGTTCGTTCAACGGGATCGCGATCGATCGCGCTGTAAGCACGCAATTGTTCGAGGTAGACATCGTGCAATCCTGTCAGGTGATTAAGCACGCGATTCGCGGCATCGTCGAGGGTTTCGTCTTTTTTGAGGAATCCGCCCATTAGTGACCAGCGTCCGCGTTCGGGCTCGAAATCTCTTTTTATGAGCAAAATTTTCAGGTTTTTCTTATCGAATCCGAAAATAATACAATCTACGGCGAGTAAAATTTTGTCTTGGTCCTGATAATTTTCCATGCGCTAATAATCTGAAATCAGGGGCAAGATAACCACAAACCCCGAATAAAACAAGGATTCACACTTATTCGGCAAACTGAGGATTTGACAAAAGTAAACGATGTAGTATTGACAGGTTCTCAATTTATTAGTGTTAAAATTTCACTTATGAAAAAAAAATTCTTGCTTTTCTTAAAACTTTAACTAAATTTGGAAGTGTAAAAAACACATTTATTTAACTAAACAAATCTTTAACTGATTATGATGACACTAACCAAGTTGTTAAAATGCGCTTCAGGCAGTCTCGCGAGAGTACGGTTTGCAGGAGTCGTATTGCTGTTTTCGATTTTGGGCATGAGCGCCCAGAGTCCTGTTAGCGGTACGATCACTGCGTCCGATACGGGAATGCCATTGCCAATGGCAAACGTAGCCGTTAAAGGAAGCACCAATGCAATCGCCTCAGATATCGACGGAAAATATGAGATTTCCGCCAAGTCAGGTGACATTCTTGTTTTCTCATTCGTCGGATTCGTTTCGCAGGAAGTAAAACTCGCCGGCCAAACTAAAATCGACATCAAATTGTCGCCCGATGAAAATACTTTGAATGAAGTAGTCGTAATCGGATACGGTACGCAGAAGAAATCCGACCTGACCGGCGCGATTTCAGTTGTCGATGTCGATGACGCCAAAAAAACCGTCACGCATGATGTCGCCAAGATGTTGCAAGGACAAGTTGCGGGCGTGACCGTCCAATCTTCGGGTGAGCCTGGAGGTTTCGTGAACATCAAGATCCGCGGTGCTTCGTCATTGACCAATAACAACCCGACATTCGTTATCGACGGCGTGATCGTGGACGATCCATACGATTTCGCTCCGGGCGACATCGAGTCGATGCAGGTGCTTAAAGATGCATCGGCGGCAGCGATCTACGGTGTTCGTGGTGCGGGCGGTGTAATCATTATCACGACCAAAAAAGGGAAAAACGGCAAACTGAACATCAACTTGAAGTCGGTTGTCGGATTCCAGAACGTAGCGAAGAAACTTTCGCTTACTGATCGTGAGCAATATCAGCAGATCGCAAACGAGGCTTGGGTCGCCGATCCGATCAACCTTAACGTTCCGCTTCCCGGAAATGATCCGACGAGCGAATTTTATATAGACGACGTGAATACGGATTGGCAGGATGCCGCTTTCCGCACGGGACAATTGCAAAACCAGGCGATCAATCTTGCCGGAGGAACTGAAACGTTCAACTTCAGCCTCAACCTCGACCGATTCGAAAACACGAGTTATGTGCGTTCGCCTCAGGAATATGTGCGTACGTCTACGAATTTGAACCTCGGAGGAAAACTCGGCAAGTTCAGGTTCGGTGCAAAACTTTCGTATTCCGATTCGAACAAGGACAGTTTCAGCGAATACTTGCCCGGAACATCGAATATCCTAAACCTTTTACAGGCGATTCCGACTATGCCCGTGTACGATGAAAACCGTCTTGGCGGATACGGAGGTGCCGACAACTTCACGCAACGCGCCATCACGTTGAACGTCATCGGATGGAACAACCTCGTCAAGAACGAAGGCTACCGCGACCGTTTCCTGGGTAATGTTTGGGGAGAATTCGAAATCCTAAACGGTTTGAAGTACAAGTTGAGCTTGAGTGCCGACCAATTGCATTACGGAAACCGTTTCTTTGTTCCGCCGAGTGATTTGGGCTGGTATTATATTACGACAAACGACGAGGCATCGCTTGACGTCGACAACGGTAAAAACCAACGCACGATCATCGATAACTTGCTTACCTATGACCGCACTTTTGGAAAACACCACATAGAATTACTCGGAGGTTATGTACAGGAACGCAACGACCGTTACCGTCATTGGTCACGTGGCGTAGGTTTCCAACCGGGTGAGATCGCACATCTTGAATACGCCGACAACAATTCGGCAGGAGAATATGAAGCCGTCGAAACACGCGTTTCCTACCTGGGGCGTGCGATCTATACGTTCGACGACCGCTACATCATTCAAGGAACATGGCGTCAGGACCGTTCTTCACTTTTCCCTGAGCAGAATAACGCAGGTGATTTCTACTCGGTGAGCGGCGCTTGGAAAATCCACAACGACTTCAAGCTTCCGTCTTGGTGGACTGCTGCGAAATTGCGCGGAGGTTACGGTTTGACGGGTAACAACGCTATCGGGCCATACTTTTTCTCACAAACGGTCAACGCATTCTCGAGCTACGATTTCAACGACCAGACCGCACCGGGAACAACGAACGTGGCGCGTTTGGATCAGAACATCAGCTGGGAAACGACAAAAACGGCCAACGTCGCTCTTGAAACGGCATTCTTCAACAACAAGTTGACTTTCTCAGCCGAATATTTCGTGAAGACGTCTGAAGATATCCTCGCTCCCGTGCCACTTCCTTTTTCAACGGGTTCTTTCCCTGCGCAAATCGTGACCAACGCGGCGACATTCAAGAACTACGGATGGGAATTCGCCTTGGGTTACCAGAATCAGGACAGGGAATTCAAATACGGGATTTCGGCCAACTTGGGAACGATCAAGAATAAGGTGTTGAAGATCGGGGACGACAATTTGCCTCTTTTCGGAATCAATTCGAAAACAGAGGTCGGGCGTTCACTCGGAGAACTTTTCGTCTATCAAACTGAAGGAATTTTCCAAAACCAAGCCGAAATCGACGCACACGCTTTCCAAGCGAACGCCGTTCCGGGTGACGTGAAATTCAAGGACGTTAACGGAGACGACATCATCAACGATGAAGACCGTACGTACCAAGGAACAACAATCCCTAAAATCTCTTACGGAATAAACGCGAATGCAAGCTATAAAGGTGTTGATTTGTCGATTTTCCTTCAAGGAGTCGGAGGAAACAAGATCTACAACAGCATGTACAACGCGTTGATGACAAGCGGATTGAATAATTACAGCACTGACTTGGTTGACCACTGGACAGTCGACAACACCGACACGAACGTGCCGCGCGTCGATTACCGCGACCTTAACGGAAACTCACGCCCGTCGAACCGTTTCGTGGAAAGCGGT
Source organism: Flavobacterium sp. (assembly GCF_004211145.1). Lineage (GTDB taxonomy): Bacteria > Bacteroidota > Bacteroidia > Flavobacteriales > Flavobacteriaceae > Flavobacterium. Next base: position 93,494 of record NZ_SEBS01000001.1, on the reverse strand, counting down.
AATTACTTGAGGATACAGAGCGTGGAACTTGGCTATACATTGCCATTGAAAGATTTATTCATCAAAAGAGCCCGTGTTTATGTATCAGGCCAAAACCTGTACACGTTCACGAACTACCGCGGTTTGGATCCTGACATCAACTACAACGGAAACGTGCTTTCACGCGGTGTTGACGGCGGTTCATTCCCGAACCCACGCGGAGTCCTTTTTGGAGTTGACATTAGTTTTTAATAAGAAAAAAATTGAATCATGAAGAACGTAAATTTTAAACTATTCTTGTTGACACCGGTTTTGAGCCTGCTCATGATTGGTTGTGTCAGCGAAGACGATTTGGTACAGCTGGATCCGAACAACGAATCCGAAAGCACATTCTGGCAAGACGAAAACGATGCGTTGCTCGGCGTGAATGCCGTGTACGGAAGTTTGCTTACCGACGGAACCTACATGCGAAGCACACCGCTTTTGCTTGACCTTAAAGGCGACGACACGCGCAGTAATTCACCGTGGGCGGCCATGGCGAACGTAGGCCGTTTCAATTCAAGTATCGCCGATGCCGCGATCTACGGTTGGGCGTTTGAAACCTACTATCAGGGAATCTACCGCGCCAATCAGGTTTTGGCGCATGTTCCTGATATTACATTTGCCGACGAAGCGTACAAGAACCGAATCTTAGGCCAGGCCTATTTCCTTCGCGGGCTGTATTTCTTCCACGCCGTGAACATGTTCAAACGCGTGCCTTTGCCATTGGACAATTCACAGTTGTACAATGCCCAGAAAACCGAGGAAGAAGGTTGGGCGCAAGTCAAAGCCGATTTCCAAATGGCGGCCGACCTGCTTCCGAACAATTACGACGAAGTAACCGGAGCCGATCAAGGTCAGAAAGGTCGCGCCACGAAAGGTGCTGCAATCGCATATTTAGGGAAAGCGCATTTGTTCACCGGAGATTTCGAAAGCGCGAGACAAGCATTCCAAACCGTGATCAGCTCGAATCAATATTCGTTGGTTTCAAATTACCGCGACAACTTTACGACTGCGAACGAGAACAACTCCGAATCTATTTTCGAGGTACAGTTCAGCCGCAGCGCCGGAGGTGTCGATCTAGGTTGGGGCGGAGTTCCCGCTTCAGGTTGGGGGAAAACGTCGGCTCGTGCGATCACGTATGCGCCGCGCAACTTCGGATGGACCGACGTGCAGCCAAGCTGGACTTTGTATAACGAGTTCTTGCTTGAACCTACGACCGGGGGAGACGTAGATCCACGCCTCGACGCCACGATGTTCTACAACAAGCCGGGCGGCATGATGTTATACGGTCAGGATTTCGCGACGTTTTATGCGAACAGTCCGTCTGATCTGAACGAACTTTTCTGTCGCAAATACCAAAACTCTGATGGTGAATTCGCCAACGAATACGACTGGCGCTCGGGAATCAACGAACGTTTGATGCGTTATTCCGACGTGTTGTTGATGTACGCCGAATGTCTGAACGAAGCTGGACAAACCGCCGATGCGTACCAGTATATCCAAATGGTCCGCTCACGTGTCGGGCTTCCTGATTTGGCCGTTGCGAATCCAGGCATGACACAGTCGCAAATGCGTGAACAGATCGGGCACGAGCGCATGTTGGAGTTCGCACTTGAAGGACACCGTTTCGACGACATCCGCCGTTGGGGATGGCTTCAGGATCCTGTAAAATTGGAGTGGCTCAAAGCGCGCGATGCCGAGTACAATACGTACGTTCCGGGTCACGAATTTTTCCCGATTCCGCAGTTGGAAATCGATAACAATCCAGGAACCACGCAAAACGACGGTTACTAAAAATCAAAAATTTGAAATTCATGGCAGGTATTTTTGCCTGCCATGTCTTTTTATCACACGATCATGTCAAAGAAAATCCTACTCCTGTTCCTTATTTCGGCCCTGTCGCCGATTTTCGCACAATCGCAGACCGCGGTCGTCACCGTTGCGCCCGATGCCGCAGCGCCAACCATCAGCAAACATATCTACGGACATTTTGCCGAACATTTGGGTCGTTGCATCTACGACGGTTTCTACGTGGGCGAGAAAAGCAAAATCCCGAACACGAACGGCGTGCGCAACGACATCATTCTGGCGTTGAAAGATTTGGGTGTTCCCAATTTGCGCTGGCCCGGAGGATGTTTCGCCGACACGTATCACTGGAAAAACGGAATCGGACCACGTGACGCAAGACCTTCCATGGTCAACCAATGGTGGGGCGGCGTGACTGAGGACAACAGCTTCGGGACCCACGATTTCCTTGGGCTTTGCGAAGCGATCGGAGCCGACCCGTACCTGGCTGCCAATGTCGGATCAGGAACCGTGCAGGAATTCACCGACTGGGTGCAATATGTAAACCATCCCGGAAATTCGCCCATGAGCGAACTGCGCAAAAAAAACAATCGTCAAGCACCTTGGGGCGTAAAGTTTTGGGGCGTCGGAAACGAAATGTGGGGTTGCGGCGGAAACATGACTCCCGAGTATTACGCCAATCTCTACAAGCAATACGCGACCTTCATGACCGATTGGAACAACACTGATAAACTGTTCCGAATCGCATCGGGCGCAAACGTAGCCGATTATCACTGGACCGAGGTTTTGATGCGCGACATCCCGAGAAACATGATCGAAGGCGTTGCGTTGCATTCGTATTCGTTCGTGGAATGGGACAAGAAAGGCTCGTCGACAGGATTTGACGAAACCCAATATTTCGCGACGATGAAGACGGCTCTCAAAATGGAAGAGCTCGTACAAAAACACAGCGACATCATGGACAAGTACGATGCCGCGAAGAAAACCGCGCTCGTGGTGGACGAATGGGGCGGCTGGTATGACGTTGAACCGGGCACGAATCCGGGTTTCCTGTATCAGCAGAATACGATGCGCGATGCGATGATCGCAGGAACGACATTGAACATTTTCAACAACCACAGCGACCGAGTCCGCATGGCGAACCTCGCGCAAACGGTTAACGTATTACAGGCCGTCATCCTGACAAAAGACGACAAAATGTTGCTTACGCCAACGTATCATGTGATGCATTTGTACAAAGTACATCAAGACGCGAAGTTGATCCCGATAAAAGTTTCAGGCCCGAATTATACGTTCGGAAAAGAAAATTTGCCCGCGATCTCAGCATCGGCATCTTCAAAGGATGGAAAAACACATATTTCATTGGTCAACATCGACGCTTCGAAAAAAATAACGACCGAAGTGAAACTCGACGCATTGAAACTCAAGAATTTCTCGGCCCAGATCATTTCGTCAGCCAAACTGCAAGACCACAACACATTCGACAAACCAAACGCGATCACGCCGAAGCCATTCAAGGATTTTACATACAAAAATGGCACGTTGAGCGTGAACATTCCGCCGTTTTCAGTAATCGTTTTTGAAGCAAATTAACATGAAAAACCACAACATTACAACGTATAAAGTATTCGCGACGGCTGTATTGATGGCGGCTTTCGTTTCTTGTTCCGATGAGGACAGCCCGAAAGATCCCGTTCCCGTCGATCCCACGGATCCGGTTTACGTGGAAACATTTCCGGGCCCGACATACCCTGACAATTACACATCGATCGCAGGTTGGGAAAACCGTGCCCAATGGAATCTGGCCAACGTGCACGATCCATCGGTCGTAAAAGAAGGCAATTATTTTTACATGTACCAAACCGACGCTTCGTACGGCAACGCACACGAAGGCCACGGTCATTTCCATAGCCGACGATCGACCGATCTGGTCAACTGGGAATACATCGGTTCCACGATGACGGCGGCTCCGGCTTGGGTCAAGGACACGATGAACAGCAAACGTGCGCAAATGGGACTGCCTGCGATCGACAATCCGTCGTTCGGATTTTGGGCGCCGTGTGTGCGAAAAGTCGGAAGCGTTTACAGAATGTATTACAGCATCGTCGTGAACAACCTGATCACGGGAACCGACCCGAATACATCCTGGGGCGAGCGTCCGTACATCGGACTTATGGAAACGACGAGCCTCGAATCGAACAATTGGGTCGATAAGGGAATGGTCGTCTGTTCGGAAACCGATGGCGCGACCGATTACATCCGAAGCGGCGGCAACGACTGGTATTCGTATTACAAATTCAACGGCATAGATCCGAGTTACATCATCACGCAGACCGGCGAGCACAAACTAATCTACGGTTCATGGATGACGGGAATCGCATCGCTCGACCTCGATCCCGCAACCGGAAAACCGACACAGCTCAACACGATAGACGACTACGGAACGCGAATCGCAGGCCGCGGAAATCTCGCGAACAACCGTTGGCAGGCGCTCGAAGGTGCTGAAGTCATCTACAATCCTGACACGGGTTATTATTATATGTTCGTCGCATACGATGAACTTTCGGTCGCCTACAATACGAGGGTCGCGCGTTCGCAAAACATCAACGGCCCATACTTGGGCTACAACGGCGAAGATGTTTCAGCGGGAGCCGAATGTTGGCCGATGTTGACGCATCCGTACGCATTCGGGACGCACACGGGTTGGGTCGGAATTTCGCATTGTTCGGTGTTTAAGGACGAGGCGACCGGAAAATGGTTCTTCGCTTCCCAAGGCCGACTTCCTGAAAATGTTCCGGGAATCAACGTCTCGAACGCTGTCATGATGGGTCACGTGCGCGAACTCCAATGGACATCTGACGGCTGGCCGACCGTAGCTCCCGAACGTTACGCCGCCGTGCCGCAAGTCGCGATCACGAACGCCGATCTCACGGGAACTTGGGACGTGATCACAATGGAATACCAATATCGACAAATACAACGCTCGGCTTCACTGGTATTGAACGCCAACGGAACATTTACGGGAGCTATGTCCGGAAACTGGGCGTACGACGACCAAACGCGAACGCTTATGCTCAACGATCAGGAATGTAAAGTCTCGAACGGTTGGGATTGGGAAGCCTCGCCACGTCGACGCACGATCACGATAAGTGGTTTCACGGGAACAGGAAGGCCAATTTGGGGGAAACGGAAATACTGATGAGAAAGTTGCTGTTATTCTTCCTCGTTTCAATTAGCTGTTCGGCTCAAAACCCGATCATAAAAGACGTGTATCTCGGCGATCCGGCCGCGCTCGTTCACAAGGATTCGGTGTATTTGTATGCGGGTCATGACGAAGCGCCCAACGATTTCAATTTTTATAAGATGAACGAATGGCACGTCTATTCGTCGGCTGATATGAAAACCTGGAAACCCCACAAAGTACCGCTCAAAGCGACCGATTTCAAATGGGCGAAAGGCGAGGCCTGGGCGTCGCAAGTCATCGAACGCAACGGGAAATTCTACTGGTATGTTACCGTCGAGCACGCGACGATTGCGGGAAAAGCCATAGGAGTCGCGGTTTCAGATTCACCTCTCGGCCCGTTTAAGGACGCTATCGGGAAGGCATTGATTACGAACGACATGACCAAACAAGTCGCGATCGCCTGGGACGATATCGACCCGACGGTTTTCATCGACGATGATAAGCAAGCCTATTTATACTGGGGAAACCAAGTGTGCAAATACGTCAAGCTCAACGAAAACATGACGGAATTCTCAGGAAGTATAACCGCCATAAAATTGCCGAATTTCACCGAGGCGCCGTGGTTGCATAAGCGCGGAAATTGGTACTATTTGTCATACGCTTACGAATTCCCCGAGAAGATCGCCTACGCCATGAGCAAATCGCCGACGGGGCCGTGGGAATACAAAGGAATTCTCAACGAACTCGCCGGGAACTGCAACACGAACCACCAGTCTATCATCGATTTCAAAGGCAAGTCGTATTTCATTTACCACAACGGCGCGGTCCAGCCAAACGGAGGAAGTTTCCGTCGCTCGGTATGCATCGATCAACTTTTCTACAATCCTGACGGGACCATGAAACGCGTGGTCATGACGTCTGAAGGCATAAAATAATATGAATATTTGGGTTAGATTTTTTGGTTTGTTATTCGTTTATGGCAGCGTTTTTTCGCAGGAAACGTTGCCCATAAACGAGACAATCGTACACGATCCGGTAATGATCGAGCAAAACGGCACGTATTATTTGTTCTGCACGGGCAAAGGCATTTCGATGTTTTCATCGACCGACAGGCAAGATTGGAAAAAGGAAAACCCTGTTTTTCCCGAAGCTCCGAAATGGGGAACATCAGTCGCGGCCGATTTCAAGAACCACATTTGGGCACCCGACATTTCATTCCACAACGGACAATATTACTTGTACTACTCAGTTTCTTCGTTCGCGAAAAACACGTCGGCGATTGGAGTCGCCACGAATAAAACCTTGAATCCATCCGACAAAAACTATAAATGGGAAGACCACGGCATCGTGATCCAATCAATTCCGAACCGCGATTTGTGGAACGCGATCGACCCGAATCTCGTCATCGACGAAAAAGGAACACCTTGGCTCACGTTCGGTTCTTTTTGGGACGGAATGAAAATGGTCAAGCTTTCGCCCGACTTCAAATCGGTGGCGAAACCTGAGGAATGGTTTACGGTCGCAAGACGCGAAAGAGATTTCAAATTGGACGACAAAGATCCCGGAAACGCCGCGATCGAAGCGCCTTTCATCTTCAAAAAAGACGGATTTTACTACCTGTTCGTTTCTTGGGATTTTTGCTGTCGAGGCGAGAATTCCACGTATAAAGTCGTCGTCGGAAAATCTAAAGACGTTTTCGGCCCGTATCTCGACGCCGATGGAAAGTCATTGTTCCAAGGCGGCGGAACGTTAGTCATCGAGGGTAATAAAAACTGGGCAGGCGCGGGGCACAACAGCGCGTACACGTTCGGCGGCAAGGATTATCTCGTTTTCCACGCCTACGATTCGAACGACAAAGGCAAACCGAAATTGAAGATCAAGGAAATCAAATGGGATAACGGCTGGCCCAAAGTCGAGCCGATGAATTGATGAAAAATTTTCATTTCATATTGTTGTTTTTTGTTGGTGTTCCGGCGTTTTCGCAGCTGTCGGTAAAAATCGACGCGTCGAAAAAAGGTGAACCGATCGCCGATGAACTTTACGGCATGTTCATGGAAAACCTCGGCAACGACGATGTGGGCAATTTGGTGGACGATTGTTTATGGAGCGAACTCCTCGACGACAGGAAATTCTTCTATGCGATCGACGACGATGAGGTGTTGGTTCCCAAAAACCGCAAGCAAAAAATCAACCAATGGACGCCGATCGGTAAAGTTGAAATGGACAAAACCGATGCGTACGTCGGGAACCATTCTCCAAAAATCACGACTTCGGAAACCGCTGAAAACGGCATCTCGCAAACGGGAATCGCATTACTGAAAGGGAAAAAATACGTCGGACACATCTTTTTAAAAGCGACTTCAGCTGTTTCGGTTCAGCTCCGTCTGAACGTCAAAAACGCTAAACCCGAAACCATTTCTATCACACCGACCGAAACGTATAACCGCTATGATTTTTCGTTTATCGCTTCGAACGACATCGCCGATGCGACATTGGAAATCGTCGGAAAAGGAAATGGGAATTTCCACATCGGCGCGGTTTCCTTAATGCCGGCCGACAACATCGACGGTTTCCGATCCGACGTTATAAAATTACTCAAAGGTCTCAACTCCAAAATATATCGCTGGGGCGGGAATTTCATTTCGGCCTACGATTGGCGCGACGGTGTCGGAAATCGCGACAAACGCGCGCCCCGTTATGAATTCGCTTGGGAATGCCTCGAGGACAACGACGTCGGGACCGAAGAAATGATCCGTTTCTCAGAACTTGTAAACGTCGAACTGGCGATGACCGTCAACGCAGGTTTCGGAGACGCGACGTCGGCGGCGAATTGGGTCGAGTACGTAAACGGCGATATTTCTACTGATATGGGCAAACTTCGGGCGGCTAACGGCCATCCGCAACCGTACGGCATCAAAAAATGGTGCGTCGGAAACGAAAGTTATGGTTGGTGGCAACTCGGGCATTTGTCGTTGAAACAGTACATCATCAAACACAACATGTTCGTCGAGAAAATGCTCGAGAAAGATCCGACGTTGGAGCTCATCGGTTCCGGCGCATCGATTGAGGAAATGACGGTCACCGAATGTGCAAAACGCACTGACGGCAACGTGATTCCCGACTACTTGTCAGAAACCGACTGGACGGGCGGAATGTTGAAATCGGGCGAGAAAATCAAATTCATCAGCGAGCATTTCTACTGTTCGGTCAACGAGAGATTCGATCTTGAAAAAGGGAAATACGTCGAAGTTTCTGAACCTTTGGAAGACTGGACGCGACGCCCCGCGAACCGTATCAAGTCAAAATCCATCCATTATAAAAAATACCGCGAACTGATTCCGGGTGCTGAAAAAATTCCCGTATATCTCGATGAATGGACGTATTACACGAATTGGGTGCATCCAAAACCGACGCTTGGCGTTACGATCGGGCACGCGCGCGGTTTGCACGAATTGTTCCGCCATACCGATTTGTTCAAGATGGCGGGATTCACTTTCGCGACTTCGACGTTGTCCTTTACCGATACGGCCGCCGACTACAACTCGACGGGATTGCTGTTCAAACTCTACGGTGATCAATTCGGTAAAACCCCGATTTTTGTTTCGGCGAACTCACCACAACCGGATCCGAAGTGGCCGATCGGCGGTGACCAACCCGCTGAAAATGCGGGCGGGAATTGTTATCCGCTCGATGTCGTCGCGGCAATCACCGAGGACGGAAAAGCAATTACGGTATCAGTCATCAATCCGACTGAAAAAGACCAATCTATCGTCTTTGATTTCGGAACTTTGAGAACAGGCATAGGTAAAGTCTGGAAAATGTCCGGCAGGTCAATAAACGCCCGCAACATCGTCAATCAAAAACCCGAAGTCACCGTCACCGAATACCCGATAAAAAATACCAATTCCAATAGGAATACCCAATATTCGATACCCGCGGCCACAATTAATTTGTACCGTTTTGAATTGCAACAGATATGAATTATTTCAAGATCTCTATAGCCGTTTTCCCTTTTTTGTTCTTCGTTTTCAAGAACGATAACAGCCAAAAAATTGCGGTTAGCCAACCCAAAGGAAGTTATCCGATCGAGTCGGTTCCAATTGCCGACGTGAAAGTCACCGACAATTTTTGGCTTCCGATCATCAAGCGCGTCCAGGAAAAAACCATTTACTACGCGATTAAAAAATGCGCCGACGAAGGCCGTTTCGACAATTTCCTGATCGCTGGCGGTCAAATGAAAGGCGAGGTAAAAGGCCAGATGCCGTTTGACGATACCGATGTTTACAAGATCATCGAAGGCGCGTCGAACTCGTTGATTTCTTCACCGAACCCGAAACTCGAAAGAACACTCGATTCGATCATTTCGATCGTAAAGGTCGGGCAGGAAAAAGATGGCTATCTCACGACCTGGCGCACGATAAATCCCGCCAAACCGCCCGCCACTTGGGTTAAGGTGGAAAAGGGCGAGCGCTGGGAATTCATGTTCATGAGCCACGAGGATTACAACGCCGGGCATTTGTACGAAGCCGCCGCAACACATTTTTGGGCGACTGGAAAGCGCAATTTCCTCGACATCGCGCTCAAGAACGCCGACCTCTTCGTGAAGACTTTCGGCGACGAACCCGGAAAATTGCAACGCGTTCCGGGACATCAGATCATCGAAACCGGTCTGATCAAATTGTATCAGATCACGAAAAAAGAAGACTATCTCAAACTCGCGAAATATTTCCTCGATAACCGCGGCAATGCCAAAAGCCACGAGCTGTATGGCGCTTATTCCCAAGATCATATTCCGGTCGTACAACAGGATGAGGTTGTCGGGCATGCGGTCCGGGCGACTTATATGTACGCCGGAATGACCGATATCGCCGCGATCTATCAGGATAACGGATATGAAACGGCGATAAACAAACTTTGGGATAACATGGTCGACAAGAAAATGTATCTCACGGGCGGCATCGGGGCGAAACACGACGGGGAAGCGTTCGGCGAAAATTATGAACTCCCGAACCTGACGGCTTACAACGAAACCTGCGCCGCGATCGGTGACGTCTACTGGAACGAGCGTATGTTTAATTTATACGGGAACGTTAAATATTACGATGTTCTCGAACGCACGATGTATAACGGTTTGATCTCAGGGGTTTCACTTTCGGGAACCGAATTTTTCTATCCGAACGCACTCGAATCCGACGCGAAATACCAATCCAATCGCGGTTCATGCACGCGCCAAGGTTGGTTCGATTGTTCGTGTTGCCCGACGAACCTGATCCGATTCATTCCCGCGATTCCGGGTTTGATCTATGCGAAACAGAAAGACACGTTGTACGTAAACCTATACATGTCGAACAACGCCAACGTAAACCTAAACGGCCAAAAAGTTGCAGTTAGCCAACTGACAGAATATCCGTGGAACGGGAAAGTCAAAGTTACTGTCAACCCTGAAAAAGACGGGAACTTCACGGTGAAATTGCGCGTTCCGGGTTGGGCGAGAAACGAGGTCTTGCCGTCTGATTTGTATAGCTACGAAACAAAGTCATCGGCGATTCCCGAACTGAAAATCAACGGGAAAAAAGTAACTTCGAAAATCGAAAACGGTTATTTCATCGTAACCCGAAACTGGAAGAATAACGATAACGTCGAAATCAATTTCCCGATGGAAGTGCGTGAAGTCGTCGCCAACGAAAAGATTCAGGACGACAAAGGAAAGACGGCATTGGAATACGGCCCGCTTGTTTACGCCTTCGAGGAAGTTGACAATGCGAAAGTTTTTGACGCTTTGGCGATTTCGAATACGAGTAAATTCAGCATCAAAAAACGCCCTGATTTATTGTTTGGCGTGCAAACCATCCAAATGCAAAACGAAAACAAGATTTTCACGGCAATCCCATATTATGCTTGGTCGAACCGAGGCGTTGGGAAGATGAAAGTTTGGCTGCCACGAATATAAGATTTGGCCACGGATTCCACGGATTTCCACGGATCCAACCGCTAAACGGCAGACTTCGGATTGCTATTTAATGACAAAAAATCCGTGAAAATCCGTGTATCCGTGGCGAAAAAAAAATAACCGCAACAAAAATAAAACTGCGAACCAAAATGAACATAAACATCAAACAATCTCTTCTATCCGCGGCTTTTGCGCTTGCAATCACGGCAATCGCGTCGGCACAAAACAAATACACGCTCGACTTCAAAGACACGGGCGTCAAAATCGAACCCACGATGTACGGCATTTTCTTCGAAGACATCAACTTCGGAGCTGACGGCGGCCTCTATGCCGAAATGGTCAAAAACCGCTCCTTCGAATTCGAAACGCCGCTCATGGGCTGGCTGCAACCCAATTCCGACCGGCACAAATTGAACACCGAATCGGGTTATGCGACCGTCATAAAATCCGAAGGAAAGACCAACAAATTCATCTGTCGCGTCGAAGTCAAAGATGACAAAGGCTACGCGCTCATCAACGAAGGTTTCCGCGGAATGGGCGTCAAACAGGGCGAAACATACAATTTGTCTTTGATGGCGGCCAACCAATCGGGCAACATCTCAAAAATAAAAGTACAGTTTATCGATGCCTCGGGCGCGGTCATTAGTGAGGCGACCGTAAGCCCGGCGTCGAAAGACTGGAAAAAATATACGGCCGTTTTGAAGCCGACCAAGACCGAAGCCAAAGCACAACTCAAAATCACGTTCGAAGGCGAAGGAGTGATCAATCTCGACATGATTTCGGTGTTTCCGCAAGACACGTGGAAAGGCCGTCCGGGCGGAATGCGCAAGGATTTAGTACAGAAACTCTACGATTTGAATCCAGGATTTTTGCGCTTTCCGGGCGGATGCATCGTCGAAGGTCGGACGCTGGCGCAACGTTACCAATGGAAGAAATCGATCGGCAAAGTCGAAGACCGCGAGCTGTTGATCAACCGCTGGAACACCGAATTCGCGCACAAATTGGCACCCGATTATTTCCAGACATTCGGCCTCGGGTTCTTCGAATATTTCCAATTGTCTGAAGATATAGGCGCGACGCCGCTGCCGATCTTGAGTTGCGGAATGGCGTGCCAGTTCAACACGGCCGAATTGGTTCCGATGGACCAGCTCGATCCATACGTCCAGGATGCGCTCGATCTCATCGAATTCGCGAACGGCGACCAATCGACCGCTTGGGGAAAAGTACGTGCTGAAATGGGTCATCCGCACCCGTTCAACCTCAAATTCATCGGCGTCGGAAACGAACAATGGGGACAGGATTACATCGACCGTTACAAGGTTTTCGAGAAGGCGATCCATAAGAAATACCCGAACATCAAGATCGTTTCGGGATCGGGACCTTTCCCGACGGGCGATTATTTCGACTTCGGATGGCAACAACTCAAGGAATTGAATGCCCAACTCGTCGATGAACATTACTACAATTCGCCTCAATGGTTCAAGGAAAATGCGACGCGTTACGACAAATACGACCGTCGCGGCCCCAAGGTTTTCGCGGGTGAATACGCGGCCCAATCGAACGCGATCGCGTCGCCCGACAACAAGAACAACTGGGACTGCGCACTCGCCGAAGCCGCTTTCATGACCGGTTTGGAGCGCAACGCCGATGTCGTGAACATGACTTCGTACGCGCCTCTTTTCGCTCACGCCGAAGGTTGGCAATGGACGCCCGACCTGATCTGGTTCAACAACTTGAATTCGTATGCGACGCCGAATTATTACGTGCAGCAGTTATACGGAAACAACGCGGGAACCGACTTGATCGCGATCACCGACAACGGAAAGGCGATCACGGGACAAAACGGGATGTACGCGACGTCGGTCATCGACAAAACGTCGAACGAAGTCATCATCAAGATCGTAAATGTCACCGACAAAGCCCAGAAAACCGATATTTCTACCAAAGGCAAAAAACTTGCTACCAAAGGAAAAATGACGACTTTAGGCAGTTCGAATCTGTCGTCTGAAAATGGATTCGACGGCGAAAGCATCGCTCCGAAAACGTCGGACTTCTCTACGAAATCGGGCGCGATCAACGTTGAAATTCCGGCGTATTCGTTTGTCGTACTTAAAATTAAAATGTCCTAACAAACCAAAACAATATGAAAATTTTACACAAAACCTGTTTGCTACTCGTGATGACTGCGACATTCATCGCGTGCAAAAAAGAAGACAAAAAAGACATGACCGAAACGACCGAAGCCAAGAAAAGCGCTATCGTAAAATCAGAATACGCCACGATGGCCGACGGCACGAAAATCGAAAAATACACGCTCACGAACGCCAACGGGATGGAAATGGACGTGATCACGTTCGGCGGCATCATTACGAAACTCACGGCTCCCGACAAAAACGGGAAATTCGAGGACATCGTGTTGAGTTATACGACGCCCGAGGAATATTTCAACGGCAATCCGTATTTCTTCGGCGGCATCATCGGACGCTACGGAAACCGCATCGCCAAAGGAAAATTCGCGCTCGACGGCAAACCGTATCAATTGACCGTGAACGACGGCCCGAATTCGCTTCATGGCGGAAAGGGTTTCGACAAGAAAGTCTGGTCGGCTGAAACTGTCGAAGGCGACCAACCAGCGATCAAACTTTCGTACACGTCGAAAGATGGCGAAGAAGGTTATCCCGGAAATTTGAAGGTCACCGTTACGTACACATTGACAAACGAAAATGCGCTCGAAATCGGCTACGAAGCCGAGTCGGACAAAAATACGATCGTGAATCTGACGCAACATTCGTACTTCAATTTGTCGGGCAACGGCAAGACGATTTTGGATCACGAGTTGAGCCTGGCGGCCGACAAATTCCTTCCCGTCGACGCGACGTTGATCCCGACGGGCGAATTGAAAACGGTCAAAGGAACGCCATTCGATTTCACGTCGGCGAAATTAATCGGCAAAGATATCGAAGTCGCCGACGATCAATTGAAGAAAGGCCAAGGCTTCGATCATTGCTGGGTTTTCACCGATGCAAAGTCGGATTTGAAAGAAGTCGGAACGTTGTATCACGCGGCTTCGGGTCGATTGATGACGGTTTCCACGACCGAACCTGCGATCCAATTCTACAGCGGAAACTTCCTCGACGGAACGCACACCTCGAAAAATGGCGGGAAATACGAGAAACGCTCGGGACTTTGCCTCGAAACGCAACATTATCCCGATTCTCCGAACCAGCCAAAATTCCCGACGACGACGCTCGAAGCCGGAAAAAAATACACAAGCAAAACGGTTTATGCGTTTGCTGCACGATAATTTGTTTGAGTTAGTTAGGAAAGCCGGTTCAAGTGAGCCGGCTTTTTTTATGTTCCTGAATGACGCAGTTTTCGCGCTGTAACAATTTTTTTAATGCCCGGAATATTGTTACATGACTCAAAACAAAAAATTTAACCGGACGTAAATTGTTACAAATTTGGTTGTTGCCGAACCGACAAAGCAAAAAATGTCCAAACGAAAAAACCGATTGAAATGTTATGCCGAGTTATTTTTTGGAACGCGGCGTCAAAAAAGGCGTAGGATGCAGTCTTTAAACTAACCTTTGAACTTCATCACGAATCCACCGAACGGTTTCAGTTTTACTTTGGTTTTGCCTGCTTTCACCTCCGATTTCTCAAACACCGACTTTTCTCCATCGGTAATCATAAAACCATTCTTCGCCTTAATGAAACTCAAATCGATTTCAACGTCTTTTACCGAATTTTGCCCGTTGATCGCCATCACGAACCAATCGTTCCCGCGTCGTCTCGCCATCACGACATGTTGCCCGGGAAAGCCCGCGAGCAGACGGGATTCGTCCCAAAGCATCGGCAAATCCTTGCAATATTCCACGACGTAATCGGGCATTTTCGCCATGCCGTCGGGCACTTCGGCAATGTGTTGGAAACCCGAAAGGAACAACGTCGGAAGCGCGAGTTCGAACGCTGAAGTCGTGCGTCGGTTGACGTTCGGGATTTTGTCGAGACACATAGGCGTGAAATCCATCGGGTCGAACAAATTGCGCGTGAACGGAATCGTCGCGCAATGTTCCGGCTGTGCGTCGGCGCCTTCCTGAGTGAACGTGATGAATTCGAAACCTTTGATCGCTTCGGCCGTCATGAGGTTCGGATAGGTTTTTTCCCAACCGCGAGGCAACGTCGCACCGTGAAAATTCACCATGATCTGATGCTTGGCCGCGGCTTCCAAAATGTCTATGTAATATTGCATGAACGATTGTCCGTCGCCTCCGAAAAAGTCGATTTTCGTTCCCGCGATACCCATTTCGTGCAACATTTTGAACTCCGATTCGCGACTCTCAGGTGTCAAAAATTTTCCTCTCGGGCCGTAAGGCGTCGTGTTCCAGTCGCCAGCCGAGTTGTACCACAAAATCAGTTTCACGTTTTGCTTTTTTCCCTGTGCGACGAGTTCCTTGATGCGATCCATTCCGATTTTAATGTGCCAGTCGGCGTCGATCAAGACGTACGGCCAGCCCATTTTCGCGGCATAATCGATGAACGTTTTTTGCAATTCGAAATTCGTCCCGTCATCTTTGTAAATGCCCCAACTCCAGGCGGCTGGCCCGGCTTTGATGTACGAAGTGTCGGAAAGTCGCGATTTCGCTGACAAATCCGTTCCCAAAGTCGAGTTCACGACGGTTTGGAGCGAACCCAAAGCCACGACGCGCCAAGGCGTTTCCCAAGGCAGTTTCGATTGCGGATACAGCGCGGCATCTTTCGCGAAAACTTCCTCAGGCTGCGGGAAAACGACGCGCATCGCCTTTAATTTTGGATCGTAATCGAGATGGCTGCCGCAGTAATTTTTTTCGACCGAAGCCTCGGTAAGCGCCGCCCAATTTTGCCCGTCGTTCACCAAAACGGGATACACCCAGCCTTGGCCGATCGGGGATTTTGTGTCGAGCGCGACGTTCTGCAAATAATTTTCCTCATACGACGGATTGCAATGTTCCCAACCCGTTTGCGCGCGTGACATCGGTTGCAGCCAGCCTTTCGCGGACGGTTTGAAATGGAACGTCGAGATTTCTTCGGTTATGAATTTCACGTCCGATGAGGTTTCGGGAAACGCGTATCGGAACGCAAAACCGTCGTCGGAAACATTGAATACGATGTCCATTTTTTGACCCGACGCATTCTGCAGATGCAGCGTTTTTTGATTGGCCGAGTAGGTAACGTTCTTTTCTTTTCCGACGAACATTTGGTAGTTTTCCGAGATTTTTACGTCGGGCGAAATAGAGATCACGCTCATGTTCTGTGAAAAATCGCCGTCTTTGCGGACCAATCCCAATTGCGATGCGTCGATGATCGGAATTGCATTTTTGTGTACCGAATAATAGGGTTGTTTCTTTTCGTTGATGCCGAATGTCACTGAAACAGAACCGTCAGGACTTTTCACGCTTTCGGACTTTTGCGCCGAAATCGATATAGTCAACAAAAAACAAAGCGTTACGTAAACCGTTTTCATATCTAATGTGTTTATTTTCAGATTTTAGCGCGTGATGTAAAAATAATTACGCAAGCAGCCATGACGGCCAAAAAGAGGAACGAAATTTTGAGGTTCGACGCGTCGGCGATGAATCCTATGACGGGTGGCCCGACGAGAAATCCCGTGAAACTGATCGTCGAAACCGACGCGATTGCAGCTCCGGGCGACATGGTCGTTGATCTTCCCGCGGCGCTGTAGATCATCGGTACGACTGACGAAATGCCAAGCCCGATGAATAAGAATCCGATCATCGCAGGAATCAACGTCGGGAAAATAATCGCGATCAGCAATCCTATCAAACTCAAGGCGCCGCTGGCTTGCAATGTCGTCCGCAATCCGAATTTGTGAGAGAACCAATCGGCGACGAATCTCCCCGACGCCATCGCGCACATTCCGGCCGTGTAACCTGCGCCGATCCAGCCTTTTTCAGCGAGGACGACTTTCTTGAAGTAAATCGTGCTCCAATCGAACATCGCGCCTTCGATCACCATCGAACAGAACGCGATGATGCCGAGCGTGACGAGCGACTTGTCGGGTCTTACGAACGCTGGGCCACTTGAAACCGGATTTTTATCGTTGTGCAGGAAATTCCAGCAAACGCCCACCGAAATCAAAACGATTCCACCTATAATAAGGAAGTGATGAAAAGGCAGGATGTTGTTCCCGATCATGAACGTTCCGACGCCCGCGCCCACGAATCCAGCCAAACTCCACAAACCGTGGAACGACGCCATGATGGGTTTCGGGTACATATTTTCGGTTGCGACAGCTTGAGTGTTTACCGAAATGTTTACGGCATTGCTCGCCATCCCGAAGAATACCAGGCACAAGAATAAAAGCGAAATGTGGTTGACCAATCCTAGTAGGACGAGAGTGCTTCCGTAAAGAGTCAACGAGGCGGTAAGTACGCGTCGGCTACCGATCTTCGTGACCGCCCAGCCTGAAAGCGGCAATGATAGCATCAACCCGACGGGCAACGCGAAAAGGACGGCACCCAATCCGGCTTCAGACAAACCCAATTTCTGTTGGATGGTTGCGATGCGCGAAGCCCAACTCGAAAAGCAGAGGCCTGCCATAAAGAATAAAATGCTGACGGTTATGCGATATGTTCGGGCGGAATAGGTCATAGATTACTGCCAAATATACAAATAAGTGTAAAAACAACAATTATTATTATTGCGTCTTTTACAAGCAATGTAAGTGTTTTGCGAAATTTGTATGACATAATTCAACGAATCTGCAATAACGTTAGTTTTTCGGTGCGGAATTGAATAATTGTTAATTTTCACGCGGCATATTTGTTTATATCAAAATATTAGTGTTATTTTGACACTTATAGAAATTCACTCTGAATATGAATCAATTTGTAATAGGGGTCGACTATGGATCGGATTCAGTTCGATCAGTAATCATCGACGCCGCAAACGGGCGTGAACTCGCGTCATCGGTCTATAATTATCCGCGTTGGGAGAAAGGATTGTACTGCAAACCGTCTGAAAATCAATTCCGACAACATCCGCTCGATTACATCGAAGGATTGGAAGCTACGATTAAAGATTGCATCGCCACAGCGGGCGGAGCGGAAGTCGCCAAAAACATAAAAGGAATTTCAGTCGATACCACAGGTTCAACTCCGGTTGCCGTCGATGCGAAAGGAACGCCTTTGGCCTTGACGCCCGCGTTCGCTGAAAATCCGAACGCCATGTTCGTGCTCTGGAAAGACCACACGGCCGTTAACGAAGCCGCCGAAATCAACGAACATGCGACCAAATTCGATACGAATTACCTTAAATATGTAGGCGGAATTTATTCCTCGGAATGGTATTGGGCGAAATTATTGCGCACGATCCGCGTCGATACGGCCGTCAAAAACGCGTTGCATTCATGGGTCGAGCATTGCGACTGGATCCCGTTTTTGCTCACGGGCGGAAACGACGTCAAAAACATAAAACGCTCGCGTTGCGCCGCAGGCCACAAAGCGCTTTGGGCAGCCGAATTCAACGGTTTGCCGCCACAGGAATTCTTCACGTCACTCGATCCGATCTTATCGGGAATCACCGATAAATTATTCACCGAAACGTTTACGTCCGATATTTCAGCCGGAACGATCAGCGCCGAATGGGCGTCGCGTTTAGGTTTGCCGACCAACGTCGTCGTAGGTGTCGGAGCTTTTGATTGCCACATGGGCGCGGTCGGCGGACAGATCGAACCGTATCATCTGTGCAAGATCGTCGGAACTTCGACGTGCGATATTCTCGTCGCTCCTGCTGAAGACATGGAAAACAAACTCGTAGCCGGCATTTGCGGACAGGTCGACGGATCGGTAATACCGGGAATGGTCGGGCTTGAAGCCGGGCAATCGGCATTCGGCGACGTCTATGCGTGGTTCAAGAAAGTATTGCTTTGGCCGATGGACAGCCTATTGACCAATTCGTCGGTAATCGACCAGAAAACAGCCGAAGCGTTGAAGGACGAAATCGCCGACAAAATAATCCCCGAACTCAGCCGCCAAGCCGCATTATTGCCAATCGAAACGAGTAACGAACTCGCTTTGGACTGGCTCAACGGACGTCGCACGCCTGACGCGAACCAATTGTTGAAAGGTACGATTTCAGGCTTGAGTTTAGGTTCGGACGCGCCGAGAATTTTCCGCGCTTTGGCTGAATCGACTTGCTTCGGAGCAAAAGCGATCGTGGACCGTTTCATCGACGAAGGCATTCCTGTGAAAGGAATTATCGGAATCGGCGGCGTCGCCAAAAAGTCGCCTTTCGTAATGCAGACGATGGCCGATATTCTCGAAATGCCAATCAGAATCCATCAATTCAAGCATACGTGTGCGCTCGGAGCCGCAATGTTTGCAGCCGTCGCCGCGGGAATTTACGAAACCGTCGAAGAAGCGATGGTCGCAATGGGCCGAGGCTTCGACGTCGAATACCAACCGAATCCCGCCACGTTTTCAGTGTACAGGAATCGTTACAAACAATACAAGAAATTGGGCGATTTCGTCGTGAACGAAACGCTCGCGAAAACCGCTAAAACCGCAGTCACGGCATGAGCAAATACGATCACATAAAAAAGAGCGCGTACGAGGCGAATATGCAATTGCCGAAATTGGGTTTGGTGCTGTTCACGTTTGGAAATGTGAGCGCCGTAGATCGTGAATTAGGCGTTTTCGCTATCAAACCGAGCGGCGTTCCGTATGAGGATTTGTCGCCTGAAAAAATGGTGATCGTCGATTTTGACGGAAATACTGTCGAAGGTGAATTGCGTCCGTCGTCGGATACGAAAACACACGCGGTTTTATACAAACATTGGCCGAACATCGGCGGAATCGTGCACACACATTCCACTTACGGAACGGCTTGGGCGCAGTCACAGCGCGACATTCCGATCTTTGGAACAACGCACGCCGATCATTTGACGGTCGATATTCCGTGCGCGCCTCCAATGGCCGACAAATCGATTCAAGGAAATTACGAATACGAAACCGGTTTCCAGATCATGAATTGCTTCGAGGAACGCAATCTGGATTACAATGAGGTCGAGATGATTTTGGTCGGGAACCACGCGCCTTTTACGTGGGGAAAATCGGCTGAGAAAGCGGTTTACAACTCGGCCGTTCTCGAAACCGTCGCACAAATGGCGCTTTTGACCGAACAAATCAATCCTGCCGCGCCGCGACTAAAAGATTCGCTCATCAAAAAACACTTCGAACGCAAACACGGCCCCGATTCCTACTACGGCCAACAATAAAAATAACAATCAGAATAAAAGATAAAATGATAAATCTAAAGACATTTGAAGTTTGGTTCGTCACCGGAAGCCAACATCTTTACGGAGAAGAAACGCTTGCAAAAGTAGCCGAACATTCAAAAGCCATCGCGGCCGGCCTCGACGCTTCGGGCAAGATACCGGTTCGCGTGGTTTTCAAACCTACAGTTAAGACGACCGACGAGATCTACGAAACGCTTTTGGCGGCGAACACGACTGAAAACGTAATCGGCGTAATCGCTTGGATGCACACGTTTTCACCAGCAAAAATGTGGATCCGCGGGCTTTCGATCCTCAAAAAACCGTTACTACATTTACATACACAATACAACCGCGACATTCCGTGGAGTTCGATCGACATGGACTTCATGAATTTGAACCAAGCGGCTCATGGCGATCGCGAATTCGGTTTCATGGTGTCGAGAATGCGCAAGAACAGGAAAGTTGTCGTCGGACATTGGGAAGCGACCGACGTGCAGCAACAAATCGGCGATTGGACGCGTGCCGCTGCCGGATGGAACGATTGGCAAGGTGCGAAATTCGCGCGTTTCGGAGATAACATGCGTTTTGTCGCGGTTACCGACGGCGATAAGGTCGAGGCTGAATTGAAGTTCGGATTCTCGGTAAATTCTTATGGGATCGGCGATTTGGTTTCGATCATCGACAAGATTTCCGCAAACGATATCGAAAAACTGGTAGGGGAATATGAAAACTTGTATTCGGTTTCTGATAACTTGCGCCGCGGTGCGAAAGATCATTCGTCAGTGTATGAAGCGGCACGAATCGAATTAGGCTTGAGAAAGTTCCTCGAGGACGGCGGTTTCAAAGGTTTCTCCGACACGTTCGAAGACCTGCACGGAATGGTGCAATTGCCCGGATTGGCCGTGCAGCGTTTGCTCGCCGACGGTTACGGATTCGCCGGCGAAGGCGACTGGAAAACTGCAGCTTTGGTGCGCGCGTTCAAAGTCATGGGCGCCGGATTGGAAGGCGGAAACGGATTTATGGAAGATTACACTTACCATTTCGACCCGAATAACGAGCTCGTTTTAGGTTCGCACATGCTGGAGATCGACGCGTCGCTCGCAAGTACGAAACCGAGTTTGGAAGTACATCCGCTGGGCATCGGAGGAAAAGCCGATCCTGCGCGATTGGTATTCAACGTCGCCGGTGGTGAAGCCTTGAACGCTTCGATCGTCGACATGGGCAACCGATTCCGAATGATCGTCAACGAAGTAAAAGCCGTCGAGCCTCAAAACGAATTGCCGAATTTACCCGTAGCTCGCGTTTTGTGGAAACCGTATCCCGACATGAAAACGGGTTGTGCCGCGTGGATTTACGCCGGAGGAGCGCATCACACGGCCTACAGCCAAAACCTGTCGAGCGATTTGATCCGAATGTTCGCCGAAATGGCCGACATCGAGTTTTTGCTCATCGGGAAAGAAACGAAATTAGAGGAATTCAGGAACGAGATTCGTTGGAATGACGCTTCTTTTAAATGAATAATTAACAATTAATAATTGATGACAATTAGACAGACGTTCAGCTATAGTTCGAGCGATCTTCAAGAAAGCCTAATTATCCATTGTTAATTATTCATTGTTAATTAACAATTAACCAAACCAACCAAACCATGAGTAAGTTTTCAACCATCGACTACATCATTTTCATCACCTATTTCTTTGTAGTCGCGGGCTACGGCTATTGGATTTACAAAAAGAAAAAAGGCGACGGAGTTTCAGATTCCAAAGACTTTTTCCTTGCCGAAGGTTCGCTTACTTGGTGGGCGATCGGAGCTTCGTTGATTGCGTCGAACATTTCGGCCGAGCAGTTCATCGGGATGTCCGGAAACGGATTTTTCGTCGGGATTGCCGTTGCGGCTTACGAATGGGTGGCCGCGATTGCGTTGATTATCGTAGCGGTTTGGTTCATACCGGTCTATCTCAAGAACAAAATCTTCACGATGCCGCAGTTCCTGCAGACGCGTTACAACGAAAGCGTGAGTCTGATCATGGCGATTTTCTGGTTGTTCCTATACGTTTTCGTAAACTTGACCTCAATACTTTATTTGGGTGCGATCGCGATCGACAGTATGGCCGGCGGCGGTTATTTCCACGTCATCATCATCGTCATGGCGGTCTTCGCGCTCATCATCACACTGGGCGGAATGAAGGTCATCGGGTTCACCGACGTTATCCAGGTCTTGGTGCTCGTGATAGGAGGTTTGGCCACGACATATATCGCATTGACGCTTGTTTCCGACCATTTCAACTTGGGCCACAGCGCGATCGCGGGATGGAACAAAATGCTCGAAGCAGCGCCCGATCACTTTAAGATGTTGATCGAAAAACCATCGGTCGACGCGCCTCAGTCGGAAATCAACAAATATTTGATGTTGCCCGGAATCGCGATGTATTTCGCAGGGCAATGGATCGTGAACCTCAATTATTGGGGCTGTAACCAATACATCACGCAACGTGCTTTGGGCGCCGATCTGAAAACCGCACGTACCGGAATCCTGTTCGCCGGTTTCATGAAATTGGCAATGCCTGTAATCGTAATGCTTCCCGGAATCGCGGCTTACGTGATCTACCAGAACGGTGGGCTCCAAAACGAGATGGCGCCGGGCGGACATTTCAACGCCGACAACGCCTATTCAGCGATCCTCGGATTCTTGCCGACAGGCTTGAAAGGACTTTCACTCGCCGCATTGACTGCCGCGATCGTTGCGTCATTGGCAGGAAAAGCGAACAGTATCGCGACGATCTACACGCTTGACATACACAAAAAATATATCGATAAGGAAGCGGGCGAAAAGAAACTCGTCATCATCGGGCGTATCACGATCGTGGTCGCGATGATCCTTTCGATCGGATTGACTTGGAAGGATTTGCTCGGAATTGGCGGAGAAGGCGGATTCACGTTCATCCAAAAATATACTGGATTCATCAGCCCGGGAGTGTTCGCGATGTTCTTCCTCGGAATGTTCTGGAAACGCACGACGGGAGCCGCGGCAATTGCCGGCGTTCTCACAGGATTCGCGCTTTCGGTACTGTTCAACAACTACGCGCCTGAACTATTCGGACATGAAACCTGGTTATATTCAGCGTTCCCGAACGGAAAAGGCGGCTGGGAAATCCCGTTCCATATCTGTATGGGTTGGTCGTTCTTCTTCACGATGGCGTTGATGATCGTGATGAGTTTGTTCGGCCCGAAAGTAAACCCGAAAGCATTCGAACTCGACAAATCGATGTTCAAGGTCGCGCCGAGTACGTTGGCGTTGATCGTGGTGACTTGCCTTTTGGTGGCGGCGCTTTACATTCGATTCTGGTAAGGAATTAGTTATCTTGGTTTAGGGTTTAGGGTTTAGGGTTTAGGGTTTTGTCAAATAGCGACAACTCTAAACGCTAAACCCTAAATTTTTAAACATTACTCGCCCAAATTAGTTTCTGAGATTTTTGCGCCGTAAATTTGAGAAACTCAAAAGCACTTGTCATGGACAACCTCGACGCCGCCCGGCTACAGATGGCTTTTACCCTAATGTTTCATATCGTTTTCGCCTGCATCGGAATGGTCATGCCGTTCTTCATGGTCGTTTCCCACTACAAATGGCTTAAAACGCGCAACCCGATTTATCTTAAACTCACGAAAGCCTGGCAAAAAGGCGTCGCGATATTCTTCGTTACGGGCGCGGTTTCAGGAACGGCTTTAAGTTTCGAACTCGGATTGCTTTGGCCCGAATTCATGAAACACGCGGGCCCGATCATCGGGATGCCGTTTTCATTGGAAGGCGCGGCATTCTTCGTCGAAGCACTCGCCATCGGGTTTTATCTGTACGGATGGAACAAACTCAACGAGCGGTTTCATTGGATAACAGGAGTGATTATCGGCGTTTCGGGCGTCGCCTCGGGAATCTTGGTCGTGTCGGCGAACAGTTGGATGAATGCGCCTTCGGGTTTCGATTACGTCGATGGAAAGTTCTTGAATATCGACCCCGTCGAAGCATTGCTCAATCCCGCGTGGTTCGCTCAAGCACTGCACATGACGTTGGCCGCTTTTGCCGCCACGGGTTTTGCAGTCGCCGGAATCCACGCGTGGCAAGTCTACAAGAAACGCAATCCCGAAGTGCACGCGAAAGCATTCCACATCGCAATTGTTTTTGGCGGAATCGCGGCATTGCTGCAACCGCTTTCGGGCGATATTTCGGCCAAAGATGTCGCCCAAAGACAACCCGTAAAACTCGCGGCGATGGAAGCACATTATGAGACGAAAAAAGGCGTCCCATTATTCATCGGAGGAATCGTTGACGAAAAAAACAAAACCGTTTCCCATAAAATAGAAATCCCGAATGCGTTGTCGTTCCTGGCTTTCGGGGATTTCGACGCCGAAGTCAGAGGCCTCAACGATTTCCCGCAGGACGAATTGCCGCCCGTCGCGATCCCGCATTACGCGTTCCAGATCATGGTCACGATGGGCGGAATCATGGCGATGTCGGCGTTGGTGTATTTCATTAGCGTCCGACGAAGGAAATGGTGGGAAAAAAGTTGGTTCTGGCTCGCGTTCGCCATTCTCGCTCCCGCGGGTTACATCGCTCTCGAAGCGGGCTGGGTCGTGACCGAAGTCGGGCGCCAACCGTGGATCATCCACAAAATCATGCGCACAAAAGACGCCGTCACGCCCATGCCGGGAATGGTGTACAGTTTTTACTTTTACGTGTTGTTGTACACAATTTTAACGCTGACCGTAATTTGGCTCATGCGCCGACAAATCAAAGTGTTGAACGAAAAAATCGACTGATGTTATATGTAGTTTTGGTATTTCTGGTCGTCTCGTTTTTCCTGTACGTTTTGTTGGGCGGTGCCGACTTCGGGGCTGGAATCATCGAATTGTTTTCATCGACCGACAACCAAAAACCGATCAAGAAGACCGTTTACGAAGTCATGGGGCCGGTTTGGGAAGCCAACCACATTTGGATCATCATCATGATCGTGATTTTGTGGATCGGATTCCCGATGACGTACAATGTCGTGGTCGTGTACCTGCATATTCCGCTCACGCTGGTGCTACTCGGCATTACGTTGCGTGGCGCGGCTTTTATCTTCCGGCATTACGATGCGATAAAAGGAGAATCCCAAAAATTGTACGACGGTTTGTTTCGTATCTCGTGCCTTATCACACCGATTTTCCTCGGAATGACGTTCGGCGCCTTGATTTCGGGCGACATACAACTCATCGAAGACAATCCGAATGCGGGATTTTATGACGTTTACGTGCATCCGTGGCTGCAGGTTTTCCCGATTTTGATCGGATGTTTCTACGCCGCGCTTTGTTCGTTTCTCGCCGCGGTTTTCCTGATCGGTGAGGCGCATGATGAAGAGAAGAAAATGTACATCAAGAAAGCGAAAGTCGCGATCATTGCCGTTGTTTCGCTTGGTTTTTTGGTGTTGATTACGGGATTTTTGGAAGGTCGTGAATTCGTGATCGATTTCGTTACGAATCCATTTGCGATCGGTTCCGCGGCGCTTTCGGCGATTTTGCTGTATCCGTTGTGGCGCGCGATTCGCTTCGGACGCGTGAAACGATGCCGCTTCTTCGGGGGATTGCAGGTCGCGTTGATCCTTTTCGCGGCGGCAATTACACATTTCCCGAACGTTATTGGAACCACTTCGGGCAAACTCAATTTCATGGAAAGCCTCGCGCCCGACAGCGTGATGAATGTGCTCGGAATCTCGCTCATTATCGGCGGATTGTTGATTATTCCGGGATTGATCCATTTGCTCAAATCGTTTCACATGATCAAGATGTTCGAGAACGAATGATGAAAAAGCCACTTTTTTTTGCTGTCGTGTTTTGCATCGCGTCCATTACGCAAGCACAGGAAAAGTTCACGATCCCGGCCGAATTCGAGCCACAGGAATACATTTGGTTAAGTTGGGTCGAGTCTGGATTTCTAGGAGGCGAACCATTTTGCGACACTGCCTTGGCCGCAATGAGAGAAATTACACCTTATTCCAAAATTCGACTGTTTTATGGTCCGACGGCGAACTTTAATAAGCAACAAATGCAATCCAGAATTTGGAAGAGATTGCTTGAAGAAAAAGTCGATACATCGCGCGTCGCCCTGTTTTACAATCCGAAACCGTACGGTGCAATCCAGGATCCGGGACCGATTTTCCTGCGTAACGAAAACGAAAAGTTCGCCGTTGCCGATTTCAATTTCAATCATCCTGATGAACGTTCAAAAGAGATCGACCGTAACGTCGCCAAATATTTCGGTTTGCCAACCATCAAATCTGACATGATTTCTGAAGGCGGCGCGTGGCAAACAAACGGCAAAGGAACGCTATTGCTCGTAGAATCGGTGGAATTTGATCGAAACCCCAAGATGTCGAGAGCTGAAATTGAAAGCGAATACAAACGCGTCCTGGGAGTTTCCAAAATAATCTGGCTTAAAAAAGGCGCAAAAGAAGAAGAATGGGGAAGGCTTGAAAACGGATTGTACGGCATCGGAACTGGCGGCCATATTGATGAATTTTGCCGTTTCGCCGATCACAACACGATTTTACTAGCTGAAGTTTCAGATGCCGAGGCGCGCGAAAATCCGATAGCGAAAGAAACGCAGACCCGAATGCGTGAAAATTATGAAATCCTTGAAGAAGCGTCAGATCAGGATGGAAAGCCCTTTACGATTATCCGAATTCCGATTGGGCCGCTGTTGTCTGAAAAAGTGAAACTTAAATCGCTGTCGGTCGAGGAAAAGAGTTGGTTTGAGGGCGCAACCTCAGACGAGATCGAATTCTATTTGGCTACGGGTTACCTGAACTTTATCATCGCGAATGGCGTGGTCATCACCGCAAAGTATTGGAAACCGGGCGCGGACGACGATTTAAAAAAGCGTGACGATAACGCGAAAAAGGCTTTGGAAAAGGCATTTCCGAACAGAAAAATAGTCCAGATCGATTGCATGGCGTTACACCACGACGGCGCCGGATTGCATTGTCATTCGCGCAATCAGCCGGTTGGAGTAATGGGAAAATGACGCTCATAATTCCGATATTTTCTTTGCGAAATAAGGCGAATCGTCCCATCGGATTTTCTTGAATGCGAAATCCTGTTTGAGATTTTCGGGCAAGCAATTCCAGATCGCTTCGTTCATTTTCTCGAGCAACAATTGTTTCGAAAACGAGTCGGACGTCACCAGGCTTATTTCGCGAACCGGCTTCGGATCCTTGAACGGCTTGAACTGCGGATTTCCCGAATCGTTCAAAATCGACAACTGCGGAATGATCGCGAAACCCAGACCCGCGCGCACGAGATTCTTCAGCGTCTCGATCGAGCTGATTCCGAAACTGAATTTTTCGGTGATCCTTCCCGCGTCACTTATGTCGCAGATGTCGAGCAATTGGGCGTTGTAGCAGAATTCGTTTTGGAGCAACAGCAGTTCCGATTTGTCACTGGGTTCGAGGTCGTAGAATTCGTTTGCCGATTGCGGATGGCCGTCGTTGAGGTACGCGATAAACGGTTCGCGAAAAATCAAATGCTCTTTTAGGTTCGAATGTCCTGTGGGCGTTGCCATCAGCGCGATGTCGATTTCACCGGTTTCGAGACCGCGCACGAGCAACCCCGTCGGCATTTCCGAAATAATGAAATGCACTTTCGGTGCAACTTCGCGCATCGCTTTGATGAACAGCGGAATCAGGTAGGGCGAAAGCGTACTGATTACGCCGAGTTTGACATTTCCTTCCAGCGTGTTTTTGCGATCGACGACGAAATCGCGGATACCATCGGCTTCACGAAGGATCTTCCTGGCGCGCGAAATGATTTCGATTCCGTCTTTCGTAGGCGTAAGCGGCACTTTATTTCGGTCGAAAATCTTAATTCCTATTTCTTCTTCGAGATTTTTAAGCTGTATTGTGAGGCCGGGTTGTGTGACCATGCAGGCATCGGCAGCCCTTGCGAAATGCCGTTCTTCGTCCAACGCGATAATGTATTTGAGCTGTTGTAACGTCATTGTTTATAATTTTAATTTATAAAGATAAAAAATTATTAATTTGATTTATGTTATGTTGTTGAAATATCTTTGACCGAGAAATAAGCCGAAAGTCGTAAGGCCAAAAGGCCAACTGTCGCAAGGAAATGACATTAATTAAACAATTCAACAAAAAATGAAAACAATCACCACTTCAATCGCTCTACTGACATCCGTGTTAGCCATAAGTCAAATCGACACGTCCTTATCGGGAAATTACGGAGTCGAAACCAAAACCCGCGAATTCCTAAAAGCCGTTCATGGAGACGGAACGGGAAAACAGCTTTATGAATTGTCATACGAAGATGCCCGAAAAGTACTCATAGGCGCCCAAACCGGAGAATACAGAAAACTTCCCGCCGACGTTTCTGAAAAGACGATCACCCAAGACGGCAAAACCGTAAAACTCACGATCGTAAAACCGCAAAATTCAAAAGAGAAATTGCCCGTACTCATGTACTTCCACGGCGGCGGTTGGGTTCTTGGCAACTTCTTTACACACGACAGACTGGTTCGCGAACTCACGGTAGGAGCCAACATCGCCGTTGTCTTCGTGAACTACACGCCGTCGCCTGAAGCGTTGTTCCCAATTGCGAACGAAGAAGCGTATGCTGCGACAAAGTGGATCAAGGAAAATGGAAATTCAATTGGGTTGAACACCACGAAACTCGCAGTCGGAGGCGACAGTGTCGGAGGCAACATGGCAATTGCCGTAACTTTAATGGCCAAAGACCGCAAAGGCCCAAAAATCGATTTTCAATTGCTGTTCTATCCCGTAACCGATAATAATCTCGACACCGCGTCGTACCAGCAGTTTGCGAACGGACATTTCCTGACTAAAAACGCTATGGATTGGTTCTGGAAAACCTACGCGCCGAAAGCTGAAGACCGCAACTCGATCTATGCATCGCCTTTACGTGCCGACATAAATCAATTAAAAGATCTGCCCGAAGCTTTGGTGATTGTCGCCGAGAACGACGTGTTGCGTGACGAAGGCGAAGCGTACGCCAAAAAACTGAACGCCGCCGGAGTAAAAGTCACAGCGACGAGATATCTGGGAACCATCCACGATTTCGTGATGCTAAACCCGATCACCGAAACACCGGCGCCAAGAGCCGCGATAAAGCAAGCGACCGACGCTTTGAAAACAGCACTCAAATAATTATCCGATTACAAACGATTACAAACGATTACAAACGATTACAAACGATATAACAATTAAAAACCAGAAATCATGAAATTCACAAGAAAAGCAAACGCCAACTGGCAAGGAACGGGAATGGAAGGAACCGGAAAAATCTCAACCGCAAGTAAAACGCTTGACAACGCCCAACTTTCGTTCAAGACAAGATTCGCTGACGGCGTCGGAACGAACCCTGAAGAATTGATCGCCGCCGCACACTCAGGTTGCTACACCATGCAATTGAGTTTCCTGTTGAACGAAGCAGGTTTCACCGCCGATAACCTCGACACCGAAGCGACACTGACGTTTGAAGACGGGACGATCACGAAACTTCACCTCGACCTTAACGCAACGGTTCCCGGAATAGAAGATGCACAATTTCAGGAAATCGCAGCCAAAGCAAAAGCGATTTGCCCGGTATCGAAAGTGTTGAATGCTGAGATATCGCTCACGGCGACGCTCGCATAAATTTGACATCACGATCAAGAAAACAGGCTCATTGGGCCTGTTTTTTTTATGTTTTTTTACATAAAAACTACAGCAAAAAGTCAGGAATTTCCCCGAACTTCGTTAGACCTAACAGGTTTCCCAACGTCGGCCACTTAAACCTGTTAGGTCTTACGAATTCCGATTTTTCACTTCACCAACTCCCGCTCAAAAAACTCCAAGATCGAATCCCAATTATCAAAACGCTCGTGATGATCGACATTGTGGTTGTGGAACGCCGTGAAAAGCAACGGTTTTCCCGGGCAAAAATCGAGGTTCTTGCACATATCGTCAATCATATAATCGGTGTTGATGATACTTTTGTCACCGCAAAAAACGATGTTGTACCACGTGATGAACGGGAAATGCTCGCCGAGCCAAGCCTGTTTTTCGGGCAACGACAATGGGAATTCCGTCGCCGCCGAAACGATGTAGATTTCAAAGTCTTCCGATAATTTCCTCAACGCCTCGACCGCGCCTTCGATCACCGGCAAATCCCTGAAAAATCCGGCCTGGAACGCAAAATGACGCCACAGTCCGTCTGGAAATACATCATCGCCGTTCTTTCCGATTATACTTTGTTTCGAAAGCGAAATCCCGCTGTGCCTTTCGTACAGCGACAGAGAATGCGCTTCCACGTCGGCAATCACGCCATCCATGTCGATGGCAATCGTCTTTTTCTTCATAAAAAATCGTCTTTCCACAAATTTACCCAATGCTTTTTTTGGAGGCAAACAACTTAACCTATAACGATTTCGATGCGTTTGCTGTAAAAAATCGGCGCAAATCGATAAAATGCCACACGGCAAACGAACGTAAATTTGGGAAAATGAAACCCATGAAACGCACGTATAAAAAGCACGATTTTCCCGTTTCAGGCATCAGGAAATTCCTCGAACCCGGTCCTATCGTACTCGTAAGTTCGCACCACGCGGGCAAAAACAACATCATGACGATGGGTTGGCACACGGTCATGGAATTCACGCCGTCGTTGATCGGCTGCATGATCACGGCCGCGAACCACAGTTTCGAGATGATCCAAAAAAGCGGCGAATGCGTGATCAACATCCCAACGGTCGACTACCTGGAAGAAGTCATCCAAATCGGGAATTCGTCGGGAAAAGAAATCGACAAATTCAAGGAATTCAATCTCACGGCTGAGGAAGCCCAGAATATCAAAGCGCCGCTGATCAAGGAATGTTTCGCCAATTTTGAATGTAAGATCCACGACACAAAAATGCTCAACGATTACAATTTCTTCGTGCTCGAAGTCGTCAAAGCGCACGTCGCGACGTTCCCGAAATATCCTAAAACGGTACACTATCGAGGCGAAGGCGTGTTCATGATCTCAGGCAAAAACGTGGATCACCACAAGAAATTCAAACGGCAGAACTTATGATTTTTTGGGCGTGCCGGCGGCTTTCGACAATCGGTAAGTTTCCAAATCCTACAAGCCGCCGTCGGTCAGGCGGCAGTCGCTGCGGCCTTTTCGCGCCAGTTAGCGCAAAAAGGCCGCGAGCTTCGACAATGCCGCCAAACCTCACGCGAAACGTCATCCAAAATTACTTCCGAGCCCAAAAAACGATCATGAAGACTCGTCAGGCATGAACGATATTTATTTGGAAATCACGATATTTACGAAAACACGACTATGACCAAACCATTACTTCTTTTGCTGTTGGCGACTCTTCAATTTTACGCACAAAACAATCGAAAAGTGCTTTACATCTGCATCGATGGCTGCCGCGCGGACGCTTTGGTCGCCGCAAATACGCCCGCGATCGACGGTTTGCTGCCGGAATCCATTTACACGTTCGAAGGTTTATGCGCCTACAAGACCTGGAGTGGAAACGGATGGAGCAGCATGCTCACGGGAACCTGGCACACGAAACACGGCGTAACCGACAACACTTTCGTCGGTTCGAATTACGGCGAATATCCTGATTTCCTGACGCGCATCGAAGCGTTCGATCCGGATTTGAGAACGGTCACGTCAGTACTTTGGGCGCCGATCAACACCACGATTATCCAAAACGCCGACCTTAAACAAACGTTCACCACCGACGTCGCGGTCAAGAACGGAGCCGTAAACGCGCTGACAAACGACGATCCCGACGTGCTTTTCGTAGGTTTCGACGATGTCGATCACGCGGGACATTCTTTCGGTTTCGCCCCGAATGTACCACAGTATATTTCGGCAATCGAGGATACCGACGAACACGTTTCAGATATCTTGTCGGCGTTGTACGCTCGCCCGAATTACGAGAACGAGGATTGGCTGGTCGTCGTCACTACCGACCACGGCGGAACTCCTGCAGGTCACGGCGGAGGCGCGCTGTCAGAACGTACTATTTTCGCTATCTATTCGAATCCGTCGCTCGTTCCCGAACAGCTTACGCGCGACGCGTTGACCGTAAACTCGGTGTTCAACGAGGCGAAATTTTCGGCGGGAAGTTATGCGCAGCCAAGCAACCAGACGAATTTTCAGTTCGGAGCCAACCAGGATTTCACCGTGGAATTTTGGGTCAAGCCGAACGCTGCGTTCACAGGCGACCCTACGTTCGTAAGCAACAAAGATTGGGACAGCGGCCTGAACCCGGGCTTCGTAATCAGCGCGCAACAGAACCAATATTGGAAAGTCAATGTGAGCGAGGGCGACCAAAGACTCGATATTCAAGGCGGTTATCTGAATCCCAACGATGGCATCATCTCGCCGTCACGTTCGATCGCGACGGGCTTATGACGGCTTACGAAGACGGGCTTTTGGTCGGATTTGAGAAAATGCAGGACATCGGTAATATCGACACCGGATTGCCGCTCGTGATCAATCAGGACGGAACGCTCACGTACGGTTATGATTTTGCGGGAAGTTATCGGAACATCCGAATCTGGAATTCGGTACTTTCAGCACAAACGATACAAAATTGGGCGTCGGTTCCCATTACCGCATCGCATCCGAATTACACGCAACTTTTAGCCGATTGGAACTGCAACGACGGGTCGGGTTCCACATTGATCGACTCAAGTTCCAACGCGAATAACGCCGCAATTTCGAATTCCGTCGTCTGGAACAACAATGTAAACAACGCTTTTACGATGTATTCGTACCAAGGTTTGCCCACCGAACCTGACAATGCCGCGACCGTCCTCAATTGGATGTGCGTGCCGATCCAGCCGTCATGGGAACTCGACGGCGTTTCCTTTGTCCCGTTGTGCGAATCGTTGTCGGTGAATGAAAATCCTAAAAGTAAGTTGGCGATCTTTCCGAATCCAGCCAATACGCATTTTATTTTGGCAACCGATTCCGCTCTAATCGGGCTTGAATACGGTTTATACGAAACGTCGGGCCGACGCGTGCTTTCAGGAAAGATCACCGATATCGAGACGATCGTGAAAATCGAAGGCCTGGCATCGGGCGTATATCTGCTGAAAACCGCGACGCAGACATTGCGCGTCCTGAAAAACTAAAACAGCGACAACGGCATCTGATTAATTCGTATTTTTAGCCATCAATTCAGCAGTATGAGATTTTTGTTGCCCGCCGTTTTATTGTTAGTCGCCTTTTCGGGTTTCGCCCAGATAGATTCGACGGCCGTGGCGCCAAAATCTAAAGGTCCTGATTTTGCGGCTCTCGATTCGCTGTACCGCGAAGATCAATTTTACTTCAGTTTCACGTACAACATTCTCACGCATACGCGCGCGCTTGACATTTCGCAAAACAAATTCTCGGCGGGATTTTCAATCGGATTCTTGCGCGACATGCCCATAAACGACGACCGGACGGTTTCCATCGCGGCCGGTCTGGGTTACGCGTTGCAGAACTTCAACTACAATCTGATCGTGAATGGCGAAGGCGTGATTCCGCAATATGAACTCATCAATGATTCGACTTATTATGAAAAAAATAAGTTGTCGTTGAATTACCTCGATATCCCGATTGAGTTCCGATGGAGAAATTCGACGATGCAAAGCCATAAATTCTGGCGCATCTACACGGGATTCAAGTTCAGTTATCTGTTCAACAGCCGATCGAAATTCGTGGGCGACGGCGGCAAAACGCTTGTCATAAACAACGATGACCTCAATAAATTCCGATACGGCGTTTATGTCGCGGCGGGTTACAACACGTGGAACCTTTACGTGTATTACGGTTTGAATCCGATATTCAAGGAAGGAATTTTAGGCGAAAACAGGATCGACATGAGCTCGGTGAATGTCGGGTTGATGTTCTACATTTTATAGCCACGCGTACCACAAAACCACTTGCGGGATCAAGCCGCACAAGAATCCGATCGCGAGTTCGCTGCCCGAATGTGCCTTCATTTCCAAACGCGATGAAGCGACCAGGCCGTTCGCGAAAACCAATCCCGTAATCGCGAGCAACGCATTCGTCTCGTTGTGGAAGCTCAATCCGACGACGAAAGCCGTAAGTGCCGAAATTCCCATCATGTGCAAACTCACTTTTATGCGTCCGAATGCGAATGCGAGCGCCAGGAAAGTACTCACCAATCCGCCGCCGAAGAAGAAGAACAGTTCGGGAATCGCGTCGATCGTGATGCTTTTGCTGATAAGGATAAAAAGAAGTAAACATTGGATGAACAAAGGGATTTTGCGTTGCGCCAAGTCGGCGAGCATGATCGAATCGATTTTTCCGAGCGACCGCAACAAAAAGAAAAAGCAAACCGGAATGAACAATGTGATGATCGCGATCTGTAACAGGATCAAATATTTTTGGCCCGTATTGTAAGCGTTCAAGTCGATCAAAAAATAGAACAGCGTCGCGAAGACCGGCATGAACACCGGATGCAAGATATAAGAAAAAAGGGGCAGGATTCTTTTCAAGTCACGCTTTTAAGCAAAGATAAGACAGATTGTGGCGAACCATTGGCGCAACCAAATCATTTTTTTGGTATTAATATAAAAATGCTGCCGATGAAAAAAATATTTCGATTATTCGTTCCGCTTTCGTTCATGGCATGCGCTGAAGATGATTCACAAGATACTTGCACTGCAGATTGTACACGACTTCAAGGTCAGGTCGTAACCTTAGGTAACCAGCCGCTGCCGAATATCAAGATAAAATTCGATTACAAACAAAGCGGGAGCGGTTATCATGTGCGCACTATAGCGAATTTGAAAACGTCGGACGATGGTTTGTTCGGACGCGATTTTCATTTGCAGGATGATGAAGTCGGAAATCAAAGCGGCCTTTTCCGATTCGAGATAGACGATTCGAATCTTGATCCAAATACATATATAAACGTTGGAGTAGCTGACCAGTCGGAAATGATCATCAACCAGATTTTCACGCGCGATACCGTGTTGAATGTTCCGATCTATATTCCCAAAAAAGCATTCATAAAAGTGCATCTAAATAATTTCGTGCCGCAAGTTGATGGCGATGCTTTTTACATAAACACTGTTTATCCGGCCGGGCCACAAGTTCCTGGAGCGCCGGGAATAGGAGTGACTTTTCGGGAACCGAATGCCGATGTCAACCAATTTTACACCGACGTTGTCGTATCGGAAGGCGCTGAAAACTTCGTAAGGGTTTACCGACGCAAAAATGGCATCGTGACGATTGAGGATTTTCCCGTGACAGTTCCCGTGGGTCCGAACAACATCGAATTGACGTTCGAATACTAAATTTTCTTTCTCATTCTCGCTACCGGAATGTCAAGCTGCTCGCGGTATTTTGCAATGGTTCGACGCGCGATCGGGTAGCCGCGTTCTTTCAGGATGTCGGCCAATTGATCGTCGGGAAGCGGTTTGTGCTTGTCTTCTTCACCGATAACGTCCTGCAGGATTTTCTTGATTTCGAGCGTCGAAACTTCTTCGCCTTGGTCGTTCATCATCGCTTCCGAGAAGAATTCCTTTATGAGTTTCGTGCCATAAGGCGTATCGACGTATTTGGAATTGGCGACACGTGAAATCGTTGAGATGTCGAGTCCGACCATATCGGCGATATCTTTCAAAATCATCGGGCGCAATTTCGTTTCGTCTCCATCGAGGAAGAATTCGCGTTGGTATTCCATGATCGCGCTCATCGTGACCATCAGTGTTTCCTGGCGTTGGCGGATCGCATCGATAAACCATTTGGCCGAATCGAGCTTCGATTTTATGAAGGTTACCGCGTCTTTCTGCTGTTGTGATTTGTCGCGTGAATCTTTGTAGGTCTGCAACATATCCTGATAATCGCGTGAAACGTGAAGCGTGGGCGCGTTCCTGCCGTTGAGCGTGAGTTCGAGCTCGCCTTCGTTGATCCGGATCGTAAAATCAGGCACGACGTGTTCGATGAGTCGCGTACTTCCCGCAAAAGAACCGCCGGGTTTCGGGTTGAGTTTCTCGATCTCGTCAATCGCTTTCTTGAGTTGTTCCTGGGATGCGCCGTACTTCGCGCGCAATTTGTCGTAGTGTTTCTTGGTGAACGCGTCGAATTGGTTTTCGATGATGTCGGTCGCCATTTCAACCGATTCTGTCGGCGTCTTGTGTTTCAATTGCAACAGCAGACATTCCTGCAGATCTCTCGCTCCGACGCCCGACGGTTCGAGCTCGTGGATGATGTGCAAAATTTGCTCGACGATTTTTTCGTCGGTGTAAATGCCTTGGGTGAACGCCATATCGTCGACGATGTCGGGAATCGAACGCCTGATGTAACCTTGGTCGTCAATGCTTCCCACGAGGAATTCGGCGATTTCGCGCTGTTCGTCGGTCAGGATAAACGTGTTGAGCTGGTTGATCAGATCCTGGTGAAAACTCACCGAAGCGGCAAGTGGCGACTCGCGTTGTTCCTCGTCGCTGTAATTATTCGCCGATAATTTATAGTCGGGCGTTTCGTCATTCGAAAGGTATTCGTCTATGTTGATGTCTTCAGCTTCGATCGATTCGTTGTCGCCGTCATCGTAATCTTCGAATTCTTCGTTATCGAACTCGTCTTTTTCGTATTCGTCTTCTTCCTGTCCCGTTTCGAGAGCGGGATTTTCGTTCATCTCTTCCTTTAAACGCTGCTCAAAGGCTTGTGTTGGCAGCTGGATCAGCTTCATGAGCTGGATTTGCTGCGGCGAGAGCTTTTGTTGGAGTTTGAAGTTTAATGACTGTTTGAGCATTGTTTTTGGGCGGCTGCCTGCGGCATCCTTTTTTGTTTGACACGAAGACACAAAGGCACAAAGGCACAAAGAAGCTTCGCTTTAGTTAGCTATTCGTTTTATGCCTTGTTTGATCAAAGGCACATTAAAATTAATTAAAAATCCGATATTCTTCCCTGTTAGTTTTAGTTGGCTCAAAACCTGAGCTTGCCAAACAGGATTTATCGTTTCAACCGATTTGATTTCCACGACAATTGTTTCTTCAACGAGAAGATCAAGTCTTAAACCTTCATCGAACGTAATATCATCATAAATTATCGGGACTTTGATTTGTCGCTGCACTTTAAGTCCTGCCTTTCTCAATTCATGAGCGATGCAAACCTCGTAAATTTTTTCGAGCAGTCCCGGACCGAGTCTGGTATGGACAACATATGCGGCATTCACAACCGCTTTCGCGATCATTTCGTTTTTAAAATTACTCATCTGTATGGCGTATAAAATTCAAACGCTAAGATACGAAACCAAACTTCGTATCTTAGCGTCTTTATCACTTCATTAGAAAAAAATCACGAATCCATTTCCAGACTTTCCGTACTCAGGACCAAGGACAAACAAAAAAAACTTCGTGCCTTCGTGCCTTTGTGCCTTCGTGTCAAACTTTTACTCTTCCATCTTAAAACTCCGCGTTCATCGGCGTACGAGGAAAAGGAATCACATCCCTAATATTCGTCATCCCCGTCACGAAAAGCACAAGCCTTTCAAAACCAAGTCCGAATCCGGAGTGCGTCGCGGTTCCAAATCGGCGCGTATCGAGATACCACCACAATTCTTCCTCGTCGATGCCGAGTTTTTTCATCTTTTCAACGAGCACGTCATAACGTTCCTCACGCTGTGATCCGCCCACGATTTCGCCGATTCCGGGGAAAAGGATGTCCATCGCGCGCACGGTTTCGCGTCCCGGTTCGGTTCCGTCGTTCAAACGCATGTAAAACGCCTTGATGTTCGCCGGATAATCGTACAAAATCACAGGGCATTTAAAGTGTTTCTCGACAAGGAAACGCTCGTGCTCGCTTTGCAGGTCGGCGCCCCATTCTTCGATGAGATATTGGAATTTTTTCTTCTTGTTCGGAGTTGAATCCTTAAGAATATCGATAGCTTCGGTATATGAAACGCGTTTGAAGTTGTTCTCCAAAACGAATTTCAATTTCTCCAAAAGCGCCATTTCGCTGCGTTCGTTCTGAGGCTTTTGTTTTTCCTCTTCAAGAAGTCGTCCCTCAAGAAATTTCAAATCGTCTTCGCAATTGTCTAGCGCGTATTTGATCACGTATTGTATGAAATCCTCGGCCAGATCCATGTTGTCGTCCAAGTCGTTGAACGCGACTTCAGGCTCGATCATCCAGAATTCCGCCAAGTGACGCGAAGTGTTTGAATTTTCGGCACGGAATGTCGGCCCGAACGTATAAATCTGCCCCAAAGCCATCGCGAACGTTTCACCTTCAAGTTGGCCTGAAACCGTAAGATTCGTATGTTTCCCGAAGAAATCCTGTTTATAGTCGATTCCTCCATTTTCGTTTTTCGGCAAGTTGTCAAGCGGGAGCGACGTCACCTGGAACATTTCGCCCGCGCCTTCAGCATCGGCACCCGTAATGATCGGCGTGTTCACGTAAACGAAACCTTGCTCCTGAAAATATTTGTGTACCGCTGCGGCCAAAACCGAACGCACGCGCATGATCGCTCCGAACGCATTCGTCCGAACACGTAAATGCGCATTCGCACGCAAGAATTCAAGCGAGTGTTTCTTGGGTTGCATCGGGAATTTCTCAGCATCGGAATCGCCCAAAATCTCGATCTTTTTGACCTGGATTTCGTATTTCTGGCCTTTTCCCTGGCTTTCGACCAAATCACCGAAAACCGAAACCGCGGCTCCGGTCGTGATGCGCTTCAAAGTTTCCTCAGGCGTATTCTCAAAATCGACCACGCATTGAATGTTATTTATCGTCGACCCGTCGTTGAGCGCAATAAATTGATTGTTGCGGAATGTGCGCACCCAGCCTTTCGCCGTTACATCGGTAAGCGGTTTGGTGCAGCAAAGAAGGTCGTTGATTTTTGTACGTTTCATTTCATAATACGTTTAAGCGTGCAAATATAGTAGACGAAAGACGAATGACGAAAGACGAAGGACAAAAAATGCAGTAGACTAAAGACAAATGACGAAAGACGAAGGACAAAAAGGAGTATGGAATAGCAAGATTGACGGTTCAGAATCCGACTGACAAGCGAAAGTCCTTCGTCGTTCGTCTTTCGTCATTCGTCATTCGCTTTTCTTTTAGACAAATCCCGATGCCCCGGCCTGTTATCGATTTCCTCATCGCTATATTCCTTCACGTCGATCAACGGTTCGAGCATGTCCTGTTCGTTCGCCAGTTTCTTGTTGAGCGTAAGAACCAAAGCGGGCAGCAACATCAGATTCGACAACATGCCGCAGAACAGCGTGAGCGAGACCAATCCGCCGAGAGCGACCGTTCCGCCAAAGTCCGACAACATAAACACCGAAAACCCGAAGAACAACACGATCGACGTATAAAACATACTCAATCCCGCGTCATTGAATGTCGCGTAAACTGCTGGTTTGATACGCCAGTTGTTGCGCTTGAGTTCTTCGCGGTATTGGGCGAGGAACCGGATCGTATCATCGACCGACATCCCGAACGCGATCCCGAAAACCAAGATCGTACTCGGTTTCAACGGCACATTCAAAAAGCCCATGATTCCTGCGGTAAGCAACAACGGTAAGATATTCGGAAGCAACGAAACCAGTATCATCTTGAACGATCGGAACAAAAAGGCCATCAGGAATCCGGTCAATGCGAACGCGAACAACAGCGATGAAAGCAAATTATCGATCAGATAACCCGTTCCTTTCTGGAAGACGAGCGACTTTCCTGTGATCGAAACTTCGAAACGATCTTTCGGGAAAATCTTTTCGGCTTCCTTGCGGATGCGCGCCTCGATCTCGGGAATGCGTTGCCCGTTGTCATCGCGCATGAACGCTGTGATTCTCGCGTAACGTCCGGTGCTGTCAACGTAACTTTTCATGAGATTTTGCTTGCCGCCTTTCAACGTGTTTTTCGCGAACGACAAGATAAACGACTGCTCCTGGGGTGTCGGAAGTTCGAAATATTGCGGATTTCCATTGTAAAATGCCTGCTTCGAATATTTCACGACGTTCACGACCGAAATCGGTTTTGAAAGCTCAGGGATTTCATCGATTTCCTTCTCGAATTCTTCCATTTTGTTGAGCGTGGACAATTTCATGACGCCTTTCGGACGCTTCGTGTCTATCATGATCTCGAGCGGCATCACACCGTTGAACTCCTTTTCGAAGAACGTGATGTCCTTGAAAAATTCGGTTTTCTTGGGCATGTCTTCAATTAGACTACCGGAGATTTTCATGCGGGTCAGGCCAAAAACGCTCACCAATAACAAAATCACGGTCACGGTGTAAATCGAGAATCTATTGTATTTCACCATTCTCAAAATCCAGTCCATGAAACCTTTTACCGAATCGTCTTCGAGGTGTTTCAGATGTCTATCGGCCGGAGCGGGAATGTAACTGTGGAAGATCGGGATGATGATGATCGCCAAAACAAACAGCGCCATGATGTTCACCGCGGTCAAATTTCCGAACTCGATCAAAAGTTTGTTGTTCGATGTGATGAACGTCGCAAACCCGATCGCCGTCGTGATGTTCGTGAGCAGCGTCGCGCTTCCGATCTTGGTCGTCACGCGTTGCAACGCTTTTGTTTTATTTCGGTGTTTGTAATATTCCTGATGGTATTTGTTCGTCAGGAAAATGCAATTCGGAACACCGATTACGATGACCAACGCCGGAACGAGCGCCGTCAAGATCGTGATCTCGTAATTGAAAAGCCCCAAGAATCCGAACGACCAGATCACGCCGATCGTCACGATAAGCAACGTCACCATCGTCGCGCGGAAACTCCTGAAGAAGAAGAAAAACAATAAGCACGTCACGAAAAGCGACGCCCCGATGAAAATTCCGATCTCGCCTTTTATCGTTTCGGTACTCATCGTCCTGATGTACGGCATGCCCGAAACATGGGGTTTTACACCGCTTTCGGTTTCAAAATCCTTTAAAGCGGGAATCAGTTTTTTGAGCACGAAGTCTTTCCTTGCGGGCGAATTCACGATCTTCTTATCGAGATAAACCGCGGCGCGAACCGTTCCCGAACCTTTGTTGAACAGCAAACCTTCGTAAAAAGGCAGGTCATCGAACAATCGGCTTCGAATGTTTTTGAGATAAGTCGTGTCTTGCGTTTTCGATTTGTCGGTGAAGTCGGTGAGTTCGAAACTTTGGAGCGAATCGTTCTTGGTGAGTTGCTTCAAATTGTGCACATCGACAACCAGATCGACGTTTTTATCGATCTCGATCGTGTGCATCAATTTGGTCCATGACGCATAGACTTTCGGGGTGAAGAGCGCGCTG
The DNA here is from genome assembly GCF_004211145.1 of Flavobacterium sp. Lineage (GTDB taxonomy): Bacteria > Bacteroidota > Bacteroidia > Flavobacteriales > Flavobacteriaceae > Flavobacterium. The sequence continues at coordinate 51,951 of NZ_SEBS01000001.1, read as the reverse complement.
TCTTTGACTCCGATTACAATCAGGTTGCCTTCTTCGCCGAATTTTTTAAGGAATGTCCGGTATTCGACATTCGTGGGATCGTCGTCGGGCAAAAGGTTCGCTTCGGTGAAACTAAAACGGATGTTCTTCCACTGCATGACCAGGAAAACGGTCGTCAATGCTACCAATAGAAGCATTAAAACCTTGTTGCGCAAGACGATTCTTGCGACCAGTTCCCAGAAACCCAGACTAAACCATTTGGTCATGTAGCAAATTTGAGGCTGCAAAGGTAGGTAATCGAATGCGGTTTTTAAATCGTAAAACCCTTATTTTATTGCCGATTTCACGCAATTTTAACATTGCGGCATTAATTAGACGGCGCCCCGATTCGCACGTTATTAATTTATATATTTGGGTCGCATTTCAGCAGACAATCGAGCCACGACAAGCATGAGGAATTTCAAGAACTCCATTTTCTACGTTTTGTTTACCGGAGGATTTTCGGTTCTCATGTATTGGATCATCACCAAAGGCAAGCATCTCGAAGACGGGCGTGACGTGGTCGTAACGGCAAGCGTCAAAGACCAATGGGTGCAATTTCTCGAGTCGATGACGCACAATATTCAGCATCCGCTCGCGCTTTTATTGCTCCAGATCATTACGATAATCTTGGTCGCGCGCATATTCGGGTGGTTTTTCCGAAAGATCGGCCAACCTACGGTAATCGGCGAAATGCTTGCGGGAATCCTGCTCGGACCTTCGCTCGTCGGGCTGTATTATCCTGAATTTTCGCATTTGCTTTTCCCGATTGAATCACTAGGAAACCTACAGTTCCTAAGCCAGATCGGACTCATATTTTTTATGTTCGTCGTCGGGATGGAACTCGATCTGACGGCACTTCGCAACAAGGCGAACGATGCGGTCGTGATCTCGCACGCAAGTATCATTTTCCCGTTCACGCTTGGCGTCGGCTTGGCGTATTTCATTTATCAGAAGTATGCGCCCGAAAACGTCGAATTCCTTTCGTTTTCGCTTTTCCTGGGCATCGCGATGAGCATCACGGCATTTCCTGTTTTGGCGCGCATCGTGCAGGAACGCGGCATCCATAAAACGCGTCTCGGTGCAATTGTGATTACGTGCGCGGCCGCCGACGACATCACGGCCTGGTGCATTTTGGCGACCGTGATCGCGATCGTGAAAGCGGGTTCGATCATCAGTTCCTTGTACGTAATCGGGCTTGCGATCGTGTATGTGATCTTGATGCTCAATGTCGTCCGACCGTTCCTGAAACGCGTCGCCGAACTCAAGAATTCACGTTCATCGTTGAGCAAACCGGTCGTGGCGATTTTCCTTTTGACGTTGATCATTTCAGCTTACGTTTCAGAAATCATCGGTATCCACGCGCTTTTCGGGGCGTTCATGGCAGGCGCGATCATGCCCGACAATACGCGTTTCCGAAGCATCATCATCGAAAAAGTCGAGGACGTTTCGGTCATTTTATTGTTGCCGTTATTCTTCGTATTTACGGGACTTCGCACGCAAATCGGACTCATAAACGATCCTGAATTGTGGCAACTCACAGGCTTGGTCATTTTGGTCGCGGTTGCGGGAAAATTCCTCGGAAGCTCGATCGCCGCGAAATTCGTCGGGCAGAATTGGCGCGACAGCTTGACGATAGGCGCGTTGATGAACACGCGCGGTTTGATGGAACTCGTCGTACTCAATATCGGATATGATCTGGGCGTTTTGTCGACCGAAATATTTACGATAATGGTCCTGATGGCGCTCGTCACCACGTTCATGACCGGGCCGCTTCTCGATCTGATCAACTACATTTTCAAGACGAAAAATGAGATAATCCCCGACGAGATCAAGGCCGACAATCGCTATAAGATCCTGATTTCTTTCGGGAACGCCGAACGCGGAAAGGTGCTTCTGCGCCTGGCCAACAGTTTCCTTCGCAAGGAAAAGGACCATTGCGCGGTCACGGCTCTGCATATGACATTGAGCAACGAATTGCACACGTTTGATCTCGAAGAGCAGGAAAGACGCACGTTCGCGCCGCTTTTGACCGAATCCGAACAGATCGGGCAGAAGATCACCACATTGTTCAAGGCGTCGAACGACATCGATACCGACATCGTTGAAATTGCGAACAAAGGCGAATACGATTTGCTTCTCGTCGGGCTCGGACGATCTATTTTCGAGGGTACGTTGCTCGGAAAAATGCTTGGTTTCACGACGCGCATCATCAATCCGGATCGATTGATCGACAAATTCATCGGAAAGGAAGGACTTTTTGAGAATTCACCTTTCGACGAACGCACACGCCAAATCATCGGTCGTACGAAAATGCCCGTCGGAATCCTCGTCGACAAGAATCTCGATGTGCTCGAAAATATCTTCGTTCCGATGTTCAGCGCCGAAGACGATTTTCTCTCGCAATTCGCCGAAAAACTGATCTTCAACAACGATTCGACCGTTACGTTTCTTGAAAACGTCGACGATTCGGGCCAGATTTTACCATCGCCCGGACTCGAAAACCTAAAGCGAAAATTCCCGGATCAAGTAAAAACCCACGCCGACCGCACGATGAAAAAAGACTTCCTAGAGCAACAGGACATGATGCTCGTCACGCTCGAAAGCTGGAAGAAACTCGTCGATTCCCAAAGCGTTTGGCTCGCGAACATGCCGTCGGTTTTGATCATAAAACATTAGACATGAGTTGGATTTTGCTTGTCATCGCAGGACTTTTCGAGGTTGGATTCGCTTCATGTTTGGGCAAGGCGAAGGAAACGACCGGGAATATTTCGATGTATTGGATGTTGGGATTTTTCGCGTGCCTTTCGATCAGCATGATTCTGTTGTACAAAGCGACGCAAGTGTTGCCGATCGGGACTGCGTATGCGGTTTGGACGGGAATCGGCGCCGTCGGAATCGTTCTCGTCGGAATTTTCGTGTTTAAGGAACCCGCGACCTTTTGGCGGATTTTCTTTCTTTCGACGTTGATCGCGTCTATAATCGGGCTTAAGTTGGTGTCTTCGCACTGATGGAAAAGACGAAACCATCCGCTTCTTTTGTTGCATTTCATTCGATTTCCAAAAAGTGCATCCTAAATTTTCCGCAAAATTTTTTATAGAAAAAGGGTCACAACATTTGCGCCGTTAAATCCCGAGGTTCAACGTAAACGTCAACTTCACAGCGATATTATCTTCCCAACTTGAAAGCTGGTTGGGGCCGTATCGATAAAACCCCGAAAGCCCGAAACCGCTGTAAATCTGATTCACCTCAAGCCCCGATTCGAAGAAACCATCATTCAACGTCTTATAATCAAACCCGATGTGCTGCTCTGGATTCTCCATGCTTCCAAAAGCCGTGCGCGTCACGAGCGTAAAGAACGGTCGGACCTTTTTGACGATGGTAAACCTCGGCGATGAATGTTTCACCTGCAACATCAGATATCGGCTCGAGAAAAACTCATTGTAGAACATCGTCTCGAAACTGTTTTTACCCGCGAACGTGATGCGTTGCTGGATGTGGTCTTTCACGGGGTTGTTCGGCGACATGTTGTACAAATGCGTGAGCGGAACATTGCCGTAAGCCAAACCGCCTTGGAACAATGCCGAGAATTTTTGTCCGTCGAGGAACGGTTTTTCATAATCGACGCGCAGATCGACCTTGCCGAAACTGAAGTCGTTGTCGGTAAATTTCGGCATGGCCTGCGTAAACTGGAACGTGAATTTCGGGAAGCGCTTATCGGTCTCGATGCGTGCCAGCGGCGTCTGCATGTAATTGCTGAACGGATTCCATTGGATCGCGACCGACGCCAACGTCAAGTTGAAATTGTCGTACAACTTGCCTCGATAATTGAATTGGTAGTCGAATTTAGGCTCGATATGGCTGTAGGTCAATTGCCAGACGCTTTCGGTTTTCGGGATGATGCGCGTCTCGATATAACCGCGCCACGTCTTGTGGTTGTAGAACGTGCTGATGTTGATCGGGCGCGCGTCGTAAATCTTGAACGGCTTTTTATCAACGGCGAAACGCGTGCTCGCGATCTCCTGCAAGTCGTCGGTGAACGAAGCGCCGATCCAGCTTCCCGTGAAATTCCCCAAACGAATCGCGCCGCCAAGACTGTATTTCCATCGGCCGTCTTTGGTTCCGTAGGCCGCGTAACCTTCGAGCCGGTATTTGTTCGAGAATTTGTCGTTCGTAATTCCTCCCGCGCCGAGCCTGAAACCTTCGTAATTGTTCACCGTCGCCAAATATCGCAAGCCCAGATCGACCGGTCCGACGGGAATGTAACCGTTCAAAAACTTACGCGCCAGACGCAAACGGCTTTCGATTTTCTCCGATCGCGAAATGCTGTCGAGAGCCGGATAAGTCGCCGCGTCACGCTCGTCCAACGGCTGGAATCGGTTTTGTTGCCAGAAACTTTCATCGCGTTTTACGGCGATATCGGTGATTTCTGAAGCGACCGCGACGTGACGCAATCGGATCGGGAGGTTGAATTCGATGTTTGAAAACCATGTTTGCGACAACACATACGCGCGGTCGGAGGCGAATTTCTGGCGTCGGCTTTCCTGATTTTCGGGATCGAATTCAAGCGTCGCACCCAAAATCCTGATGTTTGAATTGTTTTTTCCTTTTGCGATCCGGAATGTAGTGAGTCTTGGCATCCACAGATTTTGCTCGGCGAAATACGAAAATTCATGCACGGCTTCGAGATTCAGCACGCCCAGAAATCGGATCTCGGCCTTGGCGATCGCGAAGTTTTGCAAGTCGATGAAAAGCACGCCGTATAAATCTTTGGACTTTCTTTTTTTGTTGCTTCGGAATGCGATTTTTGCGGTGTTCCGACCACCGATGGTTTCATCTCCGACGAATTCGTAATCGTAATCTTCGAGCGCGTCACCGGCGATCGGGCTGTTGTATTTCGTCGTGAGCAGTTCGTAGGTTTTATCGTAAATCCAGAACGAATGCAGTTCGATGCCCATGATTTCGTATACAGGTTGCGAAAATCCGCCCATTTTGGCACCGCTTATGTTTTCCTTAAAGATATCTTGGGCAAATTCGTACTTCGAAACTTTCTCGCTTTCAAAAAGATGGAACTTTGAAATGTACTGCTTGAAATTGTAGTCGGACGAATCAATCTTGACGAATATCGGTCGCGGCGTGTGTTTCGCGATGAACACCGAATCGATGCGACCCGCGATGGAATCAGGATTCGCAGTGATCAGCAATTTATTATACGCGTTCATTTTGAACGTCTTGAGCTTTAGCTTCGGGTCGTTTTGGGATTTGTTGTGGATCGCGTTTTTGATGATGTCGGTCGCATTTAATTGCGCAAACGCGACATTCGAGAGAAACAAAATAAGTAATGCAAAACGCTTCATTGTTGCAAAGAACGGGATTTTATCAAATTAATTGCTCGGTTCAACAGGCGTTAATTGTGATTTAGTTACAAAATGATTTCGTTTTTTTGTGTCTATGAACGGTGTGCAAAAATCGATGGACGACGACGACTCAAAACTATTTTGCCTCGAGGCGGTTCATGACGTTTCCAGTGATCGCGAGAGCAAATTGTTCCCGATGCTCGAAAATTTGGCGCTCGAGTACGGCATCACGAACGTGTATCAATCCTGTGACAGCATCGCGGGAATGGAGGAAAGCCTTGAAAACTTATTGTACGAAGACAAGAATTTCAAAAGTTACGAAGCGATTTATCTCGTGTTTCCGGGCAACGCCGACGATATCGTAATTGATGATTACCGATATTCACTTGCCGAGATCGCCGAACTTTTCGAAGGCAAACTCAAGAAGAAAATCATCCATTTCGCAAATTCGAAAACGCTTGATATCGATTTGGAAACCGCTCAATATTTTTTGGATGTTACGGGTGCGAAGGCGCTTTCAGGGTATACGCGTCAGGCGCCGATCGATAGTTCGTTCCTCGATGCGAAACTGTTCGGATATTATTATGAGGAAACCGATGATGTTCGTGAGCTTGTGAAATTGCTTTTGGAAAAACATGGAGCCGCTTGTGGGGCTTTGGGATTTCGGTTGTTTTATTGATTGACGAACGACAGCGCTGCGCCACTGACACGAGGACACGAAGTTGATTTTGACGAAGCGCTTAATGAACTTAATGGTTTTTAATTTCGCTGCGCGGCTGACACGAAGGCACGAAGACACGAAGGCGCGAAGGTCAATTTTACCAAAACACTTAATGAACTTATGTCCTTAATGGTTTAAAATTTCGCTGCGCGGCTGACACGAAGGCACGAAGGCGCAAAGGCACGAGGTCAATTTATCGAAACACTTAATGAACTTAATGTCCTTAATAGTTTAAAATTTCGCTGCGCGGCTGACACAAAGGCACGAAGACACGAGGGCGCGAGGTTGATTTTACCTAAATATTTAATGAATTTAATATCCTTAATGGTTTAAAATTTCGCTGCGCGGCTGACACGAAGGCACGAAGGCGCGAATGCATTTTTACCGAAACACTTAATGAACTTAATGTCTTTAATGGTCTAAAATTTCGCTGCGCGGCTGACACGAGGTCAATTTTACCGAAACACTTAATAAACTTAATGTCCTTAATGGTTTAAAATTTCGCTGCGCGGTTGATACGAAGGCACGAAGACACGAAGGCGCGAGGTCAATTTCACCGAAACACTTAATGAACTTAATGTCCTTAATGGTTCAAAATTTCGCTGCGCGGCTGACACGAAGGCACGAAGGCGCAAACGCGCGAGGTCAATTTATCGAAATACTTAATGAACTTAATGTCCTTAATGGTTTAAAATTTCGCTGCGCGGCTGACACGAAGGCACGAAGGCGCAAAGGTTATTTCGGCGGAACGCTTGATGACGTTAGTGTTCTTGATGGTTCAAAAAAAATCCGCTGCAAAGCGGATTCTTAGTGTCTTCGTGTCTTCGTGTTAAAATTACATACGCGAATAAAAACGAAAAATCAAACTTTCATAATCTCAGCTTCTTTCACAGCCAAGACTTCCTCAATTTTTCGAATGTATGAATTGGTCAACGTCTGGACTTCTTCCTCAGCGCTTTTGCACGCGTCTTCAGACGTTCCTTCTTTCTCAAGTTTCTTGATTTCCTTATTTGCTTCCTGACGCGCATTCCGGATTCCGATTTTCGCATCTTCCGCCTCTGATTTGGCTTGTTTCACAAGGTCGCGTCGGCGTTCCTCAGTCAAAGGCGGAACTGAGATGATGATGTTGTCGCCGTTGTTCATCGGGTTGAATCCGATGTTGGCGACCATGATCGCTTTCTCGATCGGATGCAACATGTTTTTCTCCCAAGGCGTAACCGTAATGGTACGCGCATCGGGCACATTGATGTTGGCGACCTGGGACAATGGAGTTTGCGATCCGTAATAATCTACGAATACGCTGCCCAACATGGCCGGCGAAGCTTTCCCCGCGCGGATGTTCAAAAATTCCTTTTCAAGGTGAGCGATCGAACCCGACATGGATTCTTCAGTGCTTTCTAAGATAAAATCGATTTCTTCAGTCATTTTTTAATGCTTTAGGCTTTAAGCGATAGGCTGTAGGCGATGTATGCTTTGGTGATTTTAGTTAACCTTTTACGACGGTTCCGATGTTGTCGCCCTGGCAAATCTTCAACAAATTTCCTCTCTTGTTCATGTCGAAGACCACGATCGGCAATTCGTTTTCCTGGCTCAATGTGAACGCGGTCGAATCCATTACGTTAAGGTTTTTCGAGATGACTTCAGTGAACGTAAGCGCGTCATATTTCGTGGCGCTCGCATCTTTTTCAGGGTCGGCCGTGTAAATCCCGTCGACGCGCGTTCCTTTGAGGATTACGTCGGCATGGATTTCAACTCCTCTTAACACGGCGGCCGTATCGGTCGTGAAATACGGGTTTCCGGTTCCGGCTCCAAAGATCACGATGCGGCCTTTTTCAAGGTGGCGAACCGCGCGTCTTTTGATGTACGGCTCGGCAATCGCCTCGATTTTCAACGCAGTCTGCAAACGTGTCAGCATGCCTTTGTCTTCAAGCGCGCCCTGCAACGCCATTCCGTTGATCACGGTAGCGAGCATTCCCATGTAATCGCCCTGAACGCGGTCCATTCCGTTGCTGGCGCCGGCTACTCCGCGAAAGATGTTTCCGCCACCGATCACGATCGCGATTTGCACGCCTTGATCGTGGATGGTTTTGATATCTTCGGCATATTCGGCCAAACGCGCTGGGTCGATTCCGTATTGTCGGTCGCCCATCAACGCTTCACCGCTGAGTTTCAGGAGAATTCTTTTGTATTTCATATTTCGGGTTAAGTTGTGCAAATATAGAGATATTCGGTTGGAACGAAAATGCGATTTCAAAAAATGTTAACACCAATGCAAAGAGCGACCGGAACCCATTTTAAAGTGGTAATTTTGATTCACAAAACTCCCGGATTATGAAGATGGCCGTCGCAGAAAGTTTGTCCAAAAGTCATTCCTATACCAAGTATCGCAGCATCGTCACCAAGTTGCTGCTCGAAGGGAAATCGACCGGAAACACCCAATCGGAATCGCTTTTACACTACACGAAGCTCAACGAATCGCGCATGAATCGGCTTGACAAAAAGCTCGTCGTGCCCGAGGAAATCATCACGCGTCTGCTTGCGATAAAAAGCAAATACACGTGGCTCGTGATATCTGAAGGTTGGTGCGGAGACGCGGCCCAGCTCACACCGGTTTTCAACAAACTCGCGATGCTTTCGCCCAACATCGAACTTAAGATCGTTTTGCGTGATGAGAACGACGCGCTCATGAATTCGTTCCTTACAAACGGCGCACGTTCGATTCCCAAATTGATTGTTTTGGATCAGGAAACGAACGAAGTCCGCGCAAGTTGGGGACCAAGGCCAAAAGGCGCATCTGATTTCATCACGTCCTACAAAAGCCAATATGGAATTATAGACGAAACCGCGAAGACCGAACTGCATTTGTGGTACACGCACGACAAAGGTTTGTCGACCCAAAATGAATTGCTCGCGATCATGGAAGATCTTGAAGTCGCGCTATACGCTAAAAGATAGTCAGGCCCAAACCGAAACTCACGGCTCTGGTTTGACCCGTGTCGTCGCGCGAAAATCCATATTGCGAATATTCGACGTAATAGGAGACGCCGTCAAGTTCTTCTATTCCGACGCTTACTTTTCCATAATATCCCGATAAATTCCCATGCCCGATTCCAATCGCATAACCGAATCCGGGTTGCACGACCACACGCGTATCTTCATTGACTTCGGGCGCGAAACGCAAATTCATGTAAACGGGAATCGCGACGAGTTTTTCTGATAACCGATATTCGGTTCCCGTGTGCAAACCTGATGCGAACCATCGGTTGATATGGATTCCCGCTCCGAATTTCGTGTTGATGCCGTCGGGCAGGAAACGCATATTGTCGACTTTTGCGTTGCCGTCGAGATGATGTCGCAGCGGAATCGAAACCCCGAAAAATAAGTAAGTGATCGTTTTTTCGCGCTTGGGCTGAAGTTCCGGAAAAAATTGCGCGTTGGCTGAAACCCCAATAAACAATAATAATATCAAATAATAGTAATCAACTTTGAGTGAGCGCATCTTGGAATTCTTCGGGCGTTTTAGCTAAAGTTACAGAATAATCCCCGATTTTGGTGCGACGCAACGCGGTTAAATGCGCGCCCGATTGCAGCGCTTTCCCAAAGTCGAAAGCCAGCGACCGGATATAAGTTCCCTTGGAGCAAACCACGCGGAAGTTGATTTCAGGCAACGCGATGCACGTGATCTCGAATTCGTGTATCGTCGTTTTACGCGACGCGATCTCGATTTCTTCTCCGGCGCGCGCGTGTTCGTACAAGCGTTTTCCGTCTTTTTTGATGGCCGAAAAGATCGGTGGTTTCTGGTCGATTTCGCCCGTGAATTGTGGTAGCGTTTCGTGGATCAATCCGTCGGTGATGTGGTCGATCGGAAAAGTTTCGTTGACCTCGGTTTCCAGATCGTACGAAGGCGTTGTCGCCCCGACGAAAATCGTTCCCGTGTATTCTTTTTTCTGGCCTTGGATTTCCGAAATTCTCTTCGTGAATTTTCCAGTGCAGACAATTAAAAGTCCTGTCGCCAACGGATCGAGCGTTCCCGCGTGACCGATCTTGATTTTTTTTAAACCGAAATTATTCTTGAGCAGGTATTTGAGTTTGTTCACGGCCTGAAACGAACTCCAATGCAGCGGTTTGTCGAGTAGTAAAACTTGTCCTTCGAGGAAATCTTCGGGCGTCATCAGTTGTAAGTAAAGTAGATCAGCAGGATGATTCCGGCCACGATTCGATACCAGCCCCAAGGTTTGAAGCCGTATTTTTTGATCACGCCGATGAAGAATTTGATCGCGATCACGGCGACCACGAACGCGACGAGGTTTCCGATCAAGAACAATTTCAAATTTTCAGGACGCTGGAAAAGTAATTCGTAGCCTTTCAATCCTGTTGTGTGATAGGTTTTTACGAACACCGAATAGGTCGTGACGGCGAGCATCGTCGGAACCGCGAGGAAAAACGAAAACTCCGCAGCGGTTTCGCGATCAAGTTTTTGCTGCATGCCACCGATGATCGAAGCGGCCGATCGGCTCGTCCCGGGCATCATCGCCAGACATTGCCAAAACCCGATCGTCACTGCTTTTTTAATTGTGATGTCTTCCTCTTTATGGATCGTCGGATTCTTGAAATATTGGTCGAGAAACAACAGGAAAATCCCGCCTACGATCAACATGCACGCAATCGGGATCGGCTTTCCAAGAATCGCGTCGATATAGTCGTCAAGCACCAATCCCAAAGCGAGAGCCGGAACAACGGCACAAGCCAATTTGATGTAGAAACTGAGTTTACTGAAGTCGAAGAACTTTCTCCAATACAAAACCACGACGGCCAAAATCGCCCCGAATTGTATCGCGACCTGGAAAAGTTTCGTGAAATCGTCGTCCTGTATGCCGTAAAACGAACTCGTGAAAATCATGTGAGCCGTTGAAGAAACCGGTAGGTATTCGGTTAGACCTTCGACGATGGCGATTATTAGGGCTTGTAAAAAGGTCATTGATTGGAAATGAATTTTTAGATTTCAGATTTTCAGAAGGCAGATTTTCAGATCGTAAAAAATAATGATGCGTTTTGTTTTCTCAGACAAATCTAAAAATCTGTCGATCTGCAATCTGTGGATCTATTTTTTTGGATTTTTCAAGATAGCATAAATCGTAATCGCAAACCCAACAATCACCGTAGTCGGCGCCAAGCGAATGCGTCTGAAGTCGAACACTGAATCATTAAAGACTTTCGGATCATCGCTTCCGCCGCCGGCCATCAGAATGAACCCGACCGCAATCACCGCAATCCCGATAAGAAGTATTTTATAATTGACTTTCTCAAAAAGAAAATCGTTGTTGTCTTGTTTATTTTCCATTTCGTATGATTTAGTGAAAGGACGTCAAATTCTAACGAGTGTCACACTCAGGCACTCAGGTTCTCAGGCACTAATAAAGATCATCAGTCCTCAAATTCAAAAACCGCTGCGTCGCCACAAACGTACTGATCCATGTTATCAAAATCCCCGCAACCAAAACGCCGAGCAACACCGCGCCCGTAAGCATCTGGTCGCGAAGCACGCCAAGGTTCGGGAAATTCGTGTCGAGATAATATAAAAGTCCAATGAGCGCGATCACGGCCAAAACGGCGCCTATGATTCCCAAACGGATACTTTTCCAAATGAACGGTCGGCGAATAAACGATTTCGTCGCGCCTACCATTTGCATCGTTTTGATGATGAATCGGTTCGAATGTATCGAAAGTCGCATCGAAGAATTGATGAGCAAAACGGCGATCAACGCCAAAACGCCGCTCACGATGAGAATCCACAAACTGACTTTTTCGATGTTGTCGTTCACGAGCGTCACGAGTTGCTTGTCATAAGCCGCGTCGGCGATCATGTCGTTTTCACGCAGATGGCTTTGGATCTTGTCGATGCTGTCGTTCTTGACGTAATTCGCACGCAAATGAATGTCGAACGAATTCAAAAGCGGGTTCATGCCAAGGAATTCCATGAAATCCTCGCCGATTACTTTTTGATGTTCCTTCGCGGCTTCTTCCTTCGAAACGTATTTGAAATCCTTGGCCCAGGCCGAAGCCTTCAACTCTTCGCGGAAAGCCGTGATCGTCGTGTCTTGCGCTTCGTCTTTGAAAAAAACCGTCATCGTGATGTCTTCCTTGAAATCGTCGGACAAACTCTTCGAATTGATCACGAAAAGACCGAGGATTCCCAGCAAAAACAGCATCAGGAAAATACTCAGGACAACCGAAAAATAAGAGGAAATCAGTCTGCGTTTCTGGAACTTGTCAAACTTAGAAGTCATATGCTTTTAAATGTGCGGTAAAAATAAAAAAGAAAATCGGGTTTAACCCACAATCTAACGTTCAAAGTTTTGGGATTCGTACGAGAAACGTAACTTTGTGCGGCTTTGAGGGAAAGCTTGTGGCTTTTTATTTTTCAGGAGCACGACTTTTTCGATTCCCAAGGCGTTTTGTCCCGTTTTCCGCTATATCTTTTGCGCTTAAGACCGCTGCAAAAGGATGCCGCGTCAATCGGGGCTATTTTACGACGTCCACGTCACCAATAAAACCCGCGGAAATCCGGTAATCCGAAACATCGCGTAAAAAATTATATATTCCAAAAAAACGAAAAGTGAAATGCTGACGAAAACCTCGTTCGACTTTCGACTTTCGACTTTCGACTATGAAATACAACCCAAACGAAATCGACGCCCGCTGGCAAAAATTCTGGGCCGAAAACAAAACATTCGCCGCCTCAAACAACTCCGATAAACCGAAGTATTACGTGCTTGACATGTTTCCGTATCCGTCGGGAGCAGGCCTTCACGTCGGGCATCCGCTGGGCTACATCGCCAGTGATATTTACGCGCGCTATAAACGCCATCAAGGTTTCAACGTGTTGCACCCGCAAGGTTACGACAGCTTCGGGTTGCCCGCCGAACAATACGCGATCCAAACCGGCCAGCATCCCGAGAAGACGACGCGTGAAAACATCGCGCGTTATCGCGAACAGCTCGACAAGATTGGATTTTCGTTCGATTGGGACCGAGAAGTTCGCACCTCAAATACCGATTATTACAAATGGACGCAATGGATTTTCATCCAGTTGTTCAATTCGTGGTACAACAAAGTCTCGGACCGCGCCGAATCCATCTGCACGTTGATCGCGCATTTTGAGGAAAACGGAAACGCAAACGTAAAAGCGGCGTCCGATGAAAACATAGAAATCTTCACCGCAGACCAATGGAAAGGCTACTCAAAAGAAGCCCAGGAATTGATCCTGCTCAAATATCGCCTGACGTATCTCGCCGAAACCGAAGTCAACTGGTGTCCCGGATTGGGAACCGTTTTGGCGAACGACGAAATCGTGAACGGCGTTTCGGAACGCGGCGGTTTTCCCGTGATCCGAAAGAAAATGACGCAATGGAGCATGCGGATTTCAGCCTACGCCGAGCGACTTTTGCAAGGCCTGAACGACATCGACTGGACGCAATCGCTCAAAGATGCGCAGACGAACTGGATCGGGAAATCGGTCGGAGCTTCGGTGAAATTCCAGGTTACGGGTTATGAAGGCGAGACGGTCGCCGATGCCGACGATCCGATCATCGAAGTCTTCACGACGCGTCCCGACACGATTTTCGGAGTGACGTTCTTGACGTTGGCGCCCGAGCACGAACTGGTTTCGAAAATCGTGACCGACGAACAAAAAGATGCCGTGAACGCATACATCGACGCGACTTCAAAACGTTCGGAACGTGAACGCATGGCTGATGTGAAAACCATTTCGGGCGTGTTTACGGGCAGTTACGCGATGCATCCGTTTTCAGGTTTGCCGATCCCGATTTGGATAGGCGACTACGTGCTTGCGGGTTACGGAACAGGCGCTGTCATGGCAGTTCCCGCAGGTGACGAGCGCGATTATGCATTCGCGAAACACTTCAACATTCCGATCGAAAACATCTTCGAAGGCGTTGATATTTCCGAGTCGGCTCACGCGAGCAAAGACAACCTCAAAATCAAGAATTCCGATTTCCTGAATGGAATGAATTATAAGGATGCGACCAAGAAAGTCGTGTCGGAACTCGAAGCCATCGAAATGGGCAAAGGCAAGACGAATTACCGTTTGCGCGATGCCGTTTTTTCGCGCCAACGCTATTGGGGCGAGCCGTTTCCGGTCTATTACGTGAACGGATTGCCGCAAATGATCGCGACCGAACACTTGCCGATCGTGTTGCCCGAAGTCGAAAAATACCTTCCGACCGAAGACGGTGCGCCGCCACTCGGAAACTCAAAGGAATGGGCTTGGGATACGGTAAACAATCGCATCGCTCCGAACGACATCATCGACAACGTTACGGTTTTTCCGCTCGAATTGAACACGATGCCGGGCTGGGCGGGAAGTTCGTGGTATTGGTTGCGTTACATGGATCCACATGACGGCGAGAAATTCGTGTCGGAAAAAGCCGAGCAATATTGGCAAAATGTCGACTTGTACATCGGCGGAAGCGAGCACGCGACAGGACATTTGCTGTATTCGCGATTCTGGAATAAATTCTTGAAAGACCGCGGATTTGTTTCACAGGATGAACCGTTTAAGAAGTTGATTAATCAGGGAATGATTTTGGGGACAAGTGCTTTTGTCTACAGACTCGATGGAACCAATACGTTCATTTCTAAAAATCTGGTCGGCGATCAGAAAGTTCAAGCAATCCACGCCGATGTTTATTTAGTAAACGCTTCCGACGAATTAGATATCGAAGGCTTTAAAAATTGGCGTCCCGATTTTGCGAACGCCGAATTCATTACCGAAGAAAACGGAAAATTCAATGTAGGCCGCGAAGTCGAAAAAATGTCCAAATCCAAATACAACGTCGTCAACCCAGACGATATCTGCAACGAATACGGAGCCGACACGTTACGACTTTACGAAATGTTCCTCGGTCCGCTCGAACAGGCAAAACCGTGGAACACGGCTGGAATTACGGGCGTTTTCGGGTTCCTGAAGAAACTTTGGAAGTTGTATTTCGACGACAACGGCTTGATCGTGACGGCAAATCCGGCTTCGAAAGACGCGCTAAAAACGTTGCACAAAACCATCAAGAAAGTGCAGGACGACATCGAAGGGTTTTCGTTCAACACATCGGTTTCCCAATTCATGATCGCCGTGAACGAACTGACCGCGATGAACTGCCACGAGCGTTCCATTTTGGAGCCGTTCGCGATTCTGGTTTCGCCTTATGCGCCTCACATCGCCGAGGAGTTATGGCACCAACTCGGACACAAGGACAGCATTTCGACGGCGCCGTTCCCGATTTTCAATCCCGAACATCTCGTCGAAAGCAGCAAGGAATATCCCGTTTCGTTCAACGGAAAAACGAAATTCTTCATCGAATTGCCGTTGGATTTGAAACCGAATGAAATCGAGGCGATCATTTTGAAAGACGAACGCGCGATCGCCCAACTCGGCGGAAACGCGCCTAAAAAAGTAATTGTCGTTCCCGGAAAAATCATAAACATCGTTTTGTAATGAAGAAATTTTCCGCATCGCTTGACAAAACGGCCTTGATCACTACGATCGGGCTTTTTGTCGTGCTGATGTCGGTCGTCGCGGTAATTTGGCTTGTTCCTGAAGGCCACGAAAATACGGGGGCAAAAGTCTATCCGACAGTCATAATGCTGGGCGTTCTCGCTGGAGCGTATCTGTTTTCGCCTCGCGCCTTTTCAATCGACGAAAAGGGAATTACCGTGCATCGATTTTGGGCCGACGTCGAGATTCCGTTCGGGAAAATACTGTCGGCCAAAAAAATCGAAAAAGTCAGCAACAAAGGTTTGATCCGAACGCTGGGAAACGGCGGGCTTTTCGGGTATTACGGCGATTTCCACAACAGCGAATTCGGAAGCATGGAATGGTATCTCAAACGCCGACGCAACATTATATTAATTGAGACCGCGACTTCGAAAATCCTGATTTCTCCCGATGATGTTGAGGATTTCCTGAAAAACTTGCCGTCGAATATTACACTCGGCTAACGCATTCCGACCACGAAAACAACGGAAATATGAAACGCTTTTATCTACTGCTTTTACTGTTTTCCATTTTGGTCGCTTCGGCCCAGAAGAATCGCGTAAAAGACATCTGCGCCTTTCTGGGAAACCGTTCCGATAAGAATTTTCTGGGCAGCGGAAACGTCGCCTTGGTCATCGATTCCACAAAGGCCAAAGTGCTTTTCGTTCAGCAATGGAAGGAAAAAGGCTTGGTCGACTGGGCGTCGGGAACGATCAAATCCTGGTCGCCCGACAGGATCGAGATGAACGAGACAATTCCGCCTGTCGGTGCCAAAATCTCATATGAGCCAACTTCGCGAACCATTTGGATTTCCCGCGATGACGTGGTCGGCATGCAGCTAATCTGGAAAAACGACACGCGCGAATCGATTACCGTCACGGCGTCTTTTTCAGGAACGATGCCTGGCAAATTGCATGCTCATGAACAGGGTAATACTTCTTTCCTGAGTTCGACCGCGCAATACAGCGATCGTGTCGACACGCCCGTTCATTACTCGTTTTCATCTTCAGACGCGCCTGAACTTGTCGGTCGGGAAAATTCCGATTACAGTTTGAAGTATCAATTTACTTTACAACCGAAACAACAGCATTCGCTCACGCTTTTATTGGGCATCGGAATAGAAAAAACCGCGGTTGCCACTGCGCTCAAACGATGGGACAATTCTGATGGCAATGCCGTCCGTGACGATTGGAATTCATGGTTCGACAAAGCAATCCCGCATTTCGAATGTAGTAATCCGTACTTTGAAAAACTCTATTATTACCGATGGTGGTCGTTGTACACCAAAATGATTTTCGCGAAAGTCGGTCATTTCTACTATCCGTCGCCTCGCGAAGGAACCGTGATGTACGAAGGCGTGGTGTCGTATTCGGGTGCGTGCGTGTCGGTAGATGAACTGCGTTGGATGCGAAGTCCCGATTGGGCTTTTTCGACGACCCAGGAATTTTTCGCGCCTGGAAATTTAAACGACGGTTACCTGTCGAACCATATCTGGGATTGGGGAATCGACGCCGATGAAAGCAACATCGACACCTCGGGTCGTTCCGTGCCGTATCAAAACTACGCGGTCGATGCCTTTTACGGCGCGTCGTTGGTACATCCAGAGGCTCAAAATTCGACGCTCAAAAAACTGTGGCCTCAATTCCGCAGCAACCTTGCATCGTACACGAGTTTGTTCGATATCGATTCGGACGGGCTGTATGAAACCTACCCGTGGAGCAATTCGGCGGGACAGGAATGGACTGCGCGTTATTCGTATTTCGATCCGATACCTGAAATGTTCCGAAACGAGCGCGGCAGGACATATTCGCCCGATGGTTCGCGTGTTAAAGAAGACATGGCACTCGCCGAGAAAATCCGAAATACCGTCGTCACCGATCCCGATTTAAATTGGCCCAAAGACGCCGATGAATTATATCGCATCTATCGCACAACGCAGGATCACAGGCTTGCCACGGTAGATCAGTCGACGTACGCCTATAAGAATTTCCTTGCCGCTTCCAGTCTCGCGAAACGTCTGGGCGATTCGGCCAACGAAACGCTTTACGCCAAATTGGCCGAGCAGACAAAAACACGTATCGTTTCCCAAATGTGGAACGAAACCGATCATTTCTTTTACGACGTCAAGCCAACAATCAACAGGCAGGCGAAGGTAAAAGCGACGACGGGTTTTTACGTGTTTTGGGCCAGAATGGCAGAAATGAAGCATTTGCCGATGTTGCAACACGTTTTTAACCCCGCGACATTTTGGACGAAATACCCGTTGCCTTCGCTTCCGCTGGATTATAAAAAGTACGACCAAATCCAGCAAGCGGGTTGGAATTATTGGAATTACGCTACCTGGCCGCGCACGACTTGCCATGTCGTCGACGGCGTGCTTTGGGCCGCGAAAAATCTCGATGCGTCGCTTTCGGTTCAAGCGGGAACGCTTTTCGATCGTTACACCCGGATGCATTTTCCGAATGACAATCTCCAGATCCCGAACATCGCCGAGCGTTACGATCCGCATACGGGCAGTCCATTTTTGGAAAACCTCGATTACAACCATTCGTCGTGGATCGACCTGCTGATGCAGCACGTCGCCGGAATTACGCCTTCAGACTCGGATGTCTTGACAATCGACCCGATTGATTTGGGCTGGGACTCATTCTCCATAAAAAATGTGCGCTACCGAAATCACGACGTCGAGGTCGAGTTTTCCAAAACGAAAGGCATGCGCGTAAAAGTCGACGGAAAAGTCAGGGCCAAATCGCCGGTCTTGAAAAAGGTGACGATCCGATTATGATCCGTCGCAGGTGCAATCAACCTGACATTCTGGCAACTGGTTCGATATTTGCTCAGCCCGATGAAAAAAACACTAAACTATGTATTGGATTTTAATCATCGGAATCATGCTTGCAAGTTGGCTCGTCGGTCAGCAACTCAAAAGCAAGTTTGACAAGTATTCGAAAGTTCACCTCCAAAACGGCATGAGCGGTGCGGAAATCGCCGAGAAAATGCTCGCCGACCACGGTATCCGAGACGTGAAAGTCATCTCTACTCCGGGCCGTTTGACCGACCATTACAACCCAAGCGATAAAACCGTAAATCTTTCTGAAGCCGTTTACAACCAAAGAAACGCCGCAGCCGCTGCCGTTGCTGCTCACGAAGTTGGGCACGCCGTGCAACACGCGACCGCTTACAGTTGGCTGCAGATGCGTTCGACATTGGTTCCAGTGGTAAATGTCGCCTCGAGCCTGGTCCAATGGATTTTGATCGCTGGGATTTTGTTGATTAACTCATTCCCGCAATTGTTGCTCATCGGAATCGTCGTGTTCGGATTGACGACATTATTCTCGTTCATCACACTGCCCGTCGAATATGATGCGAGCCATCGCGCATTGGCTTGGTTGGAAAACAAACGAATGCTTACGCGAGACGAACATGCAGGCGCGAAAGACGCGTTGAAATGGGCCGCAAGAACATACGTCGTGGCCGCAATCGGGTCGTTGGCCACGTTGCTGTACTACATTTCGATCTACAACAATCGAAGATAATTTTCCGTAATTGATTGAAAGATCCGCTTTGAGAAAGGCGGATTTTTTTTGGCAGCAACTTCCCGCTATTCACTGTAGCCTTCGCGCCCCGGCCAAGATTTGCATGCGTTTCGCGAGCTTCCGTCGGTCGCTGCGAAACTGCGGCAAAGCTTTGGCCGCGGCGCTTCAGGGCTGCCGTTTCTATCGGGGCTGCGGTTTGCGTCAACCATTCCAAGTCATTATTTTAATGTACGCAAAAACGACAAGCCAAATTGATGCGTGAATCAGCAAACACGTCCTGTAATCGTGTTTTCCGTACACCCATTTTGCGAAATGAATCAATCCGTATACAATGCTGACGGGAATCAGAAGTAAAAAAAGCGCCATCCCGATTCCGGGAGCGTGAGCGGGATTCGGCAGGATATTGTGTAGTAAAATAGCCAAGCCGATGCCGACAAAATAATACGACAACACGAAAGTTTCTTTTCTCCCGAAAGGCAGTTTTTGCATCACAACTGTATCTGGCGTTCGATCTGCTGTTCAAGCGAGATAAAGGTTTCGGTTCGCGAAACGCCCGTAATCGGTTGGATTTTCTTGTTGAGCAACTGCATCAGGTGTTCGTTGTCGCGACAAAGTATTTTGATGAGTATCGACCAGTTTCCCGTGGTGAAATGACATTCCAGTACTTCGGGAATTTTTTTGAGTTCGCGCACGGCTTCAGAGTTGCTTGATGCTTTGTCGAGGTAAATTCCCACGAATGCCATCGTGGAATAACCCAAGACTCTCGTGTTCACGACGAATTTCGAACCTGAAATCACGCCCGCGGCTTCGAGTTTCCGTAACCGTTGATGGATCGCCGCGCCCGAAATCCCAATCTTGTTCGCGATCTGCAGAATAGGTTTTCGCGCGTCTTCCATCAAATCGCGAAGGATTTCCTTGTCGATGCCGTCGATTTCAAGTTGGAGGGAATTTATCTTCATGGCTTTCCGTTTGAAAGCGAATATAGGGTTTTTGGTTTTATTTTGGAAGTTCGTCGTTTCAATTCGGTCATAAAAATTGCCACCACCACCCGCCCTAAATTTACACGGATTCGAAACCAACACACTACAGAAAACACACACCAATTGTTAAACCCACAACCCCGCGCCAACTATTTCTCCAAACCCACACCATACTTCTCCAAAAGATCCCAAACCGCAAAGAAATTCCTCATTCCCTCTTTATCAATGAAATTTGTATTCACAACCAAATACCTACCAATTTTCGTCTTCGGATTAAAAAACATCAAACTCGTCACGCCCGGATCTCCGCCCGTATGACCGACCATTCCCGTAGGCCCGAAGCTCATCAAAATCCCAACCTCATACTCGCTGTACGGATTGTTCTGTTTGCGTTCCTTATAATTCTCGGGTTTCAATTGCGACTTGAAATACTCAACATAACTTTCCTTCGAAAGCAATTTCCCCTTTCCAATATAACCGTTTATGAGTTCCGACAAAAACTTCGACATGTCATCGGCCGACGTCACGAAATTCCCGTCGGGATACGTCGTAAGCTCATAAAAAGGCAAAGGAGATTTCGGATCGGCGTACAATCTCGAATACTTTTTGAAATCGACCATCGAAAATCCCCAGCCCGAAGCGTTCATTTTTAGCGGTTTCAAAATGTATTTTTCAGTAAAAGTCCCAAACGGAATTCCCGCAGCCTGCGCCACGACAAAAGCCGCCAACGCCGTTCCCGTGTTCGAATATTCGTAAAATTCGCCGGGTTTTCCAGTGTAGATTTTCTGGTCAAAGTATTTTCCGTCGGGTGTCAAAGCCGCTTTGAGATAATTTTCAAGCGTCAAACCGTCCTTGCGGTCGATGAATTTCTGTCCGTCGTATTCCATCGGCAAACCCGTCAAATCCTGGTCAGGCTTGAGGAAATAGTTGTGATTAAGGTAAACGTCGGTGTCGACGATCGATGAAGTGTGCGTCGCCAACATTCGGACTGTGATCGGAATATTCGGAAAATCAGGATTCGAAACCTTGAACGGAAGATAAATGTTGATGTCGTCGTCGAGCTTCAACTTGCCCAAATCGACAGCTTTCATGATAGCAATCCCAACCAAAGTCTTGGAAATCGACGCGATGTTCTGGATGGTTTTCGACGTATACGGTTTTGCCGCCGCGACGTCCGATGAACCGAAACCGTTCGCGTACAATTTCCCGTCGGCGTTCACGATAGCTACCGACAATCCGTTGAAATACCCTTTCTTTTGAAGTTCGGCGATTTCGAAATCGAGCGCCTTTCTCGCATCGGCATCTGACTTCTGTGCAAAACACACAGTTCCGATCAGTGCGATCAATATTTTCAGGAAATTCATCAACTCAATTTATCAGGATCGTAACCTATGTACGGCATCTCGGTTTCCTTAAAAATCACACCGAATTCTTCAAGTTCGGCCAAGATCGGATCGTACACTTCTTTGTTGATGGGAAGCTGCACGCCCGGCGTCGTGATTTTTTCATTCAGGATCGCCAAAGTGGCCATCGCAACCGGCAATCCAACGGTTTTAGCCATCGCCGTATACGTCTGGTCATCGCCGATGCAAACCATTTTGGAATCGATCTGATGGTCTTTTCCGTCGAGCTCGTACCCGAATTTGTGGTACATGACGATCATGTCCTTATCCTGGGGATTCAACGTCCATTTGTCCGACAGGATTTTCTCAAGGATTTGCGCCGGAGTCGCGTTTGGAAGCCCGACGATTTTCTTCGGATCAAACAAATCGAGTTCCAACAATTTATCCCAAACGATGTCGTCCTGTTCGATACCGAGTTGCAAACGCAGCTTGATTTCGACCGAATCCGTCGGATGATAGGGAAGGAAAAGGTTCACGAATTCGCGGTAAGAAATCGTTTCGGAATTGTCGATCACATACCCGTCGTCGGTCATTCCCAACTGCACGAACATGTTCCATGCTTTTGAGAACCCGACACGGCGAATCGTTCCCCTATATAAGGTAAGCACGTCGTCGAGCCCGTAAACGCTGCGGTATTTGAGTGAATCGCGGTTCGCATAACCTTCAAATTTTCCGTAGCCTTCGACTTCCAAAAACTCGGTGCGTCGGAACAATTTATGGTACGGAATGTATTTGTATTTGCCTTCCTGGATGAACTTCGCTGCGCCGCCTTGTCCCGCCAATACGACATTTCTGGGCGCCCATGTGAATTTGTAGTTCCAGAGATTGTCGTCACTTTCAGGAGCGACCAAACCGCCGCAGAACGATTCGAACAAGATCATCTTACCGCCTTTTTCGCGGATCTCGTCAATGACTTTCATCGCGCTCATGTGGTCGATTCCGGGATCGAGCCCGATTTCGTTCATGAAAATGAGGCCGTATTTCTTGGCTTCCTCGTCGAGCGCGGCCATCGCTTCTGAAATATAGGAAGCCGTGACCATGTGTTTCCGAAGTGCTACGCAATCTTTCGCGACCTCAATGTGCATGTGAGCCGGAAGCATTGAAATTACGACGTCGGCTTTCTCGATTTCGTTCATGCGTTGCGCTTTGTCGCGGATGTCGAGCGCGATCGCCGTCGCATTTTTGTGGTTCGCGGTCTTTCGTTGCGCGAGGTCAAGCGACAAATCCCCGATCGTGAGATGCAGGTTTTCGATGTCGGATTTGTTGAGCAGATATTGGATCAGCGACGAAGCGGAACGTCCGGCACCTATTATAAGGATGTTTCTCATTTTCAAGAATTATGCGCTCAAAGGTAAACGCGGCAACCTAAAAAACAAAATTCTCACGATTTTCGGTTAAATTTGTTGCAAATCTTCAAACATGAACAGGAAAATCATTGCGGCCGGCGCGTTCTTCGGGATGACGGCGATCATTTTGGGTGCTTTCGGGGCGCATGCGCTAAAAGCAACATTGTCGACCGAGCAACTTCAAACGTTCGAAACGGGAGTTAAATACCAAATGTATCATGCGTTGTTTTTGTTGTTCGTCGGCATGTTTTCAGGGATTTCCGAGAAGAAGAAGAAGGTGATTTTCTGGCTTGTTTCGCTGGGCGTGATTCTCTTTTCAGGTTCCATCTATCTGCTCGCGACAAATGCCGTGGAAGGTTTTAACAAAATTATCGGACCTGTAACTCCCGTGGGCGGATTGCTGTTAATTATCGGTTGGTTTGCGCTTCTCATCGATTTTTTGCGTCAAAAATCTTAAAATTACGAAATCGTTGTAGTTGATTAGAAATATTTTATATTTTTGTCTCGCAAATGACTACTTTGATGAAATTTATGGACAACTACGCCCAAATTACGAAATCGATTTCGCTATCGCAATACGGAATTGAAAATGCTGCTGAAATCATCTACAACCCAAGCTATGAGCAACTCTTTGAAGATGAGCTTGAACCGTCGCTCGAAGGTTTCGAAAGAGGGCAAATGTCTGAACTTGGAGCCGTAAATGTGATGACAGGCGATTTCACGGGTCGTTCTCCAAAAGACAAATACATCGTCAAGGATTCGGTGACGAAAGACACGATTTGGTGGAATTCCGATAAGGCCGCGAACGACAACAAACCGATCTCGCAAGGCACATGGAATGCGTTAAAAGAAACCACTCTCAATCAATTATCAGGAAAGAAATTATATGTTGTCGATGCGTTTTGCGGCGCCAACGACAATACGCGTCTAAAAGTTCGCTTCATTATGGAAGTGGCTTGGCAGGCGCATTTCGTGAAGAACATGTTCATTCGTCCGACCGAGGAAGAACTCGACAATTTCGGCGAACCCGATTTTATCGTGATGAACGCTTCAAAAACCCAATTCGACAATTATAAGGAACACGGATTGAATTCGGAAGTGTACATCGCATTCAACCTAAGCGAGAAAATGCAGCTCATCGGCGGAACCTGGTATGGTGGCGAGATGAAGAAAGGAATGTTCGCGATGATGAATTATTACCTTCCGCTGCAGGGAATCGCATCGATGCATTGTTCGGCCAATAAAGGGAAAGACGGCGATGTCGCGGTTTTCTTCGGATTGTCGGGAACCGGAAAAACGACACTTTCAACTGATCCGAAACGCGAACTCATCGGTGATGACGAACACGGTTGGGATGACGAAGGCGTCTTTAATTTCGAAGGCGGCTGTTATGCCAAGACGATCAATTTGAACAAGGATGCCGAACCGGACATCTTCAACGCGATCAGGCGTGATGCGCTTTTGGAAAACGTGACGGTCGATGCCGATGGCGAAATTGATTTCAACGACGGTTCGGTGACGCAGAATACGCGCGTTTCCTATCCGATCAACCATATTGAAAACATCGTGAAACCGGTATCGAAAGCCGGCCACGCCTCAAAAGTGATTTTCCTGACGGCCGATGCGTTCGGAGTGATGCCGCCCGTCGCAAAACTCACGCCTGAGCAGACACAATATTATTTCCTGTCGGGATTTACGGCTAAGCTTGCCGGAACGGAGCGCGGCGTGACTGAACCCCAACCGACGTTTTCGGCCTGTTTCGGCAAAGCTTTTTTGACGTTGCATCCGTCAAAATACGGAGCGGAACTCGTCAAGAAAATGGAAGCGCACAACGCGACCGCCTACATGGTAAACACCGGATGGAACGGCAGTGGCAAACGCATCTCGATCAAAGATACGCGCGCGATCATTGACAGGATTCTCGACGGATCGATTGAGGAAGCTGAAATGCACAACCTTCCAATCTTCAACCTTAGTGTTCCGAATGCGCTCGAAGGCGTCGACAACGGAATTCTCGACCCACGCAGAACGTACGCAAACGTCTCGGAATGGACACAAAAAGCAACCGATCTTGGCCAACTCTTCGTCGCCAATTTCGCACAATATACGGATACGTCCGAAGCCGCAAACCTGGTGAAAGCCGGGCCGCAATTGTCTTAGTTTTTTTGATTTTTAGAGGTTAGAAAAGGTGCTGTCACACGTTGATGGTGCCTTTTCTTTTTTTGGAAGGTTTTTCCTTGCAGGACGTCATTGTTTTTCGCTTTGCAAAAACAAGTTTTCTTTTGCTTCGCAAATAGATTTTTGTCGAGCGGCGTGTCTGCTTCGCAAACTTTTGTTTTGCGTCGCCTGCAGCGGGCCTTCTTTTTGCCTGGCCGCAAAAGAAGCAAAAAGGCCGGGCGCCAAGTCACTCAGGCGACCCGGCAGTCACGAAAATCCTACGCGGCTGGTCCCGCAAGCGCGATTTACAGCCGCGCTTACGGATTTACGCGCCGCCGGGTGCCTGCCTGCGAGACTAATCGGCGCTGACTATATTGAAGTGTTTGTTGGCATTTTGCGCCGCTGCGCTTTTCAAAATGTGCTTCCAAATGAACGAATCATCCGGTCTTCGACGGATCGTGCGAACGCAAACTTTCCCCTGAGAAAACGAAATCTCAATCCAGAACTTCCTACGGAGGCGATTTTGCAAAGCGCAGCGACGTAAAATCACAAATAAAAACTTCCGATTAGTCTGGCGACATTGTGAAATCGGACTTGAAAAATCACGTGAAGAATCCGTCAAGAGCGACAACACTGACCTATAATAACGAATCGCGAAAAGCAGCAAAAAACATCAAACCTACGACAATGGCTTTGTCGCTTCGGATTCAAGCGTAGATTTTTCGGCCGATTTTACCGTCGCCCACGCATTTTTGCTTCTTTTGTTGCGAGACAAAAGAAGGCCCGCTGCAGGCGACGAAAGAATGGAAAGTCTGCGAAGCAGACACGCCCCTCGACCTAAACCTGTTTCGCGAAGCGAAAAATTTGCAAAACAAAAAAGGCCGCCTTTTCAGACAGCCTTCATATATCAAAAGTAAAATTTACTTTTCCTTATTAACTTTAGCAATATACTTCTCCAAAGCCATCGTCATACTCGGTGCTTCCGGAGTCGGTGCCATGATGTCGACTCTCAAGCCGGCGGCTTCCGCTTCTTTTTGGACCGAAGTCCCGAACACCGCTATGCGCGTTTCATTCTGTGCGAAATCAGGGAAGTTCTTGAACAACGATTTGATTCCCGTCGGGCTAAAGAACGCAAGCACGTCATAATAGACGTCGGCGAGGTCTGAAAGATCGCTCATAACGGTTTTATAAAACGTTCCCACGGTCCAGTCAACTTTCAAATTGTTGAGCGTTTGAGGCGCATCGGGATTCAATTGATCCGATGCAGGCAAGAGAAATTTCTCGTCTTTGTATTTCTTGATCAGCGGAGACAGGTCGGCGAAATCCTTCTGCCCGACATAAATCTTGCGCTTGCGATACACGACGTACTTCTGCAAATAAAAAGCGATCGCTTCACTCTGGCAAAAATATTTCAAACCTTCGGGCACTTTATAGCGCATTTCCTCAGCAACGCGGAAAAAATGGTCAACGGCGTTCTTGCTTGTCAGGATGATCGCCGTATACTGGCTAATGTCAACTTTTTGCTGCCTGATCTCTTTCGCACTAACGCCTTCTACATGGATAAATGGCCTGAAATCTATCTTTACCTTATGCTTCTGCGACAGCTCAAAGTAAGGGGAATTTTCCACCTTAGGTTCCGGTTGTGACACCAGAATAGTCTTCACTTTGTTTGGCATTTTCTAACTTTTAGTAAACCAGTAATACATGAAATAATAGGGCGCTATTTCAAGTGCGCAAAGATATAAAATAAAATAGAACAACTTACCGAGCAATGCATTTTGATAATTCCTTAATGAAACAGCATAGGTTAACGCATTAATTACCAAAATCATAGCGATTAGCGCGAAAACCATGCTTTTAGGCGTAGAGTTGCTGTAATATAGGATGATGTCGATAGGGAGCAGGAGCAATCCGATGTAGGTTCTGTAACTAACTTTCTGCAAATTGAACTGTTCGATGAACTCATCGATGTTGAACGAAGCCGCGATGATCTTTTCGATGAGGAACTTGGACAGGATGAAAACGCCGAGTAACGTTACGATCCTGATATACAAAACCCAGTCGCTTTTCTCAGCATGTCCAAAGTAACTCAGAACCAATTGTATGAAAAACGCCAACGAAACCAAATGCAAAACGAAAAGCGAAATGTTGAACCAGCTCATCAGGTTGCTGTTGTCACGATATACTTTTATGTATTTGTCTGAGACGATGAGTTTTGAAAACTCGGCGAAACGCGTCTCGAAAACCGAGCGCGTAACGGCAATCAACGCAAAGCAGGCCACGAAAATAAACGTTGCCCAGTCTTTGTTTTCGACCAATCTCGGATTTAGGAAACTTTCCATCATAGCACTGCAAAAATACTAAAAATTAGCGGCTCACATTTATTATAATTTTGTTGGGACGCATCTGCCGAAAAAACGGTATTTTTGCCGCGAAATACGCACTTTATGAGCGACGGATTGGTTATTATCCCGACGTATAACGAAATCGAGAATGTGGAAAGTATTATCCGCGCCGTTCTTTCGTTACACAACCAATTCGATATACTTATCGTAGATGACAATTCCCCTGACGGAACGGCTTTGCGCGTCATCGAACTCCGACAGGAATTCCCGAATCGGCTTTTCATCGAGCAACGCCAAAAAAAATCAGGCTTGGGAACGGCTTACGTGCACGGATTCAAATGGGCGCTCGCGAAAGGTTACGCCTACATTTTTGAAATGGACGCCGATTTTTCACACAATCCCGCCGACTTGGAAAAGCTCTACGAAGCCTGTCATTTCGGAACCGCCGACGTCGCAGTCGGATCGCGTTACGTAACAGGAGTAAACGTCGTGAACTGGCCGTTGAGCCGTGTTTTGATGTCGTACGGAGCGTCGCGATATGTCGAAATGATAATGGGAATGGGAATCACCGATGCGACCGCGGGATTCATGTGTTATAAAAAAGAAGTGCTGGAAGGCATCGGCCTCGATAAGATCAAATTCGTGGGTTATGCGTTCCAGATTGAAATGAAATACAGGGCATTCGCGAAAAAATATAAAATCGTCGAAGTGCCGATCATCTTTACCGACCGAACCAAAGGCGTTTCCAAAATGAGCTCTGCCATTTTCAAGGAAGCGATGTTGGGCGTCATCGGGCTCAGATGGAAAAAAATGTTGAACAGACTATAATGAAAAGGATTTTAATAAAGAATGCGAAAATCGTCAACGAAGGTAAAATTACCGAGGGCGACGTATTGATCGAAGGCGAAATCATCAAGGAAATCGCCGAAAGCATCAGCGCAAAACACGCCGACACCAA
The DNA here is from genome assembly GCF_004211145.1 of Flavobacterium sp. Classification (GTDB taxonomy): domain Bacteria; phylum Bacteroidota; class Bacteroidia; order Flavobacteriales; family Flavobacteriaceae; genus Flavobacterium. The sequence continues at coordinate 23,580 of NZ_SEBS01000001.1, read as the reverse complement.
AATCATCGACGCCGAAGGAAACTACCTGATTCCCGGAGCGATCGACGACCAGGTACATTTTCGCGAACCTGGTTTGACGCACAAAGGCGACATTGGAACCGAATCAAAAGCGGCGGTTGCCGGTGGCGTGACTTCGTTCATCGAACAACCCAACACGGTTCCGAACGCGATCACCCAAGAAATCCTCGAAGAAAAATATCAGATCGCGTCTGAGAAATCCTACGCGAATTACTCGTTCATGATGGGCGCGTCGAACGACAACCTTGATGAGGTTTTAAAAACCAATCCAAGAAATGTTGCGGGAATCAAGATATTTCTAGGTTCATCGACGGGAAACATGCTCGTCGACAACGAAGCCGTTCTTGAAAAAATATTCTCATCGACTCCGATGCTGATTGCCGTACATTGCGAAGACGAGCAGACGATCAAGGAAAACCTCGAGAAATTCAAGGCAGAATACGGCGAAGATGTTCCCGTGACTGCGCATCATCTGATCCGAAGTGCCGAAGCCTGTTACATTTCGTCATCGAAAGCCGTTGCTTTGGCAAAGAAAACCGGAGCGCGCCTTCACGTGTTTCATTTGTCGACGGCCAGGGAAATGGAATTGTTCACGAACGCGATTCCGCTCGAAGAAAAGAAGATCACCGCCGAAGTCTGCGTGCATCATTTGTGGTTTACCGACAAGGATTACGAAACCAAAGGCAACCTCATAAAATGGAATCCGGCCGTGAAGACCGAAGCCGACAAGAACGCGCTATGGGAAGCCTTGCTCGACGGGCGTATCGACGTCATCGCGACCGATCACGCGCCTCACACGCTTGAAGAGAAGAAACAGCCGTATTTGAAAGCACCGTCGGGCGGACCGCTCGTGCAACATTCGGTCGTCGCGATGTTTGAAGCGCATCACCAAGGCCGCATTTCGGTCGAGAAGATCGTCGAGAAAATGGCGCACAACCCAGCTAAATTGTTCAAGGTTGAAAACCGCGGTTTTATCAGGGAAGGTTATTTCGCCGACCTTGCGATCGTAAACCCGGGTTCGCCATGGTCAGTCAACAAAGGAAATATCTTAGCCAAATGCGGATGGTCGCCGTTCGAAGGTTTCACGTTCAAATCGCGCATCATGCATACTTTTGTGAACGGCCAACTCGTTTATACGGCAGGAAAAGTAAAAGAAATCAAAGCGGGCCAGCGCCTGTTGTTCAACCGATGAAAAAACTCGTTGTCATATTTGCGTTATTCGCGTTTTGGGCTTGCGGCGATTCGGCGATCGAAAAACCAAAAAACCTCATAGACGAAGACAAGATGGTCGATATTTTCTACGACCTGTCATTGCTTGACGCGATCCGATCGCACAATCCCGGGAAACTGCAGTCGGCTAAAGACCCGAATCTGTACATCTACAAAAAGTACAAGGTCGACAGCGTGCAGTTCGCACAAAGCAATCGCTACTATGCGTCGGACATCGCGAAATACAAAAAGATGTATCAGCGCGTGGGCCGACGTTTGGAACGCAATAAAAATTCGCTTGATTCCCTTGTGAATAAAGGCAAGCCTGTACAAAACCAAAAATTGCCGGAAGGCGGAATGGTGAAGTAATTATTTCCCTTTTTGAATGCGCACGATTTCCTTGATGTAAGTCGGAATGTCGGTAAATTCAAAACCCAAATCTTTTTTTATTTTCTGAGTAGAGAACTCGCGATGTCGGTGCAAGGCGCTGGCGGTTTCCGAGAATAATTTGCGTTTCTTCCTAAACAAAGACGCAAACCAATCGGCTGCAACCGCGAGTTTGATAAGCCACGGTTTCGCGTTCGTTCCGGGACGTTTCACGGCGAGCGCGTCGGCGATCATGAATGCCATGTCACGCAGGATAAAATGATTTCCGATTAGGATATAGCGCTCGTTCGAAATGTCGCTTTTCATTAATTTCACCATGGCCGAAACCAGGTCCTTGACAGCGACGAAACCCGTCGAACCCATTGTGTAGAACGGAAATCCGTTTTCGATCGCCTGGAAAAGCGCACCGCTTCCGTCGTCCCAAAAGCCCGGTCCGAGGATGATTCCGGGAACTACGGCCGCGACATCCAAGCCTTCTTGTTGGCCGCGCCAGATTTCCATTTCGGCTCCGTATTTTGAAATGCCATAATCGCTGTGGTGTTTCTCAGGATTCCAATCGCTTTCCTCGTCGAGCACCGTTTCGCCTTCTTTGAGATCGCCCAAAGCCGCAACGGAACTCACGTGAACGAGTTTTTTAACGCCGAAATCGAGCGACAGGTTCACGACATTCGCCGTGCCTTCGATGTTGATTTTTCGCATCGCTTCCTCGTCCTTGTCATCAAACGAAATGAGTGCCGCGCAATGATAGACGTATTCGACTCCGGCAAATGCTTTTTCGAGATTCGGGATGTTGCAGATTTCAGCTTCGACCCAATCGATTCGTCCGAACAGCGATTCCTTTCCGTACAGTTTGAAAAGGCGCAGCGTTTTGTCTTTGCTGGCTTGCGAACGGAAAATCCCGCGCACTTTTTCGCCGTTTTCGAGAAGATGCAGCGCGAGATGGGAGCCGACGAGGCCGGTTGTGCCGGTGATTAGGTTCATTTTGTAAAATTAGCGAATTAGAAAATTAGCGGATTAGCGAATGGCGTTTATTTTAAGGACGACGCGGAAATTTCAGTTGTGCACTCGTAATTTTAAAGTACGTGGATTTCTTTTCCGTAACCAAGAATTTCATTAGTTCGCATATTCAATAAGCCGACTCGAAATTTCAAATGGCATTCATATTTGGAACTTATCGGAATCTTCTTCCATATCCAAAACATTCGCTAATTCGCTAATTTCCTAATTCGCTAATTAATTATCTTTGCCGCAAAATAAAACCAAATGAAAAATCTCGTCGAAGAACTAAAATGGCGCGGTCTCTACCACGACGCAATGCCCGGAACCGAAGAACAACTTTTGAAGGAACCGACAACTGCGTATATCGGGTTTGATCCGACGGCTGATTCGCTGCACATCGGTTCGATGGTCCAAATCATTTTGCTTTGCCATTTGCGACGTTTCGGACACAAACCGTTGGCGTTGGTCGGCGGCGCGACGGGAATGATCGGCGATCCATCGGGAAAAAGTGACGAAAGAAATTTGCTCGACGAGGAAGCGTTGAATAAGAACGTTGCGGGAATCAAACGCGTGCTTTCGCGGTTCTTGGATTTCGATGCTTCGGACGCACAAGCTCCGTTTTTGGTAAACAACTACGATTGGATGAAGGAATTCTCGTTCCTGGCTTTCGCGCGCGACGTCGGGAAAAGAATCACTGTCAATTATATGATGGCCAAAGATTCGGTCAAGAAACGTTTGAGCGGCGAAGTCGGAGACGGCATGTCGTTCACTGAATTCACGTACCAACTGATCCAAGGTTACGATTTCTACCACTTGCACAAGGAATTCAATTGTGTGTTGCAAATGGGCGGATCGGATCAATGGGGAAATATCACGACTGGAACCGAACTCGTGCGCCGCATGAACGTGAACCAGGAAGCCAAAGCGTTCGCATTGACGACTCCTTTGGTTACGAAGGCCGACGGTTCGAAATTCGGGAAGTCGGAGAGCGGGAATGTTTGGTTGGATGCCGACAAGACATCGGTGTACAAATTCTATCAATTCTGGCTCAATTCAACCGATGTCGATGCCGAGAAATACATAAAGATTTTCACGTTTTTGGACAAGGAAACGATTGAAGCATTGATCGAGGAACACCGCCAAGCACCGCATTTACGCGAATTGCAACGTAAATTGGCCGAGGAAATCACGACGTTCGTACATTCAGCCGAAGAACTGGAAAAGGCGCAGAAAGCCTCGAATATCTTATTCGGAAATTCAACTGCCGACGACTTGAAACAACTTGACGAACAAACGTTTTTAGAGATTTTCGACGGCGTTCCCCAAGCTGAAATTTCAAAGTCGGAACTCCAAAACGGTTTGGATATCGTGACGGTCCTGAACGAGAAATCGGGCTTCATGAAATCGAACGGAGAGGCGAGACGCGCGTTGCAGGAAAACTCGATATCGGTGAACCGCGAAAAGGTTATCGAAGGTTTTACATTGACCGAAAACGATTTGATAAACGGAACGTTCGTGCTGTTGCAACGCGGAAAGAAGAATTATTTTGTTTTGCGTTTCGTGAGTTCGGTAGTCGAAACAATGCAACTTCCGATCGTCTAAACTTAATGAACTTAACCTCTTGATGAACTTAACGCTCTTAATGGTTTAAAAATATCAACTGTAAAAAGTCTAGTCCCGGTTCGCCGGGATTTTTTATGCCTGAAAATGCTAAGGCGAAAAGTCAATTAACACGCGGTTCGACATAAAAACGCCCGTCAGAAAATCCGGAATCGCCATCAATTTCCTAAAATCTTCGTCAGGCATTTGGGTTTTAAAAGGTTCGCGCATCGACATCACGACCAATTCCAAATAATGCCCTTTCTTCTGATCCAGATAAAATTCATTCTCGTCGTATTTGAAATACGGTTTTCTGTCCCAAAAAAAAATCTGCTTGTATGACTTGGTTTCGCCGGGTTTTAAAGTGATGATTTCCGAAAGGATTTCGCGTTCCCGATATCGGATCGTACTGTCTTTAACCGTCCCCGTTCGGATATATTCCTCGATCGCATTTTCGCTGATATGCAACGTTTCACGCAGTTGCTTTTTTGCGAGTTCGATCTTGTCGAGATCAGAAACGTCGATGGATACGCGTTTGGGATTTGCCTCGTCAATCCTTTCGAAGGCATCGCCAAGATCAAGCGGGCGCTGTTCTTCATAAATTTTATAGTGCACCGAATTCGACATCGATCCGTACTGAATGGACGAGAATTGCGTAGGCCGAAGTAAAAACGAAATCGTTTTCTTGCCCGAGTTGCTCAGCGTGAAAAACAGTTGGTATTTGCGTTCGCCGTTTTGGATGTTGGTCGCCGAAATGCTGTCAATCTTGATTTCAAAAACTGCGTTTTGGGCCGACGCGATCATCGGAAACAGCAATAAAAGCAGCGCGTATTTTTTGATATGTTTTATAATTGATCGCATGTTATTGTCCCGACAAATCAACCGGCAATCGGTTCGAGGTAAACCAGCCTTTGATGAAATCAGGGTCCTTAAGGGCCAATTCGTAGTCGTTGGCAGTCATTCGGTTCACGAGCTCGTCTCGCATCAAATGCATGGAAAGTTCGAGCTCGAATTTGCCGTCGGGTTCCAAATAATAATCGTTCTCGTCGTTTTTTTGAAAGCGTTTTCTGTCCCAGCGCAGATCGATCTTAAAAGAGCGCGTCTCACCGGCAGCGAGCGTAGTTTTGCTTTTTGTGATGCTTTCGCTCATGCGTTTTTTCCAAGTCTCGGGATTCGATGAGATCTCGCGCAACGAATCCTGGAGTTTGAGATGTTGTTCGTGTGTAAGATTGCGCGAATTCGGCACCGAAAATATTCCCGAAACGTCAACCGAATTCCCGTTTTGGTACAATTTATAATGCGGGCAATGCGACATCGAACTTGCCACAACCGGAACGATATGGTCGGTTCTGAGGAAAAATGTCGCGGGTTTATTGGTGTTGTTTGTGATGTGATACGAAAGGTGGAACGTTCGGGATTCGGGATTCGAATTGTCGGTTTTGATCGAATCGAGTATGAGTTCCAGCGGACGTTGCGCAAAACATCCTGTGGAAACCAGCAAAATCAAAAGCCATTTCATCATAAAACCATCAAATTACAGCCACGAATGTCGGAATTGTCGAAACGGCCTAAAACTTCAAAACTTCCATCGGCATATTTTTTACCGAGATCTTGTGTCGCGATGAATGAACACGAGTTGATGTTCGCCAAATCGATTACGTTCACGCCGCCGGTTTTTCCCGAATCGACGTATGAAAGCGCGTCTTCAGTATCCCGGATCAAAATGTGCATCCAGTTCGGACATTCGAAAACGCCGTCGCCGAGCGAATAGGCTTGCGATAATAATTCGGTCATGCCGTATTCGGAATGGATTGAAAAAACGCCGAAACCATCGCACAAAATCTCGTGCAATTCCTCTCGGATCATTTCCTTGCGTTTGCCTTTCATGCCGCCGGTTTCCATGATAACGGTATTCTTGAGTGCAAATTGTTGTTTTTCGATCAAATCGAGCAACGCATACGTGACGCCGATGAGCAAGACGTTTTGCCCCGACGCATCAAGCGATGTCAGTTTTTGTATGAGTTCGTCGTAATTGTGCAGATAGAATCCGCTATCGGGATTGTTGCTCGCCGAGATCAGATCTTCGACCATGTAGATCAGCGATGAACCTTCGCGTTCGAGATAGCTCGGCAATAAAGCCAAAACGACGTAATCTTCAATGTTGCCGTAGAATTGCGAGAACGCCTGTCGGAAACTTTGTTCGTACAGCGAAACGTCGGTTACCAAATGTCGGCTCGTCTGGATTCCGGTAGTTCCTGAACTTGTAAATGTTTCCTGTACCGACGCGTCGCCCGTGAGCACGTCGTGGCTTTTGAAGAATTGGATCGGTAAGAATGGAATTTGTGCAAGCGTTTTTACTTCGCCCTTGTCGACCTTCAAAAAATCACAGAATTCGCGATATACAAAGTTGTTCTCATATTGGTATCGAAACACCTTGAGCGCTGTTTTCTCAAACTGTTTTTGGGAGGCGATGGCGAAGATGTCGGTAGTTGGTATCAAGGTCTGACAAAAGTAAGTAAAATAAAAAAAGCCCCGAAATTCGAGGCTTTTAGTTGATATGGAAAAGTGATTACTTGATCACTAATTTGCGGGTTGCAGTTTTTCCGGCTTCGGTGATTTTCACGACGTAAACGCCAGTTTTCAATGAAGACACGTTTACCGCTGATTCAGTCGTCGCTTTAACGACTTGTTTTCCAAGGATGTCGAAGATAGCGACTTCTTTAGTATCGTTCAGGTCAGTTTGGACGTTCAACGTTCCTCCTGTTACCGGGTTAGGATAAAGTTTCAAACCTGCGATGTTTTTGTCGGCAACACCAAGCGTTCCGCCAGTTACGAAAGACCAAGTCGATCCAACGCGGATAGTATCGAGGATGAAGTTTCCTGTTCCCGCTGTAGCGTTTCCGCCTTGACGGATGGCTACGCTCAAAATTTGAGTAGGAGCAGCAGTAGTTCCGGTAGTGTTTGTAGCCGCAGCTGTTCCTTCAGCACCGCCGATAGCAGGGTTGATGAACAATGAAGCCGTGTTTGTTCCAAGATCGTATTTCACTACAACGAAAACATTTGCCGTAGTCAAATCTTGTGTCGCGTATGTTGGAGTTGCAATTCCGCCGCTGTTGTTCAAGACACCCAGATTGTAAGTACCTGCAACAGATCCTGCTTTTACGTACAAACGCGCAGGTAAACCTGTTACGTTTGCTCCGGCAGCAGTTCCAAGAGAAAGGAAATAATCTCCTGTTGTTGAGTTGAGGTTTAATCCATCGGCATTGTTAAGTTGCAGGATCAAAGAGTAATATACGGTTCCGGAAAGATTTCCAACGGGACGGTTTACGTCTTCTCCGTTTCCTGCAACGATCATCGTTGAGTTTCCGCCGTTAGAGATTCCTGCATAAGCCAGGTTTCCACCAATAGTGATCAATTGACCTGTCGTAGCTCCACTGTGGTGCGCCCATCCATTGTCAACCAAAGTAGAAGATTCTGCACCTGTAAAATCATCGGTAGCCTGAGCGAAGCTGGCCAAAGATGCAAGTAGTAATGTAAATGAGTAGATTTTTTTCATCATATTAGATTTAGTACGTTTTTTTTGCAAAGATAACCACTAATCTTTGTCGAGGAAATTTTTCGATGTAAAATATATATTAAAAAATCCCGAATTTCGTTCGGGATTGCTGTCAGAATTACTTGACTATCAGTTTTCTCGTGGCGATCGTTTCGCCTTCTCTAATTTTTACGATATACACTCCGGGTGAAAGCGATGAGATGCTGAGCTCCTTGCTTACCATTTGCTGCAAAACCTGTTTGCCGAGTACGTTGAAGATGGTAACTTCCTTGTCCAGAGCGGTTTTAGAGGTAATATAAATTTTACCGTTGCTCACAGGGTTAGGGTAGAAACCTAACTCTTTACCTTCCTGAGCCGATGCGGCTACTGAAAAGAAAAGGAAGAAAAGTACAATATAAAAGTAATTTTTTGCCATTGGTGTGATTTGGTTTTGTAAAAGTACAAAAGTAAATCCAAAAATAAAGCCAAAAATAAACGCCCCTCGATAAAGGGGCGTTTTTTATTGATGATCAGCTAGTTATTACAAGCCCATCCAGTCCATCCAAGTTGGTTGAGCCGCTCCTGAACCTGCACCTGTCGCAGTAGTCGTAGCTTGGTAACCTGCACCTGAAAGGTTGTCGGCTGTTGTAACGTCAGTGATCGTTACGTTTTGCAATGGGTTGGCAGTAAAGAAAGTCTGTGAATCCGTACCGTCAAAGTTGATTCCGAAACCTGCACCTGAAGCCGTACTGTTGAAGTTGGCGATGTAAGCATTCGTTACAGTAGCGTGAGTTCCACGACGCAACCACATTCCACCTTCTTTAGCTACGTCAGCAAGTCCGCGTCCGATCAAAGTGATGTTAGACAAAGTCGGTGAAGAAATCGGAGCCAAAAGCGGGTTCGTAGTATTGTTGTCAGCCTCTACACCACGGCTGTCAGCTGAAGCAGCGATAGCAGTCGATTGGTCTGAATACAAGTTGGAAGCAGTTCCGTTCCATCCTTCAGTCCAGTCGAAAGAATCATCCTGACATCCGATAGCAGCCAAATTAGTAGCATTTACCGAACCACCGAACCACTCGAATCCGTCATCAGAACCTTGATAAACCAAAATGTTGTTTACAGTTGTTCCTGAACCGACAGCATAGAAAGTAACTCCGTTGAATTCAGCTTCGTCGTTGATCAAGTTTCCAGAGTACTCGACGATGATATGCGAGAAAATACCAGAGTTGTCAGCAGCGTTTGTTCCACCGTAAGTCAAACCTGTAACTTCTGCCTGAACGTTAGTTCCCAAGTTAGTCACAGCGTTACCGCAGATTACCAAACCTCCCCAATCCTGTGGCGCAGGTGAAGCAGCGTTCGATGTGAAAACGATCGGGTTTTCAGCAGTTCCCTGAGCAAGGATCTTTCCACCTTTTTCAACGGCAAGGAAAGCAACTTCCTGGAAAGCGGCATCAGCTTCGATGCGTGTTCCTGCAGGGATAGTTAGTGTAACGCCTTCTTTAACGTAAGTTGCACCTCTAAGTGTATACAAAGTTCCAGCGTTCAAAGTCATGTCTTCAGTGATGTTTCCTGAAAGCTCTCCAGTCGTTGGAACTACAGGTCCCGGGTTACTGTCGTCGCTTCCGCATCCTGTGAAAATCGTTGCCAAAATAGCTAGGCTTAATACTAATTTTTTCATTTTTCTTGAGTAATTTTCGTTGTTAGATTTATTACCGCAAAGATGCGTCACACATTCTTTTTCACGGTTAACCTCATTTTATTTAAAGGTTATTCTAAAGCGCAAAAATCGTTACCGTAACGTTACGAATGTTGCGCCGGCGTTAAACGAAAAAAGCGGCCTTTTGAGCCGCTCGTTCCTGTAGATTCTGAGATCGAATTAGAAAATACTGTATTTGATGCCGAGGCTGAAGTCAGATCCGGTCTTGTAAGAATACGTAGTGAAATCACCTTGCGCGTTTTCCTGGTAACGCTCGATTTTAGCGTTCAGGATATTCTTTAGGTTCAAGCTGATGTTCCAGTGGTCGCCGATTTCATAACTCGAGATGAAGTTCAACGTCGGGATCCCTTTTTCCATCACGTTTCCGCCTGATTGGATGTTACCCAACGAGTAGATCCTGTCGTGGAAATAGTTTCCGACCAAAGTCAGTGTCGGGCGGAAATCACCTTTTTCGAAGCGGTACGAAACGTCGGCGTTCAACAACAAAGGCGACGCACCTTGCAAACCGTCTTTGTCTCCGTTGAAGCTTACAGAAATCGTATTGTTGGTTTCGGCAGCGACTTTTTCCGAATTCAATTTTTGCTCCGAATACATATATGTCGCGTTGAAACCTACGCTCAAGCTTTGGATTTCCTCTACTTGCCAAACGTTCTTCCTGATTTCGAATTCCGCTCCGACCACGAAAGCATTGTCGCCGGCGTTCACGAATGTATTGTCGTTCAAAGCCGAGTTCAGGCGCGCTTTTGAGATCGGGTCGATGATGTATTTTCCGAAACCTGTCAACGAGATCAACTCGTCTTTTTCAGGGAACATTTCCCATTTCAAATCGAGGTTGTAGTTGTCCGACGGTTTCAAGAACGCATTACCGACCGTACTTTCACCGACCACTTCAAAACGGAACGGCGCTTTCTCCACGAACTGTGGCAACGTATACGTCTTGCTCGCAACCGCACGAAGGTTCGATTTGTCGTTCACCGCATATTTTACGGTCGCGACAGGAAGAATGTAAAGCTCGTCGATTTTCGCATCGTCGAAGTTCACGTTGGGAAGCGCGATATTCGTATCCCATTCCATTTCCTGCAATACCTTTTCAGCGCGAACACCGATAGAGTACGTGAATTTGTCTGATGGCGAGTGTTCGAAGTTCACCAAACCTGTGTGGATGTTCACTTCAGGATTGTACGTAAACGGCACCAAACTTCCCGCGTTACGTCCTGTTAGGATACGGAACGTGTTCTGCTCGTTGTTCGACTGCGATTGGTTCGTCGCGTTCAGGAAACTGTCAACCGTATCTTCAGTCACGGGAACCGATCCGTTGATGCGGAAGTTGTATTGCGTCGCTTCGAAATCACGTTTCTTGAAACGTCCGTTGTAACCGAACGTCAATTTTCCCTTGTATTCGTCCGAATCGGCTTTCTTGAACAGTTTGTAGGCAGCGACCGCTTTTCCTGAGATTTCAGTCTCGTCGAGTTTCTGGAAATAACGGTTGTTCGTCGACTGGGTGTTCGTGTTGAAAATGAATCCGTTCGCGCCTTCAACCAAGACGATTGTAGAACGATCCGGCATTTCTGATGTGATTTTCCCGAAAGACGCGCCCCAATCCAAATCCAAACGATCTGAAAGTTTGTTCTCGCCAAGCAATTGGTTTACGAACAATTTGTTCTGCTCGTTGATGGTTTGTCGCGTGAAACTCGGCGATCCGTTCTCGTTCGTGAAATCATATTCGTTCACGCTGCTTCTTGAAGCGTTGATGAAAACCGTGTTGAATTTGATCTTGTGGTCTTTGTTGATTCGGTACGCCAAATTCGCCATTCCTGTCGTTTTCGTGCTGTACTCGTATTTGTTGACGTCGAAGAAATTCTCGATGATGTTGTCGTTCGTGTTCCCGATGTTGAGCTGGCTACCTTTCTTAAGGTTGTAACCGTTCTCGAATGAAGCCGTCCCGAAAACATTCAGTTTTCCTTCTTCACCGACCTTAAAGCTCGTTCCGCCTGAAATCCCAAGGTTCATGTCGACCGGATTCGAATCGCGGCCCGGCGTCCATTTGTTTTCGAATTGGTACGTCGTGAGATCGTTCGGTTTTTTAACGTCGAAGAAACCTGATTTCTGTATGCCGTCGGCCACTTTAAAATTGTTGCTGTCGAACGCGTAACTGTTGATGCCGCTTCCGACTTCGATGTTCAATTTCGTTTTCCCGCTGTGTTCTTTGGAAACGATGTCGATGTTCGCGCCGCCAACGTCACCATATAAATCGGTATACCAGGTTTTGGAAACGCCCACCGATTGGATAACGTCGGTCGAAAACAAATCCAACGAAACGTTTTTGTTCGTCGGTTCGTTTGATGGCAACGGCAATCCGTTCAACGTCGTGCTGTTATAACGGTCGCCCAATCCGCGGACATAGATTCCGCTGGCTCCGTCTTGACGTGAAATTCCGGTCACTTTGGTAACGGCCGCGGCCGCGTCGCTGACACCTTTTCGCGTCAATTCCTGGGCTCCGATCTGTTGTGTGATCGTAACCGATTTTTGTTGTTCCAAAAGCAACGCCGATTCCTTCTCGCGATTCACCTGCGATTGTACTTTAACGTCCTGAAGCGTGTAACTTCCGGCGCCCAGGACTTTGTCCACGGTTACGGTTTGTCCCGCAACCACGGTGACGTTTTCCGTTAAAGTCTCATAACCCAAAAAGCTGAATTCGATAACGTACGTTCCAGGCTCGAGCATGAGCGTGTACTTTCCGTCGTTATCGGTAGTCGTTCCATTAGTTGTACCTTTAACGATGACGTTCGCAAATGGAAGCGGTTCGTTGTTAAGGTCTTTATCGGTCAGCGTTCCCGTAACGGTTCCCTTTTGGGCAAATCCGATCGCCGAAAAAAGCAATACCAATAAAAGTGTGAGTTGATTTCTCATCAGAATGTCTGTTTTTTATTTTGGCGCAAAGTACGGGTGCGCTTTTAAAGGCGATGTTACGCGCCCGTTACCTTTTAGTTGGCTTAAGATTACCTAATTGTTAACATATTAAATAATGGTTAACCGCCATTTGACGGATTTTTTTATCTTTACTTTTACAGCCGCAAACCCAACTTTCTACTAACATGAAGAAAAAAGAAATCAGGATTTTATTGGTCGACGACGAACCGGACATCCTGGAAATTGTGGGCTACAACCTCGCTCAGGAAGGCTATCAGATATCAACCGCCGAGAATGGCCGCGAAGCCATCGCGAAGGCGAAAAAAGAGTTGCCTCAACTCATCATTATGGATGTCATGATGCCCGAAATGGACGGCATGGAAGCGACCGAAGCGATTCGCAAGATTCCCGAACTCAGTAACGTTATCATAACTTTTTTGACCGCTCGTTCTGAAGATTATTCCCAGGTCGCAGGTTTTGACGCCGGCGCCGACGATTACATCACCAAACCGATCAAGCCGAAATTGCTTGTCAGCAAAGTCAAAGCATTGTTGCGTCGCCTGAAGGACGAAGGCAAAAATCCTGAAACCTTGAACGTTGGCGGCATCGAAATCAACCGCGAAGAATACAAGATCGTCAAGGACGACAAGGAAATCATCTTGCCTCGCAAAGAATTCGAATTGTTCTACCTGCTCGCATCAAAACCCGGAAAAGTATTCAAGCGCGAGGAAATCCTCGACAAAGTCTGGGGTAACGAAGTCATCGTTGGCGGCAGGACGATCGACGTCCACATTCGCAAACTGCGCGAGAAAATCGGTGAAGAGCTGTTCAAGACGATCAAAGGCGTCGGCTACAAGATTGAAGTATAAATGGCGATAAAATTCAAGAAAACATACCGTTTTGCCGTAAAGTCATCGTTATACATCACTTTGTTTTCGACAGGATTGTTCGGCATCATCACCTGGTTGCTTTTTGAATTTTCGCTTGTACCTTGTTTATATTTTGCGCTCTCGGTGGGCGCATTTTCTTTTTTCGTTTTGCAATATCGCGTCGAAAAATTCATTTATAGGCGCGTCAAACGAATCTACGACGACGTTTCCTTCCTCGATGCGAGCACGTTCAAAGACCAACCCGTGACGACCGATATGGCGACGCTCACGCGCGAGGTCAAGAAATTCGCCACCGACAAGAAGATGGAAATCGAGATGTTGCGCATCCGCGAAGACTACCGACGCGAGTTCCTGGGCAACGTTTCACACGAGTTGAAAACGCCTTTGTTTACCGTACAAGGTTATCTGTCGACGTTGCTCGATGGTGCGTTGAACGACAAATCGGTGCGTAAAAAATACCTCGAGCGCGCCGAGAAAGGAGTCGAGCGATTGATCTACATCGTGAACGACCTCGACATGATCGCCAAACTCGAAATGGGCGACCTGGTTTTGGAAGAACACGAATTCGACATCGTGAAACTCATCCAGAACGTTTTCGATCTGCTCGAGATCGAGTCGAACAAAAAAGACATCTTGCTGTTGTTCGACCAACGTTACAGCATGCCGATCAAAGTCACCGCCGACAAGGAAAAAATCGAACAAGTGCTCATAAATCTTGTCATGAATTCGATCAAATACGGCAAGGACAAAGGTTCAACTGAAGTTTCGATCGAAGATTTGACCGACGACAAGATCATCGTGCGCATCAACGACAACGGCGAAGGTATTGAAAAGCAGTACATCCCGCGCTTGTTCGAACGCTTCTTCCGAGTCGATAAAAGCGGTTCGCGTGACGCGGGCGGTTCAGGCCTCGGATTGTCGATCGTGAAACACCTGATCGAGGCGCACAACCAGAAGATTTACGTCAAGAGTGATTTCGGGAAAGGCTCCGAATTTTCATTCACCCTCGAAAAGGCAAAATAAATTCTTCCAATGGATGTTATCTTCCACGGGCGGCAATCCTTTGAACAAATCCACTTCAAGCAGGTTCTCGAATCGGAATTCATCCTGTTTCGCAAACGGAACCAAGCCGTCGCGTTTTAGTTTTTTCGCGAGATATTCCTGTTCGTATTGGCCCGGAGTCGGGATAAAGAAACATTTCTTTTGGAGTTTCGCCAAATCCATGACCGTCGTGTAACCCGATCGGCACAACACCATTTCGCTTTCGTTTATGGTTTTCTCGAGCTCTTTCGTGGTCATGTAGTTGTAGAACGTGACGTTCGAGCAGGTTTCGGTTTTTTGTTCGGGCTCGATCTTTCCTTTCACGAAGACGACTTTTTTGCCGTATAATTTCACTTCGTTCTTGAGTCGGTTTTCGAGTAAAGTCCGTTGAGGTTCGGGACCTGAAAGCAAAACCATGAGTTCGTATTTCTTCGGGATCTCGTTTTTCTCGAAACGACTCAGCGGCCCGATGTATTTTATGTGGAAATCAGGTTGTTTCAGATGCCCGAGCTTTCCTGTCAGATTCGGTTTTTCCTGGAAATCGGGAACCCAACATTCCGAGTATTTCTTGATGATCTGTCGGTGCAATTTCCCCGTGATCCAACTCGTATTCCCCGTGAGCACATTGAGTTGATGCGTGATGAAAACCGACGGCACTTTTTTGGATATCACGCCCAACCGGTTGTCTGAAATTACGCCGCACAAGTCGAGTTCCTTGACCAATTTCTTGACGAGTTTCTTTTCGGCCACGACCGCTTCGATCATGCGAGGCATTCCTTTGAGCAATTTCCATTTGAAATCCTCGCCATCTTTTGGATATTCGATTTTGTACGATGGAAGTTCGATCGTGCGCAAATGCGGAAATTCCTTTCGCAACATATCAAGTGCGACGCCGTCCGACGCCAAAATCGGGATGTAATTTTCTTCTTCGAGGGCTTTGATGACGGGGATGCAACGCGTTGCGTGTCCAAGTCCCCAATTGAGCGGTGCCACGAGTATGTTTCGCGACTTATTCTTTTCAGGCATTGCCGTAGATTTCGCGGCAAGATAGAAAGATTTTGGATGTGGTATATTTTGTAAGGTTTGCTAAAATATTAAGAGAGTGTGACGTGGGTAGAATTTAACGTTTTTGACATAAAAAATGTAACGTGCGTTTCAATAAATTTTTATTTTACCCTGTCAGGGTCCTGATTTCAATCGGCTTCCCAACAAAACCAATTTATCCCAGACTTTTATGCTTACTAAAATTACCCTACTTTTGTGCGCCTTAATCGCAAAACCATGGGAAGCAAGAACAAACTGAGACGATTCCGCGAAAACGAAACCTTCGGAAACGTGATCCAACCCGAAAGAGACACGATATTGAATGACGAATTTGCACTCAAAGGCAAATGGAATCAGGAATATTTCAAAAACGACCACCCGATCGTACTCGAACTCGGCTGCGGAAAAGGCGAATACTCAGTCGCGCTTTCCCAAAAATTTCCTGAAAAGAATTTCATCGGAATCGACATCAAAGGCGCGCGATTTTGGAGAGGCGCGAAAACAGCCGTCGAAAACGGAATTGAAAACGTGGCATTTCTTCGAACCCAGATCGAACTCATCGACAAACTGTTTGCCGAGGGCGAAGTCAGCGAAATCTGGATCACGTTTCCCGATCCGCAAATCAAATACAAGCGCACCAAACATAGAATGACCAACATGGAATTCCTGGCGCGTTACAGGAAAATCCTTTCGGCTGACGGAATCGTGCATCTCAAAACCGACTCCGAATTCATGCACGGCTACACGCTCGGCCTGCTTCACGGGCAAGGCCACGAAGTCCTGTATGCGAACCACAATATCTACACGAACGAAGGCGCGCCTGAGGAAGTAACTGGAATCCAGACGTTTTACGAACAATTTTATTTGGAACAGGACAAGCCAATTACGTATATTCGATTCAAAATAAAGTAGGATGCAATATGCGCTGTCGATGTTCATGGGCTTTTTCGCCTCAACGGTCGGGATAATTCCGCCGGGTTTGCTGAACATGACGGCCGCAAAAATCAGTCGCAACGAAGGCAAGACACGGGCGTTTGTATTTGCGCTCGGAGCCGCGATCATATTGGCGTTCCAAAGTTTTCTGGCCATAGTTTTCGCCGAATTCCTCGATCGCCATCCTGAAATTATTATCCTGTTGAGAGAGACAGGACTCGCGATCTTCACGGGCTTGACCATTTATTTTTTCTTCTTCGCAAAAGCGTCGGTCCCGAAAAAAAGCGCGCTGAAACTGCACAGCAAACGCAGTCGGTTCTTCATGGGAATGTTGTTGTCGGCGCTTAATTTCCTGACAATTCCATTTTACGTTTTCCTCAGCCTGACGCTCGCTTCCTACAAAGTTTTCTCGTTCGACAAACCGTTCATTCTCGCTTTCGTATTCGGAATTCTACTCGGGACCATGTTCGGATTCTACTGTTTCGTGACCTTCTTTAGAAAAATGGAACACAAGACGGGCTCGATCACCAAAAACATGAACTACATAATCGGGTCGGTGACCGCGTTGATCGCATTCGTCACGCTGTGCAACGTCATCCAATATTATTACCAGTGAAGGACGAGAATTTCTTCGAACGCGTCTACGACATCGCACGCCAAATCCCGTACGGAAAAGTCACGTCATACGGCGCCATCGCAAAGACGATCGGTTCGGCACGATCGGCACGAATGGTCGGCTGGGCAATGAATGCTTGCGGCGGACGCGACGATGTTCCGGCACATCGCGTCGTAAACCGCGCCGGATTGCTCACGGGAAAACACCATTTTGAAGGCACGAATCTCATGCAGCAATTATTGGAAAGCGAAGGCGTAGAAGTTCGCGACAATAAGGTGGTTGATTTTGAGAAGCACTTCTGGGCTCCCGAAATACAATAGTTGTTTCGAGTTCCGGTTTACGTTTTCGGTAACGTGAAACCCTAAACTCTAAACGGCGCAGCCAAACCCTCGTTGTTTTGTATCACCAATCCGCGTTTTTGTATACGTCCCGACGAAAGCTCCGAACATAACTTTGTCCTATAATTTTAAAACACAAAGTCATGTCAAAAACACTTCTCATAACAGGAGCATCAAGAGGTTTCGGAAAATTATGGGCCGAGGCATTCCTGAAACGCGGCGATAAAGTTGCCGCCACAGCAAGAAATCTCGACGATTTGCAGGATCTCGTCAAAACCTATGGCGATTCAGTCTTGCCGATCAAACTCGACGTCAACAACAGAGCTGAAAGTTTTGCGGCCGTCCAAAAAGCGAAAGACCATTTCGGTTCGCTCGATGTCGTGATCAACAACGCAGGTTTCGGGCTGTTCGGAACCATCGAAGAAACATCTGAGGCTGAAGCGCGCGCGCAATTCGAAACCAACGTATTCGGTCTTCTTTGGGTAACGCAAGCCGCATTGCCGATTTTCCGCGAGCAAGGACACGGGCACATCGTCCAGGTTTCAAGCATCCTGGGAGTCGTAACATTGCCATTATTGGGCATTTACAACGCTTCGAAATTCGCCGTCGAAGGCATCAGCGAAACGTTGCAACAGGAAGTAAAAGGATTCGGAATCAACGTTTCCATGATCGAACCGAACGGTTTCAGCACGGATTGGGCCGGCCCGAGTTCAAACCACACCCAACACATGAGTGTGTACGACGATGTCCGAAACTCATTCAACGAAGCCAATGCGCAGGAAGGCCTTTTCGGCGATCCTGAAGCGACGTCGGCAGCGGTCTTGAAACTCATCGATTCAAAGAATCCGCCGTTGCGACTCTTCCTCGGGAAACACACGTTGCCGTGGGCGAAACAAGTTTACGAGGAACGTCTCGACACTTGGCAAACCTGGAATGACGTCGCCGTCGCCGCGCACGGAGCGTAAATCCGTATCATTCACTAACTTTACGGCAGCGTGGCGTTACGTCCCGCTGCCGTTTTTAATTTGAGATCATGAAACATTATAAGACAATCTCGGACGTACATCGCGCTTCGGGTTTCACGTTGCCCGAAAATCCATTGCTCGGACTCGTTTTCTGTGAACATCAGGACGTTTGCAGTGTCGTGGAAGGCGCGTTCACGGGCGATTTTTATGTCATCGGATTCAAGAAACTGAAATCGGGATTTATCGGTTACGGCCGAACAAAGTATGATCACGAGAACGGTTCGCTATCGTTCTTCAAACCCAACCAGATAATCGAAATCAAAGACATCGAACTCGAGGAAAGAGGTTTCCTGATGTTCATCCATCAGGATTACTTGAACGGGCACGCGTTGCATCACGAGATCAAAAAATACGGCTATTTCGACTACGAGGCCAATGAGGCACTGCATTTGTCGCCCAAGGAGGAAGAACTCATCTGGGAACTTTACCACAAAATCGAAACCGAATACCTGAACAATCAGGACGAATACAGCCGCGACATCATTTTGACGCACATCGATTCGATCCTTAAATATTCCCAGCGATTCTACAAGCGGCAATTCTTGAACAGATCCGAACTTTCAGGCGCGACGGTCTCCAGATTCAATGCGATGTTGCAGACGTATTTCGAATCAGGCCAACTCAAACTCGACGGACTGCCGAGCGTAAAGACGATGGCCGACAAACTCAACGTTTCCCCGCGTTACCTAACCGATTTGTTGCGGCAGGAAACCGGAAAAACCGCACTCGAACTCATTCACATCTTTTTAGTGTCCGAAGCCAAAAACATTTTGCAATCCTCAGCCATCACGATCGCTGAAACCGCGTATTCACTAGGTTTTGAGAATCCGCCGTACTTTTCGAGGTTGTTCAAAAAAGAAACCGGCTTCACGCCGAATGAATACCGAAACCAGTTCGTGAATTGATCTGTTTCGAGCTTAGCATTTCGGGTTGGTGCGAAGTAGCGTGAACGCTAAACTTTAAAACGGAGAAACAGACAAAATTAAACAAGCAAACAAACCACAAATTCCGTTTTCCCATCGCGAGGCGCATAACTCAAATAGCCACCGTGCGCTTCGATGATGTTTTTCGAAAGCGTCAACCCGATTCCCGCTCCGTCTTTGCGAGTCGTAAAAAACGGCAGGAAGATCTTGTCGCGAATTTCTTTTTCGATTCCTTTGCCCGTGTCTGAAATCGAGATGAAAAGTCGGTTGCTTTCACTCCAAGACGTCAGGAAAATTTCCTTTTCAGCCTTGTCTTTCAGTGCCAAAATGCTATTGGTCAACAAATTGATGAAAACCTGTTCCATCTGACGGAAATCGACTAAAACCGAATTCATGATATTCACATCGTTCTGAACTGAAATCCCGTCCTGTTTCAACATCGGGCTCATGAAATGCAAGCATTCCCGAAGCAATTGGTTGAGGTTGACCGGCGATTTTTGAGGCGTCGGCAACATGGTGAGTTTGCGGTAGTTTTCCACGAAAAACTGCAAGTGGTTGCTTCGGTTCAAGATCGTCGACAAACCTTCGCGAATGTCGTTCAGGTCATCGGCATCGGGCGTTTCCTGTTGCACGATATCGTTCAAACTCTGCGAAAGCGATTGGATCGGAGTCAACGAATTCATGAGTTCGTGCGAGATCACGTTCATCAGATTCACCCAAGCCTGTTTCTCCTTTTTCTCGATGACTTTTTGGATGCTGTCGAGCAACACCACGTAATAATTATCGTCGAACGATTGGGTAATCGACGTTTGGATCGAAAACGTTTGAAGTTCGCCTTCGTCCAATCGGATTTCAGCCGACGACTTCATTTCAGCAAAATCGCCATCTTCCAAAAGGCTCGCGAACGATGGAATTTTCTCGCGCAAGTGCTGCCAATTCCGAAACTTCGGAACGCCAAACAACTTTGAAAAATAGTCGTTCATCATGAAAATACTACGACCTTTCCCGTCCTTTTTCAGGATCAGGATCGCGGTATCGACGTTGTCCAAAATAGACGTGAAAACCAATTCGCGCGATGACATCTCGAACTGTCGCGTGCGCGTGGTTTGGTAGAGTTGATACAGGTTTGCGTAATTTCCGGACTTGTAATTCTCGGGCAATTCCGACGAAAAATCCTCGTGCAGGATCGACAGGATCGTCTTGTCGTAAATCAACGTGCGGTTTCTCGTGAAAAAGTACAACTCGCACAGGAATAATCCACTGAGGAAAATCGCGAAAAAAGCATTGTACGGCATTTTCCCGAAAACCAGGAACGCGCCCAGGCCGAGCAAAGCGATGATAAAGAAAATCCGTATGAAAAGTGCCGTGTGAAATCGCATCAGTTACCGTTTTTGTTCGCGATGCTGTACTTTTCCATGCGTCGGTACAACGCAGCGCGCGACAGTCCGAGTTCTTCCGACGTCTTTGAAATATTACCCGAATGTTTGACGAGCGCCTTCTCGATCGCGTGTTTTTCCATGTCGCTCAAAGGCGAATCGTCCTCGAGTTTCACCTCGGGCGTGTAATCGAAAATATCGAGATCGGTGACTGAAATTTTCCCGTCCTCGTTCAAGATCACGGCGCGTTCGATCTTATTCTCCATCTCGCGGATATTCCCGGGCCACGGATAATTCTCAAGCCAATTCAGATTCTCAGTCGCGAATTCAAGATTTCGGATGTTGTATTTCTCGGCCTTGTCCGATAACAGGAATTCGGCGAGCGGCAAAATATCGGCTTTCCGTTCGCGCAACGGCGGCAACGTGATTTCCATCGTATTAATTCGGTAAAACAAATCCTCGCGGAAGTTTTTCTTTTTCACTTCTTGCGCGATGTCGATGTTCGTCGCCGCGATAATCCGAACGTCGAGCGCCCGGGGTTTGCTCTCGCCCAATCTAACCACGGTTTTCGTTTGCAGCACCGACAACAATTTCGACTGCAGATGCAGCGGCACATTCCCTATTTCATCGAGGAAAATCGTTCCGCCTTGAGCGGTTTCGAATCGTCCGGCCGTATCCGATTTCGCGTCGGTGAACGCGCCTTTCGCATAACCGAAAAGTTCGCTCTCGAACAAATTGTCGCTCAGAGAGCCTAAATCAACGTGAACGAATGGCATCGCTTTTCGGTTGGAATTCGTGTGGATGTATTCGGCGAACACGTATTTTCCGGTTCCGTTTTCGCCCAAAAGCAAAACGTTCGCGTCGGTTTTGGCGACTTTATCGGCAATGGAATACGCTTGTTTTATTTTGGGTGACGTTCCGATGAAATACGATTTTTCGCCTGAGAATTCGATGGGTTTCTTTTGTCGGCGTCGGCTTTCGGACACCGCTTTTTCAACCACGTCGAGCAACTTCTGGTTTTCCCAAGGTTTCATCATATAATCGAACGCACCGATTTTTATGCCTTCGACGGCGGTTTCAATCTTCCCGAAAGCCGTCATCAAAATCACGCACGTGTTCGGATATAAAGTCGTGATCTCGCGCAGCCAATGGATGCCTTCGCGCCCATCTTCGAACCCGATCCGGTAATTCATGTCGAGCAAAACAGCGTCGGCTTGGTTTTCGGCCAGAAGCTGATATAAAGTACGCGGATTGCTCGTCGTAAAAATCGTCTCAAAGTGTTTTTTGAGCACCATTTTCGCAGCAAAAAGAATTTCTTCCTGGTCGTCGGTGACAATAATCGTGGCCTGTTTTTTCCTCATGTTGGTTCGGTTGTCCGATAGTGAACGATCACTGTCCGATTTCGGACACAATAAATAATAGTAATAAAAATAAATAACTGACAATCAACTTATTAAGCGTTTATAATTGCGTGGCACGATAATGCCAAAAGGCTATGCGAAAACAATTAAAAAGATGGATACTGTCATTACTCGTAAAAGTAAAAAATTTAAGGTAGCGACCATTGCAGGCGTAATTTTTTTGGCGTTTTCGCTCATGGCGTATCTATCGTTTTCGAACAAACGTTCGCTCGATGTAAACGCGTCTGAAGTCATGATCAAAACCGTATCGAACGAATATTTCGAAGATTTCCTGACGTTCGAAGCCAGAGTCGAACCGTTGCACACGATGTTCGTCAATATCGTCGAAGGCGGATCGGTACAGGAAATTTTTGCCGAAAACGGAACACACGTTGAGAAAGGCCAGGCGCTCGTTAAGATGTACAACCCGAATTCGGAACTGAATTATATGACGCAGGAAACCGCAATCATCGAACAGATGAACAATTTGAATTCGGGCAAATTGAATATCCGAAACCAGGAATTGGGATTGATCAAGGATCTGGCGAGCATCGAACACGATTTCAACGACGCGAAACGCTTGTACGAACTCAATAAAAAGCTGTTCGAGAAAGACGTGATCTCGAAAAACGACTGGAATTCGTTCGAGGAGAATTTCCGCTACCAAACCGAGCGTCGCAACCAGATCAAAGAAAGTGTCAACCGCGAGAAGCACAGTAATCGCATCCAGATCGCCCAAATTGACCGTTCGATCGCGACGATGGAAAAAAGTTTGGATATCCTGCGTGACAACAAGAAAAATTTCCTGATTACCGCGACCGAATCGGGAACGTTGACCTCTTTCGAACCGATCATCGGGAAAACCTACCAGGCCGGAGAAAGCATCGGGAAAATCGATTTGCACAAAGGCTACAAATTGGTCGCCGACGTCGATGAATTCTATCTCGAGAAAGTCGCCGTCGGGCAAAAAGGAAACATCGAATATAAAGGAAAATCGCTCGACGTTACCGTAATCAAAGTGCTCCCCGAAGTAAAAGGCGGGCGTTTCCAGGTCGAGCTCGCATTCGTTCAAAAACAGGAATTGATGTTGCAGCAAGGTTTGAGTTTCGGTGTGCGATTAATTTTATCGGCCAAAGAAAAACAGCTCGTGATTAACAAAGGACAGTTTTTCCAGGACACGGGCGGCAAATGGATTTTTGTGGTTGACGGGAACAAAGCCGAACGCCGCAAAATCAAAATCGGACGCGAGAATCCAGAATATTACGAAGTCCTCGACGGATTGAAAGCAGGCGAGAAAGTGATCGTTTCATCGTACGCCGATTATAAAGATGTTGATGAGCTTGGGTTAATTGACAATTGACAATTGATAATGGATAATTGACAATTGTTACCTCGGTTCGAATGAGTCGATTTTCAGGTATGATGCGCAATGAGAATTAATCGATTTCAGGGCGATTTATAAAATTTGGGTTTCAGTCATCAATCAGTAATGGACAATTGATAATTGACAATTGCTAATTATAGAACGAAAAGTTTCTCGCAAGAGAAGAATCCAATTGTCAATTGTCCATTATCCATTATCAATTAAAAAAATCAGAAGAATCTAATTGTCAATTATCC